>DASQZD010000049.1:0-12194 GCA_035638855.1 Nodularia sp. (in: cyanobacteria) | reverse complement strand
TATAGCTATAGCCATCAAAATTAGGACGTAAACTATAAGAGTTCCCACATAGCATCTATCCTATTTAAGTGGCTAAACCCTATAGTGATGATTTCCGGCAAAAGGTAATGCAAGCGATAGAGTTGGACGGTCTCAAGAAGCGTGAGGCAAGCCTTGTGTTCAATATTAGTCGCAACACAATTAACTTGTGGTGTCAGCGCAAAGCCGAAACGGGAGATGTCAAACCGAAACAGAGGAAAGCATCGCCGCAGAATTGCAAAATCAGGGACTGGGAGAAGTTTCGCAGCTTTGTCAAAGAGCAAGGGGATAAAACCCAAAGTGAAATGGCACAGCTATGGGACGGACAGATTAGCCAACGCACAATTTCCAGGGCATTGCAAAAGATAGGACATACTCGTAAAAAAAAACATACGGATATAGTCAACGAGATGAAGCCAAGCGGGCAGCATTTTTAACGCAACTGGAGAACCCTAAAGCGCCTCACCTAGTATATGTTGATGAGTCTGGCATGGATGAACGCGATAATTACGGTTACGGATACTCTCCTGCTGGAGAACGCTTTTACGACCTCAAATCAGGTTGTCGCAAGGGTCGCATTAATATGATTGCTGGCTATCGAGATGGGCAAATAATTGCGCCATTTACGATTGAGGGGGCTTGTAACCGTATTGTGTTTGAGACCTGGTTAGAAACTTGCTTGATTCCGATGCTACGACCCGGTGAGTGGGTGATTATCGATAATGCTACCTTTCATCGTGGCGGTCGGATTGCTCAATTAATTGAAGATGCAGGGTGTCAGTTAGTTTACCTACCGCCTTATTCACCTGATCTCAATCGAATTGAAAAGTGTTGGGCAACTTTGAAAAGCAGGGTTCGTAAGCTTTTATCCACATTGGATAATTTACGTGATGCAATCGAAATCGTTCTCAAGCAAGCAGCGTCCTAATTTATTTGGCTACGGCTATAACAGAATGTCAATAAGTAATACAAGAAGTATTCGACCACAGATAAACACAGATGAATCCGTACCTCACCAGACTAAGAAACGCTATAACTAGTCAAATGGACTTGATGTATTACTGCTGATCATTTGCAGAAAAAGCCTGAATTAACGCCTTAGCTTTAAGAACAGCTTCCTCAAATTCCGCTTCAGCATCGGATAAAGCCACAATACCACCTCCGATACCAATAGAGGTTCCATTGGGAGTCAAAAGTGCAGTCCGAATCACAATATTCAAGTCTGCTGCACCATTAAGCGCCAAAAACCCAATCGCCCCTGAATAAACTCCACGGGCTTCTTGCTCTAGATGATCAATTATTTTCATGGTTCTGATTTTCGGCGCGCCTGTCATTGAGCCACCGGGAAAAGCGTTTTTAATGCAGTCCGTAGCTGCCATATCTGAGCGCAAACAACCCCGAATTGTACTGACAAGTTGATGCACTGTGGCATAAGTTTCCACATCCATCAACTTCGGAACGTGAATACTACCTACTTCACAGATTAAACCTAAATCGTTGCGTAACAAATCCACAATCATCAAGTTTTCAGCTCGGTCTTTTTCGCTTTTACGTAATTGTTCACGCAGTATTTGATCTTCTGCGGGAGTCTCTCCACGTCTGGAAGTACCTTTGATCGGCTTGGTTTCTACCCATCCTGTGCGGTCAATTCGTAAAAACCTTTCTGGGGATGAACAAGCGATCGCAACATCACCACAGCGCAAAAATGCTGCGTATGGGGCTGGATTAACTCGGCGTAAGGTGCGATAAAATTTCAGTGGATCAGGAGTAGCATCTGTATAAAGTTTATTAGTCAAACAAATTTGGTAACTCTCGCCTTCCTTGATTTCACTTAGACACTTTTGAATATCCTCTATATAAGTTTGGTGAGAGCGACTGAGGTTGAAAATGATCGGATCTTTGCTACCCATCGCCACAATCGGCATTCTTGGAGCTAGTGTACGAAGTTGTTTTTCTGTTGACTCAAACCAAGCGTGTGCGTGTGTCGTCTGCTGGTTTTTGGTCAGACAGACCAAATATATATTCTGTTCTTGGTGGTCAAAGACAATCATTTGATCAGCTAAGAGAAACATCGCATCGGGAAGCGACGCAGGATGCACTAGCTCAGATCCACATTCTGCCTTGAGTTCATAACCGAAGTAGCCAACAAACCCACAATTGAAGTCAAAAGGTAGATGATCAGATTTACACTGACGGCGATTAATTTCATGTTTGAGATAATCAAAAATACTGTCTGTGCAGCGTGTAACCGTACCTGACTGAGTAATAGTTATTTCTTGAGTTTGGGTACGGTATTCAACCAACAAGCTATTTAAACCACCACTTCCTCCCATAAAGGAAAAACGAGAAAGACCAGGTTCAACTAAGCTGCTATCCAGCCAAAAGGCGTGATTATCTTCCCCAAACAAATGAACAAATACCTGTTCTGGATCTCGATAAATATCAAGTTTTTTACTGCAAACTTGGTACTGGGAATGAGAAGCAGGAGCAGGCTTACCTTCAGCGTAGTCAAAGGTGAGCTGAAAGGAAGTTTTTTTCCCAGTCCCCAGTCCTGAAAATTGCTCAGTGATATCGCGGAAATTTTCTAAAAGGTTCCACCCGTATTCAGTACAGATTGATTCTGGATGAAACTGCACACCCCAAAATGGTAAATGTCGATGACGCAGCGCCATGATCAGCCCTTCTTCAGTCCAAGCTACTGTTTCCAAACAACTGGGTAACTCTTCTGCAACCATCAAGGAGTGGTAGCGGACAACAGAAAAGCTAGGAGGAATCCCCTTAAATAGTTCAGAGCCATTGTGATTGATTTTACTCAATCGCCCGTGCCTAATTTCCGGCGCATGAATTACTGTCCCGCCATATACATGAGCAAGTCCTTGATGACCGAGACAAACGCCAAGTAGTGGTATATCTACATTTTCAATCACTTCTCGGCAGATACCAAAGTCTTTGACATTTTCTGGGCGACCGGGACCGGGAGAAATTACAACATTGTCGAATTTCAGTTTCGTTAAGTCGTCCCACTCAATTTGATCATTGCGAATTACTAGGGGAAGTTCTCCATTGACTTGGGCGATCATCTGATAGAGATTAAATGTATAAGAGTCGTAGTTATCAATGATCAGCGTTCGCACTTCCTGTTTCCCCTGTTTGTCTCCCCAGTCTCCATCAGAAGTAGGGGGAAGAACCTTCACAATCCCAGTCTCCAGTCCCCAATCCCCAGTTTAGAACGGAATATCATCTGGGTCTGGTTCTTGCTCTTTCACTGGGGGATAAGTGGTGCGCTCAAAATTTTGGGGTGGGGATGTGGGTACGAAGTTTGTCGGCGCAGGCGCAACGCTAACGGGAGTTGTAGCCGGGGCGGTTACTGGACGTGTAGCAGCAACTTCATTCTGTGATGATGAAACTACTGCGGATGTTGGTTGTGGGGCTGTGGAGGTTACTGATGGTGATGAACCCAAACCACTTCCTAAAGATTGAATTTGTTGTACTACCAATTCAGCACGTTTTTCTTTAAAACCTTCTTGACGCTCGACAGTGTGCATTCCTAAGCGCCCTACTAAGATGATGCGATCGCCTTGATGATAATTTTGCTGAATTTCTGTAGCCATATTACCCCAGCCGACTACTTTTAAGGTAACTAACTGGTCTTCTGTGCGCTGAGAATTAGGAAACTGCACCAGCATTTCTGTGATGGCTAAGTTATCGGCTGTATAGCGTAATTGCGGTTCTTGAATGATTTCTGCCATTAAAACGCAGCTATTCATGAAATCCTCCTAAATGTAAAAGTTGCTGACAAAGAAATAGGGTTTTTATTACGGAAATATATTTAATTTGCCTAAATAAATTCCTGACACACACTTGTAGTGTCTTTTTTAGCATAAAAGCCAAGCGATCGCTTTGAACAGCATTTCGGATACTATTCGATACTTTCGCCTGACTATAACGAGTATTGGATTCTGCATGAGTAGTACAATTATACCATTACAAAGCCGAAAAAATACTGCCAATTAAGTTTGGACGTGGACTGGAAAAATCCCCAAGCCAATCAACCGTCCCGGAAAATCGCGTAAAATGGGCAACCTTAACCAAACAGGAGGTTTAAAGGTCTGCTTTGAGTTGAGAATGGGGGCTAAGACTCGTTTCTGAATCAAGGTTTGAAATGCTTGAATCATGCGTGTGGGTAATTCCCGTTGGCGCTGCACTTCGGCTAAATCACGCAATTCTATGTGTTTGTTTTTCAGTGGTTGACTGAGTATATTAGCAGCTACTACAGCATCCTGAATTGCATAGTTAATACCCACTCCCCCCACTGGAGACATAATATGGGCAGCATCACCTATAAGTAACAATCCCGCACGATACCAGCGTTTAACGCGGCTAGATTCCACACAGAGAAAGCATACCTGTGACCAATCTTGTAAATGTTCTATGCGCGTGCTTAAACTTGGCACAACTTCGACGACAGATTTTTTAAATTCCTCCAAGCCAGCCGCCCGAATCTGCTGATATCCGCCTTTAGGAATCACATAGGCAAGTTGCCATTGTTCTCCACGATCAAGCATAGCTACGATTCGACCTTGAGCAACGTTTCCTATGCCTCCCTCTGGATCTTCTGGGTGATGGGGTAAACGGAACCAGAGGACATCCATTGGTGGCGAAGTTTGAATTGACTCAAAATTACCCTGTTGTCTTAAGCGTGAGTGGCGACCATCTGCACCTACTGTCAGTACTGCCCGCACTTCACGCCAACCGCCACGCCGATAGCGGACACCTTGAATTACGCCATTTTCCTCAATTAATTCCTGCACATTCGCACCCATGACTAAGTGAAAATTCAGATATTTTTCGGCTTCTTGGGTGATAAACTCCAGGAATTTTACCTGCGGCATCATTGTGATGTAGGGGTAATGAGTTTTTAGGTGGCTAAAATCCGCTAAAGTGATTGTGTCTTCAGGAGTGCGAATTCTCAATCTATGCATTTTTGCATGAGGTAGTTGTAGCAAGCGATCGCTTAACTCCAATTCTTCCATAATTTCCATTACCGAGGGGTGAATCGTGTCCCCCCGAAAGTCGCGGTCAAAATCTTTATGCGCTTCTAAGAGGATGACAGAAACGCCAAAACGTGCTAAAAGTAGAGCCAAAACAGCCCCGGCTGGGCCTCCACCGACAATACAACAATCTGTGGTTGTTACGTCTACAATTTCATGGGCAGGATTTTCAGTTACATCGGTAGTCATGACAACACCTGCTGATACTGCTATAAATCTAGGGTAGTTTGCTTTTTTTGATAACAGCTATTTTTTTCACTTTTCGTTGTCGCAGGTAACATATATCATGGGCGCTAAATCTTCCGCTTTGCGGAGTCAGCCATTCATTACATACCGTTACCCCCAATAGCCGTGGCGCAAGTTGTCTTAGAAAATATCTATAAAAGTTTTCCCCAACGCAAAGGGGAAGGTGTAGTTTCTCAAACCTCTCCCGGTAATCGAAAGAAAAATGATTCCACCCCGGAACCAGCAGAAATTATTAATGTCTTACGGCGAATTAATCTGACGATCGCCGACGGTGAATTTATGGTGCTGGTGGGTCCTTCTGGTTGTGGTAAAAGCACTTTACTACGGTTAATTGCTGGGTTAGAAGCAATGACAGGAGGCAATATTACTGTAGGCGATCGCCTAATCAATGAACTACCTCCCAAAGAAAGAGACATTGCAATGGTGTTTCAAAATTACGCCCTCTATCCTCACATGACGGTGTATGACAACATCGCCTTTGGACTGCGCCGGCGGGAATTAGAAAATCAGGAAAATCAGGACTCTTCACTTCCTGGTTGGGCGACAAATCTGCTGGTGGGAGTGACAAAAAAGTTACCTAAAGGACTACGTTATATTTCTGACAAAGAAAGACAAGTAGATCAGCAAGTGCGAAATGTTGCCCAATTATTGCAAATGGAAACCTTGCTGAATCGCTTACCCAAACAGCTATCTGGCGGACAAAGACAACGGGTAGCATTAGGAAGAGCGATCGCTCGTGATCCCCAAGTATTTTTAATGGATGAACCGCTTTCTAACTTAGATGCGAAACTCCGCGCCGAAACCCGCGCCCAAATTGTCAAATTGCAACGCCAACTAGGAACCACGACAATTTACGTTACCCACGACCAAACCGAAGCGATGACAATGGGCGATCGCATAGCCATTATGAATCAAGGTCAAATTCAGCAAGTCGCCTCCCCATTAGAACTTTACAACCGCCCGGCTAACCGTTTTGTCGCCGAATTTATTGGTTCACCACCGATGAATTTTATTCCTGTCACATTTCACGCCCCATTATTAATTACCCATAATAATTTTCGTCTCACCCTCCCAGAGGCTTGGGAAAAATCTTTGCAAAAATACGATAAGCAAACCATTATTTTAGGTATTCGTCCAGAACACTTAATTTTGAGTGTACCAGCGACGAAAAATTTACCGATAAAAGTAGACTTAGTAGAAAATCTGGGTAATGATTCTTTCCTTTCAGTCCAAATTTCCGAAACTGAATCTCAAATTACCCATACAGATAATTATCTCCAAGTACGAGTCCCACCAGATAGATTAGTGCGTGTTGGTGAGCAGTTATGGTTATCATTAAATCCCGAAAAATTGCATTTTTTTGATCCTCACACCGAGTTGGCGATATTTCCGAGAAATTAAATCAAGATTACCAATGGATTTAAAATAATATAGTCCAAACCCCGGTAGAGACGTTCCATCGAACGTCTCTACATTTAAATTCATATTTGGTTTCAGAAACGCCAAAAATCAGCATTTCTTGTTTGATTTATTTTCCTAACCTTAATAATTATTCTCATAACGTCGCTAAACAATTTATCTTTCTTGTTTGGGCGGGAGTAGAAAAATATGCATAAAAAATCAACCTGCGCCCAAAATCTAAATTTATTCTCAACATCATTTATTTAGGAGTTTTTTGTGGTACATAAACTAATTCCAAAACCCCACCTGGATGTGATTTTGAATCTACCAAATCTAATGTTTCTATTGGGTTAGATTGAGAAAACAAGGAAATACCTGAACCCAAAATAATAGGAGAGATAAAAATAATGTATTTGCTGATTAATCGTTGCTCTCGGAATGCTGCGGTAATAGCTGCGCCACCAACCAGCCATGCTCGTTTAATCTCATGATCTGCCAACTCAGACACCACATCCTTTGGTGACTTAGATGTAATCTTAACGTTAGAATTGGCTGGTGTTAGTTGCCGTTGTGAGAAAACCCAAGTTGGCTTATTTTCATAGGGCCACTCTTCGTTATTTTGAAGAATTTGCTCATAGGTTGTGCTACCAATCAAAACCGCATCTATCGAATTAAAAAACTCTTGATATTCATAATCTTTACCTTCTAAGTCAATAGCGGGAAGCCAATCATAGCCTCCATCTGGAGTAGCAATAAAACTGTCAAGGCTTGTGGCAATGTAAAGAATAATTTCTGGCATAAATGATTTGCTCAATGTTTAACAATTAAACAAGTAGTCGGAAATACTCTGAGATTTTTCTCAATTATTGCATTTTACATTTTGTATGTATAGGAATCCAGCTTTGCGGTTTCTCCTATAATTGGCGCATCCTCATAAAGAATTGGTATAACAATAAAAATAGTTAAAAGATATGGTTGAATAATTTGAATTAAATCAGAAAAATTTACCATAGTTCAGCAGTCAGTAAACAGTATGATAACTGATAACTGACCACTGATAACTGAATACTTACACTTCGGCGGGTTGCTGTTCTTGTTGTCTTTCCACAAAAGTCTGAACACGGGTGCGGTAGTTTCTTAAAGTTTCATCCACCCAGTCGCGATCGCTACTGTTAGCAAATAAATGTACCATTGGTTCACTAGCATCAGGTAAAACTAACAGCCAACTATCATTGTAGGGTTGACAGATTTTCACGCCATCGATTAACTCTAGGTTTTGGGCTGGGTGTGTTTCGACCAAATAACGCATCAGCGCTCCTTTAGCAGTCCAAGGACAACGAACTGTATAAGTTTTGTGAATTACACGGGGTAATTCTGAACGCGCTGTAGCAAGCGATCGCTCTTGAATAGTCAGCATCTCAATTAACTTCGCAATGCAGAACATGGAATCAAATCCCGGATGCAGATGCGGGAAAATAAAACCAGTTTCTCCACTACCCCCTAACACCACATTGGGATTTTTTTGAGAAGCCTCCATCAAAGCTGTCGGATTGGCTTTAGTCCGAATTACCCTCCCATCATGACGACGGGCGACTTGTTCCACAGCACTGGAAGCATGAACAGGTACAACTACCGTCCCTCTGGGGTTAGATGTTAAGATCATATCTACCATCAGTGCTGTTAGAATTTCCCCCCGAATTGCAAAGCCTGACTCATCAACTAAAATCAGCTGTTCCCCATTCGCCGATACTTGCACACCAAAATTAGCTTTCAACGCCTCGACGACATGACCTAACTGAGTCAGCAGTGCTTCGCGATCCGTTACTGACATCGCCGCTTTATTCACACTCGCATTCAGTACCACCGCATCAGCACCAAATTTGTCTAACATCATCGGTAAAACTGCGCCAGACACCGAGTAAACATAGTCAATTACGACTTTTGCTCGACTGTTGCGGAGAGTATCTACATTTAACAGCTTCTCAAAGGCTGTGCAGTAGCGTTCCATGACTTGGCTGGGATAAGCTACATCGCCAATTTCATGAATTTGCGATCGCCGCATATCTTCCTTAAAATAAGCTCCTTCAATTTTTTTCTCCAGAGCTTTGGTGATATTAATCCCCTTCGTATCCATAAATTCAATCAGGATATAATCAGGGCGATCTGGGTGTACCCGCACATGAATCCCACCAGCCACAAACATTGTGGGTATCACCGTCCGCGCTATGGGAATTGCTGTCGCATCGAGGTTTTGAATATCAATACCTACAGACATCAAACCAGCAATTAACGACCGGGTAACCATGCGAGAAACGTTACGCTGATCACGGGAAACTGTGACTTTAGAACCAGGTTTCAAGGTCGAACCGTAAGCAGATCCCAACTTGACAGCAAACTCTGGGGTGATGTCAATATTTGCTAATCCTTGTACACCACGTTGTCCAAATAAGTTTCTTTGAGCAGTGTTACCCCAAATCAAATTAATGTTTAAAATTGCCCCAGATTCAATCTTTTTACTCGGCCAAACCCGCACATTAGGGCTGATTTGTGCTTCTTCGCCGATAGTAGACAGCGAACCCACCACAGCCGCTTCTAAGACATGAGCGCGACGATCTACACGCGTACCACGGGAAATTACGCAGGCGCTCAGATGTGCTTCATCTCCAATAATTGACCCATTCCACAAAATTGGTCGCTTAAGATTAGCATCAGCACCAATGGTGACATTATCCCCAATAATTGTTCCCGCCTCAATCTGGACTCTCGCCCCAATGCGGCAATTGTCACCAATCACGGCTGGACTCTCAATCGTTGCGGTGGGGGCGATAAAAGTATTTTGCCCTACCCACAAATTAGGCGAAATTTCTTTATAAGCAAAGTCTAGTTTGACTTTCCGATCCAAGGCATCATACTGAGCTTCACGATAAGCATCTAAGTGTCCGACATCACACCAGTAACCTTGGGCAATGTAACCATACAGAGCTTCACCTTTTGCGAGCAGTAAGGGAAATAAGTCTGTGGAAAAGTCGCTTTCAGTGTTAGATGGCAGATAATCCAATACTTCAGGTTCGAGAATGTAAATACCAGTGTTGACGGTATCAGAAAAAATTTCACTGCTAGAGGGTTTTTCTAAAAAGCGCGTAATATGTCCTTGTTCATCAGTAATCACTACCCCAAATTCTACGGGGTTGGGAACCTTGGTTAAAACTAAAGTGGCTTTAGCTTGTTTTTGTTTATGAAAGGCGATCGCTGCCGTCAGGTCAAAATCTGTGATACTATCGCCGCTAATTACTAAAAACGTTTCATCGAGAAGTTCGGCAATATTCTTCACACAGCCTGCTGTGCCTAGAGGTTGGTCTTCTTCAACCGCATAGGTCATCTGCACACCAAAATCGCTACCATCTTGAAAGTAGTCTCGCAGAACATCAGGTAGATAATGCAATGTCGCAATCACTTCTGTGATGTGATGCCGCTTCAGCAAATTGATGATATGTTCAGCAATAGGCCGATTGAGAATAGGAACCATCGGTTTAGGCAGATCACAAGTTAACGGGCGAAGCCGCGTTCCCGAACCGCCAGCCATCAGTACTGCACGCATAAATTCTCCTTAGCTATTTGCAGCTTATGCTGCTTACAGACCCGTGAGAGTGTGTTGTATCTTCTTTCTTTAGTCTGCTATGGATATTGGTATTTGAGTAACTTACCTAAGAAGCATCTGCTGTGAGACAAGCAAATCTACTCATCACTTTAGCCTGTATGTTCAAAGACAATCAACATAAAAAACTGGCTTTGAGTAGTCCCCAAGCGCACTTGTTTCCTACGGTTGACTTAGGCTCTTGTCCTAGAAACTTTCAGGAAACAAGGAACAAGAAGCATGGAGAAAAACATTTTTTTTGATATTTTATTTTTTTATTGTTCTTTCTGGGTTATATGTTCTATTGTGGCAATAGATACTCCATTTTGGTAAAAGCTGACTAGCTGCAATCTAGGAATGTCCTTTACCTTAAAATTAAAGAATGTATTTATAGGTGACTCAGGTGTGGAAGTAATGAGTAATTTAGTCATCTTTGATCAGCGTAGGTAATGCCTCATCTCAATGGTGTAATAACACTTAACTTAACTACTGTCAGTTACTAAGGGAGTCAATAAAAATGATTAAGTTAATTATTTTTGGTCTTGTGGTGGTTTATGTAGGTGGTGTTTGGAAGTTATGGACTGGATTTGAACGAACTAATTTTAGTCAAACTTTGCCTAATCGGCTTGGTTTATCATTGCTATGGCCAGCTTTAGTTATTGCTAATAAATCATATCGCCGCAATTTTAGAAAGGCGTTAAAAGGCTAGTTTTATAAGGGTTAACAGGAAATAGGCTTGACAAAAACGCCTTGGTTTCCGAAATTGACGCTCCCTGGTTTGTGGTCATAGCATCTCAGACTTTGGGAGCTTAAATCATGGTTCGTCTTGTTGCAGCGATCGCGATCGCTAGTTTAATTGGTATTATTTCTCTACCTTCCCTAGCCCAAGAACGCCAGATACCCACCGCTAATCGTGAAGGTGACTACAATTGAGCAATTACCAAATTTCCTGATGGTAGTAAAGCTGTATTATTGTCATGGTTTACGAAGATTCGTAGTGGTAAACTAAACTGCCGTAGCACCCCTGGAGCCAATCTGCTGTATCAAGCAATTTCAACCAAATCACCTAATTGCAGCCGATGCAGGTGCTAATAACTCTCAAGAAGCTATTGTGCGCGATTCACAGGGTAATCCTTGGCTACGGGTGAAGATAGTCAATAATCAAGGAAAAACTCAAGGAAATTGTTTCGTGAGAGCAAATCGACAGTTTATTGAACCAAATTCATTAGAATAAATGTTATTAGTAGGTGATAGTTCAGCCTACTAATAACTGGGGATAAATCCCAGCAAGTAAATAATTTTACTAATTTTAATTTGGCATTCAAGACAAAAATTACACCACTTTTGATGTTAATTTAAAAGGCTTGAATCCACTCTTTGATAAAATATTCAGTCCAGATGCCATTTTTCCAATAGGGGTCATTTTCCACCAACTGGCGCACGGTTGCTTCGTCTTCAGCTTCGTAAATGCCAAAAACTTTGGTAATATCCTTGGTGGGACCAATGGTTATCAGTACGCCCGATTCTTTCTGTTTTCCTAAGCCGTCTAAATGGTCTTGACGATAAGGAGCGCGTTTTTCGAGAACGTTTTCACAGTAACTTCCCCACATGATGTATTTCGGCATAATTACTTGTTTCTCCTATTTATATCTGCCAAGAGTTTAGTATATCCCGTGATTAAACCAGATTTGTAAGCGATCGCATGATTGAATATATAGCCGTAGCCAAATAAATTAGGACGCTGCTTGCTTGAGAACGATTTCGATTGCATCACGTAAATTATCCAATGTGGATAAAAGCTTACGAACCCTGCTTTTCAAAGTTGCCCAACACTTTTCAATTCG
>DASQZD010000048.1:0-35395 GCA_035638855.1 Nodularia sp. (in: cyanobacteria) | reverse complement strand
TATAGCTATAGCCATCAAGGTTAGGACGTAAACTAGAAGAGTTGGCATTGCATCTACCCAATTTCAATGGCGAAAGCATATAGTGAAGATTTCCGGCGAAAAGTCATGCAAGCGATTGAATTGGACGGACTCAAGAAGTGTGAGGCAAGCGTTCTGTTCAATATCAGTCGCAACACAATCAACTTGTGGTTGCAGCGCCAAGCCGAAACGGGTGATGTCAAACCCAAAGCAAGGAAAGCATTGCAGCAGAATAACAAAATCAGCGACTGGGATAAGTTTCGCACCTTTGTCAAAGAACATGGGGATAAAACCCAAAGCGAAATGGCACAGCTATGGGAAGGAGAGATAAGCCAGCGCACGATTTCCAGGGCATTAATCAAAATAGGACATTCGCGTAAAAAAAAAACATACGGATATAGTCAACGAGATGAAGCCAAAAGAGTGGCGTTTTTAGCACAACTCGAAAACCCGAAAGCATCGCATCTAGTGTACGTTGATGAGTCTGGCATGGATGAACGCGACAACTACGGCTACGGATACTCTGAAGTTGGGGAACGCTTCTACGAACTCAAATCGGGTCGGCGGAAAGGTCGCATTAATATGATTGCTGGGTATCGAGAGGGGCAATTGATTGCACCATTTACGGTCGAAGGGGCGTGTAACCGAACTGTGTTTGAGACCTGGCTAGAAACTTGTTTGATTCCGGTCTTGCGTCCAGGTGAGTGGGTGATTATAGATAATGCGACATTTCATCATGGTGGCCGCATTGCTTCATTAATTGAAGCCGCAGGATGCCAGGTCGTTTATCTTCCTCCTTACTCACCAGACCTCAATCGGATTGAAAAGTGTTGGGCATGGCTCAAAAGTAGGGTTCGTAAGTTGTTACCCAAATCCGATAATCTACGTGATGCAATAGAAACCGTTCTCAAGCAAGCAGCGTCCTAACTAATATGGCTACGGCTATAACTCGTTCTTTGGCACAAGAATTGCCGAATGGTATGGCAGCTATACCCCTCAATCCAGGTATTATTCATACAGATATGCTTTCTATTAGCTTTGGAGAAGAAGCTGCTAATTATACACCCGTGTCCGATTGGGTATTGAAAGCTGTTCCGTTTATTCTCAATTTAAACCCAAAGATAATGGGATTCCTTTGACTATACATTAAAGAGTGAATCTCAATTGTAATCGTTACCTTGCAATGCAGACAGTTGAATCATTTCAGAGAACCGTGAATACTTAACCACATTAGTAGCTGGATAATCACTAATTACTTTACATCAGTGCAAGAGAGAGAAAAGATATTTTGCATAGAACTAGTTAAGTACGGTGTGGAGTATGAAAAAGCGGTTATAGCAGCTAAAATTATAGCGTCTGGGCAAGGGGATGAGCTTTTATCGCTATCAAAGATAAAAATCGTTAAAGATGCTAGCAAAAAGTGGTCATTTTATTTCCTTTTTCAAGTACTGCTCTGAACTTCATGCAAAGCGAGTAGTTTTTCATTGTACTGGTGGACTTCCTTGAGTCAAACACCCGTTGTTAGCAATTGCAATTTTCCTGTAGTGCGTTGTTTACTCGTAGAAGCGAGAATATTGCACTACAGTCTGTAGTATTGTACTAAGAATCTAACAGCAAAAACTAGAAAAGCGACTTTAACTATTTACGTGATGACTTATATAACATCTTCCAGATGGAGATAGAATGAACACTATTAATGGGACGGGCATTGAATGGTAACTTTATAGTAAAAGTACTGCCTTTGCCTAATTCACTTTGCACATCTATGCTGCCGTGGTGTGAGTGAACAATTGCTTGGACAATAGCTAATCCTAATCCAGATCCGCCAGTGCTACGGGAGCGATCGCTACTGACTCGATAAAAACGATCGTAAATTCGAGTCAGTTCCTTCTCTGGGATACCAATACCCGTATCATGAACCCGAATCACAGCATGATGGTCACTACAACCCAGGCAAACCGTAACCTCCCCGGATTTGGGTGTATACTGAATTGCATTGATAATTAAATTAGAAACCAAACGGTAAAGCTGGTCACTATCACCGACAATATTTACTGGCTCATTTACGTTTATCCTAGATTGCAGCATTACACCTGCCGCAATTGCCATCGCTTCAAATTCCTCGACTAAATCGCTGACAATATCATTTAAACAACATTCTTCTAGTTGTACTGGTAGGTGTTGTCTATCTAAACGAGCCAATAATAATAAATCTACAACCAAAGTAATAAGTCGCTGATTCTGACGGTAGATAGTTCGCAGAATGTCCCGCGTTTCTTCTTCGTCCATCTGCGACATTAAAAGCGCTGATTCCACCGTTGCGCCTGTTGCAGCCAAAGGCGTTCGCAATTCGTGTGCAACATCTGCTGTAAACTGTTGAATTTGTCGATAAGATTGATAAATTGGTTGCATAGCTAAACCAGCCAACCACCAACTAGCAACTGCAACCATACCCATTGCGATCGGCAATCCCAAACCTAAACTTAATTTCACACTATCCAGATAACGATTAAATTCTTCAAGACTTCGCCCCACTTGCATATAGCCCCAATCCCCATTATCTGGGGTGTGTAGCACTAAAGAAATTTGGTGGTAATCATTGCCTTTGCTGTCTTTGAGAAATAACCATTTTTTATTGCTGAAGACATTAGACAGTCCTTCTGGATAATTACCAGCAGTAGCAATTAAGCGTCCTGAAGTATCAAAAAAACGTACATAGTAGTGATCTTTATTAACTACACCAAGAAAATGACGTTTAGTATCTGACTGCTGTTGAGTGCAGCTGGCTCCAATTTTACATAGATTTATATTTGGGGATAGCTCCTGTATAACGGGTTCCAAACTCCCAGGTTGCCTGAGCTTAAATTCAATACTGTCATGCAGTGTTCCGGCTACAGACTCAATTTCACTGTCTAAAGCTACCACATGGGCGCGGAAAACAGCTCTGTAGACACCGAAAGCACAAACGCTTAAAATTGAACCCATGACGAGGGCATACCACAGAGCTAAACGAACACGAGTTCCTCGAAACAGTTTATTTTGATTCATTAGTCAGATTCAGACGATATCCCATACCGTGCAAAGTTTCAATCGGGTTGGCGCAGTCGAAGCAGGCTAGCTTGCGACGCAACAAACGTACTTGCGCTGCTACCACATTACTAGCAGGTTCTGCACTCACTTCCCAAAGCTGATTGCGAATCTGTTCGGTGGTAACAATTTGATTGGGGTGCTTCATAAAATATTCCACCAGTTGGAATTCCTTATTAGTTAAAGAAATTTCCTGTTTTTCCCCCGTAGTATTTTGACTGACAACTGTACTATTGCTGTAATCTAGAGTAAAGTTACCAACGGTTAGTTGTTGAGGTTGTAAGTGGGGATAACGCCGCTGCAATGCCCGCAACCTTGCCAGTAATTCTGCCATTCCAAAAGGCTTCACCAAGTAATCATCAGCACCCGCATCTAAACCAGCAACTTTATCTTCCATGCTATCTCTAGCTGTGAGCATCAAGATAGGCAAAGAATTTCCTTTTAAACGCAGCTTTTTACACAATTCTAAACCAGTAAATCCTGGGAGCATCCAATCTAAAATCGCCACTGTATATTGTGCCGAACTATTTTCTAAATATGCCCATGCTTCATTACCATCCATTACCCAGTCAACTAAATACTTTTGCTGCTTCAGCGTTCGCTTAATAGCAGCCCCCAAATCTGGCTCATCTTCGACTAGCAGTACCCGCATATCAAATTGAAAAGTTAGAGGTTCGTGGCAATTCTGTGAAATCAGCATAGTTAATAACAGGGTTATCCCTTAGAAATAGATTGACAGAAGTTTATGAAATTAGGATGAAATTCTGAGTTATTAAATCATGTATACAAGCAAGCTATCTAAGACTATAAACAGATGCTACGGTCTTGGTAGTAGATAATCTATAAGAAAAACTCAGTACATCCCATTGCTCAATTGGTGTGAGTGATACTCAGTTAGAGAAGTTAACAAATCTAACTAATTGCAAAGAGGTCTACTGAGTTATTTTTTATTCTGACAGGTAATGATGAAATCAAGATGAAATATTAAGTCAGATCATGAGCAGCACCTGGAAACCCAACAGTGCTAGGAAATGCTACACCATTACCAATAGAGACTTTGAAATTGTCTTTATTTTCGCTTCCCCAAGCAGATGAAAATGAAGAAGTAACTATTAGAAAAAATGCTGCACCCGCATAAATTGACTTTTTCATAACTAATTCCGGCAAGATGATGTAGGTAAGCAAGATCCACCATCTCACCCTACAACTACTGATTAATTTAGTTAACAGCTACAGCTAAAATTAACAGCAGTTAATTAGCCTAGCCACCGTAAGTCTGAATCCGGGCTAAACCAAGTGGAATTTCTTCTTTCATATCAACCTTTTTGACAGATACTGGATAATGCCAATTTTCCTCATAACCTGGAGTATTAACTCCTTTCATACGAATTGATATGCTTGTACCAGGGGCTACTGGTTCCGAAAAAGCTACTGTAGCTTTTCTGTTGTTAATGGAAACCGTTGTCGGAATTTTTTGACCTAATTTATTTTCGACTTCAATTCCTTTATCAATACTTACCCCCTCTGGTAAATCAATTGCCATCAAACTTATGAGTAGCATCTAAGGTACGGGCATTATTAGGAACAGCAGTACTATTTCCTAAATGGGAAAATTTAGCATCATTTGGATTTTTCGCCCAAGCAGTAGAAACTGAAGATGCGAAAACTAAGGTAAAGGCAACAGTGTAAATCAGTTTTTTCATCAATATTCTCCTTATTTTGTTATCAGTTAATTACCTCTATATCTATAATTGTGGAAGGTATTGATGAAATAAAAGTGAAATATTGTTATGTTAAATAGAATTTAAAATATAGTAATGATTTGAAATTATTGATAATTAATAATATTTAAAGATTGGGTTAAAAAATAAGAAAGCTCCTAATATTTAACTTATTTGTAAATTAAATGTTAGGAACTTTTTTATTGAATCGTGCTAAGTTTAAAAATTTACACGAAATCTAGCTACACCTATAGGTATTTCTGCATTAATGCCGACAAGATTAACAGATAAACGGTAGACAGGGCCATTACCAAGAAATGGTTGTTTGACATTCTTGATATCAATCTTTAGCTTAGTATTAGGAACAATTGGTTCGGCAAAAGCTAGTAGTATAGTTTTGCCATTTACAGAAACATTAGTGTTAATCTCTCGGCCATTATCTTCGTTTATAACAACATCATTAGTATTATCACTCCACCTGATAGTATTTGGAACTTTAATTTTTAACTGCGAAACACTCTTGCTATTTTTGGGAATGTGTACTCGCAAAGTATGTCTAACACGTGACCAGCGAGTCTGAGGAAATTGATAGTTACCATCGACATGAGGAACATTACCATCTTCTTCATTGGCACTTGCATAGTTGGCAGGAATTAAAAGTGCAGCAGCTATAGTAGATATAGCAACGTAAACTAGCACTTTCTTCATGTTTACTCCTCACTTAATTATTAACGTCAGTAAATCAAAATGAACCTGTGATAAATCAATACGTAACAATCTGGTAAAACTAAAATTAACTACCTTCTACGTTTCTTCCTTTTCACAATGTGAAAAAGAAGATTAGGTGTAAAGGTTTAAGTTGTCACACTTTTACACCTGGTAATACCAACATTTTCAAAAATTTCCATGAAAAGTTAGTCTACGGTTACACGTTAATTAAAGGAAGTTAGAAAAATTACCGTTAACTTGTTTACCGTTTGAAGTCTAAAAGGTATACTACCCTTATTGATCAGTTTGGCAGGTCTAAATGAAATCAAGATGAAATTTATGATGAATGTCAAAATTTAAGGATTAAAGTGTAGGGAATTGAGCTGTACCGACGGGAATCTCTATCTCACTACCAACAACCTTCGCTGAAAAGTGGTATACAGAAGCTGGGCCTGTGACTGGTTGTTGAACTTGATTAAAATTAACTAAGAGTTTAGTGTTAGAAATAACCTTTTCAGGGAAATCTATAATAATCTGTTTGCCATTTACAGAAATATTAGTATTAATTTTTTGACCATTCGCATCGAAGACATCAATGTTATTACTCACTGCTACAGTAGATGGAGTTTCAATAATAAGTTGGGAAAGAGGGTTGTTGTTTTGAGGGATGTTTAACCGAAAAGTATGTTTGACAAGCCGCCAACTATTAGTAGGATATTGCAAATTATTTTCAATATTAGTCTCTTTGGCACTTGCATGGCTAAAGGAAATGAAAGCTGTAGTGGCAAGAGCAAACACTGTACCTATATAAATCAATGTTTTCTTCATCTGGAATTTATAAGTAAATTGTCTGTAAAATAAGCTACATATTTTTGCTTATTGAATGAACCTTTACATTATGAGTTTGACAGGCCACGATGAAATCAAGATGAAATTTTGGCTAGTTTTGGAAAGTTATTCATTCATGTTATGGTAGGTAGCCACGGCTGAAGGAGAACTGCGGTTGACGTAGCCATCGCGCTTAAATCTCGTATCAATCTCTATAACTCATGCTGTATTTCGATATACGCCTACTTAGGTAGAGTGATAGCCGACAAAGATATCAGTAGCGAGAATAATGAAAAAAGCTTTTGCGGAGTCGCTTAAGACATAAATTAAGTCCTACTAGTAGATATAGCTAAAAGTGTAGAAAAGTGTATGCGTTACTAAATACCTAACAATTGACTTAAACTAGGTTGTCAGGAGCGAAAGGACATTGATAATTCGGATCGCCTGTCTCCACCTGAATAGTTGGGTGTTCAATGCTGAAATTATCGTGAAGCTCACGCACTACCCGTGCTAAAAAAGTATCACCAGGATAACCTGCTGGGATGACAAGGTGAACAGTGAGTGCTGTTTCTGTGGTACTCATTGCCCAAATATGTAGGTCATGAACTTGAGCCACGCCAGGGAGTTCGGTTAGATAAGTACGGACAGCTAAAGGTTCTATTCCTGCTGGTACAGCATCTGTAATCAAATTCAAGGATTCCTGCAAAAGTCCCCAAGTGCCAGCTACAATCACCACAGTAACAATCAAACTCACCCCTGGATCAAACCACAGCCAACCTGTAGCAATAATTGCAATACCAGCTAATACAACCCCTACAGATACCGCAGCATCTGCAACTAGATGTAAAAATGCGCCTCTGATGTTCAAGTCACTTTTACGCCCCGAGAAGAACATCAAAGCACTTACTGTATTAATGAAAATTCCTATAGCTGCTACTGTAATTACTATTCCTCCTGCTACTGGAGCAGGTTCACGAAACCGTTGAATTGCTTCCCAGCCAATACCGCCAGAAACAACTAGGAGAAAAGCGGCGTTTAAAAGCGCAGCCAAAATTGAGGTGCGACGCAGCCCGTAGGTGCGACGTGATGTCGGGCGACGACGGACGAGGATGCTTGCGCCCCAAGCAAGTAGTAAACCCAAAACATCACTCAAATTGTGACCCGCATCGGCAATCAAGGCAAGGGAGTTAGCAACAATGCCATAGGTTGCTTCGATGATGACAAAACCAGTGTTTAGGGCAACACTGATAACAAAAGCGCGGTTGTAATTACTGCCACCGTGATCGTGTCCGTGACTATGATTGTGAGACATGACTATCAGCTTTTAAAAAATAAAATAGGATTTCTATATCTCTCTTCTATCTTAATAACAGGAATTATCCTAGTTTTGAACTTTGCCTATTAACATACAATCAGTTGATTATCGTTTTTTATAAATTTAAGGACAGTAGTTAAATGATGAAATAAACTCATTTGAAACATAACTGTCCCGCAAGCAAGACAAACTTGCTATTGATTAAAATTAAACCGGCCGTTTAGCTTTTCACCGCCGACATCCGCAGTAATTTTCACCTGATATTGACCAGTTGCTTGTTCTGATACTTCTGCTTCGTAAAGTTTACCATCAGCGTTATACGCAAGAGGTACCGACTTTTGCTTCCCATCTGGTAGTTGAATTGCAGCTGTCACTTGAGCATTAGAAACTACCTCATGCTTCTCGCCTTTTTTCAAATAAAAATCTAAATGAGTTCCTTTATCTTCTTTTTCTGTGACTAACTCTAAATGATATTGACCTGATTCAACAACTTGACCACCATGTGAATGTTCTTTACCTTCTTGTGATTCATCGTGTTTATGAGAATGGTTTTTCTCATTATGTTCTTTGGATGAATCACCTGATTTAGTGGGTTCGGTTTTTGAGGTATTTGCTGCTGTATTTGTAGTAGATTCTGTGTTACTATTTGAATTATTTTCTTGGCTTCCACCATTACAAGCTCCCAAGAAAAGTAATCCTATACTTGTAAAAGCAACCAAACCTAATTTTAATGATTTCATGGGTTCACTCCTCATCACTTGTTAGTAATTGAAACACAATTTGGTATCTAAACAGTTGGCAAAAACATAGAAAAATATTCCTAAATACCAATTTACACGCATTACAGCTACAAATCATTCCTCCTTTGCCGCCTGCTCCCTTGCTGCCCATTTGTAGCAACCTGAAAGTGAAATGGTAGAAACCAGTTAACAACGAGCAGGTAAAGGGTAAGGCATTATCAGCCCTAGAAAATATGAGGTTGTTACCTCATACAGTTGAACCTTGGGTAAGTTCTTCTATTGGTCGGGTAACTAGGGACTCCACTTCCTCCGGCGCGAGTCCTGGAGCCTCTGTCATAATTTCCACTTGGGGTGGTGCAAAGTTGGGAAATACATCCAGTGGCATTTGTGTCAGGACGCGAAAGCCCCACAAGCTAATCAAGATGGAGGCTAAAACAACCATCCAGCGTTGAGCGATCGACCATTTAACAATAGAATCAAGCATTTTTAAACGCGTTAAGGGATGTCTGCTTGCTGTGCAGCTAAGTAAGTTTAAAGACCAAGTACTTTACCTACTCTCCCAAATGAAGATGAAATTGAGATGAAATTTTTAGCTTTAACTTAAAGTTGCCCCACGTCTGTTCCTTCGGGAAGCGTGGGATGAATTTTTGGGCATTGTGGCTAAACCATCAACAGCAGGATGGCAAACGTCAGTTTTGATGATTTTACGTGATTCCAATTGTTACCGTAATAGTTGACATAAAGTAGTTTAATTTCTTCTTGGGTGTAAAATACTTATCCAATATGGACAAATCGCCTTCAAAGCAGCTGCTTGAAAGTATTTATCAGCAACTACTGCCTAACTTACAAATTGAAAGCGTCAATCCTCGGAATCCAATCAAGGTTAGCTATCTTCCAGAACCCTGGCGGCTGCTTGGTAAAGGAAATTATGCCGCAGTAGTCTATCACCCTAACCACCCTGAGTTTGTAGTCAAGATTTATGCTCCAGGACGGCCAGGCTATGAAGAGGAAGTAGAAGTTTACCATCGTCTAGGTTCTCATCCGGCATTCTCTGAATGTTTCTATGCCAAAGATGCCTTTTTAGTCTTGAAACGGCTTTATGGAACAACGCTCTATGATTGTATGTACTTGGGTTTACCTATTCCCAAACAAGTAATACAGGACATCGATAAAGCTCTTGACTATGCTCAAAGTCGTGGACTCCACCCTCATGATGTCCACGGTCGTAATGTCATGATGCACCAAGGCAAAGGATTAGTCGTAGACATCTCAGATTTTTTGCATCCAGAAGCCTGCTCAAAGTGGAATGACCTGAAAAAGGCTTATTACTGCCTATATCTCCCCGTGTTTTACCCACTTCGATTGCGCCTACCATACTCTGCCTTAGATATGATCCGCAAATGTTATCGTCTAGGAACTTCTTTCAAAACTTCCTGTCTTGACATCCTCACCGGGCTAAAGCAACGGTGATTTATCTAGCGATTAAACAGACTTAACTGTTTATATTCTAGCCAAAATTAGTACCCAATCTAGAGTTAATTGTATAGCCAAGGGTAACGCTATTCACAAAAACTAAATTTTATCCAGAATTAAGTTCATTTTTATTAAAGTCGAACTCGGTTATCATACCCAAGTCTCATTTGTCAGACAATTCAATCGCCAGGGGAAAAATAATAGAGAAAGTGACAACACAAGCGGGTGTTCCCCTTTGGCGCGTATGAGCTAAATCAGCAGACTATCAATAATGTCTTTCAATCACAAAATGGTAGTAATAACTGAAAAAATTGAGCTAAAGCAGCTTATCGTTTCCTCAACAGTTCGATAACAAAATTGAATAACCCAACTATTCCGTAAGGTTTGTTGAAAAGTTGGGTTTGACAATTATTTGAATTACTTAGGGCTGAATCTGCTGAAGGAGAGCTTGTATTTGCTGATACCGAAGAGTATCTCCTTGCCGTTGAAACAGACTTGCAGCTTGCTTTAAATCATTAATGGCATTTTTGCGATCGCCTAAAGCATATTCAGCAAGTCCTCGGTTGCCGTAGGCATCAGCTAAGTTGGGGTTGATTTGTAGTGCTTGGTTAAAATCTGCGTTAGCGAAGCTGTCCGAAGGAATCGCTAGTTTATGATTTCCCTGTCTATAATTCAAAAAGCCCCTATTGTAGTAAGCATCTACAGACTTCGGATCAATTCTAAGTACCTGGTTAAAGTCGGTAATAGCCGCTTCAATGCTTCCTAGTTCCGCATGAGCAGTTCCTCGACCGTTGTAAGCATCTGTATGGTTGGGGTTGAGTCGCAGTGCTTGATCAAAGTCGCTAACGGCTGCTTTAAAGTCTTTTAATTGAGACTTTGCTAAACCTCTAAGGCAAAAACCTTCGTAGTATCGGGGATTTAACTGTACTACTCGACTAAAATCTTCTATTGCGCCGTTGAAGTTACCTTGCTCAAGCTTTTGCACTCCCTGATTATGGTATTCCTGAAAATTCATCTGTTGGATGCGCGTTGGTGCTTCTTGTGCAGCATGGACAGCAACAGGTATTCCACTCAGTACGCTAGTTGTTATTCCTAAGACGGTAGCAGCTTTGCGAATATAGTTCATAGCTTGACTTTCTCCTTGATAGATATATCAAGACAGATGCACGGGATTGTTCTCGACTAGATCCATCCTAAGCGGTTTCAAGAAATTTAGAGATTGAAACCCAGCCAGTAGGCGTGAAAGTGGCTGCCATACACGGCATTTTTTACTTTGCCAAATGGAGGTGATCGCTACTCTCATCCCGCAGCTCATTCATCTAAATGTTCTGCCAAAGAGCAATATAAATTGATGATGTGATTGTCAGCCAAGCTGTAATAAACATTTTTACCTTCTCGACGATAACTGACTAAACGCATCGCTTTTAATAATCGCAATTGATGAGAAACAGCTGATTCCGTCATTTTCATCAATGCAGCTAAATCACAAACACATAATTCTTGGGAGGCCAAAGCTGATATCAGTCGCAGACGATTCGGATCTCCAAGTATTCCAAAGACTTCTGCCATTTGTTTTGCCTTGTCTATAGACAAGATTTGTGTTTGAATTGACCGTACATTATCCAGATGCACCAAATGGGTATCACACTTTGGTACGCCTGCATTCTGAAGCAATTCCAACTCTTCTTCGCTTTGGCGCTTGTTCATGGCATTAAGTATAGGCAATGGTTATCACTTTCAATTTTAACTAAAATTAAACAATTGTACAATTGAATAGATGTTCAATTGTTGTATTAGAATATTGGTAGTTAACTTTTTCGCCTTGGTTGTAATGCCATGACTCAAACTCCCTCCCTCAAAACCCAAACTTTGCAAATTGATGGTATGGACTGCGGAAGCTGCGCCAAGACAATTGAAGTCGGTTTGCAGCAGTTAAATGGTGTTATAGAAGTAAAAGTAAACTTTACGACAGGCAAAGCCAGGGTTTCCTATAACCCAGAAGTCTTGAGTGAAAAGACTATCTATGACCAAATTAGAAGTTTGGGTTATACGGTTGAACAGAGTCATCACCATAACGTCGATGTAACTCCTGTGAAAACGCTACAACTACAAATCGGCGGGATGGATTGTGGCAGTTGTGCCAAGACAATTGAGGCTGGGGTGCAGAAGATAATAGGCGTAAAAGAAGCATCGGTCAGCTTTGCCAGCGAACGATTGCAAGTATCCTATGACCCGCAACTGGTAAATGAGACGGCAATTTATGATCAGATTAAAAGTTTGGGTTATACAGTTGAGGAGGGTGTTGAGGCAAGTTCCTATCATCATACTGATTCTTGCGATGGCGAAACGCCCGCCGTAGGCGATCGTGACTACGAATACCAACACGAAAAGCCAATAAACAAGCCAAAACAAAAGTCAGACCTGGCAAGCTGGAGATTCTGGATTGAAAATCGCCGGGGGCAGAGTGTCATACTTGCAGGTATAGGCTTAGTTTTGGGCTTAATTTCTCAAAATCTAGCGCTACCTATTTGGATAGCACGGGTTTTCTATGGTATCGGCATAGTAATTACTGGCTATCCGATCGCACGGGCTGGTTTATTTGAATTGCGCTTGCGCCGCGCCGATATGAATCTGCTGATGACGATTTCAGTAATCGGGGCTGTAATTTTAGGGGACTGGTTTGAAGGGGCACTAGTCGTCTTTTTGTTCACTTTTGGTACAACACTGCAAGTTTTCACCTTTGGTCGCACTCGCAATGCCATTCGCTCCCTGATGGATTTGACTCCGCCCACTGCTACCGTCAATCGGAATGGTCAGGAGGTGACAGTTTCCGTCGAAAGTATTCAGCTAGGTGAAACTTTGACAATTCGACCAGGAGGGCGTGTGGCGTTGGATGGTGTAGTTGTTTCTGGCGCAAGCACCATCGATCAGTCTCCAATTACAGGAGAATCAATTCCAGAAGATAAAGCTCCAGGTGATAATGTCTTTGCTGGGACACTGAATCAGACAGGCTTTTTAAAAGTTAAAGTTACTCATACTGCTAGCGATACAACTGTTGCCAAAATTATTAATCTTGTGGAACAAGCTCAAGAAAGCCGCGCACCCTCGCAGCAGTGGGTAGATAAGTTTGCACAGGTCTACACACCGATAGTGATTTTAGCAGCGATCGCCATTGCTTTAATACCAACCTTGGCATTTGCTCAATCGTTTAACGTCTGGCTTTACCGGGCATTGGTGATGTTAGTAATAGCCTGCCCCTGTGCTTTAGTAATTTCTACTCCTGTTTCGATTGTTAGCGCCATTGGTGCAGCAACTCGTAAGGGCGTTTTGTTCAAAGGGGGTAATGCGCTGGAAACCGCCGGACGTTTGACTACTTTTGCTTTTGATAAAACTGGTACGATTACGCAAGGACTACCCGTTGTACAGAAGGTTTATGACCTTGGCAAGGTAAGCGCAAACATGGTATTACTGATTGCAGCTTCAGTTGAGCAACAGTCTGAGCATCCCCTCTCCAAGGCAATTGTAGCCAAGGCTCACGATCAAGGGATAGAGTTAGAAACACCTATTAACTTTACTGCACTACCTGGGAAAGGGATTCAGGCGAACTTTAATGAGCAGTTATACTTCATAGGCAATCAACGGTTGTTTTTAGACCAAGGTATTCGCTTATCTGGTGAAGCTGAATATTTGTTAGCTTCTATTGAACAACTCGGTCAAATTCCGGTGCTGGTAGGAACAAATGAAGGGTTATTAGGAGCGATCGCACTTTCTGATGGTATTCGCTTGGAAGCGACGGAAGCCCTGCGACAGTTGAAGCGGGTTGGATTAAAGCGATTAGTAATGCTAACGGGTGATCGTACTGCCGTTGCTCTTCAGATTGCCCAGCAAGTTGGAATTACAGAGTACCGGGCAGAACTGCTACCAAAAGATAAACTTGAAGAAATTCAACTTCTGCGTCAAACAGGAGTAGTAGGTATGGTTGGAGATGGTATTAACGATGCTCCTGCGCTTGCTGCTGCGGATATTAGTTTTGCAGTTGGTGGAATAGATATTGCTCTGGAGACAGCAGATGTCGTGATCGTAGGAAGTGACCTAAGACGACTTGCTTATGCAGTAGAACTAAGCCGTCGCACTGTATCTGTAATTCAACAGAATGTTGTCTTTTCTTTAGTAACAAAAGGTTTGTTTCTGCTATTAGGAACCTTTGGGTTTGTTGGGTTAGCTGTAGCTGTTTTAGCAGATACAGGGACTTCCTTATTAGTCACTGCAAATGGAATGCGACTATTTAGAACCAAGGCTGTCAAGGATTAATTATTAGCGGGCGATGCTGCAAAGCAGCCGCTACGCAAACGCCATAATTAAAGATAGTCTGAGGCAGTTTCAACTTACTTGCAAGCTATGACGTTCGGTTCAGTTTGACACCTTGTCTCTTGACAGAAGCGATCGCTATAGTTAAAAATTCGACTACCAGCTGCCATGCACCACAATGTCACACCAATCAAAGATTAATATAAGCTTGATGGGAGCGGTATTTCTGTCACTGCTCGTCACCCCAGTGTTAGCACATAAAATTCAACTATCGGGGGATGTGGCTGGTACTTGGCACGTTGAACCAAATCACAGTCCCAAAGCAGGAGAAACAGCTAGAGTCTGGGTTGCACTCACCCGCAAGGGAGGGAAAATCTTGCCAGTGTCGGAGGCGAATTGCCAAATGGCTGTCTACTCTCAACCCCGTAAACAGGAAGATTCGCCTGTATTACAGCCTACGGTGCAAGCGATTTCAGTTGAGAGATATCAGGGTATTCCTGGTGCAGATGTTGTTTTTCCTAAAACAGGAGCTTATCAGTTAGAGTTAGGTTGCACTCCCAAAGTCGAAAGTAATTTTAAACCCTTTCAGATGCAGTATGAGGTAATAGTAGCTAGTGGTGTAGCAGCATCGACACCAGCGCCAGTTACAAGCTCTCAAAAAACTGAGCAAGAATTACCATCGAGTCAGTCAACCAAGTCTGCGAATCAATGGTTTACTGGAGCTATGGCGCTCGGTGTCATTATTGCAGGTTTGGGAACCTTTTGGTGGATGAAGCAAAGAGCAAAAGTCAAATAACTACTACAAGCTTTCAAAATTAAGTTGCTAAACTCAAGCTATAGATTGTAGAGTTTTTGATGTAGGAAACGTTTGTAGTACAGAGCATAAAATTGAACACAAACAATATATTCATCCGACTGGTTATCTTACCTATTAT
This sequence comes from Nodularia sp. (in: cyanobacteria), assembly GCA_035638855.1. Classification (GTDB taxonomy): domain Bacteria; phylum Cyanobacteriota; class Cyanobacteriia; order Cyanobacteriales; family Nostocaceae; genus Nodularia. The sequence goes on along the minus strand of DASQZD010000048.1, from coordinate 20,262 downwards.
TCCTATCCTGTTTGCCTATTTGGAACTGGGTGGAAACTGGTTTGCTTATAGAATGCTTGACCGCCCTAATATTTGGGCAATTAGTGGCACAATTGTCTTTTCAGTGCTGTACTCGATTGTCGCAGCCGTGATTGCCAAACAAATGAATATTGACTTGTCACTTTTAATGGTAAATTATGGCTTTGGCTTTGCAATTGTTTCACTTTTAATAAAACTAGATTTTGGAAAATTGCCAGAATTTACTAATGAAATTTTGAGAGCAAATCCAAATCTTTGGATTGTTTTCTTTATTGCAGCTTTGGGTTTTGTTATTAGTGCTAGTTTTGTGATTAATTCTGCGTCTAACTCCTGAGTGCAACTTGTAAAACACTCAACTAATAGGTTTCAAAAAATCTCATAGAAGTGATATTATACAGAGTGTGCACCTGATCAGCGACACACCCTATCGGAAGTTTCTGTGTACTTACAATTTACTTCTTATATTATGAGCCAGTAAAAAATTCACTGGCTATATTTATCAAAATTGCTGTCACATCTGCGCTTAACTTAGTAATGCCAATTAATTCTCCAACACCACCCCAGCTACCTTCCCATTTTCCACAACAGCCGCACTTTGCTTAGGTAACAAAAACCTACCAAACTTCGAGTACAAAGCAGGTAAAACCAACAAAGTTAACGCCGTAGAAGTAAACAACCCACCTAACACTACAATCGAAAGAGGTTGCAAAATTTCCTTCCCCGGCCCCACTGAAATTATCAACGGAACTAAACCCAAAGCTGAAGTTAAAGATGTCATCAAAATAGCGTTGAGTCGTTCCATTGACCCAGCAATTAATACTTCTTTTAAAGACATCCCTAACGCAACTTTTGTGGTGTAATTATCTACTAATAATAATCCGTTTCGAGTAGCCACACCAAACAAAGTTACAAACCCTACCAATGAGGCTACAGAAACAACTCCACCTGTAAAAGCTACCGCAATTACTCCACCCACTAACGCAATGGGCAAGTTAATCATAATCATTGCTGTTGAAGCGATTGATTTTACAGAAAGATACATTAGTACTGTAATCACAACAAAGGAAATAGCACTGAAAACCAGAATATTTTGTGAGGCTCGTTCTTCTGCTTCAAATTGACCTCCATATTGGATAAAATAACCTGAAGTAAGTTGTACTTGTGCCTTAACTTTATTTTGAATATCTGTCACTACAGAACGCAAATCTCTGCCTTTAGCGTTAGCAGATACCACAATTAAACGTGAAACATTTTCCCGATTGATAGTATTAGGCCCAGTGCCATAGGCAACCGTAGCAACTTTAGCTAAAGGGATTTTATTCCCCTCAGGGGTATCAACTAACAAATTTTCAATAGTTTGTAGATTGTTGCGATATTGTGGTTGCAACCACACAACCAAATCAAAGCTTTGTTGCTTCTCTAAAACTTGAGAGACTACTCTTCCATTGAGTGCTGTTTCAATGATATTAGATAATTGTCCAATAGTTAAACCGTAGCGAGATGCAGCAACACGGTCAAACTTAATTTGAATTTGTTCAATAGGGATCTGTGGTTCAAGCTGTAAATCTACAATTCCCGGAATAGATTTCATTACGTCTTCAACTTGCTTTCCAAGCTTGCGAAGTTCTTCTAAGTCGGAACCAAAAATTTTGACTGCGATTTGACTTCTGACCCCAGACAAAATTTCATCAATACGGTGAGCAATAAATCCACCAATATTAGATGCAGCCCCTGGTATTTTGTTAAACTCTTCGCGCAACCATTCTACAGTAGCTGGGCGATTTTTCATTCCTTTGTCACTCAACCCAATATCAAGGTGAGCCAAATTCACAGGTGCAGCATCTGCATCATTGGGGGCGCGTCCGGCGCGTAATTGAATATACTTTAATCTAGGGTCGTCTTTGAGTTTATCTTCCAAAGCAAAAGCAGCACTATTGGTAGCTTCTAAAGATGTACCTGGATAAAGTGCTAAGGTATTTACCAAAGTTGTTTCTTGGAATTCAGGTAAAAATGCCCGTCCTAAAGTTGGAAAAATAATAATTGCTGCTATCATTCCCGCCGCAGCCAGAGTAATAACAACTATGGAATTTTTGATAGCAAAATCGAGAAAAGGGTAATAAATCCTTTTGCAAACTCTTGGTACAAAGGGTTCCCTTGCTGACATTTTATTGTGAGGTAATAAAATTGCACATAAAGCCGGACTTACAAGCAGCGCTTCTAAGCTAGAGACTACAACTACCACCAGATAACTAAGACCCATTGGGCCAAAAATCCGACCTTCCACACCAGCGAGGGCAAATATTGGAGAAAAGACGACTATAGTAATTAAAGTTGCCCCAATTAGAGATTCCTGGACTTCCTGTACTCCTTCAAAAACAATTTCCAGTACTGGACGCGGGTTGGGAGAGTATTTATTTTGTCGCAACAAACGAAAAACATTTTCTGCATAGACAATGGCATCATCGATCGCTGTACCAATGGCGATCGCTAATCCTCCCAAAGTCATTGTATTCAGCCCCAAGCCCAAAAAAGATAATACTTGCAATGAAAATATAAAGGTCAGGGCAAAATTCAACAGCACAACTCCAAGAGTCCGCCAATTCATCAAAAAAGGGATGAGGATAACTGCTGCAATGATACTACCTTCCACCAAGGCTGACCTGACATTCTCCACCGAAGTATCGATATAATCTGCTTGGCGAAAGGTTTGATTTACTTTAATTTCTTTCGGTAAACCTTCTTTTAGCTCAGATATTGCGGCTTCAATAGCGCGGGTGACGGTGGGAGTATCAGCTAGGGGTTGTTTATTCACCATCACCACAACAGCATCTTTTCCATTTAAACTACCATCGCCGATTTTCACAGCACCACCAATTTGCACTTGGGCGACATCTCCCAGGCGGACGGGCGTTCCTTGACGGGCGACAATGACAGATTGTTGAAGATCATCAAGGGATTCAATCCGCCCAATTCCCCGAATTAAAGTTTGTTTATCAGGAGTAGTCAAAAAGCCACCAGGAGCATTGACATTTGCCGCCTGTACAGCTTCACTTACCTGTTGTAAAGATACATTAAAAGCTTGTAGTTTGTTGAGGTCTACTAACACTTGATACTGACGCACATCGCCGCCATACACAAGTACTTGACTGACACCGGGAACTGCTAAAAGGCGATTCGTCACTTGCCAATCAACAATTCTGCGGACTTCCATGAGGTCGATTTCAGTGGCAGATTGGTTATTGCCTTCCCCTTCCACAGTCAAGGCGTACTTTAATACAGTACCGATGGGAGAGCTAGTGGGAGCAATTCGTGGGGTTTCAACTCCTTCTGGTAGCTTGCTTACGGCTTGTTGCAGTCGTTCTTGTATCAACTGGCGGGCTTGAAAGATATCTGTTCCCCAGCCAAAAACAACTCTGACTACAGAAAGTCCGGCTGAAGAAGAGGAACGAACGGTAGTTAAGCCTGGGGTTCCATTAATGGCACTTTCAATTGGTAATGTCACCAAAGATTCGATTTCTTCTGGTGCTAGTCCAGGGGCTGCTGTCTCAATTTCGACTTGGGGAGGTGCAAAGGCTGGAAAAACATCCAGGGGCATTTTGGGGATGGTATTAAAGATGATGACTAATGTGGAAATGAGTGCAGCAATTACTACGAGCCAGCGTCGAGAAATTACCCATCTAGCAACTGTACTAATCATTTGGTTTTTGGTTAAGAAATGGCGAAGGGTTTGTTTATTTCTGATAAACGGGTAAGTAAATTTAAATATTAGGTGTGGCTGTTGCTAACATCAAGCCCCAAATCAGCCCAAAGCGAACTATTCCTAAATGGGATATGAACAAACTACATTCTTATACTCTCTGCGCCTGGAGCATGAGATTTATAAACTGTTCTGTTCACAATCTAAATAGTCTTGCTATAGGTTGGTTTAATGTTAGAAAATCTAACAGAACTCAACTTCAGGTATTATCTGCAATTTCACTAATTTTTAAATACCATCAGAATTTCGAGGGCGATCGCGCTCCTCAACATTTTTATCAGAAGTAGACAGGGTTGGTTGCTTGTAGTTATCGAGATAAACCTCTGTTTCATAATTGAACCCGTCGTACTCTAAATTACCTGCTGGTACTAAACGTGAACGGGTACGACGATTAGACCAAAAAGCACCTCCCATGAAAGCAACTGTCGCAAGTGCTGCTCCTCCACCTGCTGTTAACCACAAGGGTGGTGAGAAACTGTTAGTTTTAACTTCAGTTTCTTCTGCATGAGAATCACTTTCTTCGTTGTGTTCTTCTTCTTTTGGTTTACTACCACCCCGCAATGATTGCGCGTAAAGTTGGGGCGCACGTTGGGTGACGATCGCATCTCCCTCAAACAAACCCGTCTTCACCTCAACCATGTCCCCAGAGGTTTGACCCAAGGTGACTTCCGCAGATTGAAAAGCGTTCCCATTTTGGATGTAGACCATTTTTTTCCCATTCGCATCGACTACAGCCGAGCTAGGAACCGCCAATACAGGTGCAGATGCTTGGTTTGTTAATACCTGCAATTCGGCGAACATTCCGGGTTTGAGTTGTCCGCCTGGGTTATTTACTTCAGCTTGGACTGAGATAACCCGTGTTTCCCCTTGTACTACCGCACCAATCTGTGTAACCTTTCCAGAAAAGGTACGGTCTGGTAAGCTAGCAACTTTTAAACTTACTCTTTGACCTACTTTTACTTTGTCTAAATCTTTTTCATAAATATTGGCTGTGGCAAAAACCCGACTATCATTGACAATAGTCATGAGTGTGCCACCTGCATCATTAAAAGTTTGACCAAGGGTAACTTCGCGATCGGCAACTTTACCGGAGATGGGAGCAGTCACTGTGACCAGTCCGTTGGCGTTAGGACGGTTGCCTATTTGTTGTAGTCTAGTATTATAAGCAGAATCACTAAGACGTAAACGCTCTTGTGCTACTTGAACAGCAGACTGAGCGCGTTTCATTTGAGCTTCACTTTCAATGATATCTCGTCTGCTGTTGGCTGAGGTGAGTTTGGCTTTTGCTTCCGCTAATTGTGTTTGAGATTCGAGCGCGTTGCGACGTGGTAAAGCGCCTTCATTAACTAACTGTAAATCCTTATTATATTTTTCTTCAGCAAATGCTACCTGGCTTTGTGCTTGGGCAATGTCGGCGTTAGATATTTGCCAATACCTTTGATAATTTTGTTGAGCTAATCTTGAATCGGCTTGCGCTTGCTGCAAAGAAGCTATAGCTTCCGCTCGTTTTTCTTGGGAACTAACCCGTAACTCCACCAAGTCAGGACTAGTGACAACGGCAAGGGGTTGACCTTTTTTGACTACAGCACCGGGTTCCACCAACAATTCAACCACTTTTGCCCCTGTAATTGGGGTATTCACTTCCACTTTTTGGCTAGGTAAGGTTTCAATCTGTCCAGTGCTTTTAATACCCAAAGCCAGCCGTTGCCGTTTCACTGGCTCAACTTTAATTCCCAACCTCTGGGCGGTTTCGGCATCAACTTCGACAGAACCACTTGCTTCGCTTCCACCACCCTGAAATGAACTTGCACCGCTATGGTCGTGTCCAGCATCAGCTAACACAGCTGTGGGAGTTGTCAGTAATAAAAGGCTCAGAACTGTGCCGGAAACACAACGAATTACTGTAGGTGGTTGGAGACTTTTAGAGATTTCCATCGCTATTTTGTGTCCTTGAGTTACTATAGTGTAGATTTGTGCTTAAACTTGATTAACTTTTCGAGCGGGATTTGGGGAACCGCTTTTGGCAAGCAAGCTAGCGGTTTCGCTCTTGGAATTTGTTCACGAAGCCAAATTAACCACTTAACTTAATAGTCTTTCATACAAATATGAAATTGGGATGAAATTAGGACGAGAGATTAGCATTCAAGCAGCTGACCCACTAACTTGCAATGCTAATCCAGAAATATCCCCAACAACTACTCCACCATTTATTCCTGTCACCAAACCACGAGCCGGAAAACTCCTGAAGCGATCGCAATACCCATCAACACTGGAAAACCAAGGAGAAACACGACAAAAGACGCTATATATCTTTGCTCAAAGAGCATTTATAGTATTTAAGGTTTCTCATGACTAAATCTGAGTAAAACTAGTTTGTTTACATTTATTTGGTTGTTGTACGAGAATTGCGATCACTTAAAGGGCAGCACACTATGGTTTACATAGAAACTTGGGCTTACTTGTTATACCAAGCTTTTCGCCACTGTTTCATTTGGTTAATCTCTGCTTGCTGTGAATCAATAATGCTTTGAGCCAATTTCTTGATTTCAGGACGCTTAGACTTACTTACTGCATCTTGAGCCATCGTAATTGCACTTTCATGATGGGGAATCATTGCATTTATGAACCGCAAGTCAAACTCAGTATCGGCGGCTCCTAAGTCCATATTCATCATCATGCCTTGCATTTGTTCGTCAGACATTGCGACTGTTTTACCTGTTTTCGCATCATAAGCCACCGGGGTACTGCTTGCTCCGGGATACCAAGCTGTGCGCCACTGTTTCAACTGAGCGATTTCTTTATCTTGATCTTTAATAACTTCAGAAGCCAGCTTTTTGATTTCAGGACGTTTCGATTTCTCCTGTGCAACCTTCGCCATCTCCACTGCTCCTTTATGATGCGGATTCATCGCATCAATAAACCGCAAATCATAATTAGCATCGGCTGCTCCTAAATCCATTGCCATATTATGGTTCATCGTGCTACCACCATGATTCATCATGCTACCGTCGTGGTTCATCGGTTGCTTGTCGCTAGTATCAGTGGCGGTGGTAGTAGGGTTTGATGTTTGGTTTTGGGAAGTAGTTGTAGAACAGGCTGTTAACAGCCCGCTAGGAACAGAGGCGATCGCTACTAAAGTCAATGACAAAAAGCTGTTTTTCAGAGTAGAAAGTTGCATAGTGATTATCTAAATATTTCCTGATTTCATTTTAAAATCTCTAGTTAGCTGGAGGATCAACCCCTTAGCTTATTTATCTTTGGCTTGGGTAATAAAATTGTCCAGATAACTAGTTATTCACAAAGCGACTGTTGCACTTACTAGATAGTTTGACAGCCAAAAATGAAATCAGGATGAAATCAAATGTTGATATGCAGTCGTACAGATGTACGAATGCATATCAACATGAAATCCTTATACCTCAGTAGCTAGAAATATTTATTACATCATTAGTATGACGCTAATGCACCTACAAAGCTGCATCTAAAATGTGCTTTAAAAATTCTTCTGATGGCCTCTTGACTCTCCAGTGAACTGGAGCATTCAAAATGAAATCAGTTAGATATTAGTTAGCGCCACTTAGTAACTGGAGCAGTCAGATGGAGAATACGACACTTAAACTGCGCGGCATGAGTTGTGCCTCTTGTGCCAGCAGCATTGAAGACGCGATTAATTCTGTCCCTGGTGTCAATGAATGTATCGTGAACTTTGGAGCAGAACAGGCAACAGTTGAATATGACCCTAGAAGAACTGATTTAGAAGCCATTCAAGAGGCAGTAGATGCAGCCGGTTACTCTGCCTACCCACTCCAAGAACAAAATCTGATGACGGGAGAAGATGATGCTGAAAAAAGACATCGCTTAAGAGAATCCCGCGATTTAATGCGAAAAGTGACGGTAGGGGGAATCATTAGCATTGTATTGGTCATTGGGTCACTGCCAATGATGACAGGGTTGCACTTACCCTTTATCCCAGCATGGTTGCATAATCCTTGGATGCAGTTGATACTTACTACTCCAGTACAGTTCTGGTGTGGTTACTCCTTCTACATCAATGCTTGGAAAGCTTTAAAACGTCATGCTGCCACAATGGATACCCTAATCGCTTTGGGTACAAGTGCAGCGTATTTTTATTCGCTATTTCCAACTTTATTGCCCAGCTTTTTCATTAATCAGGGGTTAACACCAGATGTATATTATGAAACTGCTGCTGTTGTCATTACCCTGATTTTGCTAGGAAGACTATTTGAGAATCGTGCTAGAGGGCAAACTTCAGAAGCGATCCGCAAGCTGATTGGTTTACAAGCTAAAACAGCGCGTTTGATTCGTAATGGACGAGAAGTAGATGTCCCAATTGAAGAAGTGCAGATTGGACATGTGATACTGGTTCGTCCTGGCGAGAAGATTCCTGTTGATGGGGAAGTGATTGAGGGAGCATCCACAATTGATGAAGCGATGGTGACAGGAGAAAGTTTGCCCGTTAAAAAGCAACCAGGCGATGAAGTGATTGGAGCTACCATTAACAAAACTGGGAGTTTCAAGTTTCGGGCGACACGAGTTGGAAGTGATACTGTGTTGGCGCAGATTGTCCAATTAGTACAGCAGGCACAGGGTTCCAAAGCTCCAATTCAAAGATTAGCAGACCAAGTAACTGGATGGTTTGTACCTGCGGTGATTGCGATCGCACTGCTCACTTTCATCATTTGGTTTAATTTTACAGGCAACGTGACTTTGGCGTTGATCACCACTGTTGGGGTACTAATTATCGCCTGTCCTTGTGCGTTGGGTTTAGCCACACCAACTTCTGTAATGGTAGGAACGGGTAAAGGTGCAGAAAATGGCATTTTGATTAAAGGTGCCGAAAGCTTAGAACTGGCGCACAAAATTCAAATAATAGTACTAGATAAAACTGGAACCATCACTCAAGGTAAACCAACAGTTACGGATTTTGTCACCGTCAATGGTACTGCTAATGGTAATGAGATGAGGTTGGTGCAACTTACGGCATCTGTGGAACGCAATTCTGAACATCCGTTGGCAGAAGCTGTTGTCAGATATGCCCAATCTCAAGAAGTGGAATTAGCTCCGGTCAAGGAATTTGAGGCAATTACAGGCAGTGGTGTACAGGGTATAGTTTCTGGTCATCTTGTGCAAATTGGTACGCAACGATGGATGTCAGAATTAGGCATTGATGCTCAAGGCTTACAACAAGATAAAGAGCGTTTGGAGTATCTGGGCAAAACCGCGATTTGGATTACGGTTGACGGACAAATTCAGGGATTGATGGGTATTTCTGATGCCATCAAACCCACCTCCATACAGGCAATTCGCGCTTTGCAAAAACTGGGTTTAGAGGTAGTTATGCTCACAGGTGATAATTACCGTACCGCAGAAACTATTGCTCGTGAAGTTGGTATCAAGCGTGTTTTGGCAGAAGTCCGCCCCGATCAAAAAGCTGCTACAGTGCAGAAATTGCAATCGGAAGGAAAGATTGTCGCAATGGTAGGTGATGGTATTAATGATGCACCAGCCCTAGCCCAAGCCGATGTGGGAATGGCAATTGGCACCGGGACAGACGTAGCAATCGCCGCTAGTGACATCACACTCATCTCTGGTGACTTGCGAAGCATTGTCACTGCCATTGAACTCAGCCGCGCTACGATTCGTAACATTCGTCAAAACCTATTTTTTGCTTTCATCTACAACGTTGCCGGCATTCCAATTGCGGCTGGTATTCTTTTCCCCATCTTCGGTTGGTTGCTTAACCCCATCATTGCAGGTGCAGCAATGGCATTTAGTTCGGTTTCAGTAGTTACAAATGCCCTACGTCTGCGTAAATTTCAAGCTAAACCAGTAGCATAAGGAGGTAGCAAATGTTGAGTAAAGTAATTCTTGGCAGTATAGTAAGCTTGGGATTGGTATTCAGTGTTGCCTCAGATAAGGCAGTTGCACAGATGAATCATCAAATGCCAGCTACCGAGCGAACGCATACAACTCAGTTCCGCCGTATTGAGCAACCATTGTGGGTAAAAGGTGCAGTTACAACTGTCGGCTTGGGGTTAGTCGGACTAGAAATCTGGTGGTTTGTCTTGGGTAAACCAAAGTCCCAAAAAGCCCAAGCCCATGATGGTATTCAAGAAGTTGGCATTACTGTAGATGGAGGCTACGAACCTAGTCGAATTCTAGTCAATGCGGGTCAAAGAGTCCGCCTTAATTTCTTACGCCGTGACCCTAGTAGTTGTCTTGAAGAAATACGCCTACCTGATTTCCATATCGCCAAAAACCTACCACTCAATGAAATCACATCCATTGAGTTTATACCAGACAAACCAGGTACTTATACTTTCAACTGCGGTATGAATATGTTCCGAGGAGTTATAGAAGTTCAACCTACTGATACCACTACAAAAGCAACCCCAGTAGCTACTTCTCAATCTACTCAACAGACCCAACCAAAGCTTTCTTTACCTACAGAGAGAGTAACAAAAGCAGTGAAAACACAGAAGGTACTCAATACCTGTGGTATGAAAATGTATCGTGGTTTTGTAGAAGTAAAACCTGCCACATAATCCAGTAGCAAATAATTAGCAGAATGATCCTGTTCTTACTTGACTCTCCAGTTGACTGGAGAGTTTAAGATAAAGTAAATAAACCTATCTAACATGAGAGCAGTTAAGTATGTTAGTCCAAGAAGCGCCAAAACTCATTGGTAATGTTGCCAAGTCTAGCGGTGTAACAATTAAAACTATTCGCTACTATGAGGAGCTAGGTCTACTCAGGTCATTAGGGAGAACCGAGGGTGGATTTAGATTATTTAACTCTGATGTTTTGGAGCGACTCCACTTTATCAAACGTGCCCAAAGTCTGGGATTGCCATTATCAGAAATTAAGGATTTTTTGAATGTTCACGACGGAGGTGAATTACCATGCGTACATATAAAAGCTAAACTGCAAGATAAGATAACAGCCATTGATGAACAAATTCAGCAATTACTTATTCTGAGACAAGAATTATCAGGGCTAGTTTCTGGTTGGGAGACAATACCTGAAAATCCTGAACAAACAATTTGTCCTATTATTGAAAGAAATTAAACAATCAAGCTGTCCGTTTGATTTTTTGTCAGCATATCAACGCATTAATCTAAGTTGATATGCTGATTTTATATTGATATAAATTATTTATAAATAAATTAGTTGTTTTTTCAATTTTACCTCTTGACTCTCCCGTAAGCTGGAGATATTAAACTAATTTTAGTTGAGTAGATTAATCGTATATCTACTCAACGATTTTCAGAAAATTAGTTATCCTCAATAAGGAATTTAATCCTATGACGCTGCAACTAACGGTTCCCAAACTGGCTTGTTCTGCTTGCGCGAATACTATCACCAAAGCAATTCAATCAATTGATTCTACAGCAACAGTGCAAGCTGATACAAAAACAAAAATTGTCAGTATAGAAACTCAAGCACCTGAAACTAAAATTAAAGAAGTAATAGCTGCCATAGGCTATCCATCTGTTTAGGTTTTTGAGTTTATTCTACTATCAGTAGTCAGCATTGAATGAACTGCTGATAGTCAAATATTCATTTCAGAAAAGTCCTTCTGCTTTTAGAAGAGAGGTGACTTATATGAGTTTACTTTTTCTGATTCCACTGACGATTGGTTTAGCAGTTAGTTATTTGTTTAAAAATTTTACTGACGACATGGCAGAATTAACAAGCTTATCTACAGTTGCTTGCCTAATTGTCAGTTTAATATTAGCACATTGGCAACTAAAAGTTGTGGTTCTAATGCTTGCCATATTAACTCCCCAGACGAATTCAGACTTTTGAATAACTTCAATTATTAAAAAATGGAGCAAAATCAATGAATCGATTTCTGAATGCAATTGCTATAACTACTACTTTGATACTGGCTCAAAGTTGCTCCTTATTAGTTAGAGACGAAGCCAAACCAATATCTGCTGCCACACATCAGCATGAGGAGCATTCGATGGGTGAGATAAATCACAGAGAACATTCAACAAGTGGCGCGGGTGATGAGAAGAAAGCATTGACTCAGGCGAAACTCAAAGTTCTAAGCATCATTACCCCCAATAAAAGTATTCCTATATTGATTGATGTTCAAGATTTGGATGGGAAAGCGATCGCAAATTTTGACACTTTCCAAGAAAAGCTAATGCACCTCATTCTTGTCAGCAATGATCTTCAGTTTTTCAGTCATCTTCATCCGACATATAAGGAAAATGGGCAGTTTGAAGTTGCAGCCCCTTTTCCGCAAGCAGGAGGTTACACATTTTTTAGCGACTACAAACCTGCTGGTCAAACGGAACAAGTTTCAGTATTGAAAACACAAGTTACTGGAAACAGTATTGCATCCCCAGAAATTGACTTAAATCGCAATAAAACGTTTAATAATACTAAAGTCAATCTCGCTGTTTCTGAACCCACTGTAAAAGTAGGTAAAGAAGTCACTATCATGTTTAAATTACAAGATACTTTTAACAATCAGCCGCTTACAGACTTGCAGCCTTATTTGGGAGAAAGAGGACATTTAGTCATCCTACGGCAGTCAACTCCGTTGAAAGCAAAAGATTATATTCATGCCCATGCGCTAAAAGATGCCCCTGTTGGGCAGGTTCATTTTATGGCTAGTTTTCCTCAACCAGGGAAGTATAAGCTCTGGGGTCAGTTTAATCGCAATGGCAAAATCGTCACAGCTGATTTTTGGATAAATGCTGTTTAATTTAGCTGATGTTTTATTAGTAAAACGAGAAGTGCAAAACTCTTGTGTTTCTAACTTTATATGTACATAGTACCCTATGAGAATTTACCACCCATTTTGGTGGTAAATCTCTGCTTATTACTGCTTCTAATTTAGGGGTTGACCTACACCAGCTGCTCGCAACTGTTCTAGATTCGGTTTACCAGTTAAGACAAGTCTTCCATTAATTGCGATCGCTGGTACTGCATTTATTCCATACTGCTGGGCTTTCTCCTGCTCTTGTCGCAGGTTATAGACGGATACTTCACAGTTAGGACAAGTCAGTTCTTGTACCATTTGCACTGTCTCATCACAAAGAGGACAGTCAGCCGTAAAAATCTCAATTTGACGTTTTGTCATGGTGTCCACCAAAATTCTTTTGACTCATTCATTCTGAATCCTCTAGTCGGCTATAGAGTCAACCCCATAGGGAAATATTATTTTCCAAATAACCTCAATTCAAATTATTTGGAAAATAATATTTCCTCAAATTTGCAAACCTGGCTCATCAAGTTTTAAGCTAATATTTTTCCCCACAAGTATTGTAATTAAACTTTACACAAATTTTTCCAATTATCACTTGACTCTCTAGCCGACTATAGACTTTAAACTTATAACAACACATAGTAGTAAATAACTATGATTGCTATCGTGGAACAAGTTTGCTGTGAGGTATCATCCCCAAAAAAGCTGCTGAAAATTGGTGAGCTAGCAAAGCAAACTGATGTGGCAGTGGGAACAATCCGGTATTACGAAGGCTTGGGCTTGATAAAACCAGTTGAAAGAAGTGAAAGTGGCTATCGTTATTACGACTGTGAGGCAATCAACAGGCTGCAATTCATCAAAAAAGCCCAATCCTTACAGTTTTCCCTGTCTGAAATTCAACAAGTGTTAGGCATCCGTTCCCAAGGCGACCCTGCTTGTCCACTAGTTCGGGATTTACTCAAACAAAAAATTGCTCATCTTGAGGAGCAGATTTATCGCATGAAGGAACTGAAGGATGAGCTAGAGGCATATCAACAACGTTGGTCAAACCGACCTTTGGATAATCCCTGTAATAAAGAGCTTTGTAGCTTGATTGAGGAAGTTGCTTGCTCTGATATACCTGTTCATAATTTCCGAGACTAATAAATTTATGACTTGACTCTATACCCAAATAGAGACTTTAGAATGGCCTTAGTTTCTCAGAAACTACTAACTTAACAAAATAATGGAGAGTAAAAAATGAACATTAATACAGGCGTTAAGACAGTATTGAGCGGAGCTGTAGCTAGTTTTGCATTGCTGACGTTAACCACTACTGCTTCCTTTGCCAACACCCCCAAGGAAACTGTGACCCCGAATCAATCCGCTAGGGTTATAAACGAAGCAAAACTAATTCAAGTGCTGACTAGTCAAAGAACAGCGCCAACGAATCAAACACCACAGCAGCCAAACCAAACTGGATGTAAGTGTTGCCAAGGAATGATGAATAATCTAACGTGGCAAAACTTACTAGAGAAGAGCGGAAATCCTGTAATCTTGACCTTGTAGCGAAATAATGGTGTGAAAACTTGGCAAGAAAAAGTCTAAAACCAGAGGCAACATCGTTTGAAGTACTCGATTGTGTTCAAAAAAAATGCCCTTCGTGCGGTCAAGCAATGTGGAATGAATACAATAATCCTCGACATATAAGAACATTAAATGGGGTAGTAGAACTACAGCTAAAAATTCGTCGATGTCAAAATAAGTCATGTATGCGGTATAAAAAAGCATATCGACCAGAGCAAGAAGGGTCACTTGCTCTACCACAGAACGAATTTGGTTTGGATGTGATTGCTTATATAGGAGCATTACGCTACCAAGAACATAGAAGTGTTCCTCAAATACACACTTACCTTGAATTAAAGGGTATATGTATCAGTAAACGAACGGTTACGCACCTAATTGACAGATATGACGAATTACTTTCTTTATGGCTAAAAGACCATAAAAGGTTAAAAGCAATAGTGGCTAACCAAGGACGGGTGATATTAGCGATCGATGGAATGCAGCCAGAAATTGGACATGAGGTATTATGGGGAACAGCCGAGATTGCTTATCAGGAGAAATTTTACTAGCTAAAACCTTATTATCATCAAGAAATGAAGATTTGGTGGCGTTATTATTAGAAGTAACTAATACCCTGTATGTACCAATTGATGGAGTTGTTAGTGATGGGCAACAATCAATTCGCAAAGCTGTTGGGTTAGCATTACCTAGTATTGCTCATGGTTTGTGTCATTATCATTACCTGAAGGAAGCAATTAAACCCATATATGAGGCGGATCGACATGCAAAAAAGGAATTAAAGAAAAAAGTTAGAGGATTACGAGACATTGAACGTAGTGTTACCAATGAAGATAAAGATTTGGCAAATATTATTGAAGATTATTGCTCGGCAGTGCGTAGTTCTATAACCAATGATGGTCATCCACCGTTAGAGGCATCTGGATTAAAGTTACAAGAAAATTTGACATTGATAGAGGAAAGCTTAGAACGGATGGAAAAAAAAGTGCTTTACCACCATCTTTAGTCAACCTAAAACACCTTCTAGCCAAGGGATTATCTGTGACTGCATCCTTATTTACACCTGTTAGGGTTGCATATGAATGGGTTGATAAAGCTAGTAACATTCTCAATAATAAAATAGGTCTTGATGCTGCTGGAGTCAAACAAAGTTATCAGCAACTTTTAACAGAAATGTCCTCTCAATTGCAGAAAGCTGGTACGCTGAACACTGCAATCGATAACTTTATAAAAACCACTCATAACTACTGGTCTGGACTTTTTCATTGTTATGAAATTGAAGGGTTTCCCAGAACTAATAATGATTTGGAACACGCTTTTGGTATGCTACGTCATCATCAACGTCGTTGTACTGGTCGTAAGGTTGCCCCCTCATCCCTTGTTATTCGTGGTTCTGTCAAACTTGCCTGTGCAATCGCTACTAAACTTCATTCTTTTACCGCATCTGATTTAGCACAAGTTGATATTCATACTTGGCTCGAATTACGCTCTCAATTGCAAAAACACCACAAAGCCAGAATTGAACAATATCGATTTCGCAGAGACCCCAAGGGTTACTTGGCTAATTTAGAGAGTCGTCTTCTCTAGTAAGTTTTACCACACTAGGATTTGACTGGAGTAGGGTAAGGGTACTGCCATTGTCAGTACCCAAATAATCAACTGTAGTTTGTCCCGTTGAAAGGAGAATGGTTTGGATCTCTTTGATAATGGTTAGAGCCTGTCAAGAAACAACTTTTACAATTTATTATCTAAAAAGCTTACTGAGAAAGCATTTCTAGCTCAAAAGAGGCAAGGTTGTTACATGACTTGCTCTTAGTAATTTTTTTCTGAGGTTATGCCTTAGCGTTCACGCCAGCTTTTATCTATATAGCGTTGATTTTCCACTTCTGAGACTTGGATAGAAGCTTTATAGCCTCGTGCTGTGGTTGTAAAAACCTTAGTCTGAACTTTGATGTCTATCGGGTTTATGCCTGCCTTCAAGCCTTCTTTGAGTACACGACCGTCAAAGTTTTCATTGCTATTAATACCCTTAAGTGCAAGAATCGTGGGAGTAATATCAACGTTACTTACTGGGGTATCAATAGTTACCCCTTGCTTGAAATCGACTCCCCAAGCAATAAAGGTATTGCGAATATTCCAAGGACTCATACTGCCATGACCGCTGCCATTGCCTGTAAGCGGCCCAGTTGTTCCACTAGTAGTTTCTGTAAAATCAGTTCCTTCGACTCCAAAGGCGTTCTTTTGCGATGTCCAGGGAAAAGTCAAAATGATGTCAGCACCTCGTTCTTGATTAAACTCATGGATGAGTTCTAAAGAAAAGGTTCCACCTACCCAACCTTCTGGTTTGAGATGATTTCGTTTATTTTGTTGAGCAAATGAATTGTCAAGTTGGGAGTTTTGGGGTCTGTATGCTGCTGTAAACAGAACCCCAGCCCAATCCTGTTTTTGCAAGAACTTAACTACTTTCTCTATCTGCCGGGGGTTGCGGTCTTTAATATGTAGTAGCACTGCCTGACTACTGCTAGCTAAAACTACGTCATCTGAGTCTTTTGAAAGCTTTAACCCAGCATTAATTAATTCTTGTGTCAGGTTGACTGTATAGGTATGAACACTAAAGCCGTGATCTGAGATCACAAAGATATTAGTTCGGTCATACAATCCAAGTTTTTTGAGTTTATCTAGAATTAAACCAATATTGCGATCATCGTTGCGGATTACACTAATTCCTTCTGGAGATCCTGCCCCAAGCTCATGCTGAGTACTATCAGGTTCGGTTAACCAATTAAAGACTACATCAGGTTTTAATTCTGGAATGACATAATCTAGAAGAACTTTCTCACTCCAGTCCACTGCTTCATTTAAACGACCGTCGTTGTTAGTATCTTTATTTGCAGGGGCAGCACCGAAACGATTTAAAATTGCCCGGTTGACTTCAGGGGGGAATGCTACAAGTTTACCAGGATCAAAGTAGCCGTTAATCAAAACGCCAACATTCTTACTGATGCTTCGAGGATTAAGTAGTAAAGCACTTCCGGTTGAACCAGAACTAACAACAGCCAGTTTCATCCCGTTTTCTTGAAGGTGTTCACCCAAACTTTTGACAAAAATTAATTTTCCGTCCGTTACCTGATCAAGCTTTTGGAGTTCGGGATATTCTCCTGTGCTAAATGATTTGGTTGGGTTGACTTGTGGCACATACATAGAATTGCTGACAATTCCATTTTTACCTGGGTAATACCCAGTGGCGATCGCTGCCGAGTTCACCCTTGTGACTGTGGGAAAAACAGCGTGTCCATTGAGGTAGTTGACACCTTGTTGTCGTAGACGATATATGTTTGGTGTATTTTGTGGATTGATGGAATCAGGGCGTAGCCCATCTAGAATTAAAACTAGGTTGAGACGAGCTTGCCCAGGTGGTAAGACATAAGGCTTCTTTTGGTTGGCTATATCAGCCAATGTTATTGGATTCTGGCGTAGGAAGAATTCTCCTCCCCAGAAAGTAACAGCAGACATCCCAATAATTAACCCACCCAAAAACAAACGTCGCTTAACTCTACCACGGAGCATTTTGGGAATCTTGTTTGAGAGCGGAGGTGCTAAAAGTTCTCTTTTGTTTTTGTTCATACAACCTCTGTTTTAAAATTCATTGCGAAGCACTATTTAGTAATCTTTGCTTTAAGTAATAGCTACTTGAAAAGCAAAGATGCTTAAAATGAGCTTTGTTGCTAAGGAAAGGCAGCAAATAAAATCTTGTTTTCATTTGTAAAAACAAGCTTATATATTCACTGCTCCTGATTGTGTTTTAGTTTGAAGGCTATGCTTTAACGTTTATTTACCAATGACTTAAATTCAAGTTAACTCTGGGTTAAAACCAGATATATTGAATAAGTCTGTCTGTATATTTTATTCGCTGGAAGTTCCTAATTGCACAATTCGGAGCGCATCGACATTATAGATAACAAGATGGTAATTTTGTCAATCACTGTTATTTATTATTTTGAGAAAAAATCAAAATAAGTAATATGATTTAATTCTTTTAGAGTTGAGATAGGATCAAAGCTTTAAAAACTTATATAGTACTTAGGTTGATGAAACTACCAAATAAATCTGAATACTCACTTCTAGCGATGTTGGCATTAGTAGATTGCTACCACAATGGCGATTTAATGCAAATTAAAGAAATAGCAGAGCGAAAAAGTATACCAAGTCGCTATTTAGAACAGCTACTAGCTACACTAAGATGCCGAGGTCTAATTAACAGCATACGTGGTTCTAAAGGCGGTTATATTTTAGCGCGTGACCCTCGGAAAATTACAGTTTTAGATGTTTTAACTTCCATTGAGGGAGTAGAGATTGATGCATCTACTAACAATACAACTCTCGAAAACCTAGAATCAAGCGTTGTGGAAGAGATTTGGCAAGAAGCTTGCCAAGCGGCTAACCTGGTTTTGCAAAAGTATTCACTTCAAGACCTTTGGGAAAAGCAGACTACACACCCACAAAAAGCGCTTATGTATTACATCTGAAAAGGAGTTTTTGTACCAATGTTTAACAAAAATATTTTCTCAGAGCCGATAGGTGAAACAACTGATGTGGAAGTTTGGCTCTTGCGAGCAGGGCTAAAATTTTCCGAATTAAGTAATGATGCCCTTAGTATAAGCATCCGTAAGCAGTGGCGAGAATATCAAGCAGCAGTGCAAAGATGCTGTGCAGTTTTACACCTCCCACCAGAACGTGTTCAATTAGGAGGAGTTTATGCTTTTTTGAGAATACCTGATGTTCAAGCTCAATTCACACAAAATAATACAATTTGAGCCTGAATAGTAGATTATCACCCATTCGGAATTCTTACGCTTTGTGAGGGTAAACTATGGAACTAAAAAGAGTATTCATAGACTATACAAAGTAATCCAATAACATCAAATCTAGACTTTTAGTAGCAATATTTTTATATGGATGAGTACAATCAAGTAGATAAAAATAATTTTCTTTACCAACCTTATCGATACTTGGGTGAATTTACCCCCCAGAGTCTTATATTTAATGCTAATCTTCAAGAATTTTCTCAACGGGTAAGTTACATCTGCAATCTACAGACTGGAGGAAAACTTTCTGTATCGGAGTCCTATGAGCAAATTGAGTCACTTTGGCAGCATTTAACACAGAGCTATAAAGCACTAGGAATTGGCGAAGATATAATTGAGTAATTATTAATACTTGGTTAGAGCTTGTCAAGGAATGAGTTGTAGATTTGCACTCTCGTTTTGATGACTACGACAACTCCTTTGGTGTACGCCACATCTGCGATAGCCAAAAGCTTAAGAAGAGAGAGCTTCTCGCCGCCCCGCCCTCATCCCTACTCGATTAACACCCGCCCTCCACAGCCTACGATTGCCAGCTTGTGGTAATGGTGATTACTAACTCATTTTCTGCGATCGCTTCAACTCGATAAAATTCAGATTTTGAGGGAGAAAACATATTTAAACGGGACGCTCCCAAGGTTCACCGTACTGTTGATAACCAATTCGCTTGAAAGCAGAAATCATCCGCTCGTTACCCACCCAAGTATCACAAAACACTCTCCAAATGCCTACTTCTTGTAATGTACGTGTTCCTTGTGACAAAAGATCGTTTGCAAAACCATGTCCTTGATACTGGGGCAGAACGCCGATATCGAAAATAGTTCCTTCCTCTTTGCCATCCTTGGCGCATCCTGTAAAAATAACTGGAAGCACAAACCCTACAATGTCGCCATTTTGATTAATTCCAAACTGCCACCAGTCATCTTGATACCAGAAGTCATCTTTGGCCGAATTGAGATATTTCTCAATCTCTTGGTAAGGGGAAGTTGCTGAAATTTTCCGTTGATGACTGGCATCCGTTGATGAAGCCATGACACGCATCACAACACTGATTAATGAATTGTCGTCCATTGCCTTAAAAGGCTTAAAAGTTAATCGTGCTGGAGCTTCAATTAACGGTTTCGGCTCCTCCCAGACAAAGGGGACTTTGAAATAAGTTTGTTGACTCATAAGTGATAAGTAGCTAGGTGCAATTAAATATAAAACGCTCCAGTGTGTATTCACCTGCTTCGCTACGAGTTTTCATCCCATCCATTACAGCAATCGCTAAATCGTACTCATTATCAAACATCTGTCCGGCAATTTCATGACTTTTG
>DASQZD010000047.1:0-206183 GCA_035638855.1 Nodularia sp. (in: cyanobacteria) | reverse complement strand
TCGACGTTCCCAGCGAACAACTAAACGACGATATTTACGTTGATACCAAGCAAAACAACGTTCTTGCTGGTATCTCGTGACAGATATCTTGATGGGTCTACCTTTATTTTTCTTAGTTTTCCAAACCCTTTTTGGTATTTGGGGTCGAATCCCCCGTTTGCGTAGACTCGCACGTTGTTGTTTCGAGTCATACCCCTTATCGGCAGCCAAGACTCTAACTCGTTTACGTGGTCTACCGCGTTTCAAGGTTTTTAATTTGACTTTATCTAGTAAGGGTAATACCTGTTCCCTCTCGTTACCGTTAGCAGCAGTTGTTGAATTAGAGAGGGGCATTCCATTACCTTCTGTAAGCGTATGGATAAGAATACCTTTCCCTTTCCCACCATACGCAACTTCTTCACCTCCTCCTTTCCCAGGGGGAAAAAGAGCCGTCTACAGCCCCAAAATCCCAGTTTATCAGTCCTTTCTCATCAGCGTAGGCGTAGCCCGCCGCAGGCATCGCTAATATACGTGCTTGTATGTATTCAAATGTTCCATCGTCACGCCATCGCTTTAACCAGCGATGTGATGAGCTTTTCGATGCCCACACACCACCATATGGTAAGTCACACCATCGACACCCTGTAATCAAAATGTATAACAGACTATTTAATACATAACGATATGGTGCATGAGGCATTCCTTTGCCACGTTTGGATGCCTCCTCAGAAAATATATCTTCAAACAACTTCCATTCTAGGTCACTCAGCCCTTCAAAACGTCCAGCCATACAGTGATACACTCTCCTCAAATGAAAAGTAGATTATCACATTTTCATATTAGTGGGATAGATTCTTAGAAAGTTATGGAACGCGAAGCTTTAACAATCCGTTTTCCTGCTGAATCTAACTGTAACCAAAATTAAGACTAATTGACTTTTTTCTCAATTTTCGTCTTGTATGTAAAAATAGAAAAAGAATTTTATAGTTCAGGAGTCCCACAGTGTTGGCTCAATTAGATCGCATTACTGTTAATGCTAATGTTTGCCTTGGACAACCAACAATTCGGGGAATGCGTATCACTGTGGGCTTTGTCCTGAAATTGCTGGCTAGTAACCTTTCGGTTCAGGAAGTTTTAGCAGCTTATCACGAATTAGAGGATGAAGATATCCGACAGGCTTTAAACTACGGTTTGGAAAAAATAAGCACTTAAAACTTTTCGATATAAGCGATGAGTATACTAAAAAGCATCTGATTGCATTTAAAATGAGGTAATTATCTCTAAAAACTCTGTATAAAAGTAGAATAGTATGCTAAACCTAAATAACTAGTGGTTGAGTTAATACTATGAGAAGATATAAAAATCTTTAGTATCGTGATGACCAAGTTACCTAAACGCACTAAGTCTCAGAGGATTGGAGCAAATGCCGCCGACTTCCTAAGTTCAGTTTTTACTGAATTTTGCAATGTTATTCCTGTTCATCAAGAGAGGGATTTCGGCATCGATTTCATCTGTGAAATTATGCAGGGAGAACACCCAACAGGAAAGTTATTTTATATTCAATGCAAAGGGCAAGAAGAAGCTAAAGTAACAGGTAATGCAATTACAGTTCCTATTGCAGTGACCACACTTAATTATTGGTTACTTCTGCCGCATCCAACATTTTTAATTGTTGTTGATTGTGAAAACAGTATTTTATATTGGTCTTTTCCGCAAGATTTTCTTGGTTCACTTAATAAAAAATGGCAAGAACAAAAAACAGTCTCGATCCCAGTTTCCATCCAAGATTGTTTTGAGAAACATATAAATACCTTACCGATAAAATTAGTTTCAATAGTTAATTCACAGGCTTCTGCTACCCCTCAGAATGGCGATTATATTGGAACTTTGACACTCGTAGGTGCTATAAACAGAGCCGTTGATTATGGACTAAATGTACTGAATGCACCCTTTCATCGTCCTTTTCAGTATATTGGAATGTCTATTGCAGAAGCTGCAAAAGCAGTAGGTGGAGAAAAAAATGAAGTGGGTAACGTTATCATAGACTCTCAACAAGCTCATATGCTGTTGGAGGCAGAAGGCAATTTTATTAATTATGTGGACGTTGAGTTAAAAAAGACTGCCCCTTGGAGTCAAAGCCACCCGTTCGATTCTGAGGTAATCTTAGGGGTACTTAGCATTAATCCATCCGAATTAGAATTAGTGCGAAAACAGACGCACTTTCACACCTACTACGACCATAAGAGGAAGTTAAAGATCGGTATATCTTGCCAGTATGAGGGCGCACCATTGTCGGTAGGATTTAGCAGCAAGTATTATAGAGCCTGAAATATAGCATATGCTCAAGTACGATAGCTGATATAGAAATGGTTAAGAGTTCCATCAATAGAAGCTACATAAGATCGTCTCTCCTGTAAATTTAACATATCATTAACCCACCTTTTTTATTGGGATGGGAGCGATGCTTGCGATTAGGAGAGCGATCTCGTAAGCGCTGACTTGTCAGTTCGCATGAGATAAACTAGAGAAAACATCAGACTACCTGAGCAAATTTTCTTATGTTTGCTGAAACTTCCTCACGCTACGTTACCCGCAATCCTGAAATTTTAGGTGGAGAGCCAATTATTACAGGAACTCGTACATCTATCCGCTCTATTGTTGGTTTATGGCGATTGGGCATTATGCCCGAAGAAATCCTCAATCATTTGCCTCATTTAACACTAGCACAAGTATTTGATGCCTTGAGTTTTTATCTTGATCATCAAGCAGAAATTAATGATTATATTGAACGAAATCAAGTACCTAATGAATTAGTACATCCTTCTGTAAGAAATACATTAGGCACAGTATGACCATCTTTGCTGCACTTTATATAGATGAGGATATGTCCGCATTAGTCGCCACCCTTTTGCGTTCTCGTGGCTTGGATGTGACAACCGTTCCTGAACAAGCAACTCTGGGGAAAACTGATCGTGAACAGCTAGAATTTGCAACTTCTCTATGTAGATGTCTCCTCACCCATAACCGAGTTGATTTTGAAAGATTGCATATTCAATTTATAGAGGAAGAAAAACAGCATTTTGGAATTATTATTGTCCCTCAAAAAAGTGCTTATGAAATTGCACAACGGGTTGGCATTTTGGTAAGTACCTTAATGGCTGATGAAATTAAAAATCAGCTATTATATGCCTAATTTCTGTGAAAAGTTCAGATCACCCTCAGAACCATGAACATTCCCTTCAGCCTATTCTCACTCGCCTTAAACAACAACTTACTGACTCGTCAGTTCGCATGGGCTAAAGTAGAGGAGTGCGATCGCGCATCTTGAGAGAGATTATGGAGTTATTTTAAATGTCAGTCCTACTGGAAAGAATCACAATCAATCCCAAACAATGTGGTGGTCGTCCCTGCATTCGAGGTATGAGAATTAGAGTCTCAGATATTTTAGATTTATTTGCGGCTGGACTCAGTGCAGAAGAAATATTAGCAGAAATGCCTGATCTTGAGGCTGATGATTTAAAAGCAGCACTTTCCTATGCTTCACGTAAACTCAATCATCCAGTGCTAGTAGGATGACAATCTGGGTAGATGCACACCTATCACCAGCGATCGCAACTTGGATTACTGCTACCTTTGGTATGACAGCATTTGCTTTACGCGATCTGGGTTTAAGAGATGCGGAAGATGCTGAAATTTTCGAGCCTGCAAAATCTTAAGGAGTTATTTTTATAACCAAAGACAGTGACTTTATTGAACTTATAGATCGTCTGGGAACACCACCGCAAATTATTTGGTTAACTTGTGGAAATACTTCCAATGCTAGATTAAAAGAGATTTTAACAAAAACTCTACCAAAGGCGTTAGACCTTTTACAATCAGGTGAAACTTTAGTTGAGATCCGTGGAGACTATTAGGTGAAAAATTTTTCGCTGATTTTGTATAACTATAACCTCCTTTTATTTTCCCGCTTTTACCCCGCTAATTTTTAAAACATCGCTCATCGTTGCACAGTAATTGGGTAAGCCAAAACTAGCGGGATTGATGAAATTTTCATAACTAAAATGGCGATTGTTCATACAGAATCTATCCCAATCAGCCATTTGAATTTGAAATACAGCAATAATTAAATTAGCTAATGCTAACGATAGAGGAATGCGGAAATAAATCTTTTTACCCAGATAGGCGCAGACTTCTTCGACGGCTTGGTTTGCTGTTAAGGCTTGTTGTCCCAAAACAAACTGGCGTGCTTCGTTTTCCTTGGGGGGAGAATCAATTAAATATTGTACAGCAGTCGCAATGTCTCGCCCGTGGATAAAATGAAAACTGCCATCTACCTGCAAACAGCGAATTAAATTAATATATTTAGTTACTTCTGGTATTCCCGATGTCAGATGAGAATAGGGTTTTTTATTATCGCCACCTAAAACTAAAGTTGGGAAAACTTTGGTAATTTTCGGGGCTATTTCTAGCTGCGACATTTTTTGTAAACAATCATATTTGGAACGAATATAATCTGTACCAATTTCCCCAGCTTCTTTGAGGGGTTGATTGTAGCGATCTAAAACACTCGCTGTAGAAAAATAAATTACTTGTTCGCAGCGCTGCGGATCTAGCATCTGCATCAATTCTAGAGTCTTGGAGACATTAATATCAAAAGTTTCGTCACCACCCCAAGCCGTAGCCGTGAGGATTGCTGTATCAATTGTGGGGAGTAAATCAGCCAAAAAGCTAATTTTTTGCATATCACCCTGCAAAACGGTGATACCTGGACGCGCCTGAATATCAACTTGCAATTTTTTAGGGTTTCTGACTAGTAAATACAACTCGTGATTAGTATTTTGAATTAAAGCTTCTGAGATGTAGTGACCTACACAACCGCTTGCACCTGTCACTAAAATCCGTTTCTGATTCATAGTAAAATTTAAAATAAATTAGTAATTAAAAATCAAGAGTTAAAAATAAACTTAAAAGTTCCATTCTTAACTCTGTGTTACGCCACTTGCTCATGGGGGAGACCCCCTTGGCGCTAGCCTCTCCCTTTGGGAGAAGACCGCAGTGGCTCCTCTGTGCCTCTGTGGTTAGATAATTGATTTTTTACCACAATTTTCTAATGGACTGACACAGCTAATTTTGTGCATAAATCAAACTATTGTGGTGTGGGCATCTTGTCCCCCCAAAACAGGCAAGACTTGTACTGAGCTTGTCGAAGTATGCCTGTTCTACAAGAAAAAATCATGCACTATTTGAGTTGTGTCAATCCACTAGATTAAACTTCTACAGACTTGAGTTGTTTTGCTGTTTCAAAAAAGAAAGCCACATTTTCTTCTGGAGTTTCTGGTAGCACACCATGACCGAGATTGAGAATATGACCCCAATTACCAGCTTTACGCACTGTATCCAGAATGCGATCGCGGATAAACTCTTTGGAACCAAATAACACACCAGGATCAAGATTTCCTTGAACTTTGACGTGTTTGCCTAATCTGGCTCGTGCTTCAGCCATATCCACAGCCCAATCGACAGTGACAATATCTGCACCAGATTTAGGCATTCTTTCTAACACACCTGCACTACCGCTAACCAACAAAATTAACGGTGTATCGGGATGAGTTTCCTTGACTTGCCCAAAAACTCTTTGCTGATAAGGCAGAGCAAAGGTGTCATAATCTTGGGGACTCAATTGACCAGCCCAAGAATCGAACATCTGTACAACTTGAGCGCCGCAGTCAATTTGATAGCGTGCATAAACGGCGATCGCATCCGCAAATTTAGCTAATAGCTCATGTAAAATCGTCGGATCTGAGAACGCCATATTTTTAATCACAGAGTAGGTTTTAGAACCTTTACCCTCCACTGCATAAGCGGCTAAAGTCCACGGCGCGCCCACAAAGCCTAAAACAGTTGACTGATTGCCTACTTCCTGGCGTAACGCCTGCAATATGGTCTTAATAAACGGTAGTGATGCTTCTGGTTCTAAAGGACGCAGGCGATCAATTTGTTCTTGGGTACGAAGGGGCGAGTGAATGATTGGGCCTTTACCTTCCGCAATGTCCATCTCAATCCCCAAACCAGGCAATGGGGTAACAATGTCGGAAAATAAAATTACTCCGTCTGGCGCGAATGCTCTCCAAGGTTGCAGGGAAACTTCTATAGCCACTTCGGGGATTTCCGAGCGATCGCGGAAAGAAGGATATTTTTCCCTTAAATCTCGATATGCTTTCATATATCGTCCCGCTTGTCGCATCATCCAGACGGGGGGACGATCTACTACTTCACCACGTGCAGCTCGGAGGAGATGAGGAGCCGTTAACGAAACACCCATTTATCACTTCATCCTAAGTCATTATTTTTATGCCACTGTTTAGCTTATCATTCTGAGATTACGCTTTTTCAGGAGGTTCGCCTCAAAAAACAATAGTTAATGCTTTACTTAACTTAATATGCAAAATGACTCTAATAATCCCACTGATGTTGCATCTACCCCCCGCTCAGGAAAGTTGTTGATCCCGCGCGCCCAGAGACAAAACTTTGTTCTCCAGTTTACCTTAATGACTGTTTTGGGATGGGTTGTAGGTGGAATTGCTAGCATAGGTTTAGAAAAAAGCATCCTGGGAGGCCTACCTCCTGCTGATTCTTTTCATTGGGTCAAAATACTTGGTAACATTGTATTTGCGGTAGTTTTTGCCGCCGATCAAGCCCTTGTCCTGCGTCGTTATATCTCTGGTTGGCTATGGATACTGGCTACCAGTGTAGGTTGGTTAATTGCCAACAGCATCGCCTTTTCCTGGGTGAAATATATTTCCTCGATAGCTAGTTCCTTAAATGAAGGTGTATCTCCTGAATTAGTCTTCATCTGGGGATTTTTGTCAACAATTGCCTATATTTTTACAGGAATTTGGCTAGGGCTGTGCCAATGGTTAGTTTTACAGCGCTACGCAAAACAAGCGTGGTTGTGGATTTTTCTACCTTCGGTTTCCTTCTTCTTGATCAGTATTTTCGTTTGGTTCCTGTCTCTTGTCCAAGATTTGATTCCTGAAGTGAATCGGACTCCTATATTGTATTGGAGTGAACAAGCATTTACAGCTATTATTCTCGGAGTGATACCAGCAATTGGCTTATGTACCTTCAAAAGAAACTCTCATCGCCCAACTAAAAGTTCTAGTTCATCTTCCCTTTCCAACAGCTAGTTGCTGGATATTTATTACACGTTAAAAATTATGAATAAAGATAAAATTTTATCAAAAATAGTCACGCCACCGATTGCTGAACAACAGCTAGAGGTTTTAGAATTGCATGGCGATCGCCGCATAGACAAATACTTTTGGATGCGCGACCTAGAAAACCCGGAAGTTCCCGCTTATCTGGAAGCAGAGAACGCCTATACAGCAGCAATGACGCAGCATACAGAAGCACTGCAAACCCAGATATACAATGAAATGCTGGCGCGGATTAAAGAAACAGATTTATCAGTTCCATTCCGTAAAGATGAATATTATTATTATTCACGCACTGAAGAAGGCAAAGCTTATTCAATTCATTGTCGGAAAAAAGGTAGTTTAGACGCTCCTGAAGAAGTGCTAATAGATGAAAATCAATTAGCTGAAGGTAACGACTTTTTTGAATTGGGTGTATTTGAAATTAGCCCCAATCATCAAATATTAGCTTATTCCTTTGATACGAGCGGTTCAGAGCAATATCTGCTGTGTTTTCTTGACTTAAATACACATCAGTTATATCCAGAAACAATTGCTGAAACCTATTTTTCATTTGCTTGGGGTAACGACAATCAAACAGGGTTTTACACCAAAATTGATGATGCTAATCGTCCTTACCAACTTCTTAAACACACATTAGGAACTTCCCCAGAAGAAGATGTGCTGATTTATGAAGAACAAGATGACATTTATCATTTGTATGTTGGCAAAACCCGTAGTCAATCATATATATTAATGCTTTTGCAAAGTAGCATTACTACAGAAGTTCACTATTTGGATGCGAATAATCCTCAAGGTAACTTTCAGATAATTCGCCCCCGAACAACAGGGTTAGAATATGATGTAGACCATCACAGTGATAACTTTTACATTGTTACCAACGACAAAGCCACTAATTTTAAATTAGTCAAAACACCTGTAGCTGCGCCATCCCAAGAAAATTGGCAAACGATCATTCCCCACAGAGAAGATGTGCTGCTATTAGCGGTAAGCCTGTTTGCTAATCACTTAGTAATTTATGAAAGAAAAGGTGGACTGCAAACTGCAAGGGTGCAAAACCTATCCACAGGAAAAGAAAATAATATTAATTTTCCTGAACCAACTTATGAATTTGATGAAGGCAATAACCCAGAATTTAACACTAATATATTGCGCTTTCATTACACCTCTTTAATTACTCCGCAATCTGTTTTTGATTACAACATGGAAACAAATGAACGGGAATTAAAAAAACAGACAGAAGTTTTAGGTGGCTACGATAAAACTCAATATCAGAGTGAGTGGCTGATGGCTACGGCGATTGATGGTACAAAAATTCCTATCTCGATTGTTTACAAACAAGGAATTCAAAAAAATGGCGGAAATCCCTTGTTAATGACAGGATACGGTGCTTATGGTTCTTCTTACCCGGCATCATTTTCGTCAACGAAATTAACACTATTAGATCGGGGAGTAGTGTTTGCCATTGCTCATATTCGTGGCGGTGAGGAAATGGGGCGAAAGTGGTATGAACAAGGCAAATTCTTGCATAAAAAAAATACCTTTACAGATTTTATCGCCTGTGCAGAGTATTTAATCGCTAAAAATTGGACAGCAAGCGATCGCTTGGTAATTACTGGCGGTAGTGCAGGTGGTTTATTGATGGGTGCAGTCATCAATATGCGTCCTGATTTGTTCAAAGCAGTAGTAGCCAATGTCCCCTTTGTAGACGTAGTAACAACAATTCTGGATACCTCTCTACCCCTGTCAGCGATGGAATGGGAAGAATGGGGAAATCCCAACGACAAAGTTTATTACGACTACATGAAATCTTACTCCCCCTACGATAACGTCGAAGCCAAGAATTACCCAGATTTATTGATTACCGCCGGTTTAAATGATTCTCGCGTCAAGTATTGGGAACCCGCTAAATGGACAGCCAAACTCCGGGAACTGAAAACAGATCATCATCTTCTGCTGCTAAAAACCAACCTGGGGGCAGGACATAGCGGTGCATCTGGACGTTATGAAAGCTTGCGAGAACTAGCTTTTGAAGATGCTTTTATTCTCGATAGATTGGGTTTGGGAAATACTTGAGCGAAAATTTCGGTACCTCCAACCAAGATTAGATAGTGATTCCCGGTCGCAATCACCCACTGGGGGTTCAAACCCCCCTCTCCAAATCAATGTCACTCTACCAATAAATGAAGTAGCGATCGCAAACTCAGAGAAAATAGATAATAAGATTCCCAACCATGCCAAGTATTAAAATTCTACTGATAATTATGTATACTTGAATCTACATAAATAAGTAGCACTAGAGATATTACGGTGAATTAGAATTGAGATATCGAATTATTATTTAGTTAAGGAAAAATATTCTGTAATTTTGCGTATAATCAAGAGGTAGTTGCTAAACTCTAGTGGTGAATTTTTCTTTTCCCGATGTTTTTGGCGTGGGTAAGAATCATCCAATAGACAAAAGCAAAACCTGAGCCAATCTTGGATCAGCTTTATATTATTCTTCCGAGATGTCTCGGTTATGATTCCAAGCAAGACGATAAATTCTAATTAAATCTTCTGGAGAAGAGATGTATCTGGCAGATTCATGTATGAGTGATGAAAAGAAGCAAAATCCTCAGCCGCCCTTAATCTTGGTGGTGGAAGATCATGATGATAGTCTACTGCTGATTGGTTATGCCCTTGAGTCACTCGGCTGTAGATTCATTTGTCAAAATGATAGTTCGACTACGTTACTAGTAGCAAAAAAGTATCAGCCAGACCTGATCATGTTAGATATTCTATTACCAGGTCTTAGCGGGACTGATATTGTGCATTATCTCAAACAAGAACCGCTAACGAGCGAAATTCCAGTGCTTGCCGTTACGGCTTTAGCTAGTAGAGAGGATCGAGAACGTCTCCTTTCGGCGGGATTTGACGACTATATCAGTAAACCTTACATGATCGAGGATCTAGAAGCCAGAATTCACCGCCTACTACGTGGTAAGCTAAATTCTACCTCGATTCTCAAGAGTGCTGAGACTCGATGAATAGCCTCTTTAGAAGAGAGAAATTAACCAAATGACCAATGACTAATGACTACTGTGCTTGGGTAGGGCGACTGTGAATACACTACCTCCCCCTGGTTCAGAGGTAAGTGTAATTGTGCCACAGTGTGCTTCTATAATTCGGCTTGATAGATGCAGACCTAAGCCACTACCAGACCGTTTATTTCTACCTTGGCGAAACCGCTCAAAAACAGTAGGCTGGTCTTCGAGTGCAATGCCATAACCGGTATCTGTCACCTCGATGATGACGCTATCTTCACTCTGAGAATTAGCTGCTTTTTCCCAAATACAAACTTCTATCCATCCTGTGTCTGTAAACTTGATAGCGTTGCCAATCAAGTTGTTAAATACGCGTCGCAGTTCCAGCGGATCGCCCATTACTACACCAGCAGTTTCTTTGTGTAAATCTAACTTACTTGTATCTATTTTGAGAACCAAGTTTTTTTCACTAGCGAGGGGAGTCAGTTCGCTATTGACTTCTTGAATAATTTCTGGTAGGTTGCACTCGACATCGTTTAAAGTCTTTTTACCAGCCTCGAAGCGATAGACTTCTAATAAGGTGTTTACCATTTGCATAAGATTGCCATTGCTGCGAATCATGACGGCGATCGCCTGTTTCATTTCTGGGGAAATTTTGCAGAAGGTTTCCTGTTGAAACAAGCCCAGCATCCGGTCAGCAGCTACTAGAGGGGTACGCAAATCATGAGTTAAACGCGAAACAAAATCTTCGCGCTGACGTGCCATCTTTTTTTGTTCGTCCAGACTGTGTTTGAGGCGCAAGAGCGATCGCACTCTGGCTAAAAGTTCATCTGTATCAAATGGTTTCCGAATAAAATCATCAGCCCCAACATCTAACCCTTCCACTACGCTCGATTGGTGAAAGGCAGTAATTAACAGAATGGGAATATAGCTAACATTCAATTGAGGATTATTACGGATGCGTCGAGTCACTTCATAACCATCAATTCCAGGCATCATCACATCTAGCAAAATTAAATCGGGGGGAGATTTTTCAATTTGTTGCAAAGCTGTTAAACCATCTGCAACTAAGTCAATCTCATACCCCTCACTTTCTAGAATCGTTTGCACCAAAATGAGATTATCTCTAGTATCATCAACGGCGAGAATACGATCAATTTTCGGCTTTTCTACAACAGACATGGTTTATCAACGGTTTATGACAATAATTTATAGCTTGAGATTGGGAAAACCCATTGATGCTTTACTGGATTTCGGGGTGGACTGGTGCGGGTTCTGAACAGAGCAGAAAATATCGTGATTATCCAAATTTAAAGCTGGGAGGTTTCCCACTGTAGTTGGTAACGATAATTGCCGTGGTATTTCAATTCTAAACATAGAACCAACCCCTAATTGACTTTCCAAAATAATTTTGCCCTCCATCATATGTACCAAAGAATCTATAATCGCTAAACCTAGTCCTGTTCCAGGATATTTGCGCGTCAGACTTTGATCTACTTGTCGGAAGGCTGCAAAAATATGTTTAAAATCTCTGCGAGCAATACCAATACCTGTATCCCGAACAGCGATCGCCAATTGGTTTTGAGGCAGTTCTTTAACTTCAATCCAAATACAACCAGACTCAGTGAATTTAATGGCATTGGATAATAAATTCATGACAATCTGCCGCATACGCATTGAGTCATTAAATACCAGAGGTTGTTTCATATCAATATCCACTCGCAAAGATAGCTTTTTTGCTTCA
Source organism: Nodularia sp. (in: cyanobacteria) (assembly GCA_035638855.1). Taxonomy (GTDB): domain Bacteria; phylum Cyanobacteriota; class Cyanobacteriia; order Cyanobacteriales; family Nostocaceae; genus Nodularia. Next base: position 194,220 of record DASQZD010000047.1, on the reverse strand, counting down.
GCCAGAGAACGCATTTCGGCGATGGCGATATTGATAGTTTTTGTTAAATCAAATAATTCCGGCTTTAACTCTAGTCGTCCTCCTTCCAGTTTAGAAAAATCCAGCACTTCATTTAATAACATCAGCAAGTTCTTGGCATTATTCAATATCCGCTCCACCATGTCTGTTTGCTGATTGGTAAGCTTACCAAACTTAGGGCGCTGCAATATTTGGGAAAATCCAATAATTGCATTCATCGGAGTCCGCAGTTCATGAGACATCGTTGCCAAAAACTCGGATTTCAGCCGTGATGCTTCCAATAGCTTGAAGTTTTGCAATTGAATTTGTTCTCGTTGTTGTTCTAGTTCCTGATTTTTCCGAATCAGCTGCTCATTAGTTTCTCTGAGTTGCTGGTTTGCCAAAGCTGTCTGCATTTCAGCGCGGTGTATCCGCAGGGCATGGCGTAAAACTTGTGCTAAAGTTTCTGAACATACCCTAGACTTAGAAAGATAGTCTGTAGCACCAGCTTTCATCAGTTCGACCGCGATTTGTTCATCTGTTTGGGCAGCAAGGACTATTAAAGGAACTTTGATCTCCGAAGCACGTAATCTTTGAATTAGTGCTAAACCGTCCTGATCTGGTAAACGATCATCGAGGAAAACACAATCATAAGTAGTAGTTTTTAAAGCAGCCAGTGCGTCACGTCCATCATTGACCTCAGACAGTTCCACACAAACACCTGCTTGAGTCAGAGCCTGACGGACTTTCATGCGACCTACTTCATCATCGTCTACAACCAAAATTCTCAGCGTTTCTTTCATTGGCTTTTATTTTCGCTGTCAAATACAGGTTGATGTATAGCATCTCTATTTTTAAACTATCCAACTAAATAATTTTGAGTTGAGATTTGATTTTCATTAAGTTTTGCCCACTTAGTTATTGAGTTTGATTTTTATCCTCAACTTCTCAAAAATCAAAATATTTCCAAATAGGGATGTGATTAACTAAGAAATTTCGTATAATACCGAATATTTATTCGGTGATGCCATAGTTGTTCTAAAATTAGTACAGGTTACAGGGTGACAAATATAGCCAGCAACTTTGAACTTTTAATTTTTCAGCCTCCACTTTGTCTTGATTCGTCTTAATGCTTTGATTCGTGATCACAACAACGGGAGTTGCTCCGAATTGACTATGACTGGTTGCTCAAGTAAAGTAAATTGACATAAACTCACAAAAAATACTTTGTTAAGCCTCAAAACTATTCTAAATGAGTCCGGTAACGCCCGTCCTCAGTCATTAGTGAGAGTTAAGTGCTAAAACCGTGTACCGTCAGCCTTAAGAGTTTCGCTCACTCAGTTGCTAAGGTCAAAAAAGAGGAAAGGCCGCAGGCTAGGCTCAAGTCATAGCCTTTGTGCTGTTGTCACCATTTTTTTGACCTGCCCTAGACTCATACCTGTATTTTTGGCGCGATCGCGAACTGAAAAAGTGAGAAAACTCACAAAAATTTGCTCCAACAGAGATCGGGGGAATATGGTGATCATCATTTGCTCTGGTACATTGGTATTATCTTCCCTGGCATAGAAGTTTTGAATTATTTTAATCTCTTCATGTTTTGCATCTTTATGAAAGCTTTAGAATAAGATTAAATTAGTTTCTATGCCTGAAGATATGACATAAATTATAACTTGTCTCAATGTTGCATATCTGTCGAGACAATAACGATATATCTTTAGCTAGATTTTTAACGAAATCTAGGATAGAAAACCCGCACATTTACTATTTCTATTGATGGATGCAGGATTGTGAAAATATCATCTACCTTTGGGTTGGGAAAAGTAAAATCAATTGGTTAAACAATGTCATATTTGGTTAAACAATGTCATATAATGTCATATTCTGCAAGACCCAATTATTAAAAGTCAGCAACTCCCAGATTGAATCCGGGGGCTTTAGCAAAAGTTGAAGCTTTGCTTACTAGACTCAGTAACCCACTCACTACGTTAACAGCGAGTATTAAAGAACCTACCTACCAAGGATCAGGGTTTTAATACTGGAGTAGCAAGGCGGTTTCCGGCAGACACCGGATGTGGACAAGCACTACTCTTGGAGCTTGTTCAACCCCATAAGGGGAGTCACTGTTGTGGATGGGTTGTCCGCCATCAAGCAAGTGGCGTGGCGTTAAATTTATTCAGCGTGTCGTGTTTCCTCCGTGACCTCAAGGTACACGGTTTCCACATTCCTGGAGATTAGTAGATGAGTGAAATCAGTATTGTTTTAATTGAAGATCATGATTTGACCAGAATGGGACTAAGAGCTGCGTTGCAATCTCACAGCGCTCTCAAAGTCATTGGTGAGGCAGCAAATGCCACTCAAGGACTAAAACTGTTGGAATCTGCTAAACCAGATGTGGCAGTCATAGATATTGGTTTACCTGATATGGATGGGATTGAACTCACCCGCAAGTTTAGACGCTACCAAACAGAAACGGGGCAAACCGCCACCAAAATCCTGATTTTGACAATGGATCACACAGAAGATGCAGTACTGGCAGCGTTTGCGGCTGGTGCAGACTCTTATTATATGAAAGAGACGAGCATTAATAAATTGACCGAGGCCATACAAGCAACTCATGGCGGTAACTCTTGGATTGATCCAGCGATCGCCAATGTGGTATTACGCAAAATGCGGCAAGGTATTCCCGGAGAAAGCCAAGGGACTGATAAGCAAAAAACAGTAAAAATTGAAGCCCTGGCTTCGGAATACGAACAAGTTTTAGAAACCTATCCTCTGACTCAACGCGAACTGGAAATACTGGAGTTAATTGTCGCTGGATGCAGCAATGGGCAAATTGCTGAACAGCTATATATTACAGTGGGTACAGTCAAAACTCACGTTCGTAATATCCTGAATAAACTCTGTGCTGATGACCGTACCCAAGCCGCAGTCAGGGCTTTACGTTCTGGTTTAGTTGGTTGAGAATGAATAACTTCAGATTTTGTTTGTCTTTATTAGCACCATTTTTTATGTAAAAAATCAGCAATCCTACGCGCTGCTCCTGATTTACCCATGCGCCTGATTCCGTTCTCGGAAATAAATTGCAAATTATCAGGATTTTGCCACAGCGATTGCGCCACCTGATGAACTTGTCCGGGATTGTCTACTAAAAATAAAGACTCTCCTAAAAGTCGGCTTTGAGCTTCAGCAAAGGCTGGGTTATATTGGGGACCGTTACCGGGAATTGCGATCGCAGGTTTTCCTAAACCGACAAATTGTTCCGTTGCTGTCCCAGCCATGGCGATCGCTAAATCTCCCCAATATAAACAATCGTTATAAGCTTTTTGTGTCAGCACAAGATAAGCATTTTTTTGCTTAAATATCCAGGGATGAGGATCAGCAAGGGAAAGAGGAGATTCTGTATGGATTTGCCAGCCTTGGGATTGAATACTTTCCGATAAAATACTTTGATCTAAACCAGGAGCGATCGCCCCCAGAAATACCACATTTCCAGAAGTTTGTAAAATCGAATTGCGTTTTGAGAAACTCGCCATCAATTCAGACACAGCAACCATGATAATTTCCCAATTAGCGTAAGCTTCCGGGGGACGGGAACCAGGTAATAAAGTGAACACTAAAGGTTTGGCTATGTTTTGCTGATTGGCTGCTGAAAAAGACGGTTCGAGATCATCCATCATCGGATTCCCCATATCAAAAGCCGGAATTGACCACTGTTGTAATATTTCCGTAGTCAACCCATCTCTAGGGAACACAGCCTGACAACGGCGACGACTCATCAACCAACGTTCCCAAGGATGATAAATTGAACCAGAAAAGTTTTCCCAACGTGCAGCTTTTGATTTTCTTGATAATAGTCCGACTTCATCCCGCACGTAATATTCTGATTTTGCAGTCCCAACAAAAGCATAATTAGCACCACTAAAACAAGCAAATAACAGAGGGACAATATCCCCTACAGCTAAAACAGCGCTCTTGTTACCTAATTCTGTTTGGGAAACCACCCAACGACGAACAGCTTGAATTTGATTGAGAGTAAGTTGCACCAAACCGCCACGGACATCCCTGACTAATTGCCTGCCATCCATATAAATAAAGCCCCCAGAAGGCATTGTCTGGACTGAACCAATACAGGGGATGCCTAACTTTTGGTAAGCACGTCCTTCACCCACCAAAGGTAATGCAAAGATATCTGGAGGATTTTCTTGTTGCTGGAGTTGCTGCAAAATGCTGACAGCAATTACATCTTCTCCATGACCGTTACTTAAAACGAGTAACTGCAATTTGTCGTTGGCTTTTGGGGTTAAGGGGGATACATCACTCATATAAATAGGGGGAAAGGGTATGGTTAAAGAAGGATAAGAAACAAAATATTAAAATTTACTGTCTGTTTGGCTAAGAGGTATAAATGAGGATATAAATCTGCCAAGTAGCTGGAAGTTAGTATAGTCCTCATCACCTCAACTCACTAAAACTAACTACCAGTGATTTAGGCTAAATATTATGCGAGTTTCTTCGGCGACAATTCTGACTTTAGCTACTTTGGCAGCTAGCAATATTACGCAACAAGCAACTGCTACATCTATTAAACTTTCTTCTCCGGATCAACCTGCTGACAATTCAGTAGTGCCAGTCATTAAAGAAACACCTGCACGCATTAAGGTAATCGCATCCCCAGAAACTTTAGTTACTCAACAATTTTCGCAAAATAATGTAGTTGTGCAAACAGGTACAAAAACAAAACCCACTGTCATCCTTACGCCAACAAATCCAGTCAATTACCCAAACTCATCTCCCATTGGTACACAAACAAAACCCACAGTTACCCAAAGGCCAACAAATCCAGTCAATTACCCAAACTCATCTCCCACTGAAAATGATTTAGTAGTCACGGCTACAAATGTCCAGGTAATGGGAGCTACTCAGGAATTACAGCAGATTGTCCGCCAAGTCATTAAAACCCAAACAGGTGGGGAAACTAGTCAAAATCAGATACAAAGAGATGTCGCAGCAATTTTAGAGACTGGTTTATTTGCTACTGCGAACGTCAATAGCCGCACCACCCCCAATGGATTAAATGTAGTGTATCAGGTGCAACCTGTGGTAGTGCGATCGCTGCAACTTTCAGGAGCAAAAGCACTCACATATCAAATAGCCCAAGCACCTTTCCAATCGCAAATCGGTAAAGTTATCAGTCCCGAAGTACTCAAACAAGCTGTACAACAAATAAATAAATGGTACACCGACAATGGTTATCAGCTTGCAAAGGTGTTATCAATTCAACCCAACAGCGAAGGAATCCTCACAGTCAATGTCGCTGAAGGCGTGGTGGGTGACATTAAGTTTCGCTTTATTAATGACGATGGTAAAACCGTTGATAGCAAAGGCACATTAGTCAAAGGACGCACCCAGCCCGATTTCCTCAGACAGCAATTAAAACTCAAGCCTGGGCAAATTTTCCAAGAAAATATTGTTCGCCAAGATGTGCAGCAGTTATATCGTACTGGCTTATTTGAAACTGTGAAGATTGCCTTTGAAGGTGATGCGAATAAAGTTGATTTAATTTACGAAGTTAAAGAATTGGGAGCGCGTGCGATTAACTTAGGTGGTAGCTATAACGGTGACTTGGGCTTGTTAGGGACATTAAGCTATCAAGACCAGAATATTCGGGGAATTAATGATAATTTGTCAGTAAATGTGGGTCTAAGTCGTAATGATTTGCAGTTTAATACTAAATTAGCCAGTCCTTATCGTGTCAGTGAACCTGACCGCTTAGGCTACACAGTTAATGCTTTCCGTCGCCGGGAAGTTTCCGAAACCTTGGATGACAAGATTACACTTGCTAATGGCGACAAAGTACGGGAAGGTCAGATTGGGACTGGAATCAGCTTTCAGCAACCCCTTGATAATTGGGATACCACTCTGGGATTTAACTACACTCGCACCAGTATTCGCGATCGCCAAGGTAATATTACCCCAACCGACGAACAGGGCAATCAACTTTCTGCAAGTGGTACCGGCGTAGATGACCTGGCTACAGTATCCTTCACCGCCTCCCAAGATAAACGAGATAATATCTTTAATCCTACCCAAGGTTCCTTACTCAGTTTGAGTACAGAACAATCTGTACCAGTTGGTCAAGGTAATATTTCCATGAATCGCCTCAAAGCCAACTACACACAGTATGTACCAGTCAAGTTATTTAACAGTAATAATACACAGCCACAAGTATTCGCCGTCAACTTTCAAGCTGGTACAGTCATTGGTGATTTACCACCTTATGAAAGTTTTAACTTAGGTGGTTCTAATTCCGTCCGGGGTTACGATGGCGGAGGAGTTGGTAGTGGTCGCAGTTATGTCTTAGCTACCGCAGAGTATCGCTTCCCCATTGTCCCAGTCTTAGGAGGTGTAGTATTTGCCGATTTTGCCTCAGACTTAGGTTCTGGTAATACCGTATTAGGAGATCCAGGCGGCGTGCGGGGTAAGCCTGGTCAAGGTTTTGGTTATGGCGCTGGAGTACGGATTGACTCACCTCTGGGCTTAATCCGGGCTGATTATGGCATTAATGACCAAGGAGATAGTAAAGTGCATTTAGGCATTGGTCAGCGATTTTAAAAGGTTTTCGTCGCTGCGAACAGTCTTGGACTCTTACTGTATGATCAAAAAAACAAAACTGTTAGTATAGGCGGGAGGTTTGCCATGTCGGGAGTTCAAAATCGAAAAATACCGGAAAAATTGGTGATTGGAATTGCCGGCAGACGCAAGAATCAGTAATATTTGCTCACTCAGCATTCAGCACTTCATATGTTAGCAGGCACAACTTTGCAGGGGGGCAAATATACCCTGATCCAGGAAATAGGTCGCGGTGGCTTTGGTATTACCTATAAAGCTACTCATAACTACTTAGGGCAAGAGGTAGTTATGAAAACTATTAATGAAAAACTGCGGCAACATCCTGATTTTGCCAAATTCGAGCGCCAATTCCAAGATGAAGCCAGAAGATTAGCAACTTGTATTCATCCTTATATTGTCCGGGTCAGTGATTTTTTTGTCGAAGATGGACTGCCTTACATGGTGATGGAATACATTCGTGGCGATACTCTGGGAAACGCATTTGTTTTGCCAGCTATCCCCCTACCAGAAGCCATAGCAATTCATTATATCCGTCAAATTGGGTCAGCATTACAGGTAGTACATCAGAATGGTTTGCTACACCGGGATGTGAAGCCAGATAATATTATCCTACGTGAAGGCACTCAGGAAGTAGTGCTAATTGATTTTGGAATTGCTCGTGAATTTAATAATGGTGTCAGGCAAACTCATACTGGCATGGTTTCTGAGGGTTATTCTCCCCTGGAACAGTATTTAACCCAAGCACAGCGCACGCCCGCTACAGATGTTTATGGTTTAGCGGCAACTTTGTATGCTTTGTTGACAGCACAAGTTCCCTTACCAGCATTGTTGCGCGATCGCGAAAAAATGCCCACTCCTCGCGAACTCCAACCCCACCTAAGTGCAGCAGTGAATGAAGCTGTAATGCGCGGTATGGCTGTAGAATCTCAATTTCGTCCCGCAACAGTGGCCGAATGGTTGCAATTATTACCTGGAAGTCGAATGAATAAACATCCAGCAGTTCCCACTCAGGCAGTACCAACGGTCGTTTTACCTGTCCAGCCCCAGGGAAAAAAAATTCGGCAAAAAACTCTGATCAATCCGCCGAATAACTCCACCAAGTCCACAATGCTTGAAAAGCAGGGGCTTTATAAAATATTCATAGGTATAATTGTCGCCGTTGTTGCCAGTACAGCAGGTTTTGGCATCACCACCTTCTTTTCTAATTCTCCGCGACAGTCATCTTCACCACCTTTGTTTGAAAAGCCCACTGTCGATCCAAAAGCAGAAAAACCATTAGCTAATTCGCCATCAGCATCTAATGAAGATGAGAATAATACCCGACGAAATCGGCGCAGTTCTTCGGGGCGTAATTCTACACCAGTCACAACTAATAGACAACGCCAGCGTAATATTCCTGTTGCTCAGGATCAAACTCCAAATACCAGTAGCAGCAGTTCAACAAAAAATCAGCCAAAACCGAGTTCTATCGAGCCACCTAGCGGCGCTTCCACACCGTCATTAGTAGAGAGGCTGCGAGAAGTCCGTTCAATTCGTGAGGCTTCACCCCCGCCAGAGGTTGAAAACACTTTACCCACAACTAGCCAAGATTCCACCCCACCCCCATCTGTGAGACAGTCAAATCCGGTAATCATACCCACAACGCCTTCACCTACGGAATCAAAACGCTCAGATCCTCCGACTGTAGTCGTCCCCACGGTGGAAAACAAGTCAGATTCATTAGTACTCCCTAGCCAATAGTACCAGGGTGTGCCGGCAGGGAGCAGGGAGCAGGGGGGAAGAAAATTCTCTATCTCAATCCCCAGTCCCCAATCCTCAGTCACCAGCTATATCAGATAAAATTACTTTAGTAGGCTATTAACTTGATTTTTCCTTATATAAAAACAAAATCCACCTAAACATTTGAGTGTTTAGTGGACTGTTTTTTCATGTTTAGTGGATCCGAGCAGAGTCGAACTGCTGTCCAAATTGGGTATTTACCCCCCGCTCATTCACAGGTTTAGCCTTTCTAATCCTCAAGGCGGGAATCGTTCATTATCCCGAACGTAGGATGCTCTGATTAAGTCTTAGCTAACAAGCCAACCAGAGAACACTTGTTAGAGCGTCCGTTGAGGGTTGGTCTCTAGTCTTTAACGGAGTCAAACCAGAGACGCTCGAACCTGTAAGAGGTTGTTAGGCAGCTGCTACTAGAGCAGGCTTACGAGCAAAGCTAACGATGTTATTCGCATTTACTTTTGTTTTGAGCCTTTGATTTGCGAGAGGAGACTCACTCTCGACCTGAATCACAGAGTAGCGTTCGCCAACCTGTCGAAACCGTTACGGACCCATGATGTTCACATCTTCATTATAATACACCCTTTGGGAAATGTGTTGAGAGTCAAAAAAATTGACCTGTTTGAGATTTTTTCAGGGGAATTTAAATAAGCTGCAAACAAAGGTTTTGACCTCACGTCGGCTGTGACTTGGGCTAAAGTATCCCCTCTTTTTGCTGTCCGCCGATTGATCCGAATCCAACAGGTTTGAAGGCGCTTTATTTCAAGCAATATTTTCGCGATTAATCCAAATACCCCTCAACCCAGCCGCTTTAGCACCTTGATAGTCTTCTATAATGCTGTCGCCAATGTGCCAAGCTGCTTCCGGTGGACAATTATGTTTTTCTAAGGCGATCGCAAAAATTTGTGGATCAGGTTTTGCAGCACCGGCTTGAGTAGAAATGGTGACAGAGGTAAAATAACTGCTCAATTCTAAACTTTGCAATACTGAGAAAATTCGGGAATCGAAATTTGACAGTATCCCTAATTCAATACCCTGTCGTTGCCAATCTATCAAAGATGATAAGACATCAGGATAAACAAACCAAGGTTCAGCCGTACCAAAGTGGATATAGAGTTCACTAAAAAAGCTAGAAAAATCAGCAAATTGCTCGAAAACACCTGCGCTTTCAAAAGTATTGACGGCTATTGTCCGCCACCACTCAAACTCCTGTTGGGGAATATCATGTAACTCTGCATTGGTAAAAATCGGCGGTGGTGATGCTTTAAAGCTTTGCAGAAAGGTTCTATTCAATATTTCTGCTGAAACTTCAACTTCAAATTCTTGAGCTATTTGCCTATAAACTTCGCCCACACTGCCTTTTACGCCGAAGAGTGTGCCGACAGCATCTAAAAGAATAACTTTCGGTCGTTCCATCAAACCTTGTATAATTATGTAAATGTCGAGTTTTAGATTTGGTCAAGATGCCAAAATCTAATCAGAAAGTTTATCTATAATAGGACGAACTAGCCAATTAAAACCAACTTTGAGTTGATGATCTAAGGTTGGCATCCGATAGAGATAAGCCAGACGACGGGCTATGTATGCCAAAGAACCATCTAATTTTATACCTAAACCAGTCAGGGTGGCGTTGTCTTTGCCTAATGCCATCATTTCCCCTAATTGCTGGTAACGGAATGGTAGTAAAGGGCGATTAGTTAAAGAAGCCCAGATATTCCAAGCAGTATAGTCAGCTTGCTGAAAAGCAACTTGGGCTGTAGCTGGGACTTGTTGACCTTCCGCATCTCGACAGTCTGCTAAATCTCCCAAGGCAAAGATTTCTGGATATTCTAAAACTTGTAAAGTCGATGTAGTCGTGATTTGACCACGCTGATTTTGCTTGATAGCCAGTGCGCGGACTACAGGCGCAACTCTGGTTCCTACAGTCCAAATGACTAAATCGACAGGAATTGTATCTACCTGATTTTTGTATTCTAGGGAAATGCTATCCTGTCCTATTGATTCAACTTTGGTTTCTAAATCCAAAAATACGCTTTTTGCTTCTAAAGCTTTTTTGGCAGCTTCGCGGTTAAAATCTGGGGAAGTGCGTAAAATTTGATCACCGATTTCAATCAGGCGGAAACGTCCCCTGGCTTTTAATCTGTCAGCTAACTTACAGGCTAATTCTACACCACTATAACCAGCGCCCACAATGGCGACGCGGATTTTATCTGCATCGGATTCTTCTAGAACTCGCAGACGTTCTTCTAAACGATAGGCATCTGTAATATTGCGGAAGGGGTAAGCGTGGGATGTAGCACCGGGAACCATATCTAATGGTGTTTCTCCACCCAAAGCCAATACTAAGCGATCGTAGGTAATTTGTGTCCCATCCTGTAAATCTACCCGTTTGTCGTCGGTGTCAATTCCAGCGACAACTCCTTGATAAAAACGTACACCTGTGTTTTGGAGAAGTTCTGCAAAGGGTGGCGCAATTTCCCAAGTTTGCAGTTCCCCGGTGAGTAATTCGTAGAGTAAGGGGGAAAATATAAAGCGATCGCTTTGATCAACGAGAACAATTTGGGGCTTTTGGTCATTTTCCCAAGGTAACTGGCTTAAGCGGAGAGCGGTGTAGAGACCACCAAAGCCTCCACCAAGGATACATATTCTAGGAGTTTGTTGAGTCATCGATTTTATAGGAATCTATCCCAGCATGGCAACTACTTTCAGTGTAATGAATTTCTGTGGTTGTATAGCGGTGAGATAGAAGAACCCCACCCCCAACCCCCTCCCCGCAAGCGAGGAGGGGGCTATGATGTTCTTCATTGAAGTTCATACCGCTATATTGTCATTAGTCGGTAATATTTGGATGTATTTTAAGTGGTTTCGGTGCAGGCGATCGCATCTTTTTCTTTAAGCCTGTGCTTGTTTGCGCCTAACGTATAAAGAATTTTTACAACAAGTAGGAGAAATATCATGAGTAACTTAAACGTACAAATCCCCGAATCCTTATATAAGCAAATTGAAACTTTAGCAGCCAAAGAAAATATATCTTTAGAACAACTTGTAGCTATTGCACTATCAGCACAAGTTTCTGCATCGATGACCAAAGACTATATTGAAGAAAAAGCCAAACGCGGTAATTGGGATAAATTCGGGCAAATTTTAGCTAAAGTCCCTGATCTAGAACCAGAAGATTATGACAAATGATAATGTAAAATGTCGTTTCCCAGTTATATGGAACGTCTCTATAAGGGTTTTTGGCTCACAAATTTGCTTAACCGAACAGTATTGCATCATAGCCCCCTCCCCGCAAGCGAGGAGGGGGTTGGGGGTGGGGTTCTTTAACTGATAACCGCTATAAATGCTGTATCAAATAGCCTATAATAAAATTATTACCGTCAAAGTAAAATTGATTTTTTATCCCTTTTGTATCAATTAGTTTAATTATGTCCAGACTTTTGATTAGTCAATACCAAGCGGAAGTACAAAAAATTATCCAGTTTGGTGGTTCACGTAAGGAAACTTCTATTCGTGTGGCTTTTCAAAATCTCTTGAACGAATATTGCAAACCTAGAGATTTTTTACTGATTCCTGAGTTGGATTATAAGTTACCCAATGGGAAACTTGTTTATCCTGATGGTACTGTTAAGGATGCTTTGCGTTTAGATTGGGGTTACTGGGAAAGTAAGGATCAATATGATAATTTAGATCAAGAAATTGAAAAGAAGTTAAATAAGGGTTATCCTGATAGTAATATTTTATTTGAAGATTCCCAAACTGCGGTTTTAATTCAAGCTGGTACAGAAAATCAGCGCGTCTCGATGGGAGATGCTGAGGCTTTAGATGGAATTATTACCAATTTTATTAATTATGTCAGACCGGAAGTTAAGGATTTTCGGTCAGCTATAGAAACTTTTAAGCAAGATTTACCCACTGTTTTAGATTCTCTCAGAGATTTGATTGATAATCAAGGTAAAAATAACGTTTCTTTTGTAGCAGCTAGAAATAAGTTTTGGGATATTTGCAAAGAATCCATTAACCCGGAAATCAGTTTATTTGATATTCGGGAAATGATGATTCAGCATATTCTCACTGAGGATATTTTTCTGAATATTTTTAATGAGTCGCAGTTTCACAGAGAAAATAATGTGGCGCGGGAGTTACAAGGGGTAATTTCTACGTTTTTTACCGGAAATCTCAAGCGCAACACTTTAGGAACCATTGATAGATATTATGCAGTAATTCGACGGACTGCGGCAAATATTTATAATCACCAAGAAAAGCAGAAATTTCTCAAAGCGTTATATGAGAACTTTTATAAAGCTTATAATCCAAAAGCTGCGGACAGGTTGGGAATTGTCTATACTCCTAATGAAATTGTCCGGTTTATGATTGAAAGTGTAGATTTTTTAGTACATCAGCATTTTGGTAAGTTGTTAGCTGATAAAGATGTAGAAATTTTAGATCCTGCGACGGGAACGGGGACTTTTATTACAGAATTGATTGATTATTTACCGCAGCACAGTTTGGAGTATAAATATAAAAATGAAATTCATTGTAATGAGGTGGCGATTTTACCTTATTATATTGCGAATTTGAATATTGAGTACACCTATAAGCAAAAGATGGGGGTGTATGAGGAGTTTGAGAATATTTGTTTTGTCGATACTTTAGATCATACATCTTTTGCAGGTAAGCAAATGAATTTGTTTGCTATGAGTGTGGAGAATACCGCCAGGATTAAACGCCAGAATGATCGAACTATTTCGGTGATTATTGGTAATCCTCCTTATAATGCAAATCAACAAAATGAAAATGATAATAATAAAAATAGAGCTTATCCAGAAATAGATAAATTAATTAAAGAAAGTTATGTAAAATATAGCACGGCTCAAAAAACAAAGAGATATGATATGTATTCTCGTTTCTTTTGCTGGGCTACAAATAGATTGAATGAAAATGGAATTTTAGCTTTTATTACTAACTCATCTTTTATATCCTCGCTAGAAGCTAATGGTTTTAGAAAAGCCGTTGCTGATGAATTTAGCGAAATTTACATTATTGATTTAGGTGGAAATATTTGGGAAGGAGATAAAACCGGAAATGTATTTAATGTAAAGGTAGGAATAGCGATTAGCTTTATGGTTAAAAGAATGAACAATCATGCTTTACCATGCAAAATATTCTATAGCAGAATTTCTAATTTAAATACTGCTGATGCCAAGATAAAATATATTTCTCAATCTAAATTTACTGATATCTTGTTTGAACATATTAGCCCAGACGCTAATTATAACTGGATTCAAAATACAGACAATAATTTTAGCGAATTGTTACCTGTAGCCAATAAAGAAACTAAACTAGCTAAAAATATTAACAACGAACAAGCTATTTTTAAATTATTTTCATTAGGTGTAGTTACTAACAGAGATGATTGGAATTATGATTTATCAAAAACTAACTTGACTGAAAAAATTAACTTTTTTTACACTATTTATCATCAAGAACAATTAAAGTGGCAAAATCCAAATAATTGTAAAATAGCAATAAACGATTTTGTTGATAGAACTATTAAATGGACTTCTGAACTAGAACAACATTTAATAAGAGGTTCTAAATTAGACTATAATAACAGTTCTTTAAATGTTGCATTATATCGTCCTTACTTTAAACAACACCTATACTATGACAAAATAATTGTCCACAGATTATATCAGCAAGATTCTATTTTTCCAATAAACAGTAATTGTGAAAATCTACTCATTACATTTACTGACACTGGTTCACAAAAACCTTTTATGAGTCTTGCTAGTAATAGAATTCCTGATTTACATTTAAATGGTGCAGCTTGTGGTACTCAATGTTTACCTCTCTACCGTTACGACAAAGAAGGAAAACGCATTGATAATATCACAGACTGGGGACTAAAACAAATTCAAAACCATTACCAAGATAAAACAATTACAAAAATAGATATCTTCCATTATACCTACGCAGTTCTACACAACCCAGAGTACCGGACAAAATATGAACTCAACCTGAAACGCGACTTTCCCCGTTTACCGTTTTATGAAAACTTCGCGCAATGGGTGAACTGGGGAAAACAACTCATGGAATTACATATTAATTATGAAACAGTCGCACCTTATAACCTCACCCGTATTGATATTCCGCTAAAAGATTACCAAAAAACACCCAAACCCAAATTAAAAGCTGATAAAACCAAAGGAAATATTATTTTAGATGATGTCACCACATTACAAAGTATTCCTAGTGAAGCTTGGAAATATATGCTCGGTAATCGCTGCGCGTTAGAATGGATTTTAGATCAATATAAAGAGAAAAAACCGAAAGATCCCACCATTGCAGAAAAATTCAATACTTACCGATTTGCAGATTACAAAGAACAGGTAATAGATTTACTAATGCGGGTGTGTACCGTCAGTGTGGAAACAATGAATATTATTCAGGTTATGTCTAGCAGCCAGCAATAAAAACTATAAAGTGAGGCTACGTATTAACCGCAATTGCATAAAGGCGATCGCCTGTTTCAAAGATATTTGTAAAGTACCAATTAATACTAAACCTAGCCAATAAAAGTCGTAGAACAATCCACACAAAACCCAGCCACCTGGGTTTAAAATCCTAACTACAAAAACAAAAGCGGGCGATGGGACTCGAACCCACGACGTTCACCATGGGAAGATGACATTCTACCACTGAATTACGCCCGCAAATTATGGATGGCTTGATTAAGCCATACATTATAATAGCATATATTGGCAAATAATAACTCACAAAACTGTTTTTCAGTTAAATCTAGTAGACTAATAACGAGAACCTCCGCTACAAGTTAGCCCTTAGTGGGAATTTCAAATCCCCAAGCATCTGCGTGATAACTGTTAAGTGTTCACTGATTGAATGCCCACCTGTAACCTGCTACCTCTATAAATTGAGAAACTATGGCCTATGATTGTGAGCAATGCACAAAGGTGGCTAGCAACCACACTGATACCTGAGCTACAACAAGAGAAATATGTATTGTCTACAATTCCAGGAATTGCAAACTTGACGATGCAAATTTGACGCTACTAACATAAATAATTTTTATCTATCGAGCAACTAATATGTTCAATGCCACTGAAATTTTAATTGATGCCTTTGTGAAGGAAATTCGTGAGGGCTACCGTCGCACATACGGCTGCTTAAAACATGATTATCAAGATATTATCGCTTGGGCTGGTAATATGGCCTTGGAAAATATTGCCAATAGCGATGCCCTGTATCACAATGTTGAACACTCTGTTTTAGTTACTCTTGTGGGACAGGAAATTTTACGCGGTAAACACATCCGGGAAGGAGGTGTCTCTAGTGAAGACTGGCTGCATTTTATCATTTCCTTGCTGTGTCATGATATTGGCTATGTGAAAGGAGTTTGCCGAGAAGACAAAGAGAGCATAAATTTATATGCTACAGGTCAAAATGGCAAAATGATTACTCTGCATCCTGGGGCTTCTGATGCTGCGCTGACACCCTATCATGTTGATCGAGCCAAACTTTTCATTGATGAGCGTTTTGGTGGTCACAAGTTAATTGATGCTGATGCAATTAAACTAAATATTGAATTAACTCGATTTCCCGTACCAGCCGCAGAGGATCATCAAGAGACCATTAGCTATGCAGGCTTAGTACGCGCGGCTGATTTGATTGGTCAATTAAGTGACCCACGTTATTTAAAGAAAATTACTTCTTTATTTTACGAGTTTGAAGAAACTGGGATGAATGCAGTTTTGGCTTACGAAACACCTGCCGATTTACGCAAAAACTACGCTAAGTTTTACTGGAATGGCGTTTATCCTTATATTAAAGATGGACTACATTACTTGTCTCTGACTCAGCAGGGCAAACAAATAATGGCTAATCTCTACTCGAATGTTTTTGTCGTAGAACACGAAAAGATCCAAGAAGGAAATTTATATTTACTAGAACAAACATCTAGTTAATGACTAATAACAAAGGACTTTTGAGAAAGGACAAATAAAATGAATTGGTGGCAAAGACTTCACAAAAATCCTTTGGCGCGATTTGGGGCAATTGTGCTGTTAATTTTCTATGTGGCGGTAATTGCTGCTGATTTTGTCGCTCCTTATGACCCTCTTGCTTCACAGCCAAATGGTTCACTGTTACCACCAACTCGTATTTATTGGTTTTCTCAATCAGAAGCAGGAAAATTTATTGGACCTCATGTATATCCCACAACTCAGGGAGATACTGATTTAGAAACAGGCGATCGCCTCTTAATTGTAGACTTAAAAAAGCCGACACCTCTACGTTTGTTCGTCTCCGGTGCTGAGTACCGGCTGTTACAATTGCGTTTACCATTACCGCCCAAATGGGACGAAGTAACTATTTCCCCTGGTATTCCTGTAAATTGGCATTTATTTGGGACAACAGGCGAAGGTAAAATCAATATCTTGGGTACTGACGACCAAGGGCGCGACCAATTCAGCCGTCTGGTGCATGGTGGTCGCATTAGTATGTTTATTGGCATTATTGGGGTGCTGATTACCTTTCCCCTGGGTCTGATAATTGGGGGGATTTCCGGCTATTTCGGCGGTTGGACTGATAGCGTGATTATGCGTGTTGCGGAAGTGCTAATGACTTTCCCTGGAATTTATCTCTTGGTGACTTTGGGTGCAGTTTTACCACCAGGCTTAACCAGTACCCAGCGCTTTTTACTAATTGTTGTGATTACTTCGGTGATTAGTTGGGCGGGGTTAGCGCGGGTAATTCGGGGACAGGTGCTGTCGATAAAAGAGCGAGAATTTGTCCAAGCAGCCAGAGCAATGGGTGGTAAACCAATTTACATTATAATTCGTCATATTTTGCCGCAAACTGCCACCTATGTAATTATTTCGGCGACATTAGCAGTTCCTAGTTTTATTGGTGCGGAAGCTGTCTTAAGTCTGATTGGTTTGGGAATCCAACAACCTGATCCTTCTTGGGGTAATATGCTTTCTTTAGCTAGCAATGCTTCAATTGTAGTGCTGCAACCTTGGTTAATTTGGCCGCCTGCGGCGTTAATTATCCTTACGGTGCTGTCTTTTAATTTACTTGGTGATGGGCTGAGAGATGCTCTCGATCCCCGCAGTTTGCGAAGATAAGTTATTGGTCATTACTCATTACTCATTGGTCATGAGGAAGTTACGATTCTACTCCCTACTCCCCAGCTATATTTGTCATTGGTGATTAAATATCTCCCACAAAAAATGTAGAAACGTTTCATGAAACGTCTCTACAAGGGTTACAGATAAAAGATTGTGACTTTTGCTTGTGCTGTGGTTAAGGAGCCAAAGCGTTACCGCGAATGAGGCTACCAATAGTTTTGGCAGTAATTTTTAGTTGGGTGAAGGGGTTGGCGGGGACAACTGTTTTATACAGATAGCTATCAAATGTTAGCTTCTGCACATCCAGGTCATCGCACATTTCCACAAATGCTTCGCGGGTAGCGTCGGAACGATAGAACACAGTTTGCAGAATGTCCAACACTTTGTAGGTGAGTCCGTATTTTTTATCCCAGCGCTTCAAGTAAACCTTGAGGTCTTTTTCTGTGGGAATACTTGCACCATTGTTAGACATTTCGACAATGGTTTCCGCACACATCCGTCCTGACTTAGCTGCAAAGTAAATACCTTCACCAGAGGACTTGGTGACGTAGCCAGCAGCATCTCCTACCAAAGCAATGCGACCGACTACACGACGGGGACGGGGATGTTCAGGTATGGGATGAGCTTCTACTTTGATGATTTTACCGCCTGCTAGCTTTTCGGAAGCACGGGCGCGGATGCCAGCTTGTAACTGTTTGATGCTGGCTTTATTGACTTGCATTGTACCAGTACCGACAGCTACGTGGTCGTGTTTGGGGAAAACCCAGGCGTAGAAATCCGTGGAAACGTCATTGCCGACATACATTTCGGCTAAGTCGTTATAGTAGTCCATTTTATCCTGGGGTAAGCGGATTCGCTCTTGGAAAGCGATCGCATAGTTATAATCCCCAGCATCCATTTCTTTGGCAATGCGAGAATTAGCCCCATCCGCCCCAATCACTAAATCTACTTTTAGGATTTTAGTAATCCCCTGTGAACCACCTTCTGTATGGTCAACGTAGTGAATTGTATAAGGGCTAGTGTTATTTGTGGGTATATCGAGTTTATGAACAGTGGCATTAATTAAATTTGCCCCTAATTTAGCCGCTCGGTCACGCAGGAAACCATCCAGCACTTCCCGTCGGCACATTCCTATATATTCATCTTCTTTTACTATATTGATATTAACCTCACGGTTGGAAGGTGAAATCATTTTCATCTTCCGCACACGGCGGTCAATAATCTCTGGTGGTAGGTCAAATTCATCCACCATACACAGAGGAATAGCACCCCCGCAGGGCTTGGCATTATCTAGTTTCCGCTCAAACAAGTAAGTCTCAATCCCAGCTTTTGCCAGCGTTTCCGCAGCAGATGAACCAGCAGGGCCTGACCCAACAACAGCAACCCGTAGTGTCAAAGGTCTTCTCCCAATAGTTGATAAAAACGTTTAACCCAAGCATCCTATCACGGAGTTTTCCTTGATTTCCCTCTCTTGTTTCAGATTTTGCCTGAATTGCAATATTCCTTAATATTTCGATACAAAAAGAGCGAGTGGTAAGAATAAAAATATTACTTACCCTTTAGCCCCTTGTACGTAAACTTCCTCATTCAACTCGCTGACTAGAAAAGTTGTTGTTGAGTGTGGCGCGAATTGTGCTGAAATGGTAAATGCTAACCTTAATTGTAGTGCTGCTGACTGTACCTTTCTCGATTGTGGCAGTTGCGGCTAAAGTTTTGGATTCAAATTAACTGAAAGGATCTTATCTGTGGTATGTGTAAAGCACAGTGATCCTAGTAATAATACGTAGATTCAGTTGTAGAGGTACAGCAGCAGTGGGCATAGTAGTTGAGAATGTATCTAAAAATTTCGGAAATTTTCAAGCCGTTGATGAGATCAATCTCGAAATCAACAGTGGTTCACTGGTGGCTTTATTGGGTCCATCAGGATCTGGTAAATCCACTCTGCTGCGGCTAATTGCAGGCTTGGAAATGCCAGATAGTGGCAAAATCTTACTGACTGGTAAGGATGCTACAAATCAAAGTGTGCAAGAGCGAAATATTGGATTTGTGTTTCAGCACTATGCCCTGTTTAAGCATCTGAATGTGCGACAGAATATCGCCTTTGGTTTAGAAATTCGCAAAGCGCCAGCAAAGAAAATTAAAGGCAGGGTAGATCAGTTACTAGAGTTAGTACAATTGAGTGGATTAGGCGATCGCTATCCATCCCAACTTTCTGGTGGTCAAAGACAACGAGTAGCATTAGCTAGGGCGCTGGCTGTAGAACCTAACGTATTATTGTTAGATGAGCCATTTGGCGCACTTGATGCCAAAGTTCGTAAAGATTTGCGCGCATGGTTACGCCGCCTCCATGATGAAGTTCATGTTACCACTGTTTTCGTCACTCACGATCAAGAAGAAGCGATGGAAGTTTCCGATGAAGTTGTGGTCATGAATAAAGGGCGTGTAGAACAGGTGGGAACACCAGCAGAAATTTACGACAATCCAGCTACAGCATTTGTGATGAGCTTCATTGGCCCTGTAAATGTCTTATCCAACACCTCAAGGATTTTTCAAAGCAGTGGCTTTGATTCGCCCAATAGCCAAGTATTTTTACGTCCGCAAGATGTGGTGATCGAAAGACAGGCTAATGGTACTACTGCGCCCGCTACAGTGACTCGGTTGATACATTTGGGTTGGGAAATTCAAATAGAATTAACTTTGGATGATGGGCAAGTGGTGGCAGCGCATTTAACACGCGATCGCTTTAACGAGTTACAGTTAGAACCACAGGATCGGGTGTATGTGAAGCCCAAAGATGCCAGGTCTTTTCCCCTGCATTATTCAATTTAATAGAACAAAAATAGGTAAGCGCGAAAATTTATAACTTTGTCATGATTGCGCTAAATTAAGCCATACCAGTTGGCGTAATCCTGACCTTATGTAGAGGATTTTACGGTTTTAAAGCCATACTTTGGGAATATTTCTACTTTTATGTTAAGGTATAATATTATTTTGCGTACTTAATTAAGTAATTGATTTGCATAAATGCGTTGCATTCTCGCTATTTACAGATAAATTGCTGATTTTGACATAAATTTTTGATAAAATTTACAGTGTTCAATTTTGAAAGTTGTACATACTGGATTGTTTTCTTTTTACCTGATGGTACTATTACCCCTATGTAAAGATATTTATTTACATAAATCAGATAACAGGCTGAATTAAAAAGATACATGAGTACACTAGCAATCACCCAGAAAGCGGTGATTTATCCCACACATATGCCCAAAAACTTAAAAAAACCTCGAAAATTCAACCAGACAGCCTTTAATAGAATACTGAGATTCTGAATTAAGAGATGCATAAACAAGCTGTTTGCACTTTTGGCTGCACTCAAGTAATAATGATCACGGAAATATGAGTAGTGACATAACGTCATTAAATCGAAAAATTGCGTAATTCAAGTCAATAATCAGGGTTTCCGGCTACATTTTTATTCTGGCTTCAAGGGAACATCTCTTCTATTCGGCAGAGTCTACCTACAAAGCAGGAGTATAAACGCTTGTTAAACTGGCATTTTAATTGATGGGCTGTCAAGCCTGAAATCAATTACACAAAAGGCTCAGATAAAACTTTGCGATTGACATCACATCATTTTACATGGCAAAAAACTATATAGGAAAAAGTTAAAGCTAATGTCGGCATGAAAACGGTTAAAACTGAAAAAAATGAATGTTAATTTTCAACCTATGAGCTTTAGTTCAATATGTGTTTTAAAAAAATAGTCATATTTACAACCCAAAATCCAAATAGAGGAAAAAAAAGATGAAAATTATAGTTCACTTGGCTAGCGCATTACTTCTGCAAGTGTTGGGGCTGGCTGCATTGTCTGGTACTGGTATTGCACAGAACACGATTGTTATTCCTCAAGAACAAAAAACCCAGAAAATTTGCTCTTTAGATTCAGTTGCAGATTTATTACCAGCACTCCAAAATCAACAAAGTAATTCTTCTCTGGCTTATCTGGCTGAGGAAGGTTTTATACAAAGTCAAGAAGGTGCTTGGGTATGTTACGTGAACGACCCGGCAAAACCAGATCGATACTATACCCTGTTTAAGGTTCAAGAGCAGGATGGACAGTTGATCGGAAGTTCTTTTCTAGAGAATGGCAGTTTAATTGAGGGACAAGAAACTCGGAGCATTGACTTCTTTATGACCCTGGTTGAGAATCATATGAATACCAGTCCAGATAACCGTCAAAGTGTTCGGAGATACTTAGAAACTTTCGTTTCCCTGGTCAAGGACGAAAAGATAGGAGCCTCACGTCGTGGGTTTCTTTTTGACCAACCGAACCGTGCATTAGTTATGTACCACGCACTCTCAACAGGAGAACTCAAAGGTACGGCAATCACAATTAATATTCAAGCACCTAATAAATTTAGTGCTGGATCTGTGAAAAGTGAAATACAACCATCTTTGAGACTGAGGTTAAATCAGAGTCGTTAGATGATAACCAGTTTTTAATTGCGATTGGTAAGTGTCCTGTGTGGTTTACTTGAGGTGTATCGTGTCAAAATCCATTTTCAAAAGTATTGCAATCTTATCCTCGTGTTTGGCGCTAGTTCTGACAATTTGTGAGTCAGCTACTGCACAGTTACGCGTGGGTCCTTCTATCCCTAAAGGACAAGAGTCAGAGTTTCTACAGTTTCAGCGTCAGAATAATCAGAATATTCGCCAGATGCGGATTATGCCTGATTGTAGCGTGGGATCTGGTCTGGGCTGTAACAAAACTGGAACAGTAGTCGAGAGGATCATCAGTCAGTCTAATGGCACTAACTACCAAGATATGTTGATGCGAGCAGCTGGTGGTCAAGATAACTACAATAAGTTTGCTGCCTTTTACGACAATAATCCTCGGCTCCAGAATATTCCCTATGCCTCTTTTTGGAAGAATGAAGATCGCTCCATTCTCGACGGATCTCGATACGTTCTGGGGGAACCTGTCAGTCGTAATCCTTTGTCAGGGCTAAAAAGTGTCACGAATAACTTTGCCTGGTCTCCGTCATCGAGAGCGAGAGAAATCAGTCCTCGTGATGGATTGCTAAATTTGAAATACGCTTATGGACGTGTCCTGTTTGAAGAAGCCGCCAAAATTCCCAACCTGGAGCAGCAGATTAGGTCTTTGGATTTGCCCCCAGAGATGACCAAGTTTTATGTGGATAATATTTCTGAAGGGATACGTAACTTAAAAAGTGGTAATGAAAGCGCACTCAGACAAAGCGTTTTAAGAGTACTTTCTTTTCCCCACTCTCCAGGCGTTACCAATGACGGTTGGTTTGGACGCACACCAGTTAACCTACCTGCATCTGAAGTTGGAGTCGCACCTTTGTTACCAGATACTTTTGTGGGCGCAATTCCCCCAATTGGCGGAGGCGATATCGTGACTAGCTTTGTTCCGCCTACGATTGGGGAAGTTTTAGCGCCGGCAACAGTCATTCCCTGGCTACCTTATACTGCCTTAGTGCCTCTTCTTTGGCTTCTTTTTAACGCCGGAGGCGACGGCGGGAATAAAGTCTCAGCTCAGGCACCTCCGGTTATCGTTGTTCCCCCAGGAACACCTCCGGTTACAGTTGTTCCCCCGGGAACACCTCCGGTTACAGTTGTTCCCCCAGGAACACCTCCGGTTATCGTTGTTCCCCCAGGAACACCTCCGGTTACGAAGGTACCAGAGCCTACAGCGCTCAACGCTCTACTACTGTTAACTCTGGCATTGGGTATGCTTAATTACAAAGAGAGGCTTGTGCAGACGAAGAGCTAATTTTCTGAAGTTTAGGCAGCGATCGCTTAGATAAAAAAACCCCTCGCTAATTAGTCGAGGGATTTTGATTTTTAGTACTTTGCACATGAAATGTATCCCACATCAATAGTGTATATATCCTTTTAAAATTACGTGTGCCAAAACGCCAATTTAATCTGAATCATTTAAGCAATGACGGCTCGTAATCATTTGTGGCTTCCTATACCGACCAATTTGACCTTATTACCAAATGATGTTCATATTTGGCGCATTCACCTTGATATACCAGAAGCACAGCAACAAAATTTGCTAGCAACCCTATCGGGGGATGAACTTTCTCGTGCTAACCGATTCCATTTTCCGCAGCATCGGCAGCGTTTTATCACAGGTCGCGGTATCCTGCGGAGTATATTGGGTAGCTACTTAGATATTGAGCCGCAACAAGTAATATTTGATTATCAAGAGCGTGGTAAACCGATGTTAGCGGATACTTTAGCTGACAGTGGTTTATGGTTTAACTTGTCTCATTCCCAGGGTTTAGCACTGTGTGCGGTCAATTATCACGGTGAAATTGGCATAGATTTAGAATATATTCGGCCGATGTCGGATGTGGAAGCCTTAGCCAAAAGGTTCTTTTTAGCGAGAGAATACGAGGTGGTGCGATCGCTATCTCCTCAAGAACAGCAAGAAATCTTTTTCCGTTATTGGACTTGTAAGGAAGCGTATTTAAAAGCCACTGGAGAAGGGCTAGCGCAGTTAGAACAAATTGAAATATTACTCAGTCCCACTGAACCTGCTCAGTTACAGACATCTGGACATTGGAGCCTCTTCGAGTTAACGCCTGCTGAGAATTATCTTGCTGCTGTCGTCGTGGCTGGTTTTGGTTGTGATTTGAAGTGTTGGCAATACTGAATTAGTATCCTATTAATTATCTTCTTGCATATTTCTGACAATTTTTGTGACTAGCTTTCTAGGTGTAAAGCTGACGCTTTTTGCTAATATCTGATTGATCAGACCAGGAATGACAATGGTTTGGCCTTTCATTAAGCCAGCATAACCAATTTTAGCTACTGTTGCGGCATCCATCATTCTTTTACCCTTAAGTAGTTTAGAGTCTGCCATCCCAGTTCGTTCATGAAAGGCAGATGCTGTTGAGCCTGGACAAAGCACCGTTACGGTCACACCAGTACCTTCTAATTCATTGGCGATCGCCTCTGAAAATGATAAAATATAAGCCTTAGTAGCAAAATAAACCGCCATCAAAGGGCCTGGTTGAAAAGCCGCAGCCGAAGAAACATTTAAGATTTTGCCATAGCCTTGCTTGACCATATCCTTCAGGAATAGCTTCGTTAAATGGGTGAGACACACCATATTTACCTGTAGCATTTCCAATTCAGCCGTCAGGTCTGTTTCGTTAAATAATCCATAAATACCAAATCCCGCATTATTCACCAGCACATCAACCTGAATTTTTGCTGCTTGCAACTCCGTAAAAATTTCTTGCGGAGATGTGGATATAGATAAATCCTTGACAATAGTTGTTACCAAATTGCCAAATTCTTCTTTAAATTTAAGAGCAATTTCTGTGAGCTTTGTCCCCATTCGGTCTACTAATACCAAATTGTAATTATGAGAGGCAAAAAGATATGCTAGTTCATAGCCAATACCACCTGCCGCTCCAGTAATAAGAGCAGTTTGTTTGTGCTGAACTTGTTTTGTTTTGTTCATTTCAGAAGATTGGTGAATTCAATTTGCTCGGTCTGCCTTGTATTGACTGTGGCTTTCCGTGATGTACCGTTTGATAATTTTGGTTTATGGTTTAAACCACTAAAATTATTATAGTTCGTTATTATTGGAACCGCTTGTCTGATCAGATTTTCACAACATAAAGACTTTATTAATGTCTGACCAATTGTACGAAAGTATCTCTAATAATATTCCTTTATATCGAATTAAATTTTTCTGATTGCCTTGTATTTATCAAATATTTAAGCCTAACAATTATCATTATATAGCAAAACTAAATATAAGATAAAAATCTCTTTTTTACAAATATAGCTGTAGAAACATTTCATACTTTCATGAAACATTTCTACAGTCAAATAATCCTATCTTTCAGTAACAAATTGTACTTAAGTTTCGTGGATAATTTTTCGGGTTAACCTACTTATCCAAAAAACAAATTAGGCAAGAGTCAAGAATCCAGTCTGAATCAAGTAGGAGGTGTAAGTCATCAGTAATTGAGCATCAATTGGTGGACAAACAATAGAACTACCTGCGAGAGCCTTAAGAGTTGCCTGACAGCTAATAGTTGGTCTTCTAGCTTGCAGGTATAAATCGGGAATAGTCAATTGTTCATCAGACCAGCGTTCTAGTAAAAAAGGACGCAGGGTATATAAAGGATTCTCTACAGAAGAGACATTATTGATTAACTCTGATTGCCATTGTTCGTAGGGAATCATCTCTACAGGATAACCAAAAGACCGAACCCATTCAACTAAATCTTTTAAAGAAATGGGTTGAGGATGTTGTAAATGGAATGCCTTACCAATAGATTGTTTTTGTCTGGATAGGTAAACAACAGCTTTACTTACGTAATCCACTGGAGACATATCCAACATATAATCCACATCAGGAAAACTACCCATTTGTAAACATCCCTTGGTCATCAAATTGATAAAATCATGGGTATTACAAATACCTGTTTTGCTATCTCCTGAAATTAATGGTGGTCTGTGAATAGTTACAGGTAAACCTCTATCACGAGCAACCTTAACTAACTTTTCTGCTACCCATTTGGTCTGAGAATAACCTAAATAAATACCTTCCCAATGATCAAATTCATCCTGTTCTTCCACCAAATTACCAGCATAAGCATTTGATTCAAACACAGCCACACTGGAAACGTAATGCACAGGCTTGACTTTAGTCTGACAAGCTAATCTCAAAACTTCTTGAGTTCCTAAAACATTAGCTGTTTTTAAAGCTGAATAGGGATAAACATAATTCAACAAAGCCGCACTATGATAAATGGTATCAATATTGCCAGCTAAAATGTGGAATTGTTCCGAGTCAATACCCAAAAGCGGTTGAGCTAAGTCACCAACAATGGCAATAATTCGAGAATTAAATTTTTCATCCCAAATTCCATACTGCTCTAAATTCTTTTGCAGTTTGGTTTTGCCTTCTGCTGAATTAGCAGCCCGGACTAAGCAATATATATCCGCATCAGTTTCTTGTAGTAGTTCCCGGATAATAAAAGCGCCTAAAAAACCAGTTCCTCCAGTTAAAAAGATATTCTTAGGTTCACCCACAAACACATTCACTGCATTGCTAGGATGGATAGTCGGATCAAGCACAACTTCAGCAGCCAAATTTACAATTGGAGAGTTAACTGGACTGTCCTGAACCTCTAAACCTTCTTGTAATTCTTCAGCTAAACGCTGTGAAAGAGATGCAATATTCGGGTAGTGCCATAGCAGAACCGGAGATGGTTGAAATCCCAACAATTTTTCTAATTTACCAACTAATATCATCGCCTGGGCAGAATCTAAACCATAGGTTTCCAAATTCTCGCTGATGTCTATCTCATCAGTTTCTACTCCGATTAAATCAGCCAGATTAGTCACTAGCCATGCTTGAATATCTGCGGCGCTATAAGTTTGTTTTAGAGTCATTTTTACATCTCCAATAATTGAGAAAAATCTGGGCAATACTGACTATAATCATCGGGAATTTGCATTCCTTGAATTTTCAAGCTTTGAATGCGATATAAAAATGCTGATCCAGTCATGATGTGATGAGCAACATCAACTACCCGACGATTATCTGGTTCAGCTAAATAAGAACCTCGCACCCAATCATTAAAACTACCCATTGCAGGGCCACACCAAATTTGATAATCTACTTCTCTACCTTTTTCCCCAGAACTAGACCAACGAGAAGATAATCCTAAATACCAGCGAAAAATTAACGCCATTTTCAGCTTAGGATTATTGACTGCCTTGCCTAGTTTTTCCGGGTTTTTCTGCGATAAATAACTTGCTGTTCCTTCCCAGACTTCAGCCAGAGTTTTGCGAAAAATTTGCTTTTCTAATTTCTCTCTTTCTGCCAGGGGAATCTCTTCAATGGAATTATAATTGCGGTACAATTCATACAACTTTTGCGCCCGCATGGGAAACATTGTGCCGCGTTTGAGGACTTGCAGTTTCACGCCCATTTCAAACATATCGGCGGCTGGAGCCATAATCATATCCGCCATTTCGGCTTGAGCTAGTAATTTTTTGGTATGATCACAAGCTCCAGATTCAACGCAGGACTGATTAATTGAGCCAGTCATGATATACGCAGCACCCATCATAAAAGCTGCTAAAGCTGATTCGGGTGTGGCAATTCCGCCAGCTACTCCAATTCTAATTGGTTGGTCGTAATGAAATTGTTCTTGGATTTCATTCCGCAAACTAATAATAGAAGGCAATAAACAGACTAAAGGACGATTATCTGTATGTCCGCCAGAATCAGCTTCGACGGTGATATCATCAGCCATCGGCACTTTAGTTGCCAGTTTGGCTTGTAAATCAGTAATTAATCCTTCCTCAAGCAGTTCTTTAAGTATTCTGGCTGGTGCTGGTTGGAGAAATTTAATGGCTACTTCTCGACGAGAAACTTTGGCAATGACTTTGTTTTTGATTTCAATTTGATTGGCATCATTTAAACTTAGTCCAGCAACACGGTAATAAACTATGTTGGGGGTTAAATCTAAAAATGCCGATGCTTCTACGGTTCTTACTTCATATTTGAGGTATAAGTTCACAGCACGGCGTTCAATAGCCATGTCGTTAGGGCTATGAATTAAATTGAAGGCGTAGGGACCTTGAGGTAAAGCTGCTTGAATGCGTTTAATAGCTGTTTCTAAACGTTCTGGCGGTAAGCCACCTGCACCAAAGGAACTCAATATTTTGGCTTTTCCTAGTGCAATAACCATTTCTGCGGAGGCTATTCCGCCAGCCATTGCGCCGGTGACATAGGCATATTTTACGCCATGAGCAGCTAGAAAGTTTGAGTCTCCTAATTGTTGTAGATTGATTGGGGGAATGGAGGTAAGGAGTTCTGGTTGTGCTGTGGTGTTATTTTCTGGAGTACATAAGTAGCCTTCGTTTGTGACACCGATTTTTCCGGAAAGTCTGAGGATGTAACAGGGTTTATTTAATGTTAATAGTTTGTTTTTGATGGCTGATTGGTCGAAGGATATGCTATCTAAGCAACCTTTCCAAGTGAGGTTTTGATTGTAGGGATTTGTGGGAAATTTGAGGCTATTATTGTGTTGATCTGGTAGTGTGTCTACGGGAATCACGGTGATTATACCTCAATTTGTTAATGATGGTTTTTTAAACGAACCGCCAAGTCGCCAAGTACGCCAAGAAGAGAAGGAAGGGTTTTTACTTAATGGTTAGCATGGCTGAATTAGAGTCGGGAGTTATGGAATGACGAACCGCAGAGGACACAGAGTACACCGAGGAATGAGAGTTTGAAAGGTTTTTTGCTTAAGTCCTAAGATTATCTCTCATCTCTTACTCTCTGTGCCTCTGCGTCTCTGCGTGAGATAATTAATTCATCAGCAATGTCGGTAGTTTAGTTATGATTCTTCATTCAATAAGTTTTCGGCACAAACTAACTGTAATTGAATGATTTCGCTCATCTGTTTACTAAAATCTTTTCTGGCTTGGAGGAAGGCAGCGTGATTTTGAGTTATTCTGTAATTGTTATCGCTCAGTTTTTGGTACTGGGTTTTGTTTAATTCAGACATTCTAATTGTGTTATCAAGTTGAGGGTTTGTAGCTGGAGATGACACAATTGGTTGCAGCGTTTTCTGTTCTAGGGCTGTTGACTCAGAAGATTGTAATTCTTCTGGAAGTTCAAAACCGTGTTCCATGATATGTTTTATGGGTTCTTCTGCTGGCTGGGTTGGAAAATTTAGGTTCTGTGATTCGCTAGAAAATGGTATGTTTTGATGCAGTTTTTCTACCCGATAACTGTTTAAATTCTTGGCGATTTTTTGGAAGTATTTCCGGTTTTC
This sequence comes from Nodularia sp. (in: cyanobacteria), assembly GCA_035638855.1. Lineage (GTDB taxonomy): Bacteria > Cyanobacteriota > Cyanobacteriia > Cyanobacteriales > Nostocaceae > Nodularia. The sequence goes on along the minus strand of DASQZD010000047.1, from coordinate 164,819 downwards.
TTGACTCAATATACTGTTAGTAATTGATTTACCGCCCAAAGTAATTGTTCTTAGGGTTAATTTGTTCTGTTTGGTTGTGGCTGTGGTGAGATTATACAGGGGTGATAAATCTAAATTGACTTGATGGCTGACAAGTTTTGCTAAGGCTTTGACCATTGATGTGTGGTCATCCATACCTCTACGATTGAGGGATACGGTGATGTGTTCTTTGTTTTCTAAGATTTTGCTGATCCATCGAGAACAAACGCCACCAGCGCCAGCTTCAACAAATATTTTTACGCCATCGTCATAGATACGGTTGACTAATTGGGGAAAGTCAAGTTGTTGGCATAGTCCGGTGGCTATGCTGTTAGCTATGACACCCCTATCAAGTAAAATTGGTTGATATTCAGCCGCAGAGTAAAATGTGATGTCTGGTAGGTCTTGGGTGGGTAAGCTATTCACTTTGGCGATTTCTTCGTATTCTGACCGCATGGCTTCGCAATGAATTACATGGTCGAAGGGTGCGGGGAAAGAATTACAACCAAGGGTTTTAATTACTCTCTGACAAGCTGTTTTTTCTCCAGCAATTAATACTTCTTCTGGTGTATTGATTTGAGTTAAATAAACTCGTGACTCATTTTTTAAACATTCTTCTACCTGAGATGGTGTGGCCATGAGTACATAAGTAGCCCAGAAGTTATCGTCTTGTAATTCTGTGCTATTTGTTAAGCCCCAATATTGACGCACAGCATTTTTTGCGCCTGATAATTTGTCGCCAAATAAAGGTGATGAATTTAAGGTATTACTACCGCCTTCAAAATCACTCCACACTCCTTGGGCTACCATCATGCTGGTTTCACCCAAGCTATAACCAAAGACGCATTTGGGTTTAATTTGAAAGTCGTCTCGGAAAATTGCTGTCATGTATCTGGCGAAGGCAATTTCACTTTCAAACATCCCCAGGGAATCATCTAAAAGTTCTTTTTCGAGGGTTTCTAGTTGTCTGGTTGAAAGTTTGGGAAAGCTGCGAGGATAAACCAGTTTTTCAACATCAGCAGCACGGTTATAGAGGTTATTACTTTTTAAGTCCTCGAAGACTTTGGGGAATAAGCGGAAGACTGTGCGACCGATACCGATGTAGGAATTAACAGCAGCTGGATAAACATAAGCAACACTTGCTGTTTTACCCAACGGTTTTGCTGTAAAATAACTACCTAGTGGTGTTACCCAGTCTGTACCTTTTTCAAAAGCAGTATTTACTCCTTTACGTGCAGCATCAATTTGTTTGAGGAGTTCATTTTTGTTACGTCCAGTAATTGCTAAAACATACTTAGCTTCAGAATCTTCTTTAAATGTTGTGAAAGTCTGACTCGCAGTGGTTGATAAACAAGAACTATCTTCAATACTTTGTTCGAGGTTATTTAAAACCTGTTGTAAGTTGTTTTGATTCTCAGCTGCTACGGGGAACAGATGAAAAGGCATTTGCTGTAAATACTTACTGTCACGCTCTTCTTGGTCTGGGTCTTCTGACAAGATGACATGAGCATAAGTCTCGTCTATACCTATGCTATTGATGGCGGCTATACGACGCGTACCACCTTTATCGACAAACCAAGGTCTGGACTCTGTAGCTACATAGAAGGGGCTACCTGACCACTTTTGTGGGGTCTTTGCACCAGACCATTGAGGAGTGGCGGGAATATATCTGTAATACAGACAGAGGGCAGTTTTGATTAAACTAGCAATTCCTGATGCTGTGTATGTATGACCGATATTAGCCTTGACGCTACCAATGGCACATTGCAGATTATTTCCAGTTTGAGGATAAGCCTGTAATAAGCCGGTGATTTCGGCTTCGTCTTGTTGGGGAATACCACTCCCAAACACCTCTACATAGTTCACTTCTTGAGGTTGAATTTTGGCTATTTCAAAAGCTTGCTGACAAGCATCGTTTGTCGCTTCTGCAAAACTGACGGCATCAAGTACAGCATATATCCTTTGGTTGTCTTGTTTGGCGGTGTCATGACGTTTCAGGACAACTGCACCAGCACCTTCTCCGACCATCCAACCATCGGCATTTTCGTCAAAACTTAAGGTATTGATACCTTGATTTACTTTGGCTAATTGACTGCGTAACAAGACGTTTTCTACACCACCAGCTAAATCTATTGCACCTAAAACTACAGCTTCAACTTCTCCAGATGCTAGTAGCATTTGTGCGACTTCTAAGGCTTTGAAGGCAGAGTTTTCCCCAGCCGTCATTGTGAAAGCGGGGCCAGTAAAATTCCACAAAGCGGAGATTCTACCTGCCATAATATTAGCGATGTGACTCACATATTCGCCGATTTCGACGGGATGGTGAATGCTATCTTTGACAACGCTTTCTAATTGAGAAAGGTCTGCATCTGGTAAAGAGATATTATCCTCTAATAAGCCTTCTTTCACCTGCCAAGATAAATCCCATCGTTGTTGTAACTGATGTACAGAAAGTTCAGTTTCTGCGGCCACAATTACTGCTACATTTGTGCCTTCTTTTAATCCCGCATCTTCAACAGCGCGGTTAGCAACTTTTAACAGTAACAGTTGTTGGGGATTGAGTTTTTCAACTTCGTTAGGAGGGATTTTACAAGCTAAAGTATCAATATCAAAGTCTTGGATGTATGCTCCGATTGGTGGTTTACCATCTGCTAAACCATACTCTTGTAGTAAGTCTGTTTGCTCGTCTATACCTTGCCATCTGGAAGGAGGTAGGGGAATAAAATACTGTTTTCCGTCATAAATACTGCGTTCAAATGCATCTAATCCGTTACAGCCACCGAAAAAGGCATCCATACCAACAATAGCTACTTTAACTGACGCTACAGGTGCATCAGAGTTAGTATCTGGATCTGTATTTCCTTGTTCAATAATTAAATGGGAATTAGTACCGCCAAAACCAAATGCACTGATAGCTGCGCGTTTAATTGGTGTATTGTTGTCAGGCCATGCAGTAGCTTTTCTGACAATATTATCACTACAAATGACATTATTTTCTGAGGTTAAAGGTAAATCAACATTAATGGTAGGTGGAATGAGATTCTGAGACATACTCAGAATTACCTTTGTTAAGCCCACCATACCAGCAGCAGTTAATAAATGTCCGACGTTGGCTTTAGCAGAACCTAGCAAAGGTGAGGCTTGATGTTGTCCAAAAAAGGTAGCTATGGAGTTGAGTTCTGTTGTATCTCCCAATAATGTCCCGGTAGCATGACATTCTAAATAATCGATGCTTTGCGGACTAATTTGAGCTTCTTGATAAGCTCTTTCAAAGGCGAGAACTTGTCCTTTGGTGTTGGGGCTGAGTAAGTGCTTACCTCTACCATCGTTGGAGAGTCCATTACCGCAAATTGTGGCAAGAATATTGTCTCCATCTCTGACAGCATCGGCGTATCTTTTCAGGACTACCATCCCTACACCGTCACCGGGAATTAAACCTCTGGATGTCTTATCTAGAGGGCGACTCGTACCGTCTTCGGAAAAGCCTTGGACACCAGAAAATAACATTCTTACAAATAACGAGTCTGCACAAGTGATGGCTCCGGCTAACATCATGTCAGCTTTATGGGATGATAGATAATGAGAGGCTAATTTAATAGCATAAAATGAGGATGAACAAGCAGCATCTAGACATAAATTAATTCTAGATAGTGATAAGGCTTGAGCAACTATTGATGCTGGTAAGCCGGAAATCATGGCGTTGTAAACAGATGCTTTGGTTGCTGTTGGTAAGGCAGCTAAATTGAAATTTTGATGCTGCAATAGTTCTTTAATTGCAGGTGCGATCACTTGCTGATAAATAGGGGAAAATAATTGATGGGAAAGTTTGGTTGGGAAGGAAAGATTACCTAAAATTACGCCACATTTAGCAAGCAGGTTTTGCTTACCCCAGTAGCCACTATTTTTAATGGCTTGTTTGGCTGCATACAATGACCATTTGAAGGTATTGTCTAAACCTGCAATTAATTCTGAGGGGAGATTATATTCAGAAGCATCAAATTGAAAGTCTCGAATGTATCCACCTTTGAGGGAATAGGTTTTATCTGGTGTGCCTTTAACTGGGTTGTAAAAAATAGTGGGATCTACACCAATTTCGGCGATGGTAGCTGATGATGTGGCATCTTTTTCGGAAACAAGATTCTGCCAAAATTCGTCAGGGTTTTTAGCATCGGGAAATAGGCTGGATAATCCGATGATGGCTATTTTTTCCATTGTTATATCCTCGACAGTTTTGGGGTATTTAAAAGAAGGCAGGATTTACGCTGTTCCCCAAATTTGAGAATTTTTTTCACGCAAAGGCGCAAAGACGCAAAGGAAGAAAGGAATAAGGAGCGCCTCTGCTTCTGGTGCGTGAGAATTAACTTCTGAGTTGTTTCATTGACCAAATAATGGCATGAGCGCCTAGCATTTGAGAGTATATTTTTCCCTGATTATCGTGTATAATAAAATCTGCGATCGCACTGCTAGGAGTTTTGGCTTTTACTTCACAAGAAACGTAAAATGTTTCGTTATGTGGGGTGGGGGCAAATTGTTCAAATTTCTCCACTTTTCCGGGTAAGCAACCTTCTTGATGAAAGTGTTGTGTCCAAATCCATAAGGCGTGCATACTCAAGTCTGTTGTATAAGGATTCACCCATTTAACTGGGAATTGTCCTTGTTTTTGAGGACTGATTTCTGTCCATAAACATTCTGTGGTAATTTTTTCAGGCGTAATATTTAAAACTCTTTGGACTTCTTGGAATGAGGGTCCATGAAATAAGGTTGCTCCGCCATTTTGATAGAAATCTTTGCCTGTGGCAGTAATAATCTGATCTTGATTCAGATTGATTGATTCATAAGTAGGAGCATGGGGAATTTCTCTGTGCAAATTGAGTTGAGCGCTAAAATGGTAATGGATTTTTCCAGCAGGGTTTTTACTCCAGATTTTAGCTTTGACTGTAATTTTTTCAGAGTTTATTTTCTCAACTTCTTCTATGTCTAAAATGTGTTCATTCGCTAAGTTGTGATTGAAGGTGATTCCCTTCAAAACTTTGAAATCTGTGTAATTGAATAATCGATAACCTGGATACATTTCCTCACAGGAATTAATGATCCATGTCATTGCACAGGTAGCAGGTAATACTGGAGAACCTGCGATCGCATGATCATATAAAAAGGGGTTCGCTTCCAGTTTCATCTGGCGACGGATGCGATGAGTCCGCAGTTGGGAATCTAACTCTATCGCCTGGGGAACAAGTGGACTACCAATGACAACTTGTACAGTATCATGATGGGACGGATGCAATTCGTTGACGAGCATTTGTGTACCCACATCCACAGGAATAATATCAATTCCCCTTTCTGCAAACGCCTTTTTTAGTTCCGGGGAAACCATCCCACTATCCCAAGCACCCCAGTTAATGGCGACTACGTGACACTGAGGATAATTTTGCTTGATTAAATGGGCTGATTTGTTGAGAATTTCATTAGCGATCGCATAATCAGATTGTCCGATATTGCCGTAAAATCCAGTTACGGAAGAGAACAACACTAAATGCTGGAGTTGCTCAAGGTTCACGCAAGTCAGGAGATTTTCTAATCCTTGCACTTTAGCAGTGTAAACCTTTTCAAAATCCTGATCAGTTTTCTTTTCAATCAGCTTATCAGCTAAATTTCCCGCCCCGTGGATAATCCCAGTAATTGCACCTACAGCAGCCAACTTCTGCTGTAAATCTGCAACATTTGTGACATCAACACTAATATATTCTGCTTGAGCGCCTGTTTCTTGGATACTTGCTAAGGTTTTCTTAATTTCTCGACTGGAAACAATTTTGTTATATATCTTCAATACACTCATAGGAGTTGGTTTTTCTCCTTGAGACAGAAGATTCTCCATAATGCGTTTCTTTAACGCGGGTTCCTCCAAACAATCTTGAGCAAATGCTGGTTCAATTTCTAAAAGCTCGGAACGACCAAGGAGAATAAATTTACAAGGCTGGTGCTGCGCCATCTTAATCGCACATTGGGCTGTAATCCCTTTTGCGCCACCACTTACAACAAAAACTGATGAAGGGCGAATCTGTGTCTGTGTAGTCATATTTTTTTATGATTAAAGAGGAACGAACCGCCAAGTCGCCAAGAACGCCAAGAAACAGATTTTTCGGTGTCACTGTAAAATATTTTGCGTTCTTAAACTTTGCGCCTTTGCGCCTTTGCGCGAAACAAAAATATCTTTCAACGCAGAGGGAGATATAGTTCTCCCTCATCCCTTTACTTCTCGACAGAACCAACTAAGGTTACGCGTCCCTGTGAACCGTAAGCAACTTCACTGATATAAAGATTGGGGTCGTGCAGTTCAGCGATAATATATTCAGCTGACTGTTGAGGATTTATAGCTGGACTCAAATCAATGGCGCGAGTGAAAACCTTTGGCCATTCCCACTTCAGAGATTTGGTTAATCCAAATAAACCTGCACCAATGGCTCCAAAGTTGATGTTATACTCTAAGCTAAAAGCACCATCTAAACGATTTACAGTTAAGAAACAACTGCGTTGGTAACGCGCCACTTCATTGAGAGTTTGCTTGAGATGTTTCGCTATGAAGAAGACGTGCTTAACAATGGCTTTTTCTTGTTCTAAGTAAGCAGGTGTCTGATTAGCGTCAAATACTGGATGAATATGAATGAAAGCGCCAATGGTGCCGAAGTGAGTAGCGATCGCAGATAATTTATGTTGGAGTAATTCTTCGGTCATATCTGCGAGGACTACGCGATTCACTCCGGCTGGTAAAAGCGACTGTTGGGGAACGATTGATGAGGGGAAACTTAAAACTACCACTTTCCCTCCTCTTTCGGTTAAAGTTTGAGCTAATTGTGAAGTGGTGAGGGAACCATCGTCAGTAATTACACTCACGTGTCCCTCTGGTAAAGCGAAATCTAAACTATCCGGTGGTGGGAGGAATTGCAGTTTAGCTGGTCGCCGTTTCACACCGTCAATTACCTGGACTGGCTGGTAACTAAAGTCCGGTTGAGACTTTTTTTTTTCACCCCCAGCCAGTGTCTGGAGATATTCAACTATTTGACCTATGGTGCGGAGGTCTCCCAGTTCTTCGATATTGGGCTGGGGTAAATTGGGGTACTTATCTTGCATCGCTCCCAAAATTTCTACCCGTTTAATGGAGTCAATTCCTAAGTCAGCCTCCATATCCATATCCATCTCTAGCATCTCGACTGGGTAGCCAGTTTTATCACTGGTGATGCTTAACAAGGTTTCACCCAAGTCTGCATAATCATCGCTAGTTGCTATTTCAATTTCTGGTTCTAGTTCTGTGGGGATAGGGGTAGAGACAACCGGGCTGGTCGTCTCTACGGGACTGGGGATTTCGTTGTCCCCTATGGGGATAAGGGACAATGGGGATTGAGTCGATTCTAGCACGACTTCTTGAGTAGTTATAGCAGCACTGCCAGAGACTTGAGATTGCAGGTATTCTACAACTTGACCGATGGTGCGTTTTTCGGATAATTCTTCTAAATTTGGCTTGGGTAGATCAGGGTACATATCCTGTAACGCACCCAAGATTTCAACTCGTTTGATGGAGTCAATTCCTAAGTCAGCCTCCATGTCCATATCCATTTCCAGCATCTCTACTGGGTAGCCAGTTTTATCGCTGGTGATGGCTAACAAGTTGTTACCCAATTCGGCTAAGTCGATAGTAGGAGCCGATACAGGCGCGGGTGCTGGTATTACCGCTACAGGTGCGGGTGGAATTTCGACCACTGGCGCAGGTGCTGTTTTGCTAACAACTGTCTCTGTAGACTCAGTAGTTACCTCACTGGAGATGATTTGAGAATATTCTTGTTGTATGAGTTGGAAAAAGTTCTTGGCGTATTCTAACTGTTCGAGAAGATATTGCTCATGGATGCGGAGGGTTTCACCTTGTTGGCTGTGAAACTGCATCATCCCACGTTCTACACTTTCCTTGACAACTAGCTGGAGTTGTGCTGCTTCATCGTTAGACTTGCTGTTAGCAAACACGGCGTTCTGTTGCTGCATCAATTGGAAAAACGCTTTGGTGTATTCCATCTGATGTTGCAGATAAGTCCCGTGGACTTGTAGATTTTCAGTTTGATTTTGCTGGAACTGTGTGAGCAGATATTCTAAACTTTCTAACGCCCGTTGGTAATGTACAGGTTTTTCTGGTGTTGGTTGCATCTTTGTCTCCTGGGCTGTTGCTGTAGGAAGAATCACAGAATTCATTTGAGGCTTGGGTGCAGAATTAGTAGATTTATGTAAAAATTCGGGCAGATTATCTGTAGGATTGGCAACACGTCCATTAGTGCTATTCTCTTTCACTGGTGGAGTTGCTACTACAATTTCAGAAAACTCAGGTGCAGAAGTGACAGGTAAACTAACTTTATGTCCGTTCTGCAAAGCTTCAGTAAAAGCGTTCTTGGTTTTTGCGGACACATAGTTCATGCCGTTTAAACGCACATTTAAGGCTTTCTTTTTCTCTACTGGGGCTAGTACAGGTTCAACTTGATAAGGATCGAGATTTTTCAAAGTTAAGCCCACTACACGTAACTGTACAGCCGCTTCTCTCAGAGAGCGATCGCTGTTCTTTTGAGTGCTGGGATTCAAAGAGATGGTAAGATGTGGGCGATCGCCTAAAATATCTTTAACCAAGTTGCTCAAAATCCGCCGGGGACCAAATTCCACAAAGCAATAGCCACCAGCAGCATAGATATTTTCGATTTCCTGCTTAAACATCACCGAATTAGACAGGTGAGTTTCCAGAATTTTTTGAATAGCTTGAGATTCTTGGGGGTAGGTTTTGCCTGTAACGTTGGTAAAGACAGGAATTTGAGGCTGATTAAACTTAACAGATTTGGTGGCGATCGCAAAAGATTTTTGAGCAAAAGCAATCAGCGGCGTGTGGAAAGCTGCGGACACAGGTAACACCACAGCCGTACAACCTTGTTCCTGTAAAGCTTGTCTCACCTTAGCAATTTCTGCCGTCGGACCAGCCAAGACAAATTGTGTCGGAGAATTAAAGTTAGCAATAGTCACCTGGGGAAAATTCCGCAGTACCACTGCAACTTTACTCATTTCTTCCTTCACCGCCAACATACTACCAGCATCATGGTCTGGGTCTTCCGGCGCAGCCATAGCTTGACCCCTAGACTTCACCAGAAACAAGTAATCTGCTTCACTCAAAACACCCGCAGCCCACAAAGCTGTCAATTCCCCGAAGCTGTGTCCCGCCACAAAATCAGATTTAAATCCAGCTTGTTGCAATATAGAATACAAACCAGCGCTAAATACCCCAATCGCAGGTTGAGCGTATTCGGTACGTTGTAGTGCAGCAATTTGGGCATTTTTTTCCGCCTCACTAAACACCGGATGGGGAAACACAATTTCCGAAACAGGCTGCAAATTATCTTTGAGTAACAAACTATCCATACAGCCATGTAAACGGCGCATAGTCGGAAAGTTCATCACCAATTCCCGCCCCATTTCCAGGTATTGCGAACCTTGTCCAGAAAACAGAGAAACCACCTTTCCGCCCAACTCCATCCCCGAAGAACGGTAATAAATACCCTGGGGATGTTCCCAAGATGTTGCGTCAGCTTTGTTTTTCAGCCAGTCAATACTAACTTGGATAAACTTGCAGGCTTCTTGCAGATTCTCAGCCACAAATCCCACCCTAGCAGCAACCTGGGGAATCTCCACCGTTTGGCATTCTTGAACTAATGCGGCAAAATGTCTCTCACCAGCCTCAGACTGCAACTGACTGAGCGTTTCTGCACATTTACTCAAAAGTTGAGCCGGATTATTCGCAAACAACAGCACCTCACGGGCGGTACTGTGTAAACGGTAGGGAAGATTTTCTGGAGTGTCGTATTCTTCCAAAACAACGTGATAATTTGTACCACCAAAACCGAAAGAACTTACCCCAGCCCGTCTTGGCGCTTCACCTTCCGCCCGTATCCAAGGTCTGGTTTGGGTATTCAAATAAAATGATGAATTTTTGATATCCAGTTTAGGATTTGGTTCGGTAATATTGATTGTCGCGGGTAAAACCTTATGATGCAAAGCCAAAGCAGTTTTAATCAAACTTGCAGCACCAGCCGCAGCTTTGGTATGTCCAATTTGAGACTTCACACTACCCAAAGCGATATGCTGTTTTTGGGAATCATGTTTGCCAAAGTAATCTTTTAAAGAACCGAACTCGATGGGATCACCAGCCATTGTCCCAGTTCCGTGGGCTTCCATTAACCCCACAGTCGCCGGAGAAAAGCCAGCATCATCATAAGCACGTTCCAAGGCTTTGACTTGGCCTTCCTTCCGGGGAGCATAAATACTCTTGTAGCGACCATCGCTAGAAGTCCCAATGCCTTTAATCACCGCATAAATTTTATCATTGTCCCGTTCCGCATCTTCCAGGCGTTTGAGGACATACATACAAACACCTTCACCCAGCAACATCCCATCAGATTTAGCATCAAAAGGTTTGGCGTTTTGACTGGGAGAAACGGCTGGGGTTTTGCTGAAAGATATGTAAGCCATGATTGTGTTGTCGGTGTCAACACCACCAGTCAACATCATATCCGCTCGATATTCCACCAGTTCGCTAATGGCCATTTTCAAAGCACCAAAGGAACTAGCACAAGCCGCATCAACGACACAATTTGTCCCGCCAAAATTCAAGCGGTTGGCGATTCTTCCCGCCACCACATTCGCCAACATCCCAGGGAAAGCATTTTCATCCCATTTGATATAGGCGCTTTTAATTTTTTCGATAATTTTTTGAGTATCTTGATCAGAAATACCACTGCTTTTAAGAGCCTTTTCCCAAACAGGATACTCTAACCGAGCCGAAAGTGGCATTCCCAATTGCTTGGCCATCGCCACCCCTAAGATTACCCCAATCTTTTCGCGGCTAAACTCACGCGACTCACCATAGCCAGCATCTTCCATTGCTTCTTTAGCAATGACTAAACTTAATAGCTGGGAAATATCTGTAACTTCCAAGATGCTGGGAGGAATGCCAAACTCCATCGGGTTAAAATCAATTTCTGGAATAAATCCGCCTCTTTTACAGTAGGTTTTATCTTCAGGTGTTCTGGGGTTGGGGTCGTAATAATCTTCGACGCTCCAATGTGTGGAGGGGACATCAGTAATACAATCAATTTTGTTAACGATATTTTGCCAGTATTCCCGTAAATTTCGAGCTTGAGGTAATAGAGAAGCCATACCCACAATGGCTATAGGATTTTGTTCTAATTTTCTATTAATTTTGTTAACTGACATTGGTTTTTCCTTGTGCAATTTTTTTTCGTCTATTGACCTAATCAAAGTTTTTTCAACACTTTTGATAAGGCTCTCTAACTCTGCCAAAGCCGTATCAATTGAATAAGCAGACATAGGGCATATACTGTTCTTAAGTTTTATGGATTGTGATAGCTTGCGTGGCGATCGCTACAGTAATTCTTAATTCGTAATAGCAGGCTATCCCGTAGGCGCAGCTATGATCTTCAGGGCTTTAGGTAATTAAGAACTCAGATTTAATCTGATTTGGGAGAACTGGTATAATGTATAGCACCTTGCAACTAAGTGAAGTACACATTTTAATTTTATTAATTCCTTGGAGTAGGCATCCTGCCCGCCGTTGTGTACCGCAACCAGAGGAAATATACTGAAACTACTTGTTCCTAAACACAGCACACACGATACATACTGTTTTTCCGCCTTAATTAATCGATGCTTTGAGCAATTTCAGGCATTTCAAAATCCAGCATTCGTGAAATAATTTTATACAGGACTCGATTCTTGATATTGAGGTAATAAGTCAATCACGTTGTTGAAGCTGGAAAAATAGTCTTGGAGTACGTTAGCTGCTTGACCAGTGAATTCCATCCATTCGTAATGGTAGAGATTTTGAGAAATTGTATCCCACTGGATTAAGGGAAACTGAGGAGTAGCTACTAGGACAGAAACGCTTTTTTCTCCCAAACTAGTTTGAGTATCTAGCCTAACCGCAGCAACGTAGCTGGTGTTAATGACAACGTTCTGTATCTTGATAAATGCCATAGCCAGTTTCAGCGTCCAGGATAATTTATTTTAAGCAATTCGACCCAGAAAAGTTGACAACTTCGTTACAGAAAAAACATTCCCCTTGATTGTGAAATTATGCACTTTTCTGAATAAATACTCACACACTTATCGGGTGATGCCAATGCGGTTAGGTTTAGTTTTGCTTTTTCAAATTTGAACAAAATAACTAATTTTCCTTGCCGCTTTGAAAGGGTTGAATTAATAAAAACAATAGCATGATTCACATAAACTAAATCATTTGTTTAAAGGAATTTTATAAATAAACTAGATTCTCTCTGGTAGCAATTTTGAAAAAGACACGATATACAAGTATAGTAATTAACTGACTAACAAGGCTGGTATTTTAGCTGAATTGCTTTGGTAGTCTTGATTTTGATGACGGTACGCATAGTTTGCTAATGCCGCTAAGATTTAATCAATACATAAAAAAAATCCGGTTATATCTACATTTATTTTTGAGCAGAACATCATAATTAAACCCAAAAAATTGATAATCTTGAAAGATAAAACTACCTATATAAACAAAAAGTAATTTATAAAGCAAATATTAATTAGCAGGATAGTGCATAATAAACAAAAGCCATTTGTGATGAATCGCCTAAACTTAGACATCATTTAGTAATATCTGACAAAGCAGTTACAGATTCAGAAATAACTTTGTGAGTCAAATCAAAATCAATTATTCTCTGTGTCTGAGTGTCTCTGTGGTGAAAAAAATCATAGCTGGCGTGGCGCAGCCATAGACACTAAGACACCAAGCCAACTTTCTGCGGGAGTTTACCAGTCCATTTCTGCCACCGTATGATACCCCGATTCACCAATTGGGGATTTTCATCGCCAACAAAACAAATCCGCCCCATTCTTTCGCAAGCAATGAGAATTTCGCCGTTTCCCATAAATGGAGCAATTACAAAATTATTCTGATTGGTATACAAATTAATTAAGTAATTGACAATACCCTCTACTCCCTCAATATTAATTGGTGTCTGTGGCTGAGATATTGATTGGTGAGAAAAAATTCCCACATAAAGATTACCTAGAACTAATTCATATTGAAAAGGCATTTGGCTATGGCGATAAAAATCATAAATATGACCTTCAGAACGCACCACCGCCACAACTCGCGCTTCATCTATTAAGTAATTATGCTCCCAAGTCTGGGAAAGGGTAGCGATCGCTAAAGCAGCATCTGATGGTAACAGGGTTCTAAATTCTGAACTAGCAGTATGATTACAATACACTAAATGCCTTCCCAGCATCCATTCTTCACCAACTTTAACTCTCAGTTCATCGCTAGCGGCTGGTTCTGGCTGACGTTGACCTTTTTTGTGCGCCAACTTAGCTTCCCGTTCCGCCATAGCACTTTTGTAAGCCAAAATCTGTAAATCTTTTTGCTTCGCCCTAGCTTCCACAATGAGTTGAGCTAACCTTGCCGATTCTACTGCATCACCCCTCACCTGCGCTAACTCCCAAGCTTTTTGACACTCCTCCGCCAAAATCCGTTCTCTATTACCAGCCCTAGCTATCTTAAGTAGCGCAGTTGGACTATCAGCAATGGGCGAACCCTTAATGATTTCCTTAACATCTGAGTGAATACATTTAGCAATCTGCTTACCGTGCTGAAAGGTGCGTTCAGAGTAACCAACCTCTCTGGCTAACTCAACAGTTCGTTTTAGAGGTGGTGAAATCATTTCACCACCCTTAGCTGTATATTGATTATCGCCAACCTTTGCCCTTAAACCCATCCGCGCTAAAATTTCATCTCGCTCAAACCATAGTTCCGAACGTTCAAGCGGTTCCAACTCATTGCGAATCAAATTCTCATCAATTTCCGCCAAACGCGATTGATCAGAATTTTCATAGTTAACAATATGACACTCAACAGCCTCAAGCCCCAAAAGTTTGCAAGCCGTCAAACGATGTAGCCCAGCAATCAAATTTAACTTTTGATCCACCGTAATCGGATTTAACAAACCATTAGCCTGAATCGACTCCTTCAACTCATTCACCTTTTCGCCCCTAACCGGACGGCGATTAAGACCAATCCGAATTTGATCTATGGACACTATAGGCATAATTACTAATTTTCAGTGCAGTGAGTCAAAGATATATCTAAATATATTGCATCAGTATACTCAATGGCGAATCAATCGAATTTAGTGGATTGACCCCAACGGCTTTCCTCTCCTCCGTCTCCTCTCTGCGTTTCTGCGCCTGGTGCGTGAGATATTTACACCCAGCAACACCCGATTGACAAGACCAGCAATCTTTGCAATACTAAAAGACAAGCTAAACCAAGTTTTTTGAGTTTATTTTCTCAGCGCTACGACCATTTGAAAATTTAGCTTTTCCGGTTAGCCATATTGTATTTTACACTACTTGATTTGGTGTCAAATTAGGATAAAACTAAGGAAGATTGGCAGTGACACCACCATTAAAGTTGTGGTGAATCTAGTAATTTAAGACTGCTGTACAGGCGTACAACAATTTATATAGAACTAATTAGACCTTTCAATTTACTGAAAGTCAGACCAGAGAGAAAAACTGCTTTTAGTTAATTTGTAGATGAGTCTATTGCATTCAAATGATATGGCCATCTTAGGCTGTCCCCTGGCATAGCACAATTGGAATAAAAATATGGCAGCAAACAAAGAACGCCAGTTATTCACAAAACCCCTCGGTCGGTGGCGAATAATTTTGGCAGCTTCTATCACTTTAGCTACTGGGTTAGGATTTTTTTACATCTTTTCACCAAATCGATTTAACAATGAAGTTCAAACTCCCCCAGCGAATTTACCAAAGACTACAGCTACCGCAACCCCAGTTAAACTTGCAGTGACGGCTTTGGGACGGTTGCAACCAGACGGTGAAGTGACTAAGTTATCAGCGCCCAATTCAGTCAACGGTGTGCGAGTAGAAAAAACCTTAGTCAAGGAAGGAGAAGAAGTTAAAGCTGGGCAAGTATTGGCATATCTTGAAAATTATGGTCGTTCCACAGCCGCCCTGCAACAGGCTTTAGATCAACTCCAAGTTGCTAAAGCTAAACTAGCACAAGTTCAGTCTGGAGCTAAACCAGGAGATATTGCTGCCCAGAAAGCTGCGATCGCACGTTTAGAGTCAGAATTAAAAGGAGACGTTGCTGCTCAACAAGCCACAATCAATCGTATCCAGGCTGAAGTAGATAACGCCCAAAGTGAAAACAATCGATATCAGCAATTATACAAAGACGGTGCTGTTGCCGCCTCCGTAGTAGATACTAAAGCTTTGCAACTCAAAACTGTACAACAGCAGCTCATAGAAGCCAAAGCCAACCTTAACCGCACTCAAAACACCCTTCAAGACCAACTCAAAGAAAGTAAAGCCAGACTTAACAGTATTAGCGAAATACGCACCGTTGATGTAGAATTGGCAAAAACTGAAGTTAATAGTGCTGTAACTGCCATCAAACAAGCAAAAGCAGACCAGGAATTAACTTACCTAAAATCTCCCATAAATGGCCAAATTTTAAAACTTCACGCCAAAACAGGAGAAGTAATTAGCAACGCTGGATTTGCGGAGATAGGTAAAATATCGCAAATGTATGTAGTCGCAGAAGTTTATCAAACTGATATTCAAAAAGTCAAATTAGGTCAAAAAGCTACCATTAATAGTAATGCCTTTCCTGGTAAAATACAGGGAACAGTCAGCGAAATTGGTTGGCAAATTGACAGACAAAGCATTTTCAGTCTTAATCCCGCAGCAGATACAGACCGCAGAATAGTGGAAGTAAAAATCAGCATCAATGACCCCGCAGATAGTCAACGGATAGCCCGTTTAACAAACTTACAAGTAGATGTCGCCATTCAACTCTAATACCATTTCCTTGTAAACTTGCGCTGAATTTCCTTTCTTTCTTCTTCCTTCTTCCTTTGTGTACTTTGCGTCCTTGGCGGTTCGTTCCTCATATTAAGACGCGATAAATCGCGTCTCCACAAAATAACATCCCCAATGGTATTAAACCATGAATTTTAAAATTCCTTTAGCATGGCTACAGCTAGCCCAACAAAAAGTTCGGTTTGTAGTAGCTGTAGCCGGAATTGCTTTTATTGTGCTGCTGACCTTCATCCAACTTGGCTTTCAAGATGCACTTTATTCTAGTGCTACTGCACTGCATCAAAATCTCCGGGGTGATTTATTTTTAGTTAGTTCGCAATATAAATCTTTGACCGCAACTCAAAGTTTTTCCCGGAATCGTTTATACCAAACCTTGGGTTTTGATGGTGTAGAGTCAGTTAGCCCCATATATTTGCAATTTGCGAAATTAAAAAACCCAGCCACTGGAGAGAAATATTCCATATATGTGATTGGCTTTGATCCCGGAAAATCTGTATTCAATATACCCGAAGTTACTCAAAATTTAGACAAACTCAAAATTCCTGATATTGTCCTTTTTGATCGAATTTCGCGCCCAGAGTTTGGCCCTATAGCTACCAATTTTGATGCTGGAGAGACGGAACAAACAATTGAAATATTTCCTTTTGATGCTCCCATTGGTTATCGAGTTAGAGTCGGTAGCTTATTCAGCTTAGGTCCTTCCTTTGGTGTAGACGGGAATTTAATTGTCAGTGATACAACTTTTCTCAGAATAAATCCGGATACTCGTCCAGCTGAAATGATTGAGATCGGTATCATCACCTTGAATGCTGGCGCAAATCCAGAGACAGTTTTGCAAAACTTAAAAGCAAGTTTACCCAATGATATCCAGATTTTTAGTCGTCAAGGCTTTATTGATTTTGAGAAAGAGTATTGGGCTGTGAGAACACCCATCGGGTTTATCCTTAACCTCATGCTGACTATGGCTTCTGTTGTTGGTGTCGTCATAGTTTATCAAATCCTTTACAGCAATATTGATAATCAATTGATTGCCTATGCAACCTTAAAAGCTATTGGATATGCCAATGGATATCTATTAAATGTAGTTTTTCAACAAGCTTTAATCCTGGCTTTATTAGGTTATATACCAGGGTTTATCTGTTCCATAGGCTTATATAGTTTTGCTATGGATGTGACGAAACTACCAATTATGATGACTGCTAATAATGCCATCATTGTTTTAGTTTCAGCAGTTTTGATGTGTATAACTTCCGGGTCACTGGCTATCAATAAACTTCGTTCCGCAGACCCAGCTGATATTTTCTAGTTATCCCACTTACTCATAAATATGCACTTATCTGAAAGCACAAACCGCCTGCTGGAAGAGTATGGTAGTTCGCCCTTGGCGTTCCCATAGGCTATGGCTTGAGAAAAAACGCTAAGGGAAAATAAACTTCCAATTAGTATTAGTGAAAAATCTGAACTGCTAATACTTTTTATTCAACTCAAATCACCTAATTTATCTATCACTCATACCTCTATGAACCTGCAAAATAAAACTCTCTTAATCACTGGTCTTGATGAATTTGTCGGTTTGCGTGCAGCAGAATTAGCTATAGCGCAGGGAATGAGAGTTCGAGGAATACAAAGTTCTGCTGATGTGAATAAAACAGCGCAAAATTTAGGCATTGAGATCATTGTGGGTAGCATTACAGATGCTACTATTGCCCAAAAAGCTTGTCAGGGTGTAGATATTGTTTTACATACAGCGCAAATCGCTCAAGAAGCTGGCGCAATTAAAGAATTTCGTGAGGTAAATGTTGGCGGTACGCTCAATATAGCTAAAGCTGCCAAAAATGCTGGTGTGAAAACTTTTGTCCATCTTTCTAGTGTGATGGTCTATGGCTTTAATTATGCAGATGGTGTTACAGAAGCTGGGACTCTCTCAGGTGAAAATAATCCCTACTGTCAGACAAAAATCGAAGCCGAAACCGAACTTTTACCCCTAAATTCTCCCCCAGATTTTGGTGTCATCATTATTCGGGCTGGAGATGTTTATGGCCCTGGGAGTAATTCTTGGGTAGTCCGACCAATTTCGATGATGCGCCAAAAATTATTTGCTTATGCGAATGATGGGAAAGGAGTGATGAATCATGTATATGTAGATAACTTGATTGATGCAGTTTTCTTAGCCATAGAAAAAGAAACATATGGTGAAATTTTTAACATCACCGACGGACAAGAAACGTCTTGGAAAGAGTATTTTCTGCGTTTAGCAGCAATGGAAAGTTTAGCTGCGCCTATGTCTTTACCTAAAGATGAAATGAAGTTATTTCTCAAGCTGCGCGCCCAAGGACAAAAACTTTTTCGGAAAAAAGCTGATATTTTACCAGAGTCTGTAGATTTTATGAGTCGTCCTTATGCTTATTCAATTGCTAAGGCACAAACGCTGCTAGATTATAAACCAAAAATTGACTTAGAAGATGGTTTACGATTAACACAAGAATGGCTCAAGAAAGCTGATATCTAAATGGTAGTTAAGTAGTCTTAATATTTTACTGAGCATTGTTCTATATGAGCAAAAATCCGCCGAAAGTCAGCATGGGATTACCTGTATACAATGGCGAAAAATTTATCAAAGCCGCCCTAGATTCACTGTTATCTCAGACCTTTGAAGATTTTGAGTTAATTATCTCAGATAATGCCTCAACAGATAATACTGAAGAAATTTGCCGAGCTTATGCTGCTCAAGATGACCGTATTCGTTATTACCGCAATCAGAGTAATCTCGGTTGTTCGCTTAACTTCAATCGTGTCTTTCAATTGTCTGTGGGCGAATACTTTAAATGGGCAGCCTATGATGATTTACACGCTCCAGATTTTCTGATCAAATGTGTTGCGGTACTTGACAATAAGCCCACGGTGGTATTATGCCATTCTCATGTGTCTTTGATTGATGAAAATGGTGCTTTTCTGCAAAACTATAATATTAAACTCAACACTGATTCAGAAGAATCCCACCAGCGTTTTCACGAGTTACTGACCAAGCATCTCTGCTATCAGTGTTATGGACTAATTCGTGCCAGCGTTCTCAGAAAGGTACCACCTATGGGTAGTTATGGTACGGCAGATGGAATTTTATTGTTAAGAATTGGTTTACTTGGTGAATTTTATGAAATTCCTGAATACCTATTCTTTGCTAGAAGCCATTCGCAACAATCATTGAGTATGTTCTTTCCCAATCATAATTTGTTGACGAAAGAAAAATCTCAAAATACTTCTAGTATTTTACCTGATTTTTATGCCTATACGGTTTGGTTTGACTCGGCTAAAAAAGGAAAGCTATTATTTCCACATTGGAGAATTCTTTGGGAATATATGCTTTCTGTATGGCTGTTTCCACTGAGTTTTTCTCAGCGTCTACGTTGCCATATCAGTATTTATCAGCAGTTGCACGGTACAGAATATTTGTTGCTTCAAGATGTACTCAAAGCAACTCAAATTATCTGCAAACCTTGGCAAAGATATTTTATGAAAAAACAGCATATCATCCCTTAAAGCAATTAGTGTGATAGTTTATTGCCAAGTAAAATCATTTGTTGAAGTTAGCAAAATATGTGGAAAATGACTCATTTTACTCGTGTAGTAGTAGCTACTTTATTGAGCATTAGCTTTGCGAAAATAGTGAACGCCGAGCCTACGGCAACACTGACAGTTGTAGTCAATGGAATTAACAACCAAAAGGGGGAGATTTGCATGGGAGTCTACTCCCGCGCAAAGAGTTTTCCTCTGAGTACGAATGATGTGATCACAAGCGCTTGTGTGCCGAATAAAGGAAGTAATTTAATTCATAATTTCTCTGGTTTGAAGCCGGGAAATTATGCAGTTGCGGTAGTTGATGATCAAAATGGCGATCGCAAACTGAATAAAGACTTTTTCGGCATACCCAAAGAAGGTTTTGGCATTTCTCGAAATCCCACTGTCTCTATCGTAACTGGAACACCAAATTTTCATGATGCCAGTATTTTACTCAGGCAAAATACCAAAATCAACATTTTGATGAAATACTCCCTAGATTCATAAAACGGGGAAATAGGGATTGGGGATTGGGGATTAATCGCGACTCGCCATTACAAAAGGCAAAATTTGCCAAAGAATATATATGAAAGAGTTGACGATATTCATTACTCAGTCTCTGCTGAGTTGGCTGGCTATTCAAATGTGTTTAGCGCTGGTTTTTCTGTTCTATGTGGGATTATCGCGCTCCCAAAGTTTATTAGCCGATGAGCAGTTACCCAAAACGGCGGTGATTCTTTGTCTACGCGGAGCCGATCCCTATTTGCATAATTGCTTGGAGGCGCTGTTAAATCAAAATTACCCAGAGTACGATTTAAAGCTGATTATTGATAGTCAGGAAGATCCGGCTTGGCAAGTTGTCAGTGATACTATCAACGAACAAGGAGCCAGCAATGTCGAAGTCAACCCGCTCAGGACTATACGACACAACTGTAGTCTCAAATGCAGTTCGCTGTTGCAAGCTGTATCTGATTTGGATGATTCCTATCAAGCGATCGCTTTAGTTGATGCTGATACAATTGTTCATGCTAATTGGTTACGTGAATTAGTTAGTCCTCTAGCTGATGCAAAAGTGGGGGCGACCACTGGAAACCGTTGGTTTGTCCCCACAGATCACTATTGGGGATCTTTGGTGCGGTACATCGGTAATGTCTCTACTGTTGTGCAAATGTACCTGTTCCAAGTTCCTTGGGGTGGGACTTTGGCGATTAAAACCGACGTGCTACGCCAAACAGGGCTGCTAGATAAATGGGGACAGGCTCTGGGCGAAGATTTTATGATCCACAAGATTCTCAAAGAACATGGAATGCGGGTCAAGCTTGTACCTTCTCTGATTATGCTCAATCGGGAAGAGTGCGAAATGCTGGGCTTAATAGAATCTCTCAAGCGCCTCATATTGTATTCTCGACTTTACCATCCCAGTTGGTTAGCTATAGTTGGTGATGCAGTTTCTAGCATTTTGTTTCCTTGTCTGGCAATACTTTTGTTTGTGTTGTCCTTATTAGATACACAATGGAATTTAGCATTTTTATTGTTTTCCACTTATTGCATCTATACTGTGGGATTACTTTTGGTAACACTGATTTTAGAGTTAGGCGTAAGTCAAATTATTCGCTCTCATGGTCAGCAAACTACAAAGTTATCAGTAGAGACAATCGGCAAAATATTAATTGCTATTCCCTTAACACAGTGGGTATATGGGTTGGCTTTGCTATCTTCTCTATGGATGTCAACTGTGAAATGGCGCGGTATTGTTTATCGTGTGCAAAATCCTTGGAATATCCGATTAGTTGAATACCGTCCTTATGATTTGTTGGATCAACCAATCGATAGCAAAATTTCTCTGTGAGCTAAATTAAAACTATTTTCTGACTGAGTGCAAAGATGGCGATTGGCAAAGCCGCACCAAAGGCGATCGCTTGAGGAGATGCTGAGATAATTGTTGCCTGAATGAGTTACTTATGCCTCTGGATTTCAGCATGGTATCACCTATCAATTCCAAAGTCCCACCGAAGATTCGGTTAGTTGAATATCGTCCTGATTAGTCCCTAGATAAACTTGTTTCGCCAAATATTTTGGTAGAACAGTATCAAAGCATAAAGATAGCATTTTTTCTGATCAAAAATACACAAATCCACTAAAATTATGAACAAGCAACCCCTCCGCATTGCTCTATTTACAGGATTATATGCTCCTTTTTTGACCGGGGTTTCAGTTGCAGTCCACCAACGGGTGCGCTGGTTACTAGAACAAGGGCATGAAGTGTTTCTTGTCCACCCAGAAATTAACGACCAGTATCCCAAAAATGTGGGCAACCGTCCTATGGCTGGACTGGAAGAATTACAGTGTTTTTCTAACTTTTCCGCTTATGCTTTCCCCACAAAGCCACTAATTTTTTACAAGTCCTTACCCCAACCACTGCATCATCGCTTTTGGAGTGATACCAAGTTATTAGAAAAATTTCAACCCGATATTGTCGTAGTAGAAGAAGCACCACAAATGCGAGGTTTCTACTCAATGTTTTTACAAGGTTATGGTCGCCCGATTGGGGTTGAATATGCGAAGAAAACGGGGACTCCAATTATTTCAATTTTTCACACTGATATTGTTGCCTATATCCAATACTATTTGGGTAATAAAGTTTTCAATTTGATGCGCCCAATTATTCCCCTTTTAGTCAAGCAGTCCACTGAAGTTTATGATCTGAATTTATTTCCTTCTCAAGAACAACTCTCCAAGTACAATCAACTAAATTGTCAACGGGGCGAATATG
The DNA here is from genome assembly GCA_035638855.1 of Nodularia sp. (in: cyanobacteria). GTDB lineage: Bacteria > Cyanobacteriota > Cyanobacteriia > Cyanobacteriales > Nostocaceae > Nodularia. The sequence goes on along the minus strand of DASQZD010000047.1, from coordinate 142,507 downwards.
TTCCTTATCAAGGAATTGATTGTGAAAAATTTCACCCCAGGAATATAATCCACAACCCGATTCCCGAAGATAACAGACCAACTATTTTGTTTGTGGGACGGATTACTGCGGAAAAAAATGTTCCCCAACTAATAGATATATTTCCGCTAATTGCTGCCAAAATTCCTGATGTACATTTGGTGATTATCGGTAGTGGTCCCCTAGATGCAGAAATGCGTCAGATGTCTCAACAGTTTGAAGGTATTACTATGTGGGGTGAGTCTCACGGTACAGAACTTTTAGGTTGGTTTGCTCGTGCAGATATATTTATCAACCCCTCTGCGACTGAAAATTTTTGTACGACAAATAACGAAGCGCTGGCTTCTGGTACTCCTGTGGTGGCTGTCCATGCACCTTCAACTTCTGAGCAAGTTTTTCCTGGTCGCAATGGCTTTTTAGCTGAAGCTAATAATCCCCAAGATTTTGCCGAGAAAGTGGTGGCTATTTTGGCAAATTCTCAACTAAAAGCGGAAATGGCTGAACAGGCTCGTCCTTCTATTCTTAAATATGATTGGTCGGCGTGTACAGAAAAGTTTGAAGAAAAGCTTTATGAGATAGTTCAAGATGTTAAGAAAAAGAAATTAGAACCAACAATTGCTTGAGTGCTGATTAAAAAGACCGCTCTTTAGTGACAATGAATTTAGAGACGTTCCATGGAACGTCTCTACAAGGGTTCACTGGGGAGGCGGCAGTTTTAGCTAAAGTTTAGCTGAAGATGCTTTTTCAATTTGCTCTGTAAAATATGTTTCCAGATGTTGGAGTTGTTGAGCAAGTTCTAATCCTTTTTGAAAAGCTGCGAGTGCTTGGGGATATTCTTGACGTTCTAGATACAATTGCCCAATTTGGTCGTAGGCTTGCATCAGTCCATAATAGTTGACGGCTTGCTTTTGTGTCTCTATTAAAATTTGGCTAGTTTGCAAAGCTTCTTCTATTTGTCCTTCGCTACGATATAAGGGAATTAACTTTTGCAAAGCTTCACCAGCACGAGCATATTGGCGCGATCGCACAGCCATGAGATAAGCTTCTTGATAGTTATTAAATGCTTCTGTTACTAAACTAGGCTTTTCCTTTGCTAAAGATTCATAATTTGAGCCAATGGCTAGTTTCAATTCGGGGATTTGAGTCAGCTTATTTTCCTGTGTGTAGATTTCTGCTAGTCTTTTGAGCGTATCTACTGCTGCTTGGGATTGTTTTGTCTGCTGGTAGATGTAACGTAGCTGTTGCAGGTATGCTAACTCATTAGTGCTATCGCTCTGGGTAGCAGTTAAATTCAATAATCTCTCATAGGTTGCGGCCGCTTGAGGATAATCAAACCAACTCAAATGCAGTTCGCCCATTGTTGTCAAGGTTTGCAACACTGCGACTGCATCTTGTTTTTGTTCGACTGCTGTTAAAATTTGCTGATAAACTTCTACAGCCAGTTGAGGCGATCGCACTTTTTGGTATGCTTCACCAAGCGATCGCATTAATTCTAAATCAACAATTTTTTGGCTTCGTGCTGACTTTTGCAGAGTTTGCAATCGCTGTGTAATATATCTTACCTGCTCACTAGCATTTTCTTTCCAGGCGATCGCACCAAAGCGCGATAATGCTTGCACTTGAGCCAATGAACCCAAATACCGCCGCAAACCTACTTCCCGGTTCCAAATCGCAAATGCTGCTTCTTGATCACCTGCTTGCAATTTTGCATTAGCTTCCTGATTCAACTCATCCAACGCCCTCTGCAAATTTTGCTGTTGTGGGAGAGTTAAAGGCTGTTGATTAATTCCAGGCGGTAACAGTGGATCGGGTGTGGTAATTTCGAGGGGATTAGGCGGAAATTTAGTCGGCTGTTGCGGCTTTTTACTCTCTGCTAGGGTTAACGAACTGTTAAGCTGACAAAGGACAGCAACACTAATAATACATAAGCGCCTGAGCATGGGTACTTTACCTAAGATGGGAATAGAGCATAGGGTATGACCACCATTAGACTTTTCACGCTATGTGGAAAAACCTAACCCCCCAACCCCCTTCTCTTGTAGGGAAGGGGGAGAATTTAAAGCCTCTCCAATATAAAAGTTTTTCCTTTTTCCTCTCCTGCCTTCGGCACGCTACGCGAACGTAGGAGAGGGCTAGGGAGAGGTAGGAGAGAGGAATGGAAGCGAGGTTTCCCAGATACCGTCAAAAGTCAGGACCACCATACCCAAAGATTTTAACTGCCTACTTGTTTGACGGATTAAAAATCAATAATTCTCCCCATCCGCAATTCCTCACTCCCTACTCCCTACTCCCATTCCCTATACAATGAATCCAGAGAATTTTAACATCTGTAATCACTAATTCTATGGATATTACAACCTTAGCTCGCTGGATGGCGGCTGATTTTAGTAATCAAGCACAAGCTTATGAAAACCCACCTTTTTTTGCTCATATTCGCGTGTGTATGCGTCCTCTACCCGTAGAGGTATTATCAGGAATGAGTTTGTTTGTGGAACAAGCTTATGATTATATGCTCAATGACCCTTATCGCGTCCGGGTTTTAAAATTGCTGAATGCAGGGAATCGCATCGAAATTGAAAACTATACTGTTAAGCAAGAAGAAAACTTTTATGGCGCATCCCGTAACCTCGAACTCCTGAAAACTTTAACGAGCGATCGCTTAGAAAAGCTGCCAGGATGTAACATGACTGTAGAGTGGGTCGGTAACAGCTTCAAAGGCAAAGTGGAACCCGGTAAAAATTGTATCGTTTTTCGTAAAGGGCAAAAAACCTATTTAGATAGTGAATTTGAGATTAGTGAGGAGAGATTTATCAGCCTTGACCGAGGACGTGATTTAGAGACCAATGAACATATTTGGGGGTCTGTCGCTGGTCCATTTCACTTTCTGCGTCGAAACAGTTTTGCTGATGAAGTGATATAGCTCAGATCATTTAGGATACCTTAGCGGCTAACTCCAATGGATGAAAATAAGGAACTCGTTCCACAGCAGTTTCCCACATTCCATTGGGGTATAGCTTCAACAACCGAAATCCAGGGTATTTTTGATCAATCATCAAAGTTGCACTTTTTGAACGAAACTGAAGCCCAGTTGACGGAGTGCTGAGGTAGTTAACTTGACGGCGCTGGCGTTGAAATTCCTGATGGATATGACCAAACAAAACTAACCTGACTTGGGGATGGCGATCGAGAACAGCAAAAAATTCTTGGGGATTTTGTAGAGTACTGCTATCTAACCAAGCCGAATTTACAGGAAAAGGCGGATGATGTAAAGCCACTAAAGTCGGATAATCACCCAGGGTTTTTAACTCAGACTCCAGCCAGTCGAGAGTTTTACCACAAAGATAACCATGTAAACAACCAGGAACCGAAGAATCGAGTAAGATAAAATTCCAACCACCACGATGAAAAGACTTGCGTCGGGAAATCATACCCATGTTTAAGATATCTTCCATTGCGATCGCACAATCATGATTCCCAGGTATCCAGTAAGCAGGTATTTGTAGTGGATTCAGGAGGGTTTGGAGATTATCATAGGAATCAGGTTTACCATCACCAGACAAATCACCTGTCAGCAGTAGTAAATCAACTTCACTCCTTAGCTGTTTCAACCTTTCTACAACTGCTTGAAAAGACTGTATAGTTGGCATTCCCAGCATTTCGTGATTTTCCGAAGCAAACAGATGTGTATCTGTTACCTGAGCAATTGAGATGGGAGACACTTGTTTCATTTTCACTGATGGCGATATGTGCAAATTAACATCTGATTCTTTTCGGGTAAAGTAGCCGACCAAAGTCATACTGATTTTGATGTCATCATAGAGCTAAAAACCATAAATAAACATCTAATTTCTTAAAAGACGCGAATTTTCATCCATCTTAAGAGTGAAATTGTATTTTTTTTTGTATTTTACGTCACGCATCTTTCGCAAAAATTCATCAATTCCTCACACTATCTCCACAAAGCTTCATTCAAGGTAGCCATCTCCTGGGATGTGGAAATGCTATTAACCACTAAATTTGCTCAAGTGCGGCAAAATTTCCAACAGACCTAGGGTGTAAATTTCGATAAGATATGTTATGATAAGGAATCATAAGAGCGGCGACATAGCCAAGTGGTAAGGCAAGGGTCTGCAAAACCTTCACCCCCGGTTCAAATCCGGGTGTCGCCTTTAAGGGTTCCAGCAATTTTAGTTTCTTATATTATCTAGAAACCAACAATACAGGACTCAAAAAGAATCCCTACGCAGTTACTTGCTGTATGGGGGTTCTTTATTCTGTCCAGTTCGTCTGGCTTGGCACATCTGATTTGATTACTTAATAATCCAGATTTCCCGACTGTCTTCCGTTGGTAGCTGTATCTATTTTTCCAGGCTGTTATCTGCTATCTGAGGTTTCCAACTGAGTCCCTGGCTGAAAGCCTTATACAGCATGGGTTGCCGATTGGAACTCAACAGTGACTCAAAAAGGACTCAGGGACTCAAGGACTCATTAAGGAAGGTTGCCAGTAATATAGGGTCAATCTGCTTTATCATTTCCTTAAAGAAGATATGAGCAACCGGGACAGCTTAAGACCCCAGATGCAGCAAGTAGCCCCAAAGATAGCCTTGGATTTTACCCAGGACTAGAATGACTGAAATATTTACCTGCCTAGGTTTGCAGACGCGTAATATGCTTATTTTATATCAAAAGTTAAATTGTATCGTTCTATATGTGCGTATATTTAAATTCAGTATAATTACTGTTGTTTAGTTCGATTGTGATATACTAGAGTTGAAACATGAATAAAAAACAGCTAAAAATATAATTAATTACAAAAAAATTTAAGAGTATTTTTTAAGCAAAATAAAAAGTCAGACCACTTTTACTATTAGTAGTCTGACTCATTTTGTTGTGTCTATTTACAGATTAGCGGAAATAAGGTAAGCTAATATTATTGGGGAACGACAAAAGCCTAGACTCATTGTTAGAAAGAATCGAGGCTTTTGTTGTTCTCTGTCGTTCCCTGTGTCCCCCTTCAAGTTCCGTCTTGCAAACAAAAAACTTGTAGAGGATATCAATACTCAATATGAAAGGAACGACCAATGTCAAACAACAAACATTAAGGAATGGCAGATGTCAATCAACATCCGTTTGCTTCAGTTTATCAAAAAATATGGAGTTCCTGCAACCGCAGTTCTACTGGTATTGTTTGGGGGAGGGGTAACACTTAGCGAGTGCGGCGGTTTCGTCCGCATAAAGCTTTCTGATTCTGTGAATGAGGTCTTATTCGATAAGAGGAACTGCAAAGACCCAACTATTGCAGATACTCCAGGCAAACCCTTAGCGCTTGATCATACCAAAGATAGCACAGAAAATGACCAGCCGCAGGTTGATTAAATAGGATTAGCAGCCTCCTACTGCTGATTTATGCCATACTTTGTCCCCTTAGTCCCTAATCGTGCTGAGGGTTTTTTGTCTGCCTGACTATGTGAAAATAGATATGATTACTTTTTCTGTAGCACTGGGATTACCAATTTTTGACCAGTGGACAGCTTCAAAACCTTATAAGTAGAACGAGGTAAAAAAACCTTTGCTTTCTTCTTTGCGTCTTTGCGCCTTTGCGCGAAACAAATCCATATTTATCAATATTATCTAGCTTTACCTTGCTCTGTGCGCCATAGGAATCGCTGGGAATATTTTATGTGGGTTGTGTCGCGTCTCCAGGAGAGGACTGAAGTCCTGACTACAAGCTTTTAAATTTTTAGTTTGCTCTGTAACCTCAGATTATTCTATTCTGTCACAATATGAAGAAAGATTAAGATAACTGGTGTGCAAGAAAATATGACTATGTTCAGTCAGATTAATGGGGTGTTGGTCAATACTGGTTTGCAGTTTGCTGGCTGGGGAGTGTTTTCGCTGCTGCTGGCTGAAGTCTTAAGAGACAGTTACCATGTTTTGTGTCACGAGGTCAAATGGCTGGCTAAATGGCACAATAAGCATCATCAGGTATATCGTCGGGATTTATCCATAGTCTCTGTGCAAGCTTACCAAGATTCCCAGCTTTATCATGATGTTCTGGAGTCGAGTTTACTGGTTGCGGCTTTAACCATCATGGCTTTAGTTGTTCACCAAATGGGGTTATGGCTGGGAGTATTGTATGGCTGTACTTTCTTGTATGGTGCTTCGGTGCGATATTTCTTTGGTAAAATCGATACAGACTACAATCACTTACCCGGCCCTTTACAGATAATTCCCTCTGTGTGGTGGGTAAATCGCACTTACCATTGGCGACATCATTTTGATGATGTCAATGCTTACTATAGTGGTGTGTTTCCTCTCGTGGATAAAATACTTGGTACGGGTTTATCACTCAAAGGTAAAACCGTCGCTTTAACTGGCGCGTCAGGTTCTCTCGGTCAAGCATTGGCGGCGGAACTGCTCAAGCATAATGCCAAAGTGGTAGCTTTAACCACTAACCCCGAAAAATTAGCACCGCAGACTAATTTTAAAGTCCTTTCCTGGGAGTTAGGTAATGAGGCTCAACTCAAGGAGAGTTTAGAAAAAATCGATATTTTGATTATCAATCACGGTGTCAATGTCTATAATAGTCGCACACCGGAAGCGATCGCATCTTCCTATGAGGTGAATACTTTCTCAGCTTTGCGGTTGATGGATATATTTTTAACAACTGTCACCGGACCACAAGCTAAAGCGACCAAAGAAATTTGGGTGAATACTTCTGAAGCTGAGGTTTCCCCGGCTTTAAGTCCCCTGTATGAACTGAGTAAACGCACATTAGGAAATCTTGTCACTCTCAAGCGGTTGGATGGAACTTGTGTCATCCGCAAGTTAATTCTGGGACCTTTTAAAAGTCAACTCAATCCTTATGGGGTGATGTCAGCACAGCAGGTAGCTCGTGGTATTTTGTTTTTAGCACGACGAGATTACCGCAATATTATTGTGACTATAAATCCGCTCACATACTTGTTTTTTCCGGTGAAGGAAGCTAGTACATGGCTGTACTACCGAATTTTCAGCAAAATGGCGAAGGATTAATCATTCGAGGATGTTTGAAAATTTGTAAATTAATTATACCAAACATTCCTCAAGTTCCCCTCCTCGCTTGCGGCTACGGTGTACATTCTGAACCAAAGAGAGTTTCCAGTGCTAAAAACAGGATTTAAAAGAATCCGGTTCCCCTCCTCGCTTGCGGGGAGGGGGTTAGGGGTGGGGTCTCCAGAATCAGCTTTATAGCTGGGGAGTGGGGAGTGGGTTAAAACCCTTTTGGTGTCTAAGTTTGATTATCCGTTTATGTCTTAACCTGCTTGCCGGTTGCTACACATTGAAATAAACCTTTGTACACCCTCAACTAATTGGTCAATTTCTGACTCTAAAGTTAAGTAATGAACAGTAGCCCGGATACAGTCAGGGTCAGCAATTGTACGCGTTAATATTCTTTGTGATTCCAAGAACTGCACTAACTTAAAATGGACTCCTGATTGTAGCTGAGTCAGTTGGAAGGAAACTATACCGCTTTCGGGTGGAGAAGTTCGCAGACATTGGGCATCAGAGATTGTCGCTAACTGTTGCCAAAGATACTCACTGTTACGGCAGATTTGCTGATAACGTTCTTGTGCGGTTCCCCATTGCTGATGAATAGCGATCGCCTGCGTTAAGCCCACATATAATGGAGACGCTGAGGTTGATACTTCATATCTTCGTCCATCGGGTTGCCAATTCACCGGTTGACCTTGACTATCTACCACAATCCCACGCAAGCCGATAAATGTGGGGTGTAAATTTTCCCTGGCTTCGGGACGGACATATAAACCACCTACACCCGCAGGACCACATAACCATTTGTGACCTGTGAAGGCATAAAAATCTGCCCCCAATGCGGTTAAATTTAAAGGTAATAAACCCGCAGACTGGGCAGCATCGACTAAAACCAAAGAATTATTTGCTCTGCATACTTCTACAATTTTGTCAAGTGGTAAAACTTGTCCTGTGTTCCAAAAAACATGACTTAAAATTACCAAGCGAGTCTGGGAGCGTAAATGTTGAGCAATGACTGAAACGGGATCGCCTGTATTTAAAGTTGACTTCAGGGGACAGGTGGTAACTTCTACGCCAAATCTGCGGGCGATTTCCTGGGATGCAGCAATCACTCCTGGATGTTCGCAGTCTGAGAGTAGCATATGGTCTCCAACCCGCCAGTCAATACCCCACATGGCAATATTGCAGCCAACGGTGACATCTTCTGTGAGAGTAATGCTTTCTGGTGGTGCTTGCAACTCACAAGCGATCGCATCTCTGAGATTTTGCTTTGCTGCCATCACCTTAGCATAAGCTTCATTCCCAAAAGGTCCCGTGTGTTGGATGTCAGCTTGAGCTTGAGTAATAGCATTCATCGCCCCTTCAGGCATTGGCCCTTGCCCACCATAGTTTAAATATATCTTATTCGCTAAAGCGGGAAATTGTGCGCGATGTTGATCTAATTTACTTTGTGCAGTTGAAATATTAGTCATAAACACTTGAAAATAGCAATTTTTTCACTCTTACAGTTTCTCACTCTTCTACCGAATTAGAGAGTATACTTTGATTCACAACCGATTTAGCTATCTGGAACATGACCAGATTTCGCTAATTCTTGTTAACTTAAAGGAATGTTAATCAATGCTGAACACCTACTGCAATATCAACGCTGTCAACGCCGACCTGTTTTAGACACTCGCGGCGACATACCTCAGCGTGAAGCTCCCAATGAGTTGCTACTCAAATTGCAACAAGATAAAATCGCTCATCGTCAGAGTATTTTGGCAGAGTTGAGTTATTATCATAAACCAGATTACCCGCGTGGTGACTGGAAAGCAGGTCAAGCGGCGACAATAGAATTAATGCAGCTTGGGGTAGAGTACATTTATCGCGGAGTGCTGTTAGCCAATTACCAAGATTTCGTAGATTTGGAAAATCACGATGTTTCCCCATCCCAGGAATACACTCTCCTCAGTCGTCCTGATTTACTGGTAAAACAGCCAGGCGACTCTTGTTTTGGTGATTGGATGTATGTGCCGGTAAATATCGAATTGGGTAAGCGTCCTAAGCAGGAATATCAAGTTGTGGCGGCGTTTCACGCTCAAGTATTGACAACAGTGCAGGAAGTTACTCCGGAAACAGCTTGGCTGCTGTTGCGTACCAAAGACAGGGATTATGCAGTGGATTTAACCAAATGGATACCCAAAATGCAGAGCATTTTGCTGGGGTTTATCCAAGCCTTAGAGTCACCAGAACCACCAGAAGTCTTTATTTCCCGCCAGAAGTGCAATCTTTGCCATTGGTACAATCAATGTTATGCGATCGCCCAATCACAGCAACATCTTTCTTTGTTACCAGGAGTCACACCTGTTCGTTACGAACAACTCCAAGCTTTATCGATCAACACAGTGGAATCTCTCGCTCATACCAGCCCTCTGATCTTGGAAAACCTTCCTGGTTTTACTAGCTTAGTAGCACCCAAGCTGATCGTACAAGCGCAATCTGTACTGCAAAAACGTCCGTTTATTTTACCTGATGCTTTACCAACAGAGGAGATTACATTTACGGCTCCGGTAGAGCTTTATTTTGATATTGAAGCACAGCCTGATTTGGATTTAGATTATCTTTTGGGGATTTTGGTAGTTGATAAGCAAGCCAAAACCGAACAATTTTATTCATTTTTAGCTGAAAAACCCGAAGACGAAGCATTAATTTGGCAGCAATTTCTCGATTTGGTTTGGCAATATCCCGAAGCACCAATTTATCATTTTTGTGTGTACGAATTGGATACAGTTAAACGCCTGGCGAAATTGTACTGCACTCCCAATTCTGCGGTGCGTCCTGTATTAAATCGGTTTGTCGATGTCTATGAACAATTAACTAAAAGCGTCGCCTTACCCATAGAAAGCTATGCCCTGAAAGCCATTGCTCGTTGGTTGGGCTTTGAGTGGCGGGAAAAAGAAGCTAGTGGAGCTAAATGTATTTACTGGTATGACCAGTGGCTAGAAACAGGCGATCGCACTTTGCTGGATGTTATTCAAAGTTACAACGAAGATGATTGTCGCGCTACCCGTAGCGTCAAGGATTGGCTGGTGCAATTTGTTGAAAATGAATCGAGTTGGCGACTTTCTTAATTTTTCAATTTGAGTAAAACTGGTATGATTCTCAAAAAACCGTTAATGAGCAACGCAAATTTAGTGAAATTTATATTTTTTTAGCAAATAAAAATGGAACCCCATACTGCCCTATTATTTTAGTGTCACTAGTTACTAAAATCATTTTTTCTAACATTGTTTGTGCGATCGCCTATGATTTTCTAGTTCTTGCGACTGGTAGCAAAACCCAGTATTTAGGAGTTACTGGCGCGTCAGAATATGCATTTCCGACCTACGCTAGTTTTTAACTTCAAGTCCCCCTCCTCGCTTGCGGTGAACCAGCGCTGTAGGCGGGTTTCCCACCGTAGGCGACTGGTGAACCCGAAGGGGGAGGGGCTAGGGGTGGGGTTTTCTTTCAACACAATTAATCAAAACAATATGAAACTAATTAAAAAATTTTTACTTTTTCCCAAAGTTATTTACATTAGTATTGCAATTGTAATTATCAGCTTCTTCTGGAGCAATTCCTATACAAATTCTGTGGAAATTAGCAAAATAGAATTTTTTGGAGAAGCCACTTTAGCTAAAAAATTAGATTTCCAAAATACAGAAATCGGCGGTTTATCAGGAATTACCTACGATAGTAAAAATGCTCTTTATTATGCTATTTCTGATGATAGAGGACAAAAAAACTCCCCTCGATTTTACACCCTAAAAATAGACTTGAGCAAAGGAAGATTAAAAAATGGCGATGTCATCCCAGTTGGTGTAACTACTCTCTTAAATCAAGATAATCAACCTTTTGCAAATGAAGAAACTGATCCAGAGGGGATTGCTTTAACTAACCAGAATACTGTCTTCATTTCTTCTGAAGGCGATGTCAGCAAATTAATTAATCCTTTTATTAAAGAGTTCTCCCTTGCTTCTGGTAAATTGCTCAAAACATTATCCATACCAAATAAATTTTTAGCGAATAAAAATGGTCAACAGGGTATCCGCAACAACTTAGCCTTTGAAAGCCTCACCATCACACCCAACAATCAGCAATTATTCACAGCTACAGAAAATGCTCTCATTCAAGATGGCCCAGCAGCTAAACCCAATCTTGGGAGCCCTTCCCGAATTTTGCAATACAATCTACTCACGCATTTACCAGAAAAGGAATTTTTGTACCAAACTGAACCAGTAGCAGAAACTCTGAATTTAACTAATAGGTTTGCTAGTGGATTACCTGATTTACTAGCTTTAGATAATCAAGGACACTTCCTCAGTATAGAACGGTCTTTTACTGGCTTCGGGTTTGCTGTTTTCCTATTTCAGGTTTCCTTAAAAGGTGCTGATAACATTCAGAATATCGACAGGCTTTTAGAAATTGACTCCCAGACAATTAAACCAGTCCAGAAAAAACTACTATTAGATTTGAGAACTCTCGATGTATTGTTAGACAATATCGAAGGTTTAACCTTTGGTCCTTCTCTACCTGATGGAAAGCGCTCATTAATTCTGATTAGTGATAATAATTTTAACTCACTGCAACGTCAGCAAATTCTAGCTTTTAAAATCACAATAGAATCCCCAATTCTCAGATTCTTCCGTCGTTTAATTCCCAGTTTATAGTCCTAAAAAACTATCATAAAATCGTTATCTATGGCAAATTTTTGATTTTCACTTGATTTTGGTGTCAGTAAGCACTCAGGTCATTGACGGATTTTTACGCATAATTGCTACAATTTAGAGTAAATCAGTCATTTATAGCGTAAATCTAAATATGCTAGAGCCAGAAAACGAAATAGACCTTTATATTGGCCAATTTTTAAACAATCGCTATTTAATCAAACATTTAATTGGTAAAGGGGGAATGGGTAGAGTTTACCTAGCAGAAGATTTAGCCAAAGGAGGGATACAAGTTGCTGTAAAAATTCTGATCATGAGTATAGGAAATGAGAAAATTTCCCAACGCTTTGCGAGAGAAATTTTTATTGGCGCTCAACTTGGACGTAAAAGTAAAAATATTGTCCGTGTTTTCAGTTATGGGATGACAGAGGATCAAGTTCCCTTTTATGTGATGGAATATCTTCAAGGGAAAAATTTAAAAAAAATTCTCAAAATTCAGCCATTAACAACAAAAAATTTTCTCTATATTTGTTATCAAATTTGTTTGGGTTTGCAGTATGCTCACCAAGGTATCAGTTTCAAAGGTAAAATTTATCCGATTTTACATCGAGACATTAAACCAGAAAATATATTTATTACTCAAAATGCTAAAAAATCCGAAGTGGTGCGGATTCTCGACTTTGGTATAGCCAAGTTTTTAACTGAGCGCAGTGGTACTACACTTACTGATTCTTTTATTGGTAGTTTACCATATTGTTCTCCAGAACATATGGAAGGGCGTAAACTACTCGATGTCCGCTCTGATATTTATAGTTTAGGCGTTTTGATGTTTGAAATGCTCACAGGTAAACATCCATTCTCCACAGAAACTCAGTCTTTTGGCAGTTGGTATCAGGCGCATCACTTCCAACCACCACTCGCATTTGAGGAAGTGAATTCACAGGTACAAATTCCCTTAAATCTACAAAAATTAGTCTTGCGTTGTTTAGCAAAAGATGTTAGCGATCGCCCGCCAAATATGAGCGAAATTCTAGAAACTTTCCACCAGATTAAATCAGAAGTTATTCACAGTAAAACTGGCAATAGTAGCGAGATTCACAAAAGTGTATCCTCTCTACAATTAGTACCTATAACGTCACTATCAAAAAAAGAGTGTTGGCAGAAAACTTGGCCGAAACATAAACCAATTGCTTCCGTTGGTTTTCCTTCTTTATTACATACCAAACAAGGTGTATTGTCAACATTTTGGGCAATGTTACCCCAATCAGAAATTTCCCAATTGATCGATCAAACTCATAACACTGAATTTATTGCCAAAATGAATATATACCCTATGCTATTGTGGGTAACTGTGCTGTGTAATCCCCAGGTTCCTCTGACACGCTGGCTATCTTTTTTTCTAGATATGAAAGAGGAACGAGGAAAAAAGATAGTCGAAACTTTAGCAGCTACAGGCTACTATCATCTGCTATTTTTTGCCCTGGAAGCACCGCATCGTTGCGCCCATGTCATGACTTTAACTTTAACTGCTAGCCAGCGTCAACAACTTACCGATTGCCTAATGCTGAATCAAAACTCAAATGAGTTAATTTGTTCTAGTCAAGCCAAAACTCTGTTAAAACAAGAATACAAAGAACTAAAATTGGAAAGACTAACAAAAATGTCAGTCAATCCCCCAATAGAAAGTACAGATTCTATTATTCCCAAATTTTCCAATTTACTATGTAAATTTTGGCAAATTTTTTTTCGTAAGTGAAACCACTGAAAAATGATGAGGTAGATAATTATAGCGTTTCCTAGTCTGCTAGGTAACATATTCTCTCTGTTTATCTGTGGTCGAATAATTTTTGGTGTACCTGATTGGGGTGGGAATCGCTATATCAGAGAAATTAGCTGATTTAAAAATGTGGCGACAAAAGAGGTTTAAAAAGTGAATCACAGTGCATTTGATTCTCAAAAAAATACAGGGTTGCTGGCGAACCGTTATCAACTCAAGGAGTTGATTGCTAGAGGAGGAATGGGTGAAGTTTTTCTAGCCGATGATATTTTGCTAGGTGGAATACCAGTAGCTGTCAAATTCCTTTCTCAAACTGTTTTCAGCGCCCAAATGAAACAGGATTTTCTTCATGAAGCTCTGATGAGTGCAGCATTAGGTCAAAAAAGTTTACATATCGTGCGGACGCATGATTATGGTGTCAGTGCATCCGGGAAACCTTTCTATGTGATGGAATATCTCAATGGTAAGAGTTTAAAAGATTTAATTCCCTTGTCTTTGCCTAATTTTGTGAATCTGGGGCGACAAATTTGTTTGGGTTTAGAATGCGCTCATCAAGGCATTAACGTTGATGGCAAAATTTATCCTTTAGTTCATCGAGATATCAAGCCCGCTAATATATTAGTTATTCCTGACCCCATATTGGGACAGTTAGTAAAAATATTGGATTTTGGAATAGCCAGATTTTTAAATCATACCGTCAAAATCAGTGCAAATCAAGGATTTACGGGAACTCTGCCCTACTGTTCTCCTGAAGAATTAGAAGAGGGAGAATTAGATAGTCGCTCGGATATTTATAGCTTGGGTGTGATGATGTTTGAAATGCTCACAGGTGCTAAACCTTGGCGGCCAGAAACAGATTTATTTGGGGCTTGGTATAAAGCACATCATTTTGAACCGCCGCGAGCGATCGCAGATGTAAATCCCCAACTCCAACTACCTCAGCAGCTCAATGATTTAATCATGGCTTGTTTGGCTAAAGCACCAAGCGATCGCCCCCAAAATATCACAGAAATATTGCAAGTCTTGAATAGTGTAGAAACATCCAGATCTCCGGCTCATCCCGCAACTCCAGCAGCCCAGTCGACCGAGAATAAACCTGTAATTTATGATTTACCGCCAGCCATAGCCAATAAATGTTGGCAACTGACATGGCCTGAAAACAAACCTATTCAGGAAATTGTCTTTCCTCACCTTTTAGATGCCGCATCCGCCAGTGTAGCCACAATCAGCGTGATGTTGTCTGAACAAGAAATCCATCAACGTCAGGGTTCCCAGCTTCGCAACCAGTTTATCTGGCTGAAATCGCCTCATCCGATGTTGCTGTGGGTGACAGTCATCTATACTCCAGGACTTGCTCTCAAGTGGTTACCCTGTTACTTAAATATGCAAAATCCCCAACATCATCAACTGGTAGATTCATTAGCCAACCATGAAGGTTATCCGGTGATTTGCTTTACCCTGGAAGCACCCCATTCTTGCGCCGAGGTTTTTTCCAGCTACATCGAACTTCCCAAGCGGCAAATGTTGAAAAACTGGGTAAAAGAAAGTAAAAGCCTACCGCCCTCATCTCAAGCTCATCTGAGCAAAAATCTTTTAAAACAACAGTATAAGCAGATGCAATCTCAGATGTTAGAGGAAATAACATTCATGCCCCAGGCTGACAAATGGTAAAATCTTGTGTTAATCTGGGAGATTCAAGTTGCTTCAAAAAAGCTGAAATAAAAATTTCGGATTTTTTCTCGAAAAAGACTTGACAAATCGCCGACAAAGAGCAATAATAGTAAAGTTGCAAAACAAGGGACTGTAGTTCAATTGGTTAGAGCACCGCCCTGTCACGGCGGAAGTTGCGGGTTCGAGCCCCGTCAGTCCCGTTCTAAGTTCGAGTAATAATTTTTGAATTCCCTAGCAGTAATCTACTTCTGACTGGGGATATTTATGTATAGTCCTGACTCATTTAACGCAGGATTCAGGGCTTGTTATAAGCTAAGTTTATCATGCTTTGTGAAAGAGAGAATTAACTGTGACTGTTAGAGTCCGTATTGCGCCGAGTCCAACTGGTAACTTACATATTGGTACAGCCAGAACTGCTGTATTTAACTGGTTATTTGCCCGCCACCACGGTGGTCAGTTTATTGTAAGGGTTGAAGACACAGACCTAGAGCGATCGCGTCCCGAATATACTGAAAATATTTTGGCGGGTTTTCGCTGGTTGGGGTTGAATTGGGATGAAGGTCCATTTTTCCAATCCCAACGCCTAGATATGTATAAAGAGGCCGTTGAAAAACTTCTAGAACAAGGATTAGCCTATCGCTGCTACACAACCTCAGAAGAACTAGAAACTTTACGAGAAAGACAAAAAGCCAGAAACGAAGCTCCCCGTTACGACAACCGCCACCGCAACCTCACACCAGAACAAGAAGCAGCTTTCATCGCCGAAGGGCGTAGCTGTGTAATTCGGTTCAAAATTGCCGATGAGCGCGAAATTGTCTGGAATGACCTCGTGAGGGGAAACATGACTTGGCGAGGTAGTGATCTCGGTGGTGATATGGTCATCGCCCGCGCCTCAGAAGCAGGTATTGGTCAACCACTTTACAACTTTGTCGTTGTTATTGATGACATAGATATGCTCATTACCCATGTCATCCGCGGAGAAGACCACATCGCCAACACCGCCAAGCAAATTCTGTTATATGAAGCTTTAGGCGCAAAAATTCCAGAGTTTGCCCACACGCCTCTGATTTTGAATATGGAAGGGCGCAAGCTTTCTAAACGAGATGGAGTCACTTCTATTTCGGATTTTCAGAAAATGGGTTTCACTGCTGAAGGTTTAGTTAATTACATGACCTTGCTGGGTTGGTCTCCCCCAGACTCGACGCAGGAAATTTTTAGTTTAGAAACCGCTGCCAAAGAGTTTGGCTTTGAGCGTGTGAACAAAGCCGGGGCTAAATTTGACTGGGCAAAACTGGATTGGTTAAATAGTCAGTATCTGCATCATATGCCCGTAGATAAACTGACAGATGCAATCATCCCCTTTTGGGAAGGAGCTGGATTTACATTTGCGGGAGGAAGAGAACGCCCCTGGTTAGAGCAGTTAGTTACTTTAATCAGCCAGAGTTTAACTCGTCTGGTAGATGCTGTAGCTATGAGTCAACCTTTCTTCACCGAAACAGTGGAATTTAGCGAAGAAGGTAGCGAACAACTGCAAAAAGAAGGTTCAGCCGTAGCTCTTCAGGCAATTCTTACAGCCCTAGAAAGTCAGCCCGAACTTTCCGAAGCCGCCGCTCAAGAGATCATTAAACAGGTGGTCAAAGAGCAAAAACTGAAGAAAGGCTTAGTGATGCGATCGCTTCGAGCCGCTTTAACTGGAGATGTTCATGGCCCTGACCTGATTCAATCTTGGTTACTGCTCAATCAGATTAATTTAGACAAGACACGTTTAAATCAAGCGATCGCCGCAGCGAATTAGCGGTATATTATCATTCTTGTCGGGTGGGCATCTTGCCCGCCTAGTACCGAATCAGAGGAAATAGCCTGTATTTTAATTCTTCCCCAATCCCCAATTTCCAGCATTTAACGTCAATTTCTCTGATCATGGGAACTTGATATGTAAAATTATTGTCTGTCAACACACTGAGCAACTTATGTAACCACAATGTCGAAAATATCGCTAAACCAGAGGATAAGATTATCGTTGATGATCGTTACGCTCGGCATCACATCGGCAATTCATACCGTAGCTGATGCTCAAGAAGCACCACCGATATTTGGAGACATTACTATTAACCAACAATTTTCCCCAGATCCTTTGACAGTTCGGGGTATGAGTGGCAGCTCAGTAGCAGGGAAAGAAGTGGCTGGGCGGTCGGAAACACCCACTGGCCCATGTACCGGATTCGTGGATAAAACCCCAGGACATACATTTAAACTTACAAGTGCATTTGAGTATCTGAAGCTACTAGTAGAAAGTCCTCAAGACACCACAATTATGATCAAAGGCCCTGGTGGAACTTGGTGCAATGACGATTTTGATGGCAAAAATCCCGGCATAGTAGGGGAATGGCTAAAGGGAGATTACCAAATTTGGGTGGGTTCATACGAAAAAGACAAGTCTTTTCCTTATACGTTAAAAATTACCCAAGTGCAGTAGAGACACAACAAGTTCCGCCTCTAGAAAGAAGATGAGGGAATGAAAAAACCAAATATCCATTCCCCACTCAGAATTAACTAATTTTTTCGATGCCCTAGAAATGCTGCAATGACTGAGGGATAGTTGTTGTGGCGATTTTACCTGTGTTTTCGTTTCCTCGCTTCCTTCTCTTGTGGTGCAAAGTTGTATTAAAATTAAGTTAACTTTAATTAAGATACTTTTTGACATCGCCGTAATGCCCTAATGGCTCTATCGCGATTTACGATCAAAGATCAAATTAAACAAAATGGCACACCTAATCTAGTCACATTCTAGAGATGGTTAATTGTATTAACATCTAGAGGCAAATTAAAATGAAATTCTCCTGGAGAGTCGCGGTACTCTGGACATTGCCTGCTTTGGTAATTGGCTTTTTCTTCTGGCAAGGGGCCTTTGCTGGCGCTCCTGCTGACATGAGTAGAAATACAGCCAACACCCGCATGACCTATGGTCGCTTTCTGGAATACTTGGACGCTAACCGTGTTACCAGTGTGGATCTGTATGAAGGCGGCAGAACGGCAATTGTCGAAGCAAACGATCAAGATATCGAAAATCGTATCCAACGGTGGCGCGTGGACTTACCGATTAATTCTCCTGAGTTAATCACCAAGCTTAAAGACAAAAAAATTAGTTTTGATGCCCATCCCATGCGTAATGATGGCGCTATTTGGGGACTTTTGGGGAATCTGATTTTTCCTATCTTATTGATTACTGGATTGTTCTTTTTGTTCCGTCGCTCTAGCAATATGCCCGGTGGCCCTGGTCAAGCGATGAACTTTGGCAAATCTAAGGCTCGTTTCCAAATGGAAGCAAAAACCGGAGTCAAATTTGACGACGTAGCAGGTATTGAAGAAGCTAAAGAAGAACTGCAAGAAGTCGTTACTTTCCTCAAACAGCCAGAAAAGTTTACTGCTGTAGGCGCACGCATTCCTAAAGGTGTGTTGTTAATTGGTCCTCCAGGAACTGGTAAAACTTTACTAGCTAAGGCCATATCTGGGGAAGCTGGTGTACCTTTCTTCAGTATTTCTGGTTCAGAATTTGTAGAAATGTTCGTCGGTGTGGGTGCATCCCGCGTCCGCGATTTGTTCAAGAAAGCCAAGGATAATGCTCCCTGTATCATCTTTATCGATGAAATCGACGCTGTGGGACGACAAAGGGGTGCTGGTATTGGTGGCGGTAATGACGAAAGAGAGCAAACCCTCAACCAATTGCTCACCGAGATGGATGGCTTTGAAGGCAATACAGGGATTATTATTATAGCTGCTACCAACCGTCCTGATGTCCTAGACTCAGCATTGTTGCGTCCCGGTCGTTTTGACCGCCAAATCACTGTTGATGCACCTGATATTAAAGGACGTTTGGAAGTCTTACAGGTTCACGCCCGGAATAAGAAGCTTGACCCTAGTGTATCTTTAGATGCTATCGCTCGTCGGACTCCTGGTTTCACAGGTGCTGATTTAGCCAACTTACTCAACGAAGCCGCAATTCTCACCGCTAGAAGGCGCAAAGAAGCCATCACCATCGCCGAAATTGATGATGCAGTGGATAGAGTCGTTGCGGGAATGGAAGGTACGCCCTTGGTAGATAGCAAGAGCAAGCGCTTGATTGCTTACCATGAAATAGGACACGCTTTAGTCGGGACTTTGTTAAAAGAACATGACCCCGTGCAGAAAGTTACTCTCATTCCACGCGGACAAGCACAGGGTTTAACTTGGTTTACCCCCGATGAAGAACAAGGGTTAATTTCCCGTTCTCAACTCAAAGCCAGAATTACTGGCGCGTTGGGTGGACGCGCTGCTGAAGAAGTAGTGTTTGGCGCTGCGGAAGTCACAACTGGCGCGGGTGGAGACTTGCAGCAGTTATCAGGAATGGCTCGCCAAATGGTGACTCGCTTCGGAATGTCCGACTTAGGGCCACTATCCTTGGAAAGCCAACAGGGAGAAGTATTCTTGGGTCGTGACTGGACAACCCGCTCTGAGTATTCGGAATCCATTGCGGCTCGGATTGATGCTCAAGTCCGCGAAATTGTGGAAAAGTGCTACGACAACGCTAAACAAATTATGCGTGACCACCGCACCGTGTGCGATCGCTTAGTAGATTTGCTCATCGAAAAAGAAACCATTGACGGCGAAGAATTCCGCCAAATTGTCGCTGAGTACGCTGAAGTGCCTGAAAAAGCTCAGTTTGTACCACAACTGTAATAGTTGAATAGCCAAAAAACAAATCAGATGGGGATGGTTGATACCGTCCCTATTTTTTTTATTAATTCAGGACTTATGCAAAATCATGAAAAACGAACCACAGAGGACGCAGAGGACATGGAGAAATAAGAGTTTCAGAGAGTTATTGCGTAAGTCGTATTAATTGGAACATCTTAATATGATCAGTCTTGTGGGGAAGAGCAAGAACTGCTCTCCCTTGTGTACTTCGCCTAGATAAAATATTCTGTATTACTGTTCTACTATCCATGATTGAATTTACCAACTATATCCAAGACATACAAACCAATATTAAACGCGGTGGAGAACGCAGTCATTACCCCAGTTTACAACGACTGATTGAAGGCTTAATGATTGGAATTAATGCCACAATTGAAGAAAAAGGTAATCAAGAAGGTATTCCTGATTTCACTATCAGAAAAAATGATCGAGTTTTAGGATATATAGAAGCTAAAGATATTAATGTCGATTTAGATAAAACCGAAAAAACCGAACAACTCAACCGTTATTTAGAATCAAACATTGGTTATAACTTGATTTTAACCAGAAGTGTTGAATGCTGATACAAAACTTTACATTATTAGTTACACTAAGTCTTCAAAGCCTAAATTAGTCAACAAAACATCATCTCCTCAAACCAATGAACATAACTGATTTTCTGACACATACAAGATTGTAAATAGCGGAATTTATCTAATAGTGTATGTCCCCATTGAGCGGGAATAGATAAAAGCTGTAAAATTAAATAAGCTATCAAGCTCACATAAATTTGGATGGTGATACCATTGACATTTTTAGTAATTAATTTGTCAAGTTTTAAATGCATCTTTAAAAACTTCCATAACAGTTGAACTCCCCAACGTAATCGATAAATATCCCTAATTTCATCGTCAGAAACTGCTGCGTCTTCCGACTTGGGTAAATTAGTTACTAAGCGAAACTCAGTTTTCGTTTCTAAATCACAAAAATGAATGACTCTATAAGCTTTAGCAACTATCAAAAAATCGTTGTTGCTTTCACAGAAACCTTGCGGTTAATGCAGGAAATTGATCATTTAATTCCTGCGTTTCCCATAGAATAACATAAGCGGGGATGGTTTATACAATTCTCATTTTTTTATATTTTCACACACCCCAGCCCCAACAGATAAGATAAAAAATATCTGTAATTAACTAACTTCTCATCCTTAAACCAGCCCAGAATTTTATCAGCACCATTATTAAAAAAATGTTCAGTTAGCGTATCCTCACCACCCCATGTAGGAATTTTTGCACCCAATTTTGTCAAAAAATCATAGACAATAAGTGGAACAGATATGCGATCGCTCTCAAATTAATTAAACAGGGACGGTTGACATCCCCATTTTTTATCGTTCTACTTCAGCTACTTCTTTGGGAACCCCAGCCGTTAATACTTCATGTCCTGTAGGTGTTACCAAAACATCATCTTCAATGCGAATCCCAATCCCCACCCAGCGAGGGTCGGTTTCTGGTTGGTCTTCTGCTAATTTGGTATCTGGAACTATATAAAGTCCTGGTTCCACAGTTAACACCTGTCCCGGTTGCAAAATCTGCGGTTTATCTTCACCGTGTTGGTAAACACCCACATCATGGACATCCAAACCTAACCAGTGACTGGTGCGGTGCATATAATAAGGTTTATATTTTTCTTCCTCAATTAATTTGTCAATTTCGCCTTTGAGGATGCCAATTTCTACTAATCCTTCTGTGATCACACGTACAGCAGCATCGTGAACAGCGTTAAAAGTATTACCGGGTTTTACTTGTGCGATCGCCTGTTTTTGAGCCTCTAACACAATCTCATACAATATCTTTTGCTCTGGTGTAAACTTACCACCTACCGGAAATGTCCTGGTAATATCAGAGTTGTAATAACCATAAGCACAACCAGCATCAATCAGCAGTAATTCTTGATCCTGCATTTGCCGATGATTCTCGATGTAATGTAATACACAGGCATTCACACCGGAAGCGACAATGGAAGGATAAGCTGGCCCCATCCCACCCCGTAACTTAAAGATATGTTCTATTTCCGCCTGGATTTCGTACTCATAACGTCCAGGTGCTGTAAATTCCATCGCCCGATTATGTGCTTCCACAGCGATCGCAGCAGCTTGGCGCATCAAGTCTAATTCGGCTTCACTTTTGACCAATCTCATAGTACTAAGGATCGTTCCACTATCTTCAATGGCAATTGGTCCTGTGCCACGCTTGGGATAAGTCCGCAGTAAACTTTGATAATGTCCGAGGACGGTATCATTAAACGTGCGATCGCGTCCTAAATGATAGTAAATGCGATCAGCTTTTTCCAAATATTGGGGCAATTTTTCATCAAGTTCAGCAATGGGGTAAGCTGCATCTGCACCATACATTTCCTTCGCTGCATCCACCCCACAAAGATAACCAGTCCAAACTTCCTTTTCTCGGTTCTTCGGTTGGACAAACAATATAAACTGATGTTCTGCATGGTGTGGGGCTAACACTGCTACGGCTTGCGCTTCATTAAAGCCAGTTAGATAGAAAAAATCACTGTCTTGGCGATAAGTGTATTCCACATCGTTGTGCATTACTGCCATTGGCGCACTGCTAAAAATCGCAGTCCCATTCCCAATTTTTGCCATGAAGCGATCGCGACGTTCCTGATATTCTGCTTGCATAACTAATCAATTTGTAAATTTTATTACTATTTTACACTTTAAACAACTTTAGACCAGGGGAAGTTGTATCTAATTTCAATTATTTTAGCCAATATTTATTTAATTCATCTCTTACACCCCTATTAATATCTGTGTTGAATTCAATCGCATGATTTTTCATGTATTTAGAATAACAGTATTATTAGAAATTGCCTGCTATTTAAATATAGTTTTTTCATGATAATCCACTCTAATGAATATATATTTTGTCTATAAATCATGATAATTTATGACGCAAATAAAATCATTTAAGCAACTAGTGAATGTATACAAAGACTGACAATTATTAAAAATAAATGTTCATAAAGAAATATGGAAATAACAAAAAAGGTTTGTTAATTACAGAAACTAATTCAATAAATCAGCTAAAACTTATATGACAACAACTCATAAAAATAAACTATGTTTGGACAGCAAGAAACAACAAGTTCATTTGATGAATCATTGCAAAAGTCAGGGTCTTTATTAAGTTATTTTACCCCAGAAAAAGACGGATTAAATACTACTTTACCAAGTAGTAGTAGTTCCTCACAATCAAACGATACACCCACAATTCCCAATATATTTGGAGGAGCAAACCCTAACCCTAATCCTTACTTAACCAGTGCGGCGATTGTTCCTGATTTCAACGCTGATGGCAAAACAGACAAACTTTGGGTAAATGCTGAAACAGGTGAAATCATCGTTCGGCTGATGGATGGGACAAGGATTATCGAAGAAGCTTCCCTTGGTCAATATGACCTATCATCTATGTCTTACAAAATTGCCGATTTTAACGGTGATGGTAAGACTGACTTCTTGTTGCGTAATCAGTCCACAGGCGAGAATCGCATTGTGGTAATGGATGGTACAAGAGTAGCCAATACATTGGCACTGGAAACAGTTGACCCAGCTTTGACAGCTAGCATTGGCGATTTTAATGGCGATCGCAAGACCGATATTTTCTGGCATAATACTCAAACAGGTCAAAATGCTATCTGGACAATGGATGGCACCACAGTTATTGACGCAACCGTTTTAGAACCCACAGATGCATCATTTGCTCCCACCATTGTTGATTTCGACGGAAATGGCAAAAGTGATGTCTTCTGGCGCAATCAGACAACTGGTGAGAACAAAGTTTGGTTCATGGATGGTACGAACAAGACTGATTTCACCTTGCAATCGCAAGATGCAGGCTGGGACTTCACTCTAGGTGATTTCAACGGCGACTTTAAAACTGATTTACTGTGGCGCAACAGCGGAACAGGTGAGAACAAGATTTGGACAATGAATGGTATTTTTGTCACTGAAGGTGCGCTAGCAACACTAGACTCATCCTGGACATCTTCGATTGGTGACTTCAATGGCGATGGTCAGACAGATATATTCTGGCGCAATCAAACCACTGGTGAGAACACTGGCTGGTTGATGAATGGCACAACAGTGAGTACTGAAGCTTTCTTACCAAGCAATGATCCTGCTTTGACTTCATCATTGGGTGACTTCAATGGTGATGGTACAACCGACATCTACTGGCGCGACCAACAAACAGGTGTAGATAGAATTTGGTCTATGAGTGGTACAACAGCAACTGAGTCCTTTGTCGCTGAAGAAAATAGACTGACCCCAGCATGGTACACAGCCTAGATGAGTGCTGAGTATAAACCCAGTTTAATTACATCTTAAACCCCTATGCTTCTTTTCCCCTCCTCGCTTGCACCGGAGGGGTTAGGGGTGGGGTCTTTTATTAACTAAGATTTATTAATTAAAATTTGTAGCTTAAAAGCTGAATCTCACTATTTTTAGGGAGATTACTAGAGCTAACAGTAATAGTATCAGTATTACCACGACGTACTGTCATGCCCGGCATCAAATTTATAAATTCATCCACTGGCGAAATATTACATCCAGCAGCATCAGCAGCTTGTGTACGGTAGTGAGTGGGAATCACCAATTTTGGATTTAACACCTCAGTGGCTTGCTTGGCTTCTTGGGCATTATACGCCTTATCACTGCCTCCCACTGGGATGAATGCCACATCGGGACGACCCATGAGGATTCTTTGTTCAGTGGAAATAGGTGCAGCAGCGCCTCCTAAATGTAGGA
Organism: Nodularia sp. (in: cyanobacteria); assembly: GCA_035638855.1. Taxonomy (GTDB): domain Bacteria; phylum Cyanobacteriota; class Cyanobacteriia; order Cyanobacteriales; family Nostocaceae; genus Nodularia. The sequence goes on along the minus strand of DASQZD010000047.1, from coordinate 117,780 downwards.
TCTTAATTCCCCCTTGCTGCCAACTCCAAGCAGTATTTATACCAAATTGCCTACCACCTTTGCGGTCATGGTCTATGGCAATTCCCTGTAATTTAATACCTTGAAACTCATATGCACCAGGTGCATATACTAGCTTGGGGTTTTTCGGTAGTGCGTCTACTGCACCTTCATCTAGCAATTGACTGCTAATTAATACTAAATCTGCCTCGACTTTTGGTGGACGATAACCAGCTGTACAGCCAACCGCCTGAAAGGGATTGACAAGAATTCTTACCCCACCACCAGTAAATAGAAAGCAAGTATGACCCAACCACTTAACTGATAAACCGCTAGATTGCGCGTCAACTTTCAGGTGGGAACCCAAATTAGTCACCAGCGCTGTGACTAACCCCGCCCCAGCATAGCCCATCAACTGTCGTCGTTTCATTAATCACTCTCTTCACTCTAATTCTTCCAGAAAGTTGCGTAATAACTGCTTTCCTGAAGATGTTAAAACACTCTCTGGATGAAACTGGACTCCTTGAATATGAGGATAGTTCCGGTGTCGCACTCCCATAATAGTGCCATCTTCAACCCAAGCGGTGATTTCTAGAACTTCTGGGCAGGTTTCACGGTCAATGACTAGACTATGATATCTGGTGGCGACCATCGGATTTTCTAACCCCTGGAAAACACCTACTCCAGTGTGAGAAACCTGAGAAGTTTTACCATGCATCAAATCTGTAGCCGAGATGATTTTACCACCAAATACTTGACCAATGCTTTGATGCCCCAAACAGACTCCCAAAATTGGTAAGTAGTGACCTAGTTGTTTAATCACATCTTGCGATATGCCGGCATTTTCTGGACGACCAGGCCCAGGAGAAATGACTACAAGCGCCGGATTTAAGGCTCGAATTTCCTCAACTGTAATTTTATCGTTGCGAAAAACTTTAATATCTGATGCTACCGGGAACTCTGCTGCTAGTTCTCCTAAATACTGCACCAAATTATATGTAAAACTATCATAATTATCAATGACTATAATCAAAGCCTATAACTCCTGGTTTCTATCACCCATACTATCTGTAGTCATTAATTATCGAACATTATCAGACATATAAACCGATGCCCAGGCAGAAGCCGACATCTACACAGTTTGTCCAGTTCTCAAATATTATCAGACAGGGTGGGATAACAAGCAAACCTAGAACTTTGACATAATTAAAATCACCAGAGGTGGTAGCAAGAGCGTACCCGCAACCAGTACAGCGACCAAGGCGGAGACCAGCACAGCACCAGCAGCACAATCTTTGGCAGTTTTTGCCAACTCGTGATAGCTCTGCTTCACTGTTAAGTCTACAACGGACTCAACTGCTGTATTCAGTAATTCCAATGCCAATACTAAACCACTGGTGATACCAATGACGGCAATTTCTACTGCTTGCAGATGCAAGAAAATGCTTAAGGCGATCGCTAAAGCACATACACTCAGATGGATGCGAAAGTTACGTTGAGTGTGAAAACTGTAGCTGATTCCAGCCCAGGCATATTTGAAGCTAATCAATAAATTAGAAGCAACTTGCCAGGACAGTTCCCGTTCCTTAGTGACTAACTTTGGTAGGCAATTTGGTGTTGATGGAGGGGAAACTTGTTGGGACATAAGCCTAAAAATTGGATAATAGGGTAATTACAGAAGCATTTCACTAATTTTACAATTTTTTACGATGCAATCAACTTTGAGGCAATTTTTTACAGCCGTATTATAAACACTTACAGACATCAAGAATCCTTAATATTCTATGTCAATATCCACACTGATTGTGTTCAGTAATATTACTTGCTGTTTGAGCATTTGCATTAACTGCTCTTCGTCTGGATGATCCCAACCCAACAGATGCAGTAGCCCGTGAGCTGTTAACCAAGCTAATTCGGTTAGCAAACTATGCCCCTGCTGTTGAGCTTGACGTTGAGCCGTATTTACCGAAATCACAATATCACCTAGATACAAAGGTGCATCCATCATTTCCGGACTTTGAGGAAAATCTACCTCTAAAGCCGCAAAAGACAAAACATCTGTAGGTTTATCTTGATGACGATATTGAGCATTCAATGACTGAATTTCCGCATCATCTGTCAAACGCAGCCCTATTTCATAACTGGGCGCAGGCGGCAGATAAGGGTGTAGAGTTTCCAACCAGCGATGAAACCAGTCTGACCAAGTTTCTGGAGCAATTCGAGTATCCTGACCCCCAAAATCTATCGCGGCTTTTGGGGAAGATTCGTAAAACAAATCCTGCACATCTAGTTCAACTTGCACCACCTATAAACTCTCCTCAAAGCTTTCGATTTTGATTGGTTGTCAGTGAGTTAGGTAAGCAAGACCAACTAAAACAGCTAAAAGGCCTATAGCGGTGAGTGCAAAATGTTTCATGGAAGTGCCTCCCTTACGCACCATGTTTCGCATGGCCCGTTTGACGTAACTAGGTTTGGATTCCGTTGGCGAGTTGCTCATAATAATTTGGTCACAAAACTCTTATATATATAAATGTAACAGTTTACCTGGGCTTCCATCGCCATTTTGCCTATTTTGAAGGAAAAGAGGTCAGGGGAGAAGAAGCAGGGGAGCAGGGAGCAGGGAGCGGGGGGGAGTAAAAAATTACTTTACACGGACGGATCTGTTGAACAACCTTTCCTCTTCTCCCTTGCTTCTTCACGCAGGAGTGCTTTCTACTAGCTGGTTTTCTTGCCGCAGATAGGCTTGAATAAACGAATCGAGGTCGCCATCCATGACATCAGATATGGCAGTTGTTTCGACATTTGTTCGCAAATCCTTGACCATTTGGTAAGGATGAAACACATAGTTACGAATTTGGTTTCCCCAAGAAGCTTCCACCATATCACCTCTAATTTCGGCGATTTCTTGGGCCCGTTGCTCTCTGGCAATAACAAGCAGTTTAGCCTTCAGGCGGGCGAGGGCTTTATCTTTATTTTGCAGCTGAGAGCGTTCTTCTGTACAACGGACTGCCAGTCCAGTCGGTAGGTGAACAATTCGGACTGCTGTTTCTACTTTGTTGACATTCTGCCCACCTTTACCACCAGCCCTGGATGTAGTAATTTCCAAATCCTTTTCGGGAATGTCTAGTTGTACAGAGTGGTCTAATTGGGGCATGATTTCCACCCCAGCAAAACTGGTTTGACGCTTACCGTTGGCATTAAAGGGTGAAATGCGTACTAAGCGATGTGTGCCTGTTTCCGACCGCAGGTAACCATAAGCGTACCGACCAGTAATTTCTAGGGTTGCTGATTTAATGCCGGCTTCATCACCTTCTGATTCTTCAGCTAAAGTGACTTTGTATCCGTGGGCTTCTGCCCAACGGGTATACATCCGCATCAGCATAAAAGCCCAGTCTTGGGCATCTGTGCCACCAGCGCCAGCATTAATTGTCAACACTGCTCCTTCAGCATCATAGGGACCAGAAAGTAACTGTTGTAATTCCCACTGGTCGAGTTCACGATTGAGCTTGATGACTGTAGATTCTGCCTCTTGCAATAATGCCTCGTCGGTTTCTAACTCCAACAGTTCAACAACTGCTTTGGTATCTTCCAGACTGGAACGCCACTGCTCATATTGCTGGAGGTGGGCTTTCAGGTCATTAAGTTGTTGTAAGGTTTGTTGTGCTTGGGTTTGGTCGTTCCAAAATTCTGGCTGTGCTGCTATTTGTTCTAAATCTTGAATTTTGGCAGTAAGTGCAGGTATGTCAAAGATAGTCCTGGGCTTTACCCAGACGACCGGACAATATTTCGATTTCGCGTTTGAGTTCTAATACTTCCATAGTCCTTGCTAAAGAAGGTCAATTTAGTATTGTAGTATAAAATTCCCATTTTCTAGATTTTATTGTATAAGTCTTACTGAGTTATATAATTGACTAATTTTTGTAAAATACGATGATTGAACAAGATATGCATTTCTCAGCATAAATAGCTAGCTTTTCTTGTGATCAATTATTCTTTGCAAAAATAAAATAACTAGCTAGATGAAAATAGAGAAAATTTACGTAATAATACTGATGAGTACAGTAAATTTTTTCGTGATTTCAGTAAAATGACTATGGTATATTCAGCCTTGACTAAGGAAAATAATGAGAGATTTGAAGGCAATATACGCAACTCCATTTTTTTTAAGAAAAAGGAGTTATAAAAAAGGAATTTTTATATGGCAATCGGTGAATCCTCTATGCGAACTGATGGTATGGAGTTATTGCACTCATACCACCAAAATCCCTCTATTAAACTTCGTAATCAACTTGTACAGTTACATACTGGCTTAGTCAGAAAGATTGCTCATAAGTTCAGCCATCAATGTCATGAACCTTATGAAGATTTAGAGCAAATCGGTTATTTTGGCTTGATTAGAGCTATTGAACGCTTTGACCCTAGCCAAGGATATGCGTTTAGTTCCTTTGCAGTGCCATATATTCGAGGTGAGATGCTGCACTTTTTACGCGATCGCAGTAGTCTATTAAAAATCCCCCGTCGTTGGCAAGAACTGTACAATGACGGCCAAAAAGTTCGCAAAGAACTAGCAGTTTCTTTGGGTCGGTCTCCCAGAGACACGGAAATTGCTGACCAACTCCAAGTTTCTATACAAGAATGGCAAGAAACTAAGTTAGCAGCTCAAAATCGGATGCCTTTGAGTTTAGATGCTACCGCAGTTCATTATATTGATTGCCAAGTAACACTGGGTGAAGCGCTTCCTTGTCCTCGTTCTACTGTGCTTCAGCAGCAAGATGAAGAACGCCAACAACTCCAAGGGGCAATTAATATGTTAGAAGACAAACCCCGAATGGCAGTGGAAATGGTGTTTTTAAAAGAACTTTCTCGTAAGGATGCAGCGAAAAATATTGGCACTAGTCCGATGACTGTGACGCGATATTTGCAAAAAGGCATTCAGGATCTGATTTGCTATTTACAAGCCCAAACAGTGCCAACAGGGTCTTAAAGTCTGCTGAGTCAAAAGTCAAAAGTCCCAATCATGACTAATGACTAATGACTAATTATCTTGATTTTAAATCAGCGATCGCACCTTTAGTCATGGCGGCAATGGTTTTATCACTGGCTTTCGGCAAATGATAATACTTACCTGCGGCTGTTTGCGCTAACTCTTTTGCAAAACCAGTTGACACAAATTTACTCTCGGTATCAATTACCAATAGTTGCATCCCCAAGCCTCTGATTCTCGCCGCAATTTCTAACAATTCTGCTTTGATGTCCGGTTTTTCTCCTGGTTCTAACGGTTCACCCAAGGAACGAGCTAAGGGAATATTACCCCGCCCATCGGTGATGGCGACAATCACAACTTGCCCTATATCTCCACTCATTTGGGCATTTACACCCACACGTACTGCTTGAGTTAGACCATGTGCTAGGGGCGAACCACCGCCACAGGGTAGTCTTTCTAGGCGGTTACGTGCCAAGGCTATGGAACGTGTTGGAGGTAATAATACTTCTGCTTGTTCTCCTCGGAAGGGAATTAAGGCTACTTGGTCACGGTTTTGGTAAGCTTCTGTCAAAAGTTGCATGACAGCACCTTTAGCTGATTGCATCCGATTCAGAGCCATTGAACCAGAAGCATCCACGACAAATACTATTAATGCTCCCGCTTTGCGTACCAAGCGCTTGGAACGGATATCGCCTTGCTCGACAATTACCTTTTTATCTGGTCGTCTTTCCCTTCTGGCTTTTTGATAGGGTGCAGCCGCCCTCAGAGTCGCATCTACTGCTATGCGGCGCACTTTACCTTTGGGTAACATCGGCTTAATGTAGCGTCCCCTGTCATCAGAAAAAATAATGCTGCGATTACCGGATTTGCCTTGTCGCTTCGCCATTTGGGCAAAATAAAGCACACTTTCATCCAGAATTACCCCTTCGGGATCAAACACAAATTCCTCTGGGATGTCTGGGGGTTGTTGTTCTTGTTCTTCGTCTTCTTTATCCTGTTCTTCGGGTTCGTCGTCGTCTTCGGGTTCTTGCTGGTCTTCTTCTTCTTGATTCTGTGGTGGTGGTGGTGGCGGTGGCGGCGGTTGGTCTGGTGGTGGTGTCTGCACGATTGTGGAACGTGGTACAATAACTAATTCCACAGCCCTGCGTAAATCTTCGGCGTTGACTGTTGTCCGTCCCTCCAAAGCCGCCGCAGCTTTAGCTACACGCACGGCGAATAGTTCGGCGCGATGTCCTTGGACTCCACCGCGAATCGCTTCAGCTACTAAATAGGTTATTTGTTCTTGGGTGATGGTGACTTCTTTCAACCATTCCCGCGCTAGGAGAATTTGGGTTTTGAGCGAGTCTAAGTCTTCTTCGTATTGCTGGAGGAATGCTTGGGGAGATTTAGAATAGGCGATCGCTTGCTCTACAGCTGATACTCTTTGATCTAAGCCCAGTACACCATCAGCAGAAAGAGAAATTGCTATTCTATCGAGTAAATGCTCTCGTAATGCCCCTTCTTCTGGGTTATAGGTAGCTATAAATAATGATTTGCAAGGATGCTGAAAACTAATGCCTTCCCGCTCAATTTGGTTGCGTCCCTCAGATAATACTGTTAATAGCTGATTTGAGATTTGGTCATCTAATAAATTCAGTTCATCTACATACAGCACGCCTCGGTTAGCTGAAGCGAGTAACCCAGGCTGAAAAATAGTATCACCTTGCTGGACAGACTTTTCTACATCCACAGAACCCAGGAGTCTGTCTTCTGTCACTCCTAAAGGAATCTGGATAAAGGGTGCAGGAATAATTTCTGTGGGGACATCTTCAATATCTTTGTCTCCATACTCAGCGAACAGATAATCATCCCAATCTTCTGGATGACTGAGGTCGCAGTTACTCATCGAGCCTTTGACAACTTCGATTGGTGGTAGTAAGGCGTGGATAGCACGAGCCATTACTGATTTTGCCGTACCGCGACGGCCTGCGATCGCCACTCCGCCCAAACCGGGATCGACTGCTGCTAACAGCAAGGCTATTTTAATTGCTTCTTGACCGACTACAGCTGTCAAAGGGAAGGCTGTGATTGTCGGGTTGATAGTAGGCGCGGGCATGGTTGGCACAATAACGAGTCTCGACTTTTAGCATAGCAATTTTTGGCACATTTTGAATAGGCAGGAGCGAAGAAGCAGAGGAGCAAGAGCGAGTGTGAAACAAAATAGGACTTATCGGGTGCTTAACCACCTTTGGTCTTCTCTCCTCTTTTTCTCCATCCAGTTGATATTTCACGCCAATTGTTTCGTCAATTTTGCGGACTATTTCCCATTTTTTTTTGTAGGTAACAGGCAAAAATTTTTCTTGTTTATGTTTACTAAATTCTTTTTTTAATTGAGTTCCTTGCCAATTAAAACTAAAGAAAGCTGCTTGAATTTTTTCTCCTAGTTTTGGTTCGAGATTGTAGCTGTAAACAGTTGTGGGGGGATCTGCAACTAAATCACCTGTGCGATCGCAAAATTTTACATCCAATTGATAGCTTGTGCTGAAGTTACTCTATTCGTAGCTAATTTCACGTTTGAACAAGCAGTAGATAAAGCAATTAAACAAAGAGCGATCGCATGATGCCAAAAAAACTGGCTAAAATGGTTTTTCATAACCTTTGCTTAACAGATTAAAGCTGTGCTAATATTATTAATTTCATAAAATTGAATTTAAAAAAAGGGATATGGTGACCGATATTTTTGATTTATTCCAGTTCCAAAGGCATAGTAATTGTGAAAGTAGAACCTACTCCTACTTCAGAAACTAAATCAATTTTACCTTTTAATAATTTTACTAAACGAGTAACTATTGCTAATCCTAAACCAGTACTATCAGGAAGATAACTCCGATTTTTAGCATTAGCACGAAAGTATGGTTCAAATATTTTGCTTTCGTTTTCTGGCACAATTCCAATTCCTGTATCACAAACTGCGATTGACCAATAATTATTATCTAGCAAATGGCATTTTATATTAATATTCCCTGCATCTGTATATCGAATCGCATTACTAACCAGATTGGTCATAATCTGTTGTAATTGAAATTCATCTGTGACCACTTCTTGAGGAATGCTATCGTAATCAACAACCATTTGTAATTTTTTTTCGTTAGCTAAAGGCTGGAACATCTCACATACATTGTCGATCAAATCACGGACATTAATCAGTGCTGGTTGGAGTTGTATCTTCCCTGCATCAAACCTGGAAATTTCGAGGACATCATTAATCAAACGAAGTAACTGTCTACCATTGCGTAACACGCGCTCAATATGTTCAATATTGGCGTAGTTATCTTTTAGTTCTGGCTTTTTGCGTTGTTGGCGTAAAAATAAATCTGAGTAACCAATAATCGAACTTAAAGGATGTTTCAGATCATGGGCGAGTTGAGAAATATGATCTTGATTAGCGACAACTAAGCGATTTAGTTGTTCATTATGCAGCACTAATGACGAATGCAACTGCTTTAATTCTTGTAAGCGTTCTTCAATATAACTATTAACACATTGAGAGATCGCTTCGTCTATGATAGCATCAATTAAACGCATCGAACGAATAATTTCTGAAGCTGTTCCCTTTAACAATTCTGATTCAACAGTATCAAATATTGCCATTCTTAGTAAATGGTATTCATGAGTAATTTCTGCTGGATCAAAGCCTTGTTTAGCCCTAACTATTCCATGATCCCAACTAGCGGTAACTATAGACTGAATATCACTAGTCTGTGACTTTGAAAGCACTGTTACCATTGCTTTTAACACCTCTGGAAGATGATTTTGGATTGCTGTATAAGTTAAATCTTCCGCACTTTCAATTTTTTTATCTTGAATAACCTCTGTAACCCATTTTTTGAGAATGATATCACTATTTTCAGCCAGAAATAGACTAAAATCCATTATTTTAAATTGCGTTTTAAGTAGATGATGAAACTTATTTATACGTTCATTTTAGCGAGTCTAGTACATATCAACAAAATTAGTGATAGATTTCAACGGCCAAAAAAATATCTCTTGCCTAATTTTATTAAAATTCAACACTGACCCTTTTCTTGGATTGACTTAGGAAAGCGCTGTATAATATACATCTTTATTTATCAGCTAGTCAACTAAATACAATTAAAATATCATGCACCATCAAATATTGTAATAAATTATCAATATTATTTACTAAGTAGGTGATTAGAGTATATAATAAATTTTCTTACCAACTAGTCCTAATAGTGATAAATTAAACTACTATTTATTTTAGTGGGTAGCCTAATTCAAATTCATCAAAACTGGATTTGGAACGGAGGAACCAATGTTTGGGGCTAATCTTAACGAGAGACACCTTCCAGTCTTAGCCCGTCAGCTAACTCCGTAGGCAAATGGAAGGAACTCCCAAAACTTTGGCTTTAACACCACTTGTTATTGGGGTTTCTTTGTGGATATGACTTGTTTATCCTCTGGGATAGGGGCTATCCGTTTTTAACCTACTTCTCATTCACCATTCGTTTCTTTGGGGAGAAGTCCAAATTGTGAAAATCAAGCCAATGTTAGTGCGTTTGCAAAGCGCCATCGGTCGAGATGACTTAATTGAGCAAATGGTACTATTACCAGAGCCAAAAAAAGCTTTGTCTCTAGAAGTTAAAGCTGTTAACTTAATCGTTGCTTATGATGCTTCCCCTAATAGTCATACTGCACTGGATTTAGCCTTCTGCATTGCCCATCAAACGCGGTTAGCTACAAATATACAAGTGAACGTGCAAGCCGTTTATGTAGTAGAAAATCATGATCAAAATCAGTTTTCAAATTTGTCAATTTTTACTGAACCTCTGCTGAATTTAGAATGTCCAGTAAGTACAGTATCAAGAGATGAAATCCACCTCTTAACTCAATCAAAATTAAGAGGAATGACGCAATGTTTACCAGAAAAATCAATTTTCTCTCTCCAAGAAGCCGACAAAATTATTTGGCAAGCACGAAGCCTAGCTGAAGAATGGCAAGGTTCTTTTAAATCTCATTTGCGGTTTGGTTGCGTAGCAACAGAATTGAAAAAAGTGGTGGAATTGGAGGCTGCTGACATCTTGTTTTTGGGATGCAAATCTGTTAATCATTCCATGATCCAAATACTAGATTCTAATTTTCCCTGTGCCGTTTTGGGTATACCCAATTCTATTGATGAATAATTACTGTGCAGGATTCTAGTAATTTTTAATCTGATTAAAATTATAGAAAAGTTACCTATATATTATATAGGTAACTTTTTTATGCCATGATGTTTGGTGCGACTTTGGGAGGAAATGGCACATTAGTGGGAGCATCTTCTTTAAGAATATCAAAAAAGAGTGTTGCCCAAACCAAGTATGAATTTAAATGTAGAGACGTTCCATGGAACGTCTCTACAGGGGTTTTGACTTCAAATCAGCAACGCCCAAAAAAGAGAGTTGTTTGAAAGGCGGTCACCAGTTTTGGTTCCGCCTTCTCACATTTCTATTATTCAGGAGTTAATTAGTGTCAAATTTTAACTCCTCATGCCATTTTCATGACTAATATCTAATAACGTGGAGTACGTCCCGTAAGACACTATATCCAGCTAAATCCCACAGTAAGTAAGCCAAAAAGCCAATCATTGCTAGCCGACCATTCCACAGTTCGGCTTGAGGATTAAAACCAAATAGAAATGAGTTGCGGTCAACACCGTTATAAGCTTTAGCAACTGGTGGTAAATCAGTGGAAGGACGAGTTTCTCTAGTTTCCATTTTTTACTCCAAAATCAAACAAGTTCTTCAATGTTTTATCGTTAATAACCAACGAGATGTAGCACGTCCCGCAGAACGCTATATCCAGCTAAATCCCAAAGTAAATAAGCTAGAAAGCCAATCATTGCTAACCGACCATTCCAAAGTTCACTTTGAGGAGTCCAGCCAAACAGAAAGGCATTGCGGTCTCTGCCATTGTATTCCAATGCAACTGGTGGTAAATCGGTGGAAGGGCGAGTTTCTCGAGTTTCCATGTTTTTGTCCTAAATCATTTATTGCTTAACTTAAATTTACCTATTAATCAGTCAGCTGCTTTCCATCTGTAGGTACAAACTACCCACACCTCTTGGGGACGATTATCAGAAACTGATCAGCATCGGCAAATCCATCTTGAGGAGGTGATGAAAAGCCTAATTATAAATAAATGTAAATCAACATTTGAGCAACGAGCATATTTATATGATTTTAATAAATAAAATTGTGGTGATCACCGATGAGAAAATAGCAGTAATAACCCTATAAATAAATTATGCGATTTTAACTTAAAATACCTACTAATTTTATTGACTTTTACCCTGTCAGATCGTAAAATTTCTATCTTGCGCTAGATATAGGTTTCAAACTTTAGGGGGATGTATTCAATAGCTAAATTCCACGATTCTGAAAGTGATGTAAATTTTGGTATTGCCATAGATACATAGAGTAAATAGATGTTTACTTGCTGATCATGAAAGTTCTTATCCTCCCCAAACTTAAACTTAGAAAAAGGAAATATAATGTTTCAATCTCCGGAAAATATATCGGGAGTCTACAACCCACTATTATGGTTGGCGCAGATTCCAGTAGTTCCCACGGAAATTACACCAGCGCAAGCATCAGTTGTTAATTCGGGTCCGCGCTTTTTTGTCGCTTTAATCTCCGGTGTGATCCTAGCTTTTGCTTTCCAACTAGTATTAACTAACCTCTCAATTGCAGCAGGTATTTCCTACTTGGGTCGTCCATCTGACTCTGATGGGGTTGTGGGGGAAGCGGGAAGTTTCGGGGGTACGATTCGCAAAATTGGGACAGCGCTGGGGTCGTGGACACTAGTGACTGTGACGGTCGCTTTAGGGATAGCTTGCTTTCTCTCAGTTAAATTAAGTCTACTGATTTTAGATCCCATACTGGGCGCCATTCTGGGATTAGTCATTTGGGGTGCATACTTTTTGCTTTTAGTGTGGGTGAGTTCCACTACTGTGGGTTCCTTAGTTGGTTCGGTGGTCAATTCCGCTACTGCCGGTTTTCAGGCGATCCTGGGGACTGCTACGGCTGCATTAGGTGCTAAAGCGGTGAATCAGCAGGTAGTAGCAACGGCTGAAGCTGCGGCCTCTGCTGTGCGTCGGGAATTAGGGAATGCTATTGACCCCACTAGTATTCGGGAAAATATCGAAGATTACCTCGAACAGCTACGTCCGCCAGAATTAGATTTATCTCACATTCGTCAGGATTTTGAAGGCTTACTCAAAGATACACAATTTCAATCTATTGCTGGAAGTCCAGACCTCCGCAACATTGACCGCCAAAGGTTTATCGATTTGGTCAGCAGTCGTACTGACCTTTCTAAACGAGACGTTAAGCGGATTGCTGATACACTATATAATGTTTGGCAGCAGGTTGTAAGTCAGCAAAAACCCACTCAAGATAATTTAGGTGAGTTGGTTAGTTATGTGAAGTCGCTTTCCCCAGGACAAGCGAAGACTGATGAACTCAACGCTAAATTGGATCGGTTAATTGCAGAAACGCGTACTTCTGATTCAGCAGCACCAACAGCAGAAAAACCCGGTCTGATGCAACAGACTTTACAACAGGGAATCACTGCACTCACTGGTATTGTGTTGGGAAGGACAGATTTATCTGATATTGATGTGGAGAAAATTTGGCGATCGCTCTCCACGGCAAAAGAGAAGGTGATCCAACAAACTGATAAACTAAGTTTACCCGCATCATCAGAACCCTATAGCTCTATTCGGGCTGATGTGGAAAACTATCTCCTCAATACTTATGCTTGGCAATTGAGTCGAGAGAAAATCGCTGAAGAATTTCGTGATGTTATCTATGACTCAGCCGCAGACCCTGGTATAATTAAAAGGGAACTAGACCGACTTTCTGCCAAAGATTTCGCTAACATCCTGCAACAACGAGGACTATTAACCCAAGCACAAATCCAGCGTATTACTGACCAACTAGAAGCTGTGCGCCAAGAGGTATTAATCATAGCCAGCGCTGCGGAACAAAGAGAGATTGCACAAGACTTACAACGCCAAGTAGAAAGTTATCTCCTTGTTACCAATAAGGCAGATTTGACTTCAGAAGGAATTGAGCAGAATTTTAAACCATTATTAGCAGATTCCGAAGCAGATTCCGAAACTCTGTCGCTGCGATTGTCACAATTTGACCGCCGGGGAATGCGAGAAATATTGGTAGAACGCAACGATATTTTACCACACGAAGTAGACCCGATTCTCAACGACTTAGAAGAGCAACGCGATCGCGTCTTGGTAGAATCTCAAGGATTGGCAGAACAAGCCAAATATCAAGCCGAAACCTTATGGTTGAATGTAGAATCATATCTGCGAAACACTGGAAAAGCAGAGTTAAATCCTGATGCGATTCGCGCCGATATTCAAAAGTTGATCGAAGATCCCCAATCGGGAATGATCGCCATCCGCGCCCGATTAGCTCGCTTTGACCGTGATACTTTGATACAGTTATTGAGTCAACGTCAAGATTTGAGTGAACAGCAAGTTACTCAAACTATTCATGCTGTGGAAGAGTCCTGGCATAATATCCGCCATACACCCCAAGCTTTGGCAGTAAAAGCTAAGGAACAGTACGACTCTGTATCCGCTACCATCGCTGATTACTTACGAAATACTGGCAAGGAAGAATTGAATCCTGAAGGTATTCAAAGAGATGTTACCAGACTATTTGAACAACCAAAAGAAGGAGCCTTAGCCCTGCGCCGTCGCTTGTCTGAGTTAGACAGAGATACTTTAGTCAAGTTACTCAGTCAACGGCGAGATTTAAGTGAAGCGCAAGTCAATGAAATCATTGATTCTGTGCAAACTTCGATTCGGAATATTGTGCGTGCGCCTCGTCGTCTGGCTACTCGCACACAGCAAAGAGTGGAAACATTCCAAGCTTATTTGTCGGACTATTTGCGGCAAACTGGTAAAGAAGAATTGAATCCAGAAGGTATTAAACGCGACTTACAATTATTATTGCATGATCCGCGAGTGGGAATGGAAAATGTGAGCGATCGCCTGGCACATTTCGACCGTGACACAGTGATTGCTTTGCTGAAAATTCGCGAAGATATGACCGATGAAGAAGCAGCCAGAATTGCTAATAATATCGTCTCGGTGCGTGATCAATTTGTAGAACAATTACGGGGGATTGAACGGCGGATTCAAGATGTCATAGAAGGCATTTTTGGACGAATCCGTAACTATCTCAACTCCTTAGATCGTCCTGAACTCAACTATGATGGCATCAAGCGCGATGTTCGCACCTTCTTTGACGATCCACAGGCGGGATTTGAGGCTTTACGCGATCGCCTCTCTTCTTTCGACCGCGACACCCTAGTGGCGATTATCAGTTCTCGTGAGGACATTTCTGAAGCAGATGCCAACCGAGTGATTGACCAAATTGAGGGCGCACGTAACAAAGTATTGCAACGTGCCGAACGCCTACAACATGAAACACAACGTCGTCTAGAAGAAGTCAAGCATCAAGCCCAAAGACAAGCAGAAGAAACCCGCAAAGCCGCAGCCACAGCTTCTTGGTGGTTATTTGCCACCGCCTTCGTTTCAGCCGTATTTTCCGCTATAGGAGGAGCGCTGGCTGTACTGTTCGTGTAGGGAGTGGGGAGTGGGGATTGTCAAAAATGACTCATTCTCCACTCGCTTCTCCCCATTGATTTATGGCTGAAAATATTGATGAGTAGTCATCATTAGCAAATGACATTTTCACGGCTGTGTGGACAAGTTGTCGCACAGCTTCAATACTGACGAGATCCAAACCCAGTGATTTGGCTTCTGATATAAACAAATCTGTATCTTTGAGCAAGTGTTTTGTGGGGAAGTTGGGATTGGTATAATTGCCATCCAACATCCGCCGCATTTTTTTGTCAAAGGTAGGCGCATAAAGTGAACTTTCGCGCAGAATTTGCATAAATATATCTATGTCGATTCCTTTACGCTCAACAAAAGCCAAACTCAGAGCAAAGCTAGTTGTCAAGGAAGCAATCAGTTGATTTAGTGCCAACTTTACTCCAGACGCAGAACCTACTGGCCCTACAAGTACAGGTTCTGAACCAAAATTTTGCAGTAACTTTAAATGGCGTTGATATTGTTCGGGTTCCGCGCCTACCATCACAATCAATTTACCAGCTTTGGCTTCGGGAATACTACCTAATACGGGAGCTTCTATATACTCGCCACCGCCACCAATTACAGCATCTCTAATTTCTTGGCTGTCTGTAGAAGTAATAGTTCCCATCTGAATTACAGTCCGCCCTTCTAGAGTTCGCCAAGAAGTATCGGAAAGCAAAACATGATAAATTGCTGCGGCGTTAGTCAGCATGAGAATAATGGAATCAGCCGCACGAATTGCTTGGCGGGGATGTATGGCAATTTCCGCCCCAGCAGCCTGTAGTGGGGCTAATTTTTCTGGGGTGCGATTGTAGGCTACTAGCTCGATGTTGGCTGCTAACAACCGTTGCGCCATCGGTAATCCCATGAGTCCAGTTCCCAGAAATGCCACCTTCATTTTTTACGTTCCTTTAGTACAGGTCTAGCCAGTCGTAGATATGGCGTTTTGATTGTTTGATTATTGTACGTTTAGTGAACAATTATCTTTGTCCAGTGATAACTGTTCACTATTTACTGATTCACAATCAGCCGCCTGCGGCAAATGTCAGCATAATGATCACCGATAGCAAGATGCCTGGGCTAAGTAGTGTTATCAATAAGAAAAGTTCATGAGCCGTCATAATTAATACTTTCCTGTTATCTGAATCTGCATAGTATTCAATGTCATGCTAATCTATATTGGCATCGGATAGTATTCTTAGCTTGGTATAGTTAGTCCTTGAAGTGGTTGAGCTATTTCTGTCTGCTGGAGTCCTTTGCTTTGAATTAACACGCCAAAGTTACCTAATTCTGTAGGATCTATTAGCTGGTGTAATGCTTCTCGTCGTTGTAGCAGTTGAGAGAGGGGAAAATCTTGGTGAGAAATTGCAGAAATGCGTTCGCCTAAACCCAAAGCCATCAAAAATAAACCTTGCTGGATAAAGCCGACTTTTGCTAAATTGAAGCGATCGCCCCAGCGTTCCAAAGCCGTAAAATCAACATGGGCGGTAATATCTTGCATACCGACGTTGATATAAGGGTTATCGTGGTGGCGATGGTTGTAGTAACATTGTAAAGTTCCATGCGATCGCCTGGGATTATAATAACGATTAGCCGGGTAGCCATAATCAATAGTTAACACATACCCCCGATGTAAGCAGTCGGCGACAATACTCAACCACTCACCAGCAGCCAAATTAATTTCACTGCGATAGCCATCTTCATAACCACCAGAAGTTAAATCAATCTCCACTAAATCCAAATATTTTTGCAGTTGAGGCGAAGAAATTTCCCCAGTCACCTCTATAAATAACGGCTCAGACTCATCTTTACCTGTTGTCACATAAACTTCGTGCATTTCCCCAGCTTCTAAAATAAACTGATGGACTGGTAAAGCATCCACCAACTCATTAGAAAAAAAGCACCCAGTAATCGAGTCAGTGGGGATATCTGCTAAACTGCACCAACGTACAGAAAAATCTTGCAAGCGTTGCTGCTGTTCTTGCTGAAATCCTGGCGACTTCTCCACAATCACATAATCAAGCGCCGCAAAAAAATCTGGATGATTTAGCTCAGAGTAATTAAGGATATGCATAGCCAGTAGTCCTTGACCCGCTCCCATTTCCACCAGAGAAAAAGGTACAGGACGAGCTAAAATCTCCCACATCTGCCAAAATTGTTCCGCCAGTAACTCCCCAAAATCAGTACCGAGATGAGGCGAAGTAAAAAAATCACTATTCTGAAATCCAATTTTTACAGCATGACTAGAATAGTAACCGTGTTCAGGGTGATATAGAGCTATCTCCATAAATTCAGCGAAAGTAATTCGCCCTTGAGGACTGGTAGAAATATGATAGGCGATCGCTGTAGACAATGCTGGATTGGAAGTCATGGAAAAACTATAAAAATTGTAGGGTGGGTTAGCGACAGCGTAACCCACCATCATCCTAAGACACCCCACCTTGAGTCGCATTAAATTCTCCACTCTCCTTCTCCCTACAGCTCTTTGGGAGAAGAGGGAGACGCTACGCAAAAGTAAAGAGAGGGGCTGGAGGTGAGGTTTTGTATTTTATTAAATCCCTATTCCTAATTGAGAATTGTTCCGCCTAAATCCGCATCCTGCAAATTAGCACCATTCAAATTTGTACCTTGCAAATCAGCTTTAGAGAGATTCGCCTGACTCAGATCTGCTCCATCTAAATTTGCGGCTTGCAAGTTTGCATCCTGTAAATCAGCGTCACTTAAATCTGCTTCAATGAGATTGGCAACTGTTAAACTAGCGTGACTCAAATCAGCACCATCTAGAATAGCACCGTCTAAAATAGCTCCATCCAACATAGCACCAACTAACTTGCTTTCAGTCAGATTAGCATTACTCAAATCGGCTCCGTTCAGGTCAGCTTCCATGAAACTAGTTTGGGTTAAATTAGCATAATTCAGTTTAGCGCCATCTAAAATAGCTCGATCTAAAATAGCCCCACTGAGGTCAAATTCTCTTAAGTCCGCCTCACTGAGATTAACGCCAGTAAAATCTCTCACGCCTGCAATATAATTTTTGAGGAGTTCATCTACTTTCATATCTATGATTGTGCGAGTATCTGTTAATTTGCTGAGTAAATTTGAGAAAATCTAGATTGAGTTCAGCAATCCTCAGTACGCGCAGCCAAGGATTGATATAGTGAATGCTAGATTCGCTTTATCTAGGTTAAATTTTTTTAATTGCTTCTACCACTATCTAGAGTAGTGGGTTAATTTCATACTTAAGAGAGATATTTATAAATTTTAAAAAATCAATATTTATTGTCAAGCGATCGCACCGCTGACTATGATATAAACTAGACAAATTCGACTGGTATTTTCAAGAATAATCAAGAGCGATCGCTCAAAAGCTCTTTTAGTGGCAATATTAATTTATTAAACATGATGGGGAAAAAATTCCCCAAAGGTCATGATAGATATTACTCCCGTCAATTTCTAGCCGTGATCTTCCTCTTGAGTGTACTAATTTTACCCACACAAAAGGGGCTAATATAGATATTTACACATTATAATTCAGTGATCTATTTAAGCAAAATTAGTAATTTTTCTGAATGAAGTAGTCCCCAGTTCAGGTTATTTGTGGCAATTCACGAGCTTATTGATTACTTTTGGCGGGACAACATTAATATTTGTTATGATGTATAGTATACTACCAGATGCCGAGATTGCCTGGCGTGATACTATCGTTGGTGCGTTCATCACCGCACTCCTGTTTTTAGTAGGACAGTATTTCTTTGGACTGTTTCTCAGTCGAACTGATTTTGGTTCTGCTTATGGCGTGGCTGGCTCCTTTGTGATTGTGATTACTTAGATCTTTTATGCTGCTCACATTCTGTTTCTGGGGGCGGAATTCACCAAAGTTTAGGCTAAACAGCACGGCGCTGCAATTATTCCCTCTGAATATGCTGTACATCTTTTTGAAGAACAACAGGATAATCATTCATTTAAAAAGCCGAGAAAAAGTCACCGTAGATAGATAAAATATATCTAAATTATGCCTGAGCAAAACGTCAAAAAATTATGGGAGCAATTGAATAATACAAAGCTGTTTCGCTATGTATTACTGTTAGCTCTTGGTTGGGGAATTGTTCAAGTTTTAACTTACTTTTCCACAGTAATTGTGATTTTTATATTTGCTGGTATTCTGGCATTTTTACTGAGTTATCCCGTCAAGTGGTCTGAACGTTTTTTACCACATGGCATTGCGGTGACAATAGTTTTTTTACTAAGTCTGATCATTTTGTGTGGGTTGATAGGAACCCTAGGTTTTGCTATATTATCTCAATTTCAACAAATACTTGAACAAGCACCCCAATTTATTGACTATGTGATTTCTTTATTAGAATCATTACAAAATATCCTAACTAGGTTTAATTTAAAAGTAGATTTTCAAGTAATTGAAGAAGAGCTACGCAATCAAATTTTATCAGCACTTGGCACAAGCTGGTCAATTTTTCAAGTTTTATTAACTAATTTAGTCGATTTAATTTTGATTGCTGTTGTCGCTTTTTTCATGTTGTTAGATGGTAAAAGAGTTTGGTCTTTTGTAATTAAAATTTTACCGCGAAATATTCGTCATAAGTTCACTCTATCCGTCCAGCAAAACTTTTTAGGCTTCTTTTGGGGACGTTTATTATTATCTTTATTTTTTGCGGCTTCGATATTTGTTGTATTTATTTTTCTGCAACTACCTTATGCCTTAATTTTAGCGGTGGTCGCAGGCGCATTTGATTTAATTCCTGGCATTGGCGCTACAATTGGAATTGCCCTAGTTGCGCTGATTGTTTTACCTCAAGGTATTTGGGTAAGTGTGCAAGTATTAATCGGTTGTGTTGTCCTTGAGCAAATAGAAGAAAATTTACTTATGCCGCGCATTATGCAAGGCTCAATAAATATGAATCCAGTCTTCATGTTCTTTGCTTTATTAGTCGGAGCAAAAGTAGCAGGTTTAGTCGGAATTTTTCTATCAATTCCTCTAGCAGGGGTATTAATTAGTATGTTTAAAGTTGAAGAAATGCAGGGGGGAAATTAGCAAAAATTCAGCAATGGTCAGTCAGGGCAACACAGATAAAATCTTGATTTTGTTTTAGCCCGCGCCGACAGACTTAGTTTGTTGTACCGCGATTTATCATCGCCAGAATTAACACCACAAAATTCCAATAACTGTAACAATAGTGATTACAACTGCTTTGAGTTAAATTTACCAGTGAACGCCCCTATCAACAACTCAGCACAAACCCAGTCACGCAAAGCGGATCATATCCGCATCTGTTTGGAAGAAGATGTTCAATTTCATCAACTTACTAGTGGACTCGAACGTTATCGCTTTAAGCACTGCTGCTTACCAGAACTAAACCGCGACGATATTGATATTAGTACAACTTTCCTTGGTAAATACCTCGCAGCACCTCTGTTAATCTCTTCTATGACTGGAGGAACAGAACAAGCCGCAATGATTAACCAGCGTCTGGCAAAGGCGGCTCAAAACTATAAAATTGCGATGGGTGTTGGTTCTCAGCGTGTGGCGGTGGAAAAACCCCAAGTGGCTGATACATTCGCTATCCGCAAGTACGCGCCGGATGTTTTGTTATTTGCCAATTTGGGCGCTGTACAACTAAATTACAATTATGGTTTAGATGAATGTCAGAGGATTATTGATATTTTAGAAGCTGATGCCCTGATTTTACACATTAACCCACTCCAAGAGTGTATTCAGCCTAGTGGTGATACTAATTTTCGAGGTTTGCTTGATAAAATTAACATTTTATGCTCTAAATTAACAGTGCCAGTGATTGCGAAGGAAGTCGGTAATGGGATTTCTGCAACAATGACAGAAAAACTCTTAGCGGCTGGAGTCACGGCTATTGATGTGGCTGGTGGGGGTGGTACTTCCTGGGCAAAGGTGGAAAGTGAACGGGCGGAAAATGCCTTGCAAAGGCGCTTAGGTAGGACATTTGGGGATTGGGGTTTGCCTACGGCAGAATGTATCACAAGTATCCGCGCGATCGCTCCTGATGTCCCCTTAATTGCTTCGGGGGGATTACGTCATGGACTAGATGTGGCCAAAGCGATCGCTCTGGGAGCAGATATTGCTGGTTTGGCGATGCCTTTCCTAGAAGCAGCAGTGGAATCAGAAGCTGCATTGTATGATTTAGTTAAAGTGTTGCTGGCGGAAATTAGTACAGTATTATTTTGTACTGGCAATACTACATTAAATAACTTGCAGAATTCAAAAAGTTTACAACCAATACAATAAATCGTCCTGTGATTCATCCCCAACTTGGGGCTGATCGCTATTTATGCTCAATAACTAAAATGCGTAATTTTTTCAAACAAACTTTTGCCAGTGTACTAGGTACTGTACTAGGGCTAATGATTTTCTTCGGTATCAGCACAACAGGAATATTATTACTGTTATTTGCAGTTACCTCCTCTAGAGACACGACTCCCCAAGTCAAAGATCAGTCAGTCGTGGTTTTTGACTTGTCAATGAATATTACCGATAGAGCGCCCAGTTCTGGCGAATTGCTCCAACAAGCCTTATCAGGAGCCGAAGCCCCCAGAATGACACTTCGTAGCGTTCTCGATACCTTGGAAAAAGCCAGGCTTGATCCGCGAATTGTCGGTATTTATTTAAATGCAACAGGGACAACTACATCTGGTAACACTGGCTTTGCTTCCCTGACAGAAATTCGCCAGGCGCTGGAGAAATTCCGGAAATCGGGAAAAAAGGTTGTCGCCTATGGCGTGGGTTTAAGTGAAAGGGACTATTACTTGAGTTCGGTGGCGGATAAAGTCATACTTAATCCCATCGGCTTGATGGAAGTGAAAGGTTTAAGTAGCCAACCAATGTTTCTGACTGGGGCTTTAGAAAAGTTCGGCGTTGGTGTTCAGGTAGTACGGGTGGGCAAATTTAAAGGCGGAATCGAACCATTTATCCTTAACCAGATGAGTCCCGAAAACCGCCTCCAAATCCAAAAATTACTCGACGATGTTTGGGGAAATTGGCGGAGTACAGTCGGTTCTAGTCGCAAAATTACCCCTCAAAAGTTGCAAGCGATCGCAGATACTCAAGCAATATTAACAGCCACTGAAGCCAAATCCAGTGGTTTGGTCGATCAAGTAGGATACATGGATGAGGTGGTTACAGAACTGAAGAAATTGACACCGATTGATGAAACAGATCGCTCCTTCCGGCAAATTAATCTCAGAAACTACGCTCAAGTTTCCGGTAAAACCTTGGGTGTAGAACGCAACTCGCAAAATAAAATTGCTGTGGTTTATGCTGAGGGCGAAATTGTCGATGGTAGTGGGGAAGATAATCAAGTCGGAGGCGATCGCTTTGCCAGAATCTTGAATCAAATCCGCCAAGATAATGATATCAAAGCCGTTGTCTTGCGAATTAATACCCCCGGAGGTAGCGCCACCGCATCCGAAGTCATGCAACGAGAAGTACAATTAACTCGCAAGGTAAAACCTGTAGTGGTATCAATGGGTGATATTGCCGCCTCTGGTGGTTACTGGATTGCTACCGATTCCAGCCGCATTTTTGCCGAACCAACTACAATTACAGGTTCAATTGGCGTGTTTGGAGTTTTGTTTAATGGGCAGAAACTAGCCAATGAGAATGGAATTACCTGGGATACGGTAAAAACTGCACGTTATGCCGATAATCAAACCGTGACACGCCCGAAATCACCCCAAGAGTTAGAAATTTATCAGCGCAGCGTTAACCGCATTTATAGTCTATTCCTCAATAAAGTTGTTCAAGGTCGTAAATTACCCGCACAAAAGGTCGCAGAAATTGCCCAAGGACGAGTTTGGTCAGGTACTGCCGCCAAACAAATCGGTTTAGTCGATGAAATAGGTGGTTTGAATGCAGCTGTTGCCTATGCTGCCCAGCAAGCTAAACTCGAAAACGATTGGCAACTGCAAGAATATCCCAGAGTCAGTACCTTGGAAGAACGCTTTTTTGGCAGGGCGGTTCAACAAATCACCACTATTTTAGAAATTGCCGGAGTCCCAATTCAAGCTTCTAATCCTCTCATCGCCGAATTCCAGAAACTCCAACAGGAAATCGTGATTCTGCAAAAAATGAACGATCCTCACGGAATTTACACTCGTTTACCCTTCAATTTTCGGCTTGAGTGAGTTGTTTTCATACCTGTATGCAGCCTACTCAGCATTTAATAAATTCAGGACTTACGCAAAAACTCTCTCAAACCCTTATTCCTCTGTGTTCTCTGCGTCTCTGTGGTTCGTTATTCCGTAATTTGTGCGTAAGTCCTAAAATTTTTGAGGGATAAATATTAAATTTATATAAATATTTCTCAGAAGTTTGTTTAATTCTCGATGTTTGCGATAGCCTATATGAGGGCTGAATTTGCATAATTAACTTTTTGGCATCATTATGCAAAAATCACCAAAAACCCCCAGGTTCTACGTAATTTAAACAATCATCAAGATCCTAGTTGACTATAAAAGACTAAAAAAATTGCAGGTCGTCCACAGTTATCTTCCCCCTGTAATTTTTCCGAAGGCTGGCTTTTGCGTATAGCATCGTTGATCACGGCTCGGCAAGATTTGAGTTATGTAGTGGTGATTACCGTACAAAACCGAATTTTCCAGCCAACCAGTAGAGTTTGTTATGGTATAGTTAAAAAGTTAAGACTAGCTTTGCCAATTACAATACTCCACGCATCGATGAAAGTTGCAAAACGGAAAGCAGTTTTGATTAAGTATTTACCAAACCAAATCTGAATTGAATTGAGGCTATGACTCAGCAAGTGATTCACCCAATGGTGAAATTGCAGCGTAACGTGCAATCACTCATTGAATCGAATATTATCAAATCAACTGACAGCATTTGGAAAATTGCATTACTCTATGGCAACGACTGGCAGCACTGGAAACAGGAACTGCAAGACTTTGGCTTTAGTATGCAAGATCCAATCGGCGACTTACTAGAAGTGGAAGCTTGGGACGAAGAGTAGAAACTAACCATTTCTCATCTTCCCCACAGACTATACTCGGCAAGCAGCTAATGCTACAGCCAGTTGTTTAGCACTTTGGTAGCGATCGCGTGGCAACGGCTGCGTAACGCATTCAATAATTTCTCTCAGTTGAGGGCTAATTGTGGGAATCTTGACCACATCAAACCCGGCACTTTGTCCCCGGTGGCGATAAAATTTGAAAGGATTTTCGCCTGTGAGCAGAAAAATTAGCGTCGGACCAATGGCATATAAATCGGATTGAGTTAAGGGTTGTCCTCGTTCTTGTTCAGGAGCGCAGTAACCTTCCGCACCAATACGAGTGCCTGGTGTCGTACCAATCTCCTTCACAGCCCCAAAATCCAACACTACTATTTGATTATTGGCATTTCGCACCATCAGGTTAGCGGGTTTGATATCACGGTGTATTAGTGGTGGAGTTTGGCTATGGAGATAATCTAATATCTCACAGGTTTGAATCATCCAAGCGATCGCCTGGCTGGGTGTAACTGGCCCAGTGGCATAAACTCTTTTTTCTAAATCCTGTCCATGAATTAATTCCATCGCCAAGTATTTTTTGCCCCCAACTACAAAAAAGTCGTAATACTTGGGAATCCCCGAATGATCAAGAGATTTGAGAGTATTTGCCTCCCGCTCAAATAACTCTTGGGCTTTGGCAATTTTAGCCATGTCAGCATTCATTTGCTTTAAAACTAACAATTGTGGTTTTTTTGACATCAGACCTGCTCCATCCCAAGCCAGATAAGTAGTACCCATCCCTCCTTGTCCGAGAGTTTGCAACACCTGATATTGACGAATTTTATGTTGAACAGACAAAGGCTGACCGCAATGAATACAAAATAAATTATTTTGCGTATTACCTTCGTGGTTGCAAGTGTAGGCCGAATTAGCCAGAGTTTTTTGTTGCTCCTCGCCACCTTGAGGCGATCGCAGCAAAGTATCCGGTATCATCTGTAATTGGAATTGTAGTATTGGACCTCCCTGCGCCAGTTGTAGCCAGGAATTATCCGGCAAAGGACACTGAAGCACAAGCTTACCGTCCAAAAAAGTGCCATTAGTGCCTTTACTAAACACCTGCCAAGAAGTAAGATTTTGATTTTTGGCATCATTAACTTGCCTCAATTCCAAATGATGCCGCGAAACCAAACTATCAGATAAAACCACATCATTATCCCCCGCGCGACCAATGCGAATTACGGAGGAATTTTCAAAACACCACTGCTGGAGTGGTTTTTTTTCTTGCGGTTCTAACCACGTCAGAATAACCACAATACAACCTGCATAAGCTTAAATAATTAGGTATTAGGGAATAATTCGCCACGTATTTTTAACTGTCCATATCTGGGCGCACTTTAGCCCGGATAAGTATAGCAGTAATATTGTCATGACCATTGTATTGGTTAGCTAAATCAATTAATTCCGTAACTCCCTTTTCCAAGTTAGCCCCAGAACTGAGTAGGGGAAGAAGTTGATTCTGACCATGACTTTCTAGAACATCATTATCTGATAAACCATCTGATACCAGAATGAAAAGGCAATCTTCCGTAATCTCAAAAAACTGCACATCAGGATTAATTGAGTTTTGATCACGAGGCCCCAAGGCTTGAGTTAGCTGGTACGCATCTGGACGAGCATAGGCTATATTGGCTTCCACACCTCTAGAAATTTCTCGTTGACCCACTTCGTGATCTACTGTCATTTGTTCCAATCCCCGCTTCCGTGTCAGGCGGTAAAGGCGACTATCTCCCACATGGGCGACTGCTGCTTGAGTACCTTGAATTAACAGCATCACCAAGGTAGTACCCATGCGCTTGATACCAGAACGAACTTCTTCTTGATTTACCTCATAAATTGCTTGATTAGCTAAATATACTGCCTCGCGGAGCATACCTTCCAGAGGCATTTGTTGAGGAATCCAATGTTGAGCAAAGTATTCTCTGACAGTATTAACCGCCAACTCACTGGCTACCTCACCCCCAGCATGACCACCCATACCATCGCAGAGGATATACAAACCACGGGCTTGTAAAACTCGTTTTTTGGGCAATTCCAGCTTGTTGATTTTGGTTTCAATTCCAAAGCAATCCTCATTGTGATCACGTTGACGACCGACATCACTGCGTCCTGCATCTTCCAAACTGCTCAATTGCATTGACAGCACAACAGTGGGCATCTCATCAGCTTTAGTAGAGAAATCATCTAAATTATCTAAATCATCTGATCGTAAAATAGTCGGTGCGGCGGTATGGTTTTCTTCCAGAGAATTAGAAGTTGTGGCTACAGGTGTTTCCAATTCAGCCGCGATTTCTTCTAAACGCGATCGCAACAACTCAACTGTCTGAATTTTACCTAATTGCAAATCATCTAAAATCTGGATTACAGAACCAAATTGAGTGCGTTGAGATTGTCTAAATAGTGCCTGCCAAACTTGCCCCAAAGCTTGAATAGTTAAAGGTGGCTCTGGGATAGTAAAGGATTCTAATTCTCCCTTTTCAGAGCATACCACAGTTGGCTGTTTGCTCAGTGTTTCTACATACAATCGTTGTAGCGCAACAGTTTGATCCTCATCTAAACGCAGATTCGACAAATCCAACAAACTTTGACGACAATTCACTGTTTCTAATACATCCCAGAGTTGGGTCATCTGATAAAGACAGTGTAAAATTTGTAACGTAGATGTTGTTTCAGCTTGCCATAAATCCACTAAAGACTGCCAATCAGAACGGTCTTCAATGAGTAGCACCTGCATATCATCTTCTTGCCAGGCATCATGAATTGCTGGTATACCTGGGTGAATTTGGGATTGTAAGACAATATAAGCTTTAGCAAGACGAGAAACTTCACTTATTTCCAGTGATGGTACCACCAATCCCTGTCGCTGATTAGCTAGTATAGCCTCAATCGGCGATATTTGATATGGCTGACAGTCCAACACCTTCACGCACATTTCCGCCTGAGAAATATTTTGCTCGGTAGCTGATAGCGGTTCTAACAATTGATAACGCTGTTCAGCGTCTAAAAAAGAACCTGCTGTGAGTTGTAATAGGGAAATGGCGGGAGTCGGGGAGATTTTTTGATTCTCTTCTCCTAGACTCGTGTCTTCACATTCTTCCCCAGTCCCTGACTTAGCAATAATTGCTTGCCAAACTGTACCGCATTCCGCACCACAGTGATGACAAAGTTGTGCATTCACGGGTACTTCGGTACTGCACTCATGACAAACCTTGTGGGTCAGAGATGCACCACAGCTTTGACAGAATTTGTTAGTGTTCGAGTTTTCAAATGTACACTGAGGGCAAATCAGCATAATGGAAGTTCCTTGATTCCCTTTCCAAGCTGCTTTTAGTTACTAATATCCAAAGTCCCACAATTAGCTGCCCCTGCATAGAGTAAGTAGAAGTGCAATTAATTGTAGTTTTACCAGGAAATTTTAGTGGCTGTATTAATTGTGACGCATATTAGCCCAATATTTCAGATATTGGTAGCTAATTTTTATTTCACGCCCACCTACTTAACAGCCCTAAAACCGCTTTTATAGTTTTTAGGCACATTATGCAAAAATTCGAGTTCTGAAGGCATGAGGTCGCGCCACTCACCTAGTTGTAGACCATCCAAATTGAGATGGGCGATGCTTACCCTCACCAGTCGCAAAGTGGGAAATCCCACCGCCGCAGTCATGCGCCGCACTTGGCGATTTTTGCCCTCAGTCAATGTCATTTCCAACCAAGCTGTAGGAATATTTTGGCGAAATCTAATTGGCGGGTGGCGTTCAGGTAGCTGCGGGGCTTCTAAAAACAGTCGGACTTGCGCTGGTTGAGTGCGATAACCCTGAATTTCTACACCTGTTTCTAACTGGTTGATAGCATCCACATCAGGAATGCGTTCTACCTGCACCCAGTAAGTGCGTTGATGTCCAAAGCGAGGATGAGCGAGGCGATGTTGTAACTGTCCATCGTTTGTCAATAGTAATAAACCTTCGCTGTCCCAGTCCAAACGCCCCACAGGATAAACATCGGGAACCGGGATATAGTCCTTCAACGTCCTATGTTTCGGTGTTTCCTGCGTAAACTGGCTGAGGACTCCATAGGGCTTGTAAAAAATAATATAGCGGTAATGGTTAGCCATTAGTTATTAGTCATTGCTGATAAGTCAATTTTAATGACCTACAGGCTGACAGTGTGACAAATATTTCAGCTGCGCGAGGACACCAACCGCGCAAAATGAGTCATTTAATTTGAGGAAATTATTTATAACTATGTAAAGATAAGTCTAGTGTAGGGTAGGGTGTGTTGTCGCGACTGGGGAACCCGAAGGGTAGGAAATTATTTTTTGTGTTTACACAATGATTAGCTTAAATTTTCCAGCTTTTTTATCCTTAAATCTATGTGTTCAAATTTAATCTCAGTCCAAAAATAATTTTGCTTATTTCTCTAATCATCAACAATGGAATCACGAGAGTGGATAGAAGAATACTTTGAATAATTTGCACTTATTTATCCGACCTATTCTTCTATAGGAATCCTATTTGAGTTTTGAACAAACTCCGTACATCTGAAGAGTGGGAAAATCAAAGTTATTGCTTGGTTTCAACCATTTAAGTGATGCAATGAAGCAATTGCAACTCTTTTATTATTCTAGTTAATAAGGAAGAGCAATTAAAATCAAAGATAGCAAAAGCAATTTATTTTTATAAAGGCTATAGGCAGCTTGAAAATGATATGTTATAAAGATAAGAGTATTTTTGCAAAAATATATTATGACTTTACCAAAAGGAATTTACACTTTAGCAAATGACAATTTATACGATCAAGTTATTGCTTTAATAAATAGCATTAGAAAAAATTACGATGCTGAGATTCCAATTTGTATTATCCCCTATGATCACAAAATCGATAAACTTAAAAACCTAAATTTAGAAAAAGTATTTTTATTCGATAACCCAAAATCTTTGACTAAATGGCAAAATTTTGCCTCAGAAATATGGGCAAGTGACAGATTTATAGAACTAAAGCAGACAGCTTGGTATCACGGTTCTAATACTATTAGGAAGATGTGTTCCTTTGATGGTATTTTTGAAAATTTTATATATATAGATAGCGATGAATTAGTCATGTCCTCACTGGATGATTGTTTTAACAAGCTAACTGATTATGATTGTATTTTTGACGACTGGGAGCATCGCAAAACAGAAAGTTTCCTTTCCGTTGATTTAATAAAAGATAAATACCACCATCAGGAAAAAGATATTAAACAACAGTGCCATTGCTCTGATTTTTTTGCATCCAAATCTACCTTAATAAATGACGAACTGCTAGCACAGATCAAGCATAGTTTATTAGAAGATAAAGAAGTTGAATTTATAAATATTCGAGGATGGTGGGACGAAGTTTATCTTTTTAGTTACATCACTTTTAAACTTAATTGCAAAGTTTTTAACTATACATTAAGTGAAGATGCTAGAGTGAGAACAGGAAATATTGCTGGAGTTGATCCTTTTGTTGAAAAGGACTATGTACTCTTTAACAAGGAGGATTTAAAGCCAATTCATAGAATTCATTATATGGGTTATAAATCTGAAATATTTAAAAGATTATGCCAAGGGGAAGATACGAATATTCCACATCAGGAAGTATTTTTACATTACAGATTTATGAATCAACCGGAGGCAGCACCAAGTTATTTAAAGAAAGCTAATTTTGCAGTCAGAATTAATCGCATTTCGCAGCAAATTTATAATAAAATCAAGAAGAATATATTAATTAAAATCAAGAATTAAAAGTTGGAAACTACTGATTTGACATGGGATCAGTGGGAATTAATGGATATGTTTCGATCAATTGTAGAAATTGTGCTTCGACCTTTAGAGAAGAAAGGTTTTGTTCATCTACCTAAACGCTGGGTTGTAGAACGCACTTTTGGTTGGCTGAATTGGTGCCGATATTTAAGTAAAGATTATGAGCGTCTCCCGCAAACCTCCGAGACGTTTATTTATATTGCGATGATACGTCTTATGGTGAGAGGACTTGCATAATTTTTGACTCACTTTGACTTTTAAAACATCCTCTAAGCTCGACTTTATCCATTTTTTTGGCAACGCCATCTCTATCGCTGAAAGCTATGTGGGACAGTGGGTTTAATTTTTTAACTTCATCCATACTCTGTGAAGTAGAAAAAGTATTTGCCAAAAAGCCAGGATTTTTGCCAGATAAAGAAACCGAGTTCTTAATTTTGGATAAAGTCGAGCTAAGGTGATACAATTTCATTCATGCTAGGGGTGCCTGAAATTTCAGGCTGAGATCACACCCTTAACACCTGAGTCTGGCTAATACCAGCGAAGGGAAGCTGTTTATTGAGGAATTCAAATATGCGGACAGAATGGGTTGCTAAACGTCGTGGTCAGAGTAACGTAACTCAGATGCACTACGCACGCCAGGGTGTGATTACTGAAGAAATGCACTACGTGGCCAAGCGGGAAAACCTGCCTGAAGACCTGATTCGTGATGAAGTGGCGCGGGGACGGATGATTATCCCTGCTAACATTAATCACACTAACTTAGAACCGATGGCGATCGGCATCGCTTCCAGATGTAAAGTTAATGCTAATATCGGAGCTTCTCCCAACTCTTCTAATCTTCAAGAAGAAGTGGATAAGTTAAACCTGGCGGTGAAATACGGTGCTGATACTCTGATGGACTTGTCCACAGGTGGCGGTAACTTAGATGAAATTCGCACCGCTATTATAAATGCTTCATCTATTCCCATTGGTACTGTACCAGTTTATCAAGCTTTAGAAAGTGTCCACGGCACAATTGAAAATCTCACCGCCGATGACTTTCTGCATATTATCGAAAAACACGCCCAACAAGGTGTAGATTATCAAACCATCCACGCCGGGATTTTAATTGAACATTTACCTTTAGTCAGAGACCGCATCACAGGTATTGTCTCCCGTGGTGGTGGGATTTTGGCACGGTGGATGCTGCATCACCACAAACAAAACCCCCTGTATACCTACTTCAAAGACATCATTGAGATTTTCAAAAGATACGATGTCTCCTTCAGTTTGGGTGATTCCCTGCGTCCTGGCTGTACTCATGATGCCTCAGATGCTGCACAATTAGCAGAACTGAAAACCCTCGGACAGCTAACCCGCAGAGCTTGGGAAGATGACATCCAAGTGATGGTAGAAGGGCCTGGACACGTCCCAATGGATCAAATTGAGTTCAATGTCCGGAAGCAGATGGAAGAGTGTTCTGAAGCACCTTTCTATGTTTTGGGACCTTTGGTGACAGATATTGCTCCTGGTTATGACCACATTACCTCGGCAATTGGGGCTGCAATGGCTGGCTGGTACGGTACAGCAATGCTGTGTTATGTGACACCCAAAGAACATTTAGGCTTGCCCAATGCCGAAGATGTCCGCAATGGTTTGATTGCTTATAAAATAGCGGCTCATGCTGCGGATATTGCTAGACATCGCCCAGGTGCGAGAGACAGAGATGATGAACTCTCAGCCGCCCGTTATAACTTTGATTGGAATCGTCAGTTTGAGTTATCTTTAGACCCCGAAAGAGCTAAGGAATATCACGATGAAACGTTACCAGCAGATATTTATAAAACTGCTGAATTTTGTTCGATGTGTGGTCCTAAGTTCTGCCCCATGCAAACCAAAGTTGATGCTGATGCATTGACTGAACTTGAGAAGTTCTTGGCGAAGGAACCTGTAACTCAAGGTTAAGTTAATTCTCCTTAAATGTCGTTACTGGGGTTAACCTGGTAACGATGTTTCGGAAGTTAAAAGCAGTAAATTATGGATAGGGCTTATGAGGTAAGGAGACTTTGATGGCGATAATTTGCGTTGGCGACGGCGATAACATAGGCGATGTCATTGATTTTCATTTGCTTTCAGAGAATCTCGAAGAAGCTAGCAAATTCTCATTTCAAGTGAAAGCGGCTCTTGAATATATAGCTACACTAGCGAAAAATGAAATTAATGCTTCTTTAGTTTATGTGGCTGGCGACGATATATGTTTTATTGTTGCTACAGATTTGAATATTTTAGATATTTTGACTTCTTATTCTGAGTTGTTTCTTAAAAAAACCGGAAAAACAATGTCATTTGGTGTTGGAAGAACATCGGTGGAAGCATTGGTTTGTTTAAGAAAAGCAAAAGTTTCTGGAAAAGGTTGCGTTATTACTTTCAGAGGTAATCAAGATTGAGAGATTTATATATCTTTGTAACTACTGATAGACCAGATCAATACCTTAACTCAATTGTTCATTGCGTTGAAAAAGGTACGAAGAAAATCATATTTATTCAAGTTGAAGATAGTCAAAGTGAACAGGTTCAATTAAATTTGCTTCGGACAAATATTTATAACTTACTTCAAAATCTTTCGACGGGTTCTTATAAATACTATACTGGCAGTTTCAAAGATCAAGTAATTCCACTAGATAGTGAATATACTGTCGATAATCTTGCAAGACTGAAAGCAAGGTATAGTTCGTACTTGACAGACAGTATTAATTGGACAATTGAGAGGGTGCAGTATCTCAATTTAAGGCGCTATATATGTGACATCAGAAAAAACAAAGGTGCAATTGTTGATATCACATCAGTATCTAAAGTTTATATGGGTGATATTTTTGCTTGTTCTTTGCTTGAAAATATAGATAAATTATGTACTTTTGAATTACTCATCAAGCCTAATTTTGATAAACCTTGGAAAACACTCATTCATGAATTAGCAGAGGGCAAAGAATATAAATATACAAATTTAGTTGCAACACCAATATTCAAAGAGAGTAATAAGTCGATTTTAATAAGAACAACACCTCTGTTAGTTTCAATAGTTGGTACTGTTTTGTTTGTAGCTATTACACTTCTAGCAACTTTTATTTTCGGTTTTAGTAGCATATTCGTACAGGTCATGAGTACTGTTGGGACAGTATTAGGAATTATTTCATTTTTCCTTGTTTACTTTCCTGTGCGTGGCACATAAAATACTTACAAGTGCTTGGGTGATCGCCTATAATGAAAGTAGCAAACTGACACAGTGCGCCTGTGGTCAAGGGTGAGACCGCTTTGAGCTAAAATATAATCAGGGTAAATTAAGTTAACGTGGGATTACTATTCTGCACCTTGCTATCTTCTAGTGATATAAAAATTTTATTCTTGCTTACATGACTCGTCAATCTCATGATCAATTTGCCAAAGAATATTTAGAGGAATTATTAGCACCTCTAGGAGTGATTAAAAAAAGTGACAAAGTTAAAAGTGAAGTCCAAGAAATTGATGTGTGGTTTGAACCATTTTCTCGTCCAACTAAAGAAAATCTACCTTTAGGTTTATTAGGGGAAATGGCAAAAACTCAATGTTTATTTGAGCCTTTTCGTAACCCACCGTCTGAAGTGGAAATTCGCAGTTGTTTACTCAAACTATATGCTGTTCATGGCGATGTATTAAGGAAATCAAAACGCGAAAGTAGAAATATTTCCGAATCAGCATTACCAGTTTTATGGATTTTAACACCAACATTTTCATCTCGAATGATTCAAGGATTAGGAGCAAATGAGATTGAAGAGGATTGGGTTAAGGGCGTTTATTTTCTCCCGAATATCTTTAAAACAGCAATAGTCGCTATTCATCAGTTACCAGTCAATGAAGATACCTTATGGTTGAGAGTATTGGGGAAAGGAGGAACGCAGAAAAGAGCCGTAGAGGAATTGGCTGAACTGCCAGAAAATAACCCTTTTAGAGAAAATTTATTAGAAATTTTAGCAGACTGGCGTAAAAACTTAGAACTGAGAGATAATTTAAGTAGGGAAGAAGAGGAAGTGATTATGAACTTATCACCAGCTTATTTACAACAACGAGAAGAGTGGAAGCAAGAAGAACGACTTTCGATGATAGCTTGTCTTCTAGAAGGTCGATTTGGTACTTTAGATTCTGAATTATCTGGTTTAGTGGAAAAGGTTGCCAAAATTCCCATTGCAGAACGCACGCAGTTACTTCTTTCTTTGGCAAATGTATCGCGTGAAGAATTGTTAGAAAAATTTAGAACTGATTAAAATGATAATATTTTTTTCAAAAGTGCGATCGCATATCATGAAAGTAGCAAGCTGACACAGTGCGATCGCCTTGATGAGAAAATATGAGAGAATGCGATCGCATCACAAAATCTCTCGCAAATCTTCAACTGTATTAGAAGTTTTAATTGCCTGTTGAAATGATTTTAATCGCTCCAAATCATTCACTTGAGATATTGTAGGCATCAATTCTAAACCTTCGTTGCCAAACTTCATCTCTAATAGCATCTCAATACTCAAAAATAGCTCTTCCCTTCGTCCTTGTTCTACTCCACGCTGCTCAATTTCTTTATACCAAGGCGATTCGCGTAATACAGCCATAACCTACCTCATGATTTCCTGAACTAAGGCGCTATCTAATACAGTTGTAGATGCGTCTACAAGTAGTAGAGATAAATATTAAAGAACGCAATTAAAAACTTTGTTGGGAGAGTCGCAGCGCGACCCTAATTCCCGAATTAATTACCTAATTCTTGATACCGTTGTTGAAGGTCAGCAATTGTGAACACTGCCTGAAAATTCAACCCCACCGACTGGTAAAACTCTGCACCACCTTGTAGTCGGTCTACCAGCGTAATTACGGTATCAACTATATAACCCGCTTCCCGAAGTCGCTCAACGGCTTTCATGGCTGATTTCCCCGTAGTCACCACATCTTCCAAAACAATGACTTTTGCACCTTCTGGCAAATTTGGCCCTTCAATATAAGCCCTTGTCCCATGACCTTTCGCTTCTTTACGAATAATCAGCGCTGGTATGGGACGATTTTCATAAGCAGAAACCACACTCACGGCTGAGACAATGGGATCAGCACCCAATGTTAAACCTGCTACAGCTTGAGTATCTGTAGATAAGAGCGATAAGAGAATGCGACCAATGGCTAAAGCGCCTTGGGGATGAAGAGTTACCTGCTTACCATTAATGTAATAAGAACTGCTTTGTCCCGAAGAAAGGACAAAATCACCTTCTTGATAAGCGAGTTGGCAAAATAAATCAAGTAGCTTGTGGCGCAGGGTAGTCAAGTCAGTAGTAGCTGCATTAATATCTGATTGAGTCAAGGTTTCAGTAGTATAAGTCATTACAAAAGAGGCAAAGTTGTGTTACACCAAAGATTGAACTGATGAGAGTTCTGAAATTAAGCATAAGTTACGATCGCCCAAAAGTTGAGGAGTAAAGAATATGGGTATAAATTTTAAAACCTTTGGTGGTTTATTAGCATTGGTAGTTTCTGGCGTGGCTTTTCCGAGTGTTGTAGTTGCTCAAACAGAAACACCCAATTATGAAACCACAAATGATGCATTTGAGCGAGCTTTTTTTCGCCACGATCGCAACTTCTACGAGAATAGCTCCCCCAAGCGGCAGCTAGATTCCTTTCTGGGTTCTGGTTCGGTTTTGCGGAATTCTTTCCCAGAAAACGAAATTGCCCGTGATGCGGAGTTAGTTAATACTCTGTATCGTGATGTCCTCCAACAGCAGGTAGGCAATGATCCCTATCTTCGCACTCCAGATTTACCCAATCCTTATGATACATCTTTGCTAATGTCTCCTCGCCTGAATACTCAGAAGCTGAGAGTTGGAACTGAGTTCCGATTTGAACCTATTACAAGACAGTAAAATCAGAAATTACTGCTAGAGACGCGATTAATCGCGTCTTCTTCTGGACTCAGAACTGAAAAAATCCAGGGTGCAGGAGTTGAACCTGCCTTGCGCAAATTATGAGTTTGCTGCCTCAACCGCTCGGCCAACCCTGGTCAAGTTTAAATTATAGCCTAATGTGACCGCTTGTGTAAACTTAACAATAGTTTATGCCATATTCATACTACATATTTTCGCGGAAATAGTGCAGACTAGTATTGATTAAGTTCCTTTAAGGATTTCGGTACACAGCTTCAAGACTTTTAATCTTCAATAGGCTTAGAATAGACCAGGATTTTTCCGCAATAGCTTGTCAGCGATGAAAATAAATTCCACTGTACTTTTAACTTTAACGTTGTTAATCCTCATGCTGGGTGCAGGTTCGGTGAGTGCGTTTTTAGGTTTTGAGATGGGGAGTTCCGCCCTTAAAGGTGTGACAACACCAGATGGCCGCCCTAGCACGAAGTTTCCTAGTAGTAAGACCAATAACTCTCAACAGTTAGGTGTGGCACTATTGAAAGAAGATGAGATCCTGAAAATTGTCAAGGCTCGAATTGAAGGTAAGACTAAGGCGGCTAAATCAGAAAAGTTAGAGAAAAATGATGAGGAAACTGAAATCAGTAAGCAGAAGCCCAAGGAAAAACCTCTAGCAGTGGTTGCAGAAAAACTTCAACCAGGATTTCCGGTAACTGCACAGAGTGAGGGTGTAACTTTTGCTGTGCAATCTGTGCGCTACTCTGGCGGTGATTTGCTCATGAGAGTGAATATGCAGAATAAAGGTACTGAGCCAGTGCGCTTTTTGTATAGTTTTTTGGATGTTAGTGACGAAAAAGGACGAACACTGAGTGCTAGCACTGAGGGTTTACCAGCAGAATTACCTCCTGATAGCCCAGAAATGTCAGGTACGGTGATTATTCCTACAGCTTTACTCGATGATGTGAATCAGATATCTCTGTCTCTCACAGATTATCCGGCTCAAAAGCTGAAGCTAGAGGTGTTAAATGTTCCTGTAGAACGGTAAATGGGGTTTGGAAAGTGGGGAAGAGTTTTCTGGCTACGTGATACCCGATACTTAAATCGCAAAATGGGGGCGTGATTTTTACACGAGCTTTGGCGGTGAGTGGTTTTTATAGTTTAATTTGGACAGATGTGGGGCTGAGATTGTTATCAGTGCTATTGCTGATTGCCATCAATGCTTTTTTTGTGACGGCAGAGTTTTCAATGGTGACAGTCAGGCGATCGCGTATCCATCAGCTGGTTGAGGCTGGTGATATTCCGGCGATCGCTGTTCAAGGACTACAACGTAGTATTGAAAGATTATTATCCACAACTCAGTTAGGTATTACCCTCTCTAGTTTGGCGCTGGGATGGATTGGTGAAAGTTCAATTGTCGTACTGGTGAAGTCATGGGTCAAATCCTGGCCTTTACCCTTAGAGACGAGTAATGTAATCGCTCATTCCCTCTCAATTCCCATTGCCTTTTTTTTGATAGCCTATCTGCAAATTGTTTTAGGTGAACTCTGTCCTAAATCATTAGCTCTTTTGTACTCTGAGGATTTGGCGCGATTTTTAGGGCCTTCCATCAAAGCGATCGTCCGTTTTTTTAACCCCTTCATCTGGATTCTCAACCAATCAACCCGGTTTTTGTTGCGGCTGTTTGGCATCGAATACACTGGACAAAGTTGGCGATCGCCTGTGACACCAGAGGAATTGCAACTCATCATCTCCACAGAACGAGAATCAAGTGGTTTAGAGCTTTCCGAACGAGAATTGTTGAATAATGTCTTTGAATTCGGCGATGTCATAGCCCAAGAAGTCATGACTCCGCGAACTAACATTGCAGCCTTGTCAACAGATGCTACTTTCCAAACTTTACTTCAGGAAATGCTCTCTACAGGTCACTCGCGCTATCCCATCATTGGAGAGTCTTTAGATGACATTCGCGGCATAGTTTATTTTAAAGATTTGGCAGAACCCCTAGCAGTGAGGAAATTGACCCCAGATACAAATATCCAACCTTGGATGCGTCACGCCCGGTTTGTACCAGAACAAACGCCCTTGAGTGAACTATTACCTATGATGCAGCAAGAGAAGCCCGCCATGGTGATAGTAGTCAATGAATTTGGCGGTACTGTGGGCTTAGTCACCATCCAAGATGTCATTGCCGAAATTATTGGGAATGCAGGCGAACCTGACAACTTTGACGACTTGCTGGTAGAAATGTTAGATAACCAGACATTTTTAGTGCAAGCCCAAATCAACCTCGAAGACCTCAACGAAGTTTTACATCTCAACTTACCCCTCACAAAGGAATACCAGACCCTAGCGGGTTTTATTCTGTATCAAGTACAGAAAATCCCCGTCAAAGATGAAATATTCTACTATGAAAATCTGGAATTTACCGTTGTGTCAGCCGTCGGACCACGCCTGCATCAAATTCAAGTCCGACGCTTAGAAGCAAGTTAGTCATTGGTCATTAGTCATTGGGAAAATTACTTCCCCACTCCCTACTCCCTATATGGCAATGGGTCTTTTAACCCCAATTCAGCAAAAGCTGCTAGTCTTAAGAGACAAGAATCACAGACACCACAAGCGACATCGTGACCTGCATAGCAAGACCAAGTTAAATCCCAAGGAACTCCCAATTGATTGCCAAGTTGGATGATTTCGGTTTTTTTTAAATCAATTAGGGGTGCAACAATGTTGATTGGGTTGCCCTCTCGTCCTTGTTTGGTTCCTAGTTGGAAAACTTTCTGCATTGCTTGGATATAGTCGGGACGGCAATCCGGATATCCAGAGTAATCTAAGGCATTAACTCCAATATAGACCCGTTCAGCTGCGATCGCTTCCGCATAGCCCAGGGCAAAACTTAAAAAGATCGTATTCCGTGCAGGTACGTAGGTGACTGGAATATTTTGAGACATTTGCTCAAGCGATCGCTCTTGGGGTAAATTAATTGTGTCGTCTGTCAGTGCCGAACCACCCCATTGTCGTAAATCAAAATTTACCACCTGATGTTTTACTACTCCCGCTTTTTCCGCTACGAGTCGGGCTGAGTGCAACTCTCGCCGATGTCGCTGCTGGTAATCGAAAGAAATCGGGTAACATTCATAACCATCAAATTTGGCTTGATACAAAACTGTGGAAGAGTCTAATCCTCCAGATAATAGAATTACAGCTTTCATCTCGGTTTCAACTTTTGGATTTCCTATAAACAAATCACACTTCAACAAAATGCCAGAAACAATGCTACAGTCCTCATAAACCGATTTTGGTTATAGTGGTTTTTACTGTGTTCACCATAGACAAACAAAACTGCCTATACCAGCGCCTGGAAAAAGGTACACGGCTCAATATGTAAAATTTACAGATAATTATGCAAAAATTGTTTGAGTCTTTCAGTGGTGGCGATTCCCAATATATTCTTTTTCCATACAACCATCACCGGGGAATTTTTTCAAATTTCTGTATTTTTGATAACAAAACAATATTATTTTTGAATAATCCCAGTTAAATTTTGATCCCCGTTATTAATTGCCCAAAGGTTTTTATGAGTTATTACTTACGTCTTCAATGATTTATAAAGTCAATAAAAAGACTTAGGCTATTTTATGTAAAGAAAAAAATATTGATCAATTTACAACTGAATATTCAAAAAAAAGCCAAATTTCGGGAACTGATTACCAACTTTGAAATTCTTCATAAATGTAACCTCTATGTTACCATCTGGATGGTTTTAAACAAAACATAACTAGCTTTCAAGTATAAATGCCAACGGCCGTAGCGTCTCTAAATTTGGTGGTTGAGGAGAGAATAATAGTGCAAAATAGCATGTCAGTGGCAGAACCAAATTCATATACACAGCGTAATCAACCAAAACCAATTCGCATAGGCGTAATTGGGGTGGGTAACATGGGACAACATCACGCTCGCATACTGAGTTCAATGAAAGATGTTGAACTAGTGGGTGTGTCAGATATTAATGTTGAACGAGGCTTAGAAACAGCTAGTAAATACAAGGGACATTTTTTTGAAGATTACTGTGACTTGCTACCCCATGTGGAAGCAGTTTGTGTTGCTGTACCCACCCGGATGCATTACGCAGTAGGCATCAACTGTCTTTTGGCGGGAATTCATGTTTTGATTGAAAAGCCAATTGCTGCCAGCATTTCTGAGGCAGAATCACTAGTAAATGCTGCGGCTGATTCTCAGTGCATTTTGCAAGTGGGGCATATTGAGCGTTTCAATCCAGCATTTAAGGAACTGAGTAAAGTTCTCAAAACAGAAAATTTGCTAGCCCTAGAAGCTCATCGCATGAGTCCTTACTCAGACCGAGCAAATGATGTTTCGGTGGTTCTGGATTTAATGATCCACGACATTGACCTGCTGTTGGAACTAGCGGCTTCTCCAGTGGTGAAATTAACGGCTAGCGGTACTCGTTCTTTGGATTCTGGGTATTTGGATTACGTGACAGCCACCTTGGGCTTTGCCAATGGTATTGTTGCTACCTTAACTGCGAGCAAAGTCACGCACCGGAAAATCCGCCGGATTGTAGCTCACTGCAAAAACTCATTTACAGAAGCAGATTTTCTCAATAATGAAATTTTAATTCACCGACAAACAAATCATAATACTCTGACTGACCATCGACAAGTGCTTTACAGGCAGGATGGTTTGATTGAGAAAGTTTATACCACTAATGTCCAACCCCTGAGCGCAGAATTGGAGCATTTTGTCAATTGCGTACACGGTGGTAATCAACCTTCGGTAGGTGGTGAACAAGCTCTCAAAGCGCTCAGATTAGCCAGTTTAATTGAGCAAATGGCTTTGGAAGATCGGGCTTTAAATCCATTAGACTGGCAATCTGAACCGAAAGTGCAGTCCTTAACCCCAACAGTTTAAAAAAGGGAATGGGGAACTGCCAAGCAGACTAGCCGGGAGCGGCGAGCAAGGGGATTTTGAGACTAAATAGCACTTATCTGGTGCTTAACAACCCTTCCTATTCTCCCCATTCCCATTCCCATTCCTCACTCCCTACTTGTTTTTGACTCCAGCGAGGGGAGATCATTAACTTTTAAGAAACTTAAGCTAAAGTTATCCACAAGACTGGAGAGAAAATTTCAGGAATAAATTTGATGCTCGAATGGATCATTAATACTATCAACTCTTTGGGCTATTGGGGAATCGCTCTACTGATGTTCGTAGAAAATCTGTTTCCCCCCATTCCTTCGGAATTGATTATGCCACTGGCAGGATTTACCGCCAGGACAACCCCGGATAAGCTCAATATCTTTGGCGTATTTTTTGCAGGTCTTTTAGGTTCTGTCCTGGGCGCACTTGTCTGGTACTATCCAGGGAAGTTTTTGAGTGAAAAGCGGTTAATAACTTTAGCCGACAAGTATGGCAAGTGGTTGACGATATCCGGACAGGATATCACTAAGGCAAAGAACTGGTTTGATCAGCAAGGTAATAAAGCAGTATTGATTGGTCGCCTTGTACCGGGAATTCGCACTTTGATTTCTGTTCCCGCAGGTATCAGCAATATGCACTTGCTGCCATTTTTATTTTATACAACTCTGGGTAGCGCTCTCTGGGTTGGTTTGCTAACATACTCAGGATACGCGTTGGGTAGTCAGTATGAACTGGTGGAAAAGTACCTTGCCCCTGTATCTAAAATTGTGTTGGGGAGTTTGGTACTGGTATTTTTTGCCTGGTTATTCAAACGTCGCCAAAAAACTACCAGACGCTAAGAGACAGGGAATTTTAATAGTTG
Source organism: Nodularia sp. (in: cyanobacteria) (assembly GCA_035638855.1). Lineage (GTDB taxonomy): Bacteria > Cyanobacteriota > Cyanobacteriia > Cyanobacteriales > Nostocaceae > Nodularia. The sequence continues at coordinate 76,606 of DASQZD010000047.1, read as the reverse complement.
TTGGGGCTGACATCTGCTTAAAATTCGCCTAAACTATGCCCAATAATCTTGAATTCACCTTGGAGAAGTTTAGCATTCCCGTGGCGATCGCCGAGCGCCGAGCGTTCCGTAGGAAAGGCGGGGCCAAGCCCATGCACCAAAAAAGATCACTTAAGCTAAAAACTTGGCCTATTTATAGCTACACTTAACGGAGCCTATAATTTTTTGTATCTCGAATGTTTGTCAGTTGACCATGATAACTTTTTAAAGTTAAGTAAAATTAAGTAAGGATTAGGAGCTTTCATGACAGACCAACCTTCCGCAGCTACGCCAATGAATGCCGCCGCCATACCTCTCAATAGGGTGTCAGCGTCTACCCCGATGAATGCTAATACTGGAGGCAATAGGCCAAATCTAGGTGGCAAAACCATTCTCAGTGTGGATTTAGGCAGAACTTCTACCAAAACTTGTATCAGCCGCGAACCAGGCAATGTAGTGTTCGTACCTGCCAACGTCAAAAAAATGTCCATCGAACAAGTCAAGGGTGGCGTTTTTGAAGCCAGGGCTACTGACCCTCTGATGGATTTATGGCTGGAGTATCAAGGTAATGGTTATGCTGTGGGTCAGATAGCAGCAGACTTCGGAGCGAATTTAGGAGTTGGACAATCGAAAGTAGAGGATGCACTCGTAAAAGTTTTGGCCTGTGCCGGCTACTTCAAACTCAAAGACGAAATCTCAGTCATCATGGGTCTTCCTTTTCTTTCCTTAGAACAATTTGAAAAGGAAAAAGCAGCTTTGACCAGTCAGGTAACTGGGCCTCATGTCTTGAACTTCCGAGGCGAATCAATTTCGCTGACTATTAGCAAAGTTTGGGTGATGCCAGAAGGTTATGGCAGTCTTCTCTGGACGGAAGCTCAACCTAAGACAACTGGTAAAGTCCCTGATTTCACGAAAATATCGGTAGCAGTTGTCGATATTGGTCATCAAACTATTGATCTTTTAATGGTGGATAACTTCCGTTTTGCCCGTGGTGCTTCTAAGAGTGAAGAGTTCGGGATGAACAAGTTCTATGAAATGGTAGCCGCCGAAATAGAGGGAGCTGATAGTCAATCTTTAGCGCTAATTTCTGCTGTCAACAAACCCAAAGGTGAACGCTTATATCGTCCTAAAGGTGCAAGCAAGCCCACCAACTTGGATGATTTTCTCCCCAACCTCATAGAAATGTTTTCTCGAGACATTTGTAGTCGTGTGTTAGCTTGGTTGCCAGAACGAGTTACTGATGTCATTCTCACTGGAGGCGGTGGTGAATTCTTCTGGGAAGACGTTCAACGTTTACTCAAAGAAGCTCAAATTAATGCCCATTTATCTGCACCTTCCCGCCAAGCTAACGCTTTGGGGCAGTATATTTATGGAGAGGCGCAATTGTCCGCCGTTCGAGCTGCTAGGGCTTAAAACTGATGTTCCAATGGTCAAAAAAGGTAGTTAAATCGGTCACGTTTAACCCAGAAGTTGCTGATGAAAGCTTGTTAGCAGTTGTGGAAAACTATTTGGAGCAACTACCTGACAAAACTTTTAGCGACATTTGTAAAGAAGCCTTATGGCAATCTTTATGTGTACCGGAAGCTGTAAAACCTAGTCCAAAAACAGAAGCAACAGATTCGGTTGAAACCAAAATCGATGAGTTGCAACGTCAAGTGGCTGACCTAGAGGAACGTTTGTTTGCTAATGAATCTCGGCGTTTGGAGTCGATAGAAAGCCATATTTTGCAACTTACGCAACAAATGGCGGATTTGGCAATTATGGTAACTGAGCGGCCAGTTATTCAGTCTTCAACTCCATCACAGCCAGTACCAGAAGTAGCTAATACTAGTTATGTTGATTACCCTCCAGAAGAGGTTGATCCCGTCATCAGCCGCCTAAGTCAGTTTCTTGATGATTTTTAAGAAATAATTAGGTTTGTTTGTGAGCATTTTTCGCTCCTGTTATCAATCCTTAATAGTTTTTACTATTAAGGATTATTAATATTTTTGAGAATTTAAATTACGTAAATATACTATATTAACACTATAGAAAAGTTACCAAAAAACTGCCTTCGGAGAATATAGGGGCGGGGTAAAAAACATCCTTTTAGCAATTTTCTACTATGACAACGATCAGTTTACTGTGAGGCGTAGTTGCAATACTACTCGGTTCAGCAAATTCTTGATCCAAAAACCCTTGTAGAGACTTTCCATGGAACATCTCTACACTCTTAACTGAAAAGTAATGGGCCTAGTTGAATCAATCAGTATCCGAGATTTGTGAATTGTCAGGAAATGGCAATATTCGGACTCAAGGATTATAAAAACTGATCTATCTAAGACTTATACAAAATTAGAAAATAACGCACCCAAGAGGGCGCAGAATTGACGGAGAAATAACAGTTTCAGGTAGTTATTGTGTACTTTCTACTATGAAAAATAGTTAATATATGTACTTTAGATTAAGAAATGTTAAGCAATACTTATTAAAGAATATTGCAATATGTTGATTTAATTGTTAACGTGTGTATTGGTAACGATACTGGTGAACGCTCTGAATTTAGGAGAGATAAAACCTATGAGCTATATCCATTCAGCCAATTGTGTGAAGTATTGATTTTTGGTCAGGAAAGCAAGGCAGAAATGTCTTGAATCAACAATGCAGATTACTTCAGGAATATTCCGTTGCCAAAGGCTTATTTATCTTTTGATTTCAATAACGACTGAATTATTTGTCTTACCTTGTGCAAGCAAGCGAGTCGCTTTGATTGTTTCTGTCGGCAATCACGAAGAGTAGGGTAAGACACCAATTTTGGAGGTTAAAACCGATGAATATTCAAGGCAAAGTTGCTCTAATTACTGGGGCTTCTCGTGGTATTGGTAAGGCGATCGCACTCGTATTAGCGCAACGAGGAATTAAGCGGCTGATTTTGGTAGCACGCGATCGCCAAAAGCTCACCGAAGTGGCTCACCAAATTGAAGAAATGGGAGTAGAAACCACAATCTTGTCCATTGATTTAACTCAGACAATCGAAGTCAACATAGCCGTAGCCCAATTGTGGCGCAACCATGGCCCCATTCATCTGCTCGTTAATTGTGCAGGCGTAGCCTATCAAACATCCTTTTTGCAAACCAAACTACCCCAAGTGCAAGAAGAACTCTCAGTCAACCTATTGGGAATGTACAACCTCACCAGCCTCATCGCCCGGCGCATGGTCAGCCAAAAGGAAGGGACAATCGTCAATGTCTCCAGTTTGATGGGGAAAGTAGCAGCACCGACAATGGCGACTTACTCAGCTACCAAATTTGCCATCATCGGCTTTACCCAAGCCTTGCGTCGAGAACTCGCCGAACACAACATCCGGGTGATTGCCTTATTACCCACTCTGACAGACACAGATATGGCGCGTGACTTAAAATTATTTCGCTGGGTGATCCCCATGAACCCCGAACAAGTAGCGCAAGTCCTCGTGTCTGGGTTGGAGAAAGATACACCAGAGATTTTAGTCGGTTGGCAAAGTCATTTAGCAGTTTGGTGTCAACGTTTAGCCCCTTGGCTACTAGAGATAATTTTGCAAATCGCCACTCCGCCAACTGTGAGAAAACCACAGCTTACCGCTAAACCCAGTTTTATGACCAAAATTTATCGTTTTAGCGATTTGTTATGGTCAAGAACCTGAATTTTCTCTACCCCTAAAATTTAATACTTTTATCCTGCGGTCAATAACTTTAACTTTTCAGATAAAAACGGTAATAGCCCACCAGGTAGAACAGATTGACCGCAATTAGCATTCCTTTACCCCAGTTTGTTAACGTAGAGCTAAATAGAAAAGTTGTAGCTACTAACACTAAAATCAATTCCACCAAAGCCGCAATAACACCATAATGATTGCGATCCCAATAAGAAACGGGGCTGATAAAACGGTAATTACTCAAAGGAAAAAAGTGCCGATGAGCGTCGTTGTTGTGGACTGGGAAATCTAACAAAGAATGAAGCACCATACTGATTAAGCCAATCTCTATCAGTTGCCAATTCCAGAGATGGGCAATCAACACCCCCAGCAAAGCCAACGGTAGTGAATGAAACGTACTCACAATACTTTGCCAAAAAGGCTGAAAATAAACCTCTGACCAAATCTGCTTGTCCGGTAGACGGTAAACAAACTTCATCAGCAAGTAGAACACAAAGATGGGAACATCTGGTAAGACTGCACCGATGAGAATCGCCGGACTTGCTTGATCTCGTAGTTGTTGATTGAAAATGACTAAATTGAGAATTGCATGGCTGGGAGTATTCATGGGATCGGTGCAAGATTTAATAGATATAACTTATTTCGGAGCAACCATAAATGCTGACATTGCCCACCACGCTGCCTGTTCTGCCCGAAATCATCGACGATTTACCAAATATTTGCGGTTGGGAAACAGAGGTGCTTTCTGTAGTTAACCATGATGCACCTGTATTTTTACCCTCAACCAATATCCGCTTAGAGGATGTCAAAGCTGTATTTGCGATCGCCTTACATATGCACCAGCCCACAATACCTGCTGGAAGTGATGGCGGCTTAATCAGCAATCTGCAATATATGTTTGAACATACCCACGAAGGGGATAACCATAACGCCGCACCTTTCGCCGATTGTTACAGCCGTATGGGAGACTTGATCCCCGAACTCGTCCATCAAGGTTGCAACCCCCGTGTAATGTTGGATTACTCTGGGAATCTGTTGTGGGGACTCAGACAAATGGGACGCAACGATATCTTAGATAATCTCAAACGCATCACCTGCGATCCCACCTATCAACCTTATGTAGAGTGGCTGGGGACAATGTGGGGTCATGCAGTCATTCCTTCCACACCCATAGCCGATATTAAATTGCATATCGTCGCATGGCAACATCATTTTGCCGCCATTTTTGGTTGGTCAGCATTGGCGAGAGTCAAAGGATTTTCTCCCCCAGAAATGCACCTCCCCAATCATCCTGATACTTTATTTGCATTTATCAAAGCCTTGAAAGAATGCGGCTATCGCTGGTTACTTGTACAAGAACATTCCGTAGAAACAATTAGCGGTCAATCTCTGACTCATAAACACTTACCACATCGTTTAATTGCCCGAAATTCCCACGGCGAAACAATTAGTATCACAGCCTTAATTAAAACCCAAGGTTCAGATACGAAATTAGTTGCTCAGATGCAGCCTTACTATGAAGCCAAAACTTTAGATAAACAACAAGTAGGAAAAGTCTTAATCCCACCCATTGTTAGTCAAATTGGGGATGGTGAAAACGGTGGGGTAATGATGAATGAATTTCCCAGTGCTTTCAAACAAGCTTGGGGAGATATGGTAAATCAAGGAGGAGGTAAATCCGGCGTTGTTGGGGTATGTGGTACAGAATATTTAGAATTAATCACAGATGCTGGTTGTCAACCCGAAGACTATCCCACCTGTCAGCCAGTAGGACAACATCAAATTTGGCAGAGAGTTTCATCTGAAAACTGTCAACCTGAAGCTGTAGAAACTGCTATTCAAGAATTAAAGCAAATTAACCCTAACTTTCACATGGATGGAGCCTCATGGACAAATCATATTAGTTGGGTAAAAGGATATGAAAATGTCATCTCTCCCATGTATGAATTAAGCAGTTTATTTCATCAAAAGGTAGATAAGATATTGCCCACTAATTCATCAGCATACCGCAATCTGCTTTTACATAACCTTTTGCTGCAAACTAGCTGTTTTCGTTACTGGGGACAAGGTTCTTGGACTGACCATGCGCGTAATATTTACCAAAGGGGCGAAAACTTGCTGAAAAACATATCTGACTCTCAATAAATCTGTAAATTAGCGGATTTATAGCAATTTTAAATTGGAAATAGTTTGTGTTTCTAGATACAAATAAACATTACAATTAACTCAACTAGAGATAGACTGTATAGTTTAATATGTCTGCCTTGCGAACGGTTAAGCCTTCATCCATAATCGCTAAATTGGCCTTAGAGATAACAACACACACCAAGAGTGACTTAATCGGTTTTATCTAAGGAGAATATTCATATGCTTGAAAGTAAGCAGGCGACAAATAATCAGAGTGAAAATATTAACCGTACCACTATAGACCAATCTTGCGTGGGTACAACGAGCGAGGATATGGGAGGGGTATCTAGTACACAACAGGCTAACCGCACAACCATAGAAGAATCCCGTTCTGATACCACAAAAAGCCGATTTCAACCCGAAAATGGCACAAAAAACGGAAAAATAAATCCAGCATTAAGTAGAGCTTTGATAGGTGGGCTTATTGGTGGAACTTTGGGATCATTAGCTGGTGCTTTGGCTGGGAGAAGAATTGGTGAGGGATTTAACCACACTATGAGAGGTGTCCAAGACGCAGCAAAAACTATAGGTGAAGGTCTCGGACAGACAGCAAGAGGTGTAGGAGACGTAGCCAAGAGTTTTGCTGAAGGTGCTAGCCATGCGGTTGTGGGTGATGTCAGTGATGCGTTAGACGTAGCCCAAGGTGCTGCGGAGGGAGTTAAGCAAACCGCAGTTAATACATTGAACGCACTACAAAACACAGTACAGGATATTAACGAAGCGACTAGTCAAAAAACACAGACAGCAGCAGAAAATACTAGACCGTGGGAAAATGGAGGTAAGCAAGATAGCCAACAAACTCAAAATCAAGATATCGGTATGGGTCAGCGAGAAATTCGTACCCAGTCGATCTACATTTCCACCCCAGAATATGCAGAAGGATATGTAGGTGAATCAACAACTTTTGTCAATGATCAAATTTCTGTAGAGCCTTTTGAAGATATCTCACTTCAAGAAGAGATTAATCGGATTGACAGTTAAGCAGAATTTAGCAGTGAATACCATTTGTCATGGTTAATAGATCCTAATACCATTTCTTTGTGAGACTGCGCCTAATTTTTTAACCTTTTCTTTTCTGTCTCTGTGTCCTCTGCGTCTGGAGTGGTAGCCTGCGGCAAGCCCTAGCGCGTCTACGTTTAACTTTAAATTAGGCGCATCTTTATACAGAATTGGTATAAGTCGTCAAGGAATAAATCAGGGGGCTGAAAACAAAGATACTGCTTATAGCGTTTCCTACTGTGCTAGGCACTATATCATCTGCGTTTATCTGTCTTGAAAACTTTTGCGATCCTATTACCCGGAAGTGCCAATTTTTCGAGCTTGTTCATCTCTGGTCTAATAATTTTTGTAGTACCTATTGAGGTGGGAAGCGCTATATTGTGTTTTTTTGATAATTCATCTGGAATTACTAACATCTTGTACCAGGCTACTGGAAATAATACCCCAGGGCTAAGTGCAAGATATAAGCCCCCAAGGGGAGCGATGACGCGCTCTTCAATAATCAAAACCCTGAAAATCAAGAGGTATTGATGATGAATGGAAATCAGCAGTTTTCAAATCCGCTTGAAGACAATAAAGATGTCTATACAAATCAAGCTGATATTAATACAGTAACTCAGGACTCCAGCAACTCCAGTAATGAGTTCTCTAAAATAGTATTTGGAACTTTTCTAGGTGCTACTATAGGCGCATTAGCTGGGGCTTTAGCAATGAGAGGTACAGCCGAAAGAGTTAACGAAACTGTAAAAAATTTAGGGAACGTAATTAAGGATACAACTAATAATTTTAATCAAACTGTTAAAGGTGTAGGAGATGCAATCAAAACGGTAGCGGAGGGAGTTAAGGATACTGTCAAAGATGTGAGTGATGCTGTTAAGGGTACAGCAGTAGATGTTAACGATACTGTCAAAGATACTATGGTAAATATGAAAAGTACGGCAGTAGATGTTAATGACACTGTAGAAAATACTGTGGAGATTGTTAAGGGCGCAAATCAAGGGATAAGCGATACTATTCAAGGGACAGTAAACATAGTTAAAAGTGCTGTTCCAGATCAACCATTGGGTAGTCAGAGCGTCAATCAACCTAGTAGCGAGACTGCGTATATATTAGTTCCTGTGGATAAACAAAAGTCAATTTAGCCACGGCTATGAGAAATTTCGGAACTACACAAACAAGACGGGTAGCTGCTTATCTTGTAGTGAAACCCAACACCAATAAGCCATGGTTTGGTTGGGTTTCGCCAAGTTTCAAACGCCACTTTATTTAAGTTGGGGAACCCGCCTAATGCAGTGGCTCTCTACGTTGATCAAAGTGGTTAAAAATAAGGCTTTATGATTCTTATCTGGCAAAAATAATAAAAAACGGTTAATTATAATGTTGCAAAAAACTGTAGGTTGGGTTGAGGTAACCAAACCCAACATCATTGGTAGCGTTGGGTTGCGCTGCGCTTAATGAACTATTTTAGGCTTATCAATCCACTACATTAGTTAATTTTTTCATAAATCAAACTGGATTACTATACCAAAGGTAAGAGGATTTCAAATTCAGTACCTATACCCAGTTGCGAACGAAAATTTAATTTACCGCCATGCCTTGCTGTTATAATTCGATAACTCATCCCTAAACTAGTTTCTTGAGCAACCCATTTCTCTAAAGAAAAAGAGTCTATAATTTGCTGTTGGGATTCTTGAGACATTCCTGGTCTATTATCAGTAATACAGACTGAAACCCAACGAGAGTCTAGCTCATCTGCTTGGGTAGGTGCTAGGGAAATGACTTGTGTCGTAATTTCAATTCGTGGTTTGGTAGGAGTGTTGGTATATTCGTGATTAAATTTTTGCCGCACTGATTCATTAAGTAAAGCATCTACAGATTGGCTGATAATATTCATAAATACTTGGTTTAACTGCCCCATAAAGCAATAGATTGGCGGCAGTTTACCGTAGTTTTTAATGATTTCAATTTCTCCTTTGAATCGAGTTTTCATTAGTAGAACAGTACTATCTATACAGGCGTGTATGTCTGCTGGTTTGGGATGAATTTCATCAATATAACAAAAGTTTTGTAACCCAGTGACGAGTTTTTTTAACCTTTCTGCCCCTGTGCGAATACTTTTCAGCACTTTTGATAAATCTTCTTCTAAAAAATCCAATTCTATTTCTTGTTTAATATTGTTAATTTGGGCGGAAATTTGCGGGAATTCTTGGTCATATTCAGCTATGAGCTTGAGTAAATCTTGACTGTAGTTAGAAATGTAAGTTAAATTACCCCAGATAAAATTAACTGGATCGAGAATTTCGTGGGCTATTCCATCTACCAAACTCCCTAGACGTGCCATTTTGTCATTTTGAATCATTTGGGTTTTGCTGCGTTCATAGTAAATCTGAGTTTTGATTCCCTGAATTTGCCAAGCAGCAATATTTAAGTCATGTATATCTAATAACTGGTAAGTATGTTCTGCTGTTTCGACTACAATTGGTTCGGCTAAAAATTCAGGCGATCGCCTGAATGTATGTTCTATGGCTGTTAAAATCGGTGTTGTATCCGGTAACAGCAAAAGATCTGTGCGTGCATAACTGTAAAGCACACCCAATGTAGCTTGGCTAAATAACTCTTTTCCATGAGGGCGAATCAGAAATTCTAGCAGTCGTCGCCGCGAAATCATCCCCATGAATTTTCCTTGTTCTAGTAAGATCACTCCTGGTAGCAGTGGGTATTTTTCCAAAAAATGAGCAACTTCAGCTGCACTACAACTCATTTCTACCTGAAAGTTGTATGTTGGTAGTTCTTGGATTACTGAGTTTAAACACAAATCGCGTTCGCCACCACGAGAGAATACTGGCGGCGTGAGGTTGTTAAATTCTTGTGGCACTGGGGACTCTAAGATTTAGAAAAGTCGGCAAGTAATAAGTTAATATTTTAGTCTTTACTAGTCTCGGCTCGATTGGGAGATAGCGGACAAAAAAACAGTGTCATAATTCATGACGTTGGATGAATCCTAGCAGAGTTTGCCAAAATTACCGAATTTAGCAATGATCAGCTATCCCCGAATGTTTAAACACTATGAACACTTTATGAAATTTAGGGGAAGATTACATCCTGATTTACCAGTTTACAGTAAGTATAAACATCAGGTAATTAAACATCATGCAGTTAGAGGCTTATTTCCCCAAACCCAGAACCATTTCGGTAATGGGACAATGGTCAAATCAACCAGCGTCAGTAAATGCACATAATTAAACATAGCTATGGAGAACGAGGTAGGGTCGATCATCGCTTAAGCGTAACTAGAAAAAAAACACTCACTTTCTGTTTAAATCAGCCTAAGTTACCCATAGATACTTTTGATCCCCATTCCGATAGAATGGCTAGGCAGAACCGAAAAACCTTAAATTGCTTTTGACTGCGATACCCATGAATCAACTGAACAATGGTTTCACTATATTTCTGAGTTTGCTAGTCGAGGCGATGCCGTTTTTGCTATTTGGAGTTTTATTCTCCAGTGTGCTGCTGATTTTTATCGATGAGCGCCAATTAGTCACCAGAATGCCCAAAAATCCGGTATTGGGTGCTTTAGCAGGGAGTCTAATCGGCTTTATGTTTCCAGTGTGTGAGTGCGGTAATGTCCCGGTAGCGCGGCGGTTGCTGATGCAGGGAGTACCCACACCCGTGGCTATTGGTTTTTTGCTAGCAGCACCAACGATTAACCCTATTGTGATTTGGGCAACTTGGGTAGCCTTTCGAGACCAGCCAGAAATAGTAGTTTTACGAGTGGTATTTTCTCTGTTAATTGCCGTAATTATTGGTATTGTTTTCAGTTTTCAGAAAGATGTCACTCCTCTTGTACAACCTGCGATCGCCCGTTATCTCAAATTCAACCCACCAGCCCAGCCAGAAACGAAACGCCGTGGTCGAGGTGATGCAGCAAAACCAGAAACAACAGTTCCCAGTGTATTGAAATCGGGGACTTATATTTTAGGAGGAAAACCAGGACTAACTCAGCGCTTAGATCCGAATTTATTACAGGACGCGACCCCAGCAGCTAGCCCCAGTAAATCAGTTAGGGATAAACTACGCCTGGTGTTGGATAATGTCATGCAGGAATTGCGGGAACTAGGCGGCGTAATGATTCTAGGTAGTGCGATCGCAGCTTCTGTGCAAGTATTTGCTCCCCGTGAATTAATCCTTAGTTTGGGTGCGGGACATATTACTTCCATTGTCGTCATGCTGATCTTAGCCGCAGTTGTATCAGTCTGTTCCACCGTGGATTCATTCTTTGCTCTGTCATTTGCCTCGGCTTTTAGTAGTGGTTCCCTGTTAGCATTTTTAATATTTGGACCAATGGTTGACATTAAAAGTGTGGGATTGATGTTAACCGTTTTTAATGCCAAGACTATATTTTACTTATTTGCTTTAGCCGCGCAATTGACCTTTTTGTTCACCTTGTTCATCAACTTGTATGTGCTTTAAATAAAGCACAAGAGATAATGCGTTCTTGTTTCCGAGTAAATAAATTATTTATGGGGTCTTCTCCCCTACCCCCTTTCCTCTTCCTTGACCAATGGCTATAAAAACCAAAATTCCCCGGCGAAATATCTTAATACCCTGGATTGATGCTTTAGCTGTCACAACTTGGGGCATTTTGATGCTGCAATACTGGGTATCAGGCAAATTATATTTGTTGATTCATCCCAATTTCTTTGGGTTAGTGATCGGATGTGGTATCGCCTTTCTAATCATTGGTTCGTTGAAAATGCAAGAACTTTGGCGGACAGGTCGCCGGGTGAATACACCTAACCTTCAGCATATTAATTTATTTCCCCCTGGTTGGGGTAGTGCCTTGTTATTGACTGTGGCGATTTTGGGTTTAATGATTACACCCCGCGTTTTTGCTAGTGACACTGCTTTGCAGCTGGGTGTGACTAATTTACTATCCACAGGACGCGCTCAACCCCAATCCTTTCGTCCTTCTATTCGCCCAGAAGATCGCTCACTTGTGGATTGGGCGCGCACACTTAACGTCTACCCAGAACCAGACTCATATGCAGGTCAAGATGCCAAAGTTCAGGGATTTGTAATTCACCCACCAGACATAGGACAAGACTATGTTTTTCTGGCGCGATTTGTGCTGACTTGTTGTGCAGCAGATGCTTATCCTGTAGGATTGCCAGTCAAACTCCCAGAAAATCAAAAGCGCTATGCTCCCGACACTTGGCTGGAAGTAGAAGGAAAAATGATTACCGAAACTCTCGCAGGTAAACGCAACTTGACCATTGCGGCTACTTCTATCAAAGAAATTTCCCAACCCCGAAATCCTTACAGTTATTAGTCATTAATAACTGACAACTGAAAACTGATCACTGAATAACTGAAAAATGGCTACATCAAAGACATCGATCCAACCAATAGATCGCGTGGCGATCGCACTGATGCTGCTACTGAGTCTACTGATTGGATTCATGATATTTATAGGTGATGTGGTGGCGGCTCATGTCCGGGAATTTACCTGGGAAAATCAACAAATTGGCGCAGAAGATATTTCTTTTACGCTCAACTTTAGTCGCCCAATGGACATTAAAAGCGTAGAGGAGAAGTTGAAAATTGAGCCGCCTCTAGCAGGTAAAATCAGTTGGGCTGGGCGGCGGATGGTTTATACACTGCTCACACCAGCACCCTATGGAACGAATTATCAAGTGCGGTTGCAAGACGCGAGAGATCGGTTTGCGGAACAAGAAGGGAAAAATCGAGTTATCCAGCCGTTTATAGGTAACTTTAGCTCCCGCGATCGCGTGATTATGTACATAGGAGCTGATGCCGAAAATCAAGGTCAGTTAGTTCTCTACAACTTAACCAAAGAGAAAAAAAATATAGTTACCCCCAAAGACCTGATTGTAATGGACTTTAAGGCATTTCCAGATGGGGAAAAAATTTTATTTTCCGCTCGCACCTCCAATAACCAAGATTTGCTCTCAGCGCAGCTATACACTGTCACCACAGGCATTTCTGCACAACCTGAAACCCCAGCAGAACCAGCAGGGAGAGTTGACTTGGTTTTAGATAATAAGCAATATCAAAACTTGAAATTTGACTTATCGCCTGATGGGGAAACAATTGTTGTGCAGCGAGGAAACAGACAAAATCCCAGTGATTTTGGGTTATGGTTTATGCCCACCACTAGCAATAGTAAAGAAAGACCCACCCCCCAACGCCTAGAAAGCCAGCCAGGGGGAGACTTTATGATCACTCCCGATAGTAAAGCCGTAGCAGTTGCCCAAGGTCAAGGAGCCGCTATTCTACCACTACAAACTGATGCCAGCAAACCTCTGGATTTTCTTCCCCAATTTGGGTTAGTGCAGTCTTTCTCCAAAGACGGTTCCCAAGCAGCAATGGTAAAATTTAATACTGATTACACAAGGGATTTGTTTTTGGTCACCAACCAAGGCATACAGAAACCCCTGTTAAAAACCACAGGCTCTATTCTCAACTGTCAATTTGATCCGGCTTCACCTACTCTCTACTGCTTGCTGACACAGCTGATATCCAATGAAGAATATGTAGAACAGCCTTATTTAGTAGCAATTGATCTGAAAACTGGAGAACAAAAACCACTGTTGTTACTACCAATTGAACAGAGGAATGTGCAAATGAGTTTAGCACCGGATGGTTTGGGCTTGCTCTTTGATCAAGTCATGCCACAAATAGATCCCGTACCCTTATCTGCAAACGTACTCAAGACCGAAGATGGAGAGGCGATCGCTACTAGTAGCCTGTGGTTAATGCCTTTGTTACCCATTGATGATACTGCCAACACCACAATCAAACCAGAAAAACTACCTTTAGTGGGATTTCATCCCCGTTGGTTGCCCTAAGTAATGATATATAGCTGGGGAGTGGGGAGTGGGGAGTGGGTTAAAACCCGAATGGTGTCTAAGTTTGATTAAGCGATCATAAACTTCAGTAAAAGTCAAGCAGGTTAAGACCCTTTGTCTGCATCTTGAATAAAACCTGTATGTTGGTAGTATTTGCACCATAATCCTCCTTAATTCCCAAGGTTGACGGGGGATAGGATCGTAATGTTATAAAGGCATCAGTTCTCAATTTAAAAATGGGAGGATTGACTCATTACCAATCACTCAGAATTGAGAACAGTCTAACTTAGCTTCTAGAGTAAACCCTGATCTGACCTAATTGATCAGCCATGCTGAACATTTGTTAAGTGAGTGGGTCAAGAGTGATAAATAAACCTGACACCTCAAACAACAGGGCTGGAATGAAATCCCTAAATTCTGATAATTCGCTACAACCAGAGCAGTCTAGCTGTTCATTTTACTCAATTGTGCCTTCTGAGAATATGGCAAATTCACAATTGCCAGTCCTTAAACCTGCGGACCAAGCACAGCCAGAGGAACAAACTCCTGATTTCCACAAAGATAGAACTCAATCAGACTGGGTTTTAGAGCCGAATAGCGAACAACAAACACTTGTTGATCATGAATTTAAAAACTTACTAGCATTGAATGAAGAATTGCGCGCTGCGAATAATAACTTGTATGAGGAAATGGAGCATCTCAAAGATGACTTCGCTGAATCAGAAAAAGCTTTGCAGTGGCAAAAAAGGCGTTCTAGTGTGGCCGAGTCGATGCTTAACCAACAAACCAAAGAACTGTCCTCCGCCCAAACACAAATTAAATCTCTCTTCCAAGAGTTAGAAACGGCTCTACAAACTGTTCAACGCCAAGAAAACTTTATTGAAACTTATAAAGCACAACTACAAATTAGCCAACAGCGCCTAGCTCAGTTAGAGCGAGAATGTGCGCTGCTACAAACTAACTATAACGAACAGTCTCAGCAGGCATCACAATCAGAAAATACTTGTCGAGAGCTACGTAGTCGGCTGATGCGTCAACAACGCCAGACCCTACAATTCAAAGCAGCTCTGGAAAAATGTCTTGAGACACCCGGACCGAATGATTGCTCAGATGATACAGCCAACCACCAGACCAGATTTGCGAGAAAGGCTCGGTCTTTATTTCCTAATGTACAGCCCATTCGACCTTGGTCAGAATCAGAATCAAATGACGATCAATTTGATTCTCCTTGGAATCAATCGATGACTCCGCCAAGCAGCAGTCATAATTCTGAGCCTATTCCATCCTCCCCTGAGAACTTGGTAGTTAAGGAAGAAGCATCCGTTACCTTACAACCAGTCGTCTCAGCAATTGAAGATTTTCCCAGTACATCAGCAACTATTTCCAATCTGGGGTCATCAAAGCTAGATGATCAATTGGATAGTCTGATCCAAATGTTTTTTACTCATGATTCTGCATCTACATCGCCACACCCGCCTGAAATTAATGTAGACAGCAATCAAACTCAACCACCTGTCTCGGAAACTTGGGCGACAATCCAGGAAAAGGATCAGCAATCAGAATCTTTACCAGAACCCCAATCGGAAATTCTGGCGACAGAGAAAGATTTCCTATCTTCATCTGGAAATGATTCACCGCCTTTGAGCGAGACAACTGTTGATAGTTCATCTAGCTCACCGTTGGAAAATTATTGGTTAGAAAACTCACAATTGGATCAGGCTGATTTGACTTCAGATGATTCTGGGGACTACGCCAACGATACTCAATCACCATCACCATTGGTTTATCCCCAGCGTCCGCCTAAAGGGCGCAAGTCTTTGTCATCAGTGGAATTACCGAATTTTACCCCAAATAATCAATATAATAATCCTCAATAATGGTGGGTTAGCGACAGTGTAACTCACCATTATTGAGGGGAAATCCCGCAGCTAATTCAGCATTTTCGCTTCGGATTTGGGGATGATGGTATCTGGATTGACTTGTGCTGAATGATTTGGCGATAGCGCCAGCCCTGACTTGTTAGTTCTCACTTTACCAGCAGCGATCGCGTAGTTAATCACCAATAATCGCAACCACAAAGCCGGATAGCGGGGTTCCAGCCAAGGTTTAATCCGCACCAACAAGCGCGGGAACCATCCACTTAGTAAAGCGCTGACGAAGGAATGAAGACCGAAACGAAAATAATTACCTAGCCACCGGACTAAATCCCTAAATCCAGCTAGTTGCCAAATCCATAACAACAGCGCTGGATTTTTGCGCGCTGCTTTCAGTGCTAGGCGGTTAAAAGTTAACCAATCACAGCGATCCTTGATGAAATTATCTGCTACCTCTGGTGGTTCATCTGCTAACAGCCCAAAGAAGGTATTTAGCATCGAGTTAATTCGTTGGGGGGGTAAAAATTTCCCAGTGGGAACCATCATCCCCTTAGAAAATAGCCACGTTACAGAAACGTTGCTTTGGTAGGCGCGAATTCTGTTTAAATGGCGGAAACTCAGCAAGTCATGCTTGAGGGCTGTATTTAACAGTGTTGTTAAACGGTCTAAGTTGCGAATTAGGGAACCAAAGCCAGTGAAAACTAGGGGAGACTGGAGGGATGCTGCATCACCAATGGCTATTAATCGATCAAAGGCAATGGTGCGATCGCTACTTCCGACACTAAAATGTCCTGGTATATAGCCAAATGTCGGCTTTTTCCACATTAGTTTATCTAAATCACAGCGCCGATACTCTGGCAAAATCGCGAAAAAGTCCTCATACATTTCCAGTAAAGAACCAGGATTTTCTGCATTGACTTCGTGGTAATGAAACAAATAAATTGTCAATTCTTCACCAAATCCGGGAAATAATTCCCAAATCAACTGCCTTCCCCTGGAAATATCTCCGTGACTATAAAGCACATCTCCATATTGGGAATCCCAAACCCCTGGACCAAATCCCCCCTCAATCACTGCGCCCACCGTCGGACATACACTGTCAAAAGCGCGACCACCATTTAATTGCCAAGCCACAGGGGAAGCTGTTCCCATAGCATCAATTAATAGTCGCCCACTTACGCGCTGCTCGTTTTTAGTGGGTAAATGTTTGACTGTAATTACAACTTCTGATTTGTCAATATCAGCACGCATAAACTCTGTTTCATCCCAGATGTCACCGCCGGCATCTCGGAGCTTTTGCCCACACATCCGCAGCCATTTCTCGGAGTCCAAAGCGATATTTAACACCGTGGGGGTATGTAGAATAGGCGATCGCAATTTGACCGGATTGTTACCATCAAAAAATTTATTGAATCCGTCCTTATATTCCCGAACAATCACAGTTTCTAACTCGGCGGCTGTTACCAAACCCAGGTTAATTAAACTTTGAAGTTCATCACGAGAAATATTCCATTCTCGATTCATCCGCCCAAAAGGTAAACGTTCCACTAGCAGCACTTTATAACCCAATCTAGCCATGACAGCCGCATGAATTACCCCTAATGCGCCACCGATGTAGATCAAGTCATAAGTAGGAGCTAAGGAAGATGTTATACTACCGTCTACCTGATCTCCCGCAAATCCTGGGCTTGGGGAAAAAACCACTTGACGAGGCTGCTGAGGATTCCGTACACCTTCGCGCCATCTTTGTTCCCACCAGTAAGCACGATTGAGGTCATATTCCCCATTAGGCATTTGCTTAAAATATTTAACCGTGAGGGGGTAAACAGTTTCTAGTTCGTCAAAAATCGATTTTTGGGAATCAATGGCTGGAGGTTCAGGGTATTTGTGGGGAAATTTCTTTCTAATTTCCTGACTCAGACGTTGCATGATTTGTGCTTCTCCAGAAACAGGCTGATCTGCCCAACGAAACACTTTCAGATAAGTAGTTCGCTGCACAGACCAGACGAATACAGAAAGTTCGCTCGGTAATTTTTCGGTAATCGCCCCCTGAGCATTTGTAGTTTTTGTCGGTATTCTCAGGAGCAAACCATCAGGTCGGAGTAATTTTTCCCCGCTTCCTGGTTCAAATTCAATTTGCAGCCAACTAAGTACAGTTGCAATGTCCGGTGTGGGAACTTCTAAATAGAGTATTTCTTTCATGATTTTTTGCTGACATCTCCGATAAATCTATTCACTCAGACAGATTTTATAAAGGCAGAAACTAAGCTAGACTCCGCCCTATTGGTTCAATAAAGATTGAGTAAAGAATTTTTAATAGTTTGTCAAAGTTTATTTTTCATTTTGTATTTTTTTAACCCTACGCCATGAATTATCCCATCCCAGACAGTCCCCAGGAAATTTTTGCTCTGCGACAACAGCCAGTTGACGCAGAATTAGTAGCTTCAGCCATCGCTGGAGTCATCAAACTTGTTCGCTCTCAGGGACAATCCTTAGAGGAATTAACGGCGCAACTACTAGCTGATGACCCTATGCTAAATCACCAGCAACGGCGTTGGCTGAGTCAATTGGTTACCCAATCCTGGGAACAGTTTTCTTGAAGGTCATTGGGGATTGGTCATTGGTCATTGGTCATTGGTCATTGGTCATTAGGAAGTGACTATCTCTCCCCCTGCTCCTCTGCTCCCTGCTCCCTGCTCCCCTGCTTCTTCCCCCACTCCCTGCTGTGAATGTAACAACAAACCATATTCCAAGCCCTCTACTACTGCTTGATAGGAAGCTGCTAAAATGTTGGGCGAAACTCCTACTGTCGTCCAGCGTTGAGAACCAGTACCTGATTCTACCAACACACGAGTTTTAGCTGCTGTACCTGTATGTCCGTTGAGAATCCGCACTTTGTAATCTGTCAATTCAAAGGTGGCAATTTGGGGATAAAAGTTGACTAAAGCTTTGCGTAAGGCGGCATCTAAAGCGGCAACTGGTCCATTTCCTTCTGCGGCTTCGAGAATATTTTTCCCATTCACCCCTATTTTTACCGTGGCTAGGGCATTGTTAATTTCTTTACCTTCCACTAAATCACAATGTACTTGGAAACCTTTGACTTCAAAGAACTGCTGACGACCACCCAAAGCTTCGTACATCAATAGTGCAAAACTCGCCTCTGCTGCTTCAAATTGATAGCCTTCACTTTCTAATTCTTTGAGACGTTGGAGAATTTGTCGGGCTGCTGGTTTGTCTTTATCTAGTTCAATACCAAAAGTCCGGGCTTTGGCTAAAACATTGCTCAGTCCAGATTGTTCGGAAATTACGATGCGGCGACGATTACCGACTTGTTCTGGTTGAATGTGTTCGTAAGTGAGGGGATTTCGTTCTACTGCTGAGACATGGATACCACCTTTATGAGCAAAAGCTGAACGTCCCACAAAGGGCGCGTGTTCATCGGGGGCGAGGTTTACCACCTCACTGACAAAGCGACTAACTTCTGTAAGTTGATTTAGCTGGTGTTCTGCGATACAGCTATAACCAAGTTTCAGTTGTAAATTGGGAATTAATGAACAGAGGTTAGCATTACCACACCGTTCACCGTAGCCGTTAAAGGTACCTTGTACCATTTTTGCCCCTGCCATTACGGCTGCTAGGGCATTGGCTACTGCTGTATCTGAATCATTATGAGTATGAATACCAATTTGGGGGATTGGGTGTTGACTTTTGACTGATGACACATGATCAATGACTGATGCCACGATTTGAGTAACTTCGTGGGGTAAAGTCCCACCATTTGTATCACAGAGGACTAGCCATTCTGCACCAGATGCGATCGCAGCTTCTAATGTCTGTAAAGCATAATCTTGATTTTGCTTGTAGCCATCAAACCAGTGTTCAGCATCATAAATTACGCGTCGCCCTTGAGAACAAAGATATCCGATAGTATCTCGAATCATCTCCAGGTTTTCGGCTAAATTCGTCTTGAGTCCGGCTGTAACGTGTAAATCCCAAGATTTGCCAAAAACTGTCACCCAACGAGTCCCCGCCGTTAGAATCGCTTGCAGCATTGGCTCAGTTGCCGCAGTTGTGTTAGGGCGGCGTGTGGAACAAAAAGCCACAATTTCTGCTTGTTTAAGCGGATGTTCTTGCAGTTGCCAGAAGAACTGAACATCCTTGGGATTAGCACCAGGCCAACCACCTTCGATGAAGGGAACCCCCAGTTGGTCGAGTCTGCGGGCAATGCGTAACTTATCTTCTATAGAAACTGATAACCCTTCGCGCTGAGTGCCATCCCGTAGTGTGGTGTCATAGAGCCAAAGTTGAGGTGAGGGGTGTATGGTCATAAAACTGAGACTTGCGAGACAACGAGTAAAGCGATGTGCCAATATACAACAAAAAGCTAGTTTGGTAATTAAACTATGCCCAAGGTACTAGCTCAAGGTAAGACAACTGAGTGCGTAGGGGCGAAGCCACTTGTCCTCAGACATCGCAAAGCTAATTTACGGTTAATTTTGCAGGACAATGGTATTGACCTCTACAATGGCGGTGCTAAGTTAATCAACTGTCGAGGAATTGGCAGTTGTGGCACTTGTGCAGTCAAGGTAGAACGTGAGGTATCTGCTGCAAATTGGCGAGATCGAGCCAGAAGTTCGCTTCCTCCTCATTCTCCTACAAGAGAACTGCGTTTAGCCTGTCAAACTGAGGTAATAGGGGATGTAAAAATCACAAAATTCGCTGGATTTTGGGGACAAAGTTCTCAAATCCTATGGACACCAGAAGGTTAGGTTAAAAAAGGAGAAAATATAAAGATGGGTAGATGGACTCCACTAATGCTCATGGCCGGAGGCTTGGCAATTTTACTGGGTACATTGTTAGGGATCAATTTTCCGATGGGTGGACAAGAAAGTGCTAGTAATGATGCTCCTGATGGCAGAAGATCCAAAGTCCTCCCAGCTAATATTAATGTTAATAGCTCCTCTGGTAGCAGGAGTACAAGTAACGATACAGCCCCGGAAAATAGAAATCGCGTTGCTCAGGATAATTTTTCTACTCCTGAGAACAGAAGCAGCGTTGCTCAGAGTAATAATTCTGACTCAACTCCTGAGAATACATCAGAGACTACAAGTACAGACTCAGAATCTGACACGTCATCAAGCAGCAGTGAAGGTAGATCACCGATTCGGGCTTTGTGGTAAAGCTTGATAGTCGTTAGTTACTTGATGACTTGTTAGTTATGTACTAATGTTGACACTCCTCGACCTAAAGGTACGAGGATTCTTGCTTCGCAGGGATTCCAATAAATTTACCCTCAGCAAGCATCTTGACCGTATGCCCTACGGCTGCAAGTCCACGGATGGCGACTACTTGAGCGGCTGCAACATCTCTATGAGTCGTATAGCCGCAATTCGAGCAAACATGAGTACGTTCCGAAAGTTCTTTCTTTCCTGTCTCAACTCCGCAGTTGGGACAGATTTGGCTTGTTTTCCGTGCATCTACTTTATGAAAATAGACATCACGCTTAAAACAAGTTTGTTCAAGGATATTAAAGAATTGACCGAATCCAGCATCCAAGCAATGCTTACCCAGCATTCCACGGGACAAACCAACTAAATTCAAATCCTCAACAAACAACATCCCGGCGCTGTCACAAATTTGATGCGACAGTTTTCTGTGCCAGTCTTTACGACAATTAGCAATGTACTCATGCAATGAAGCTACTTTCTTTTGTGCTTTCTTCCAATTGTTCGAGCCTAATCGTTTTCTTTTGACACGCTGTTGCAGCAATTTCAGCTTGCGTTCGGCATCTACAAAAAACCTCGGACGCTTGACTAAAATACCATTAGAAGTTGCGATAAAATTTGTTAATCCAAGATCAATTCCTACCGCTTCCCCATGTGGCATGGGTTGGGGTAGACTAACATCCCACTGGATAGTTAACATTACGTACCATCCAGAGACACGTTTAACAACTCGCGCTTGTTTAATCACTCCGACCTCTGGGATTGAACGGGATTGTCGGAATTTAACCCAACCAATCACAGGTAGGTTGATTCTCCCACTACTCAATTTATCCCCTTTCATTTGCGGAAAGACAAAACTACGCATCTTTCCAGATTTTTTAAATCTAGGGAATCCATGATTTTGTTCCCACATACTTGTGAATGCGGTTTCAAGTCGTTTTAAAGTTTGTTGCAAGACCTGAGATTGTACCGATTTTAGATCAGGATTAGTCCTTTTCGCTTCGGTTAATGATTTGCATTGACTAGCGTAGGTGGGACGAGGAGTCTCAGCAGGGATGATGTATTCAGAGCGGACCGAACAAGCATTAACCTGACAACTGCGAGACTTATACCAATCTTTACGTTCGCACAAAGCATAGTTATAGACTCGACGATTAATCTCAAGCCATTGCTCAAAAGTATTCGATTGTTTTCGAGTCGGTTTGAGTTTAAATTCGTAGGTCAGGTTAAACACTTTCATTACCCCCTGGGTAAATTATAGATTATTTTTATCTATCGATATAATGAAAGATAAAAATAATGCTCAAAAAAGTCGTCCTAGAAGCGGCGCACTGTATTACCTGTCGAAGTGACGGGGCTTTAAACCCACTATTTTCGGTAAATAGCTAATAATATATGACTAATGACTAGTGACGTTTTAATTATTGGTGGCGGCGTGATTGGCTTGGCGATCGCCGTGGAATTAAAATTGCGCGGGGCTAAAGTCACCGTGCTTTGCCGTGATTTTAAGGCGAATGCTACCCACGCCGCCGCCGGGATGTTAGCACCAGATGCGGAAAACATCCCCAATCAAGCAATGGGTTCTTTGTGCAGGCGATCGCGTGCCTTATATCCAGACTGGACACACAAACTCGAAGATTTGACTGGTTTAAATACTGGTTACTGGCCTTGTGGAATATTAGCACCAGTTTATTCCACAGAAGCGGACAAACAAAATTCTTCTGCTCACGCAGACCACTCCCCAGACTGGCTAAATCAAGCAGCAATTCATCAATATCAGCCAGGATTGGGATCAAAAGTAGTTGGTGGCTGGTGGTATCCTGAAGACGCACAAGTTGATAATCGCGCCTTGGCCAATGTCCTGTGGACAGCTGCTGAGTCCCTTGGTGTTGAACTCAAAGACCAGGTGAAAGTAGAAGCATTTTTACAGCAGCAGGGAAAAGTCCTTGGCGTACAAACCAACATAGGAATGATTCGGGCTAACCATTATGTGTTAGCTACAGGTGCATGGTCGTCTGAATTATTACCATTACCTGTGCGTCCTCGCAAAGGACAAATGCTGAGGGTGCGAGTCCCAGATTTTATCCCAGAATTGCCCCTGACACGAGTTTTGTTCGGAGATCATATTTACATCGTACCAAGGCGAAACCGTTCTATCATCATTGGGGCAACCAGCGAAGATGTCGGCTTTACGCCCCACAACACCCCCGCAGGTATTCAAACCTTACTACAACAAGCAATTAGCCTATATCCCCAATTACAGGATTATCCCATTCAAGAATTTTGGTGGGGATTTCGTCCAGCCACACCCGATGAGTTACCGATTTTAGGCACTAGCCACTGTGAAAATTTAACTTTGGCTACAGGTCATTATCGTAATGGTATGTTACTTGCGCCCATCACCGCCGCACTAATTGCCGA
The DNA here is from genome assembly GCA_035638855.1 of Nodularia sp. (in: cyanobacteria). Lineage (GTDB taxonomy): Bacteria > Cyanobacteriota > Cyanobacteriia > Cyanobacteriales > Nostocaceae > Nodularia. The sequence continues at coordinate 53,337 of DASQZD010000047.1, read as the reverse complement.
TTTGATCTGGGAACAGAAATCTGATTCCATCTTGTCTAATTTCCACTATTCGCGCTTCCATACCCAGCCATCTACCTCCACTTCTATGTTCACCCACTCTGCCAACTTCTCTCAGGGAAATCGCCCCATCGCAGACGCAATCAATCCCGTTTCGATAGATTCACCATTGGTGATTGCTGGCAAAAGTTTTCAATCTCGTTTAATGACGGGAACGGGCAAATATCGCAGCATTGCCGAAATGCAGCAAAGTATTGTTGCTAGTGGTTGCCAAATTGTCACCGTGGCTGTCAGAAGGGTACAAACTAAAGCCGCCGGACATGAGGGTTTAGCCGAAGCCCTGGATTGGACAAAAATCTGGATGTTGCCCAATACAGCCGGCTGTGAAACCGCAGAAGAGGCGATTCGCGTGGCTCGTTTGGGGCGAGAAATGGCGAAACTATTGGGACAGGAAGATAACAATTTTGTAAAATTAGAAGTCATACCTGACCCGAAATATTTACTTCCTGATCCTATTGGTACATTGCAAGCCGCCGAACAGCTAGTCAAAGAAGGTTTTGCTGTCCTACCTTATATCAATGCCGATCCGATGTTAGCCAAGCGCCTAGAAGATGTGGGCTGTGCTACAGTCATGCCTTTAGCGTCGCCCATTGGTTCGGGACAAGGGCTGAAAACAACTGCCAATATTCAAATTATCATTGAAAATGCCAGTATACCAGTTGTGGTAGATGCCGGAATTGGTTCACCATCAGAAGCTGCCCAAGCGATGGAATTAGGTGCAGATGCTTTATTAATTAACAGTGCGATCGCCCTTTCCCAAAATTCTCCAGTCATGGCGCAAGCGATGAATTTAGCAGCCGTAGCCGGTCGTCTCGCCTACCTAGCAGGGAGAATGCCCCTGAAAACCTACGCTAGTGCCAGTTCACCCCTGACTGGCACAATTACTAATTAAAGAATCGGGGAGTGGGAATTAAGTATCACTCCCCACTCCCCACTCCCCACTCCCCACTCCCTAAACGTAAAGATTTGTCTCTAAGTATGAAAGCAGAATAGAGCGCTTATGTAACATAAAACGAATAAAAGAAGATAAGAAGGAATTAATTGATGCCCTATACAAACGAAGAAGGCGGTCTTGTCAACAATTTTGCCAGCGAACCCAAGGTTTACCAAGCCGAGCCTCCCACAAACAACCAAAAGCGTACCTATATTTTATTAGGACTCAGTGCCGCATTTTTGGTTGCTGGGTTAATTTTTGTGGCTTTTTCTGTTTCTCATGTCAGTTGAGAATCAAATTTTTTAATAAAATTTAAATCTGTGTTGTCAAGGTTTCTATATTAGCAGGAGCCTTGTTTTTTATTTTTTGTTAGAATTGTATGGGAAATTAAAGTATAAATAAATACTTTTTACTTTCCTGAATCTAAAAAACTTGATGCATATTCAGCACATTAACAGTCATAATTTAATTTTGGGCTGTCTGCTGCCATGTATTCTGTGAAATTTATATGTACCATGTTTGGGCTTCTTAGCCGCCATGAGCGTGAATGATACTACATACCCCAATAATTTTACTTGGAATCGACAAGTATATCATCGTCTAAAACTTGCCCTAAGTGTTGGTTTAAGAAGACAAGTTTTTTTTGCTGTTAGTGATAATTTACACTTACGAAATCAAGTAGCAGCTCGTTTGCACTCTACTTTAGCTTATCCAGTTGGGCAAGTACTATATAAACCTGTCGATGGCCATGAAACTAGCACTCCAGCTTATCCGCGATTAGTCACGTTGAGGTTAAATTTAAGTGACCCCAATCCCATAGAGCATATAAATCAATGGCTGGCTAATTATCCCCCACCAATTGTTGGTGCATCAAAAGATACGACGGGGAGAACCTTACCAATTCCGATATTTCAGATTGTAGGGGCGGAACAGTTAACGAAGCAACCAGTAGCGATACAGCGTTTATTTTTACACTATCTGCGCTTAAGTGATGAAAATTTTTCTAGTCCAGAGTCCAGTCAGTTTCTAGAATCCAGCGTGCTGTTGTGGGTATCACGTCCTTGGTTGTCGGCGATTCAGCAATCAGCACCACAGTTTTGGCGTTGGCGTACTGGTGTGTTTGTGTTTGCGGGTGAACCGACACCAACGACGGAAAATCAAGGTTCTTCCAGTTCGAGAAATTTGGATTTAGAAGATATTGAGCAATCTGTTCTGGATGAATCAGTTATTGAAGCCGAACTGGAAGCTTCTGCTGCCAATGGCTTAAAATTTGGAGATGATTTTGAATTTCAGGTGGAATCGCCTACGAATCATCCAGGTAAAGAAGCAGAAGCTTGGCCTTTAACTTCGGAATTATTGAAAACTGGAACGCAGGAACAGAAATCCACTGCTATATCCAGTCAAGGAAATATTTTATCCCAATTGTCGTTGTCTCATATTAGCAAGGAGTTAACTGAGCTAATCGTACCAATGCTCAACACAACGACGACTGAAGATGGAGAGGATAACCAACAACCGCAGCAAATTCTTTTAGAGATTGAAGAATTACACTCACAACAAGCCTCTGGAGAGGTATTGGCGACAGCGTATCATCATTTAGGAAATTTATATCGCCTCCGTATTGAACAGGGAAAGTCAAGTCTAGAAAATTTGATGGTGGCAATTCTCGCCTATCAGGAAGCGATCGCCTACGATGAAACATCACTGCAACTGCCAGATATTTTAAATGACTTGGGGACACTGTATTGGATGCTGTACCGCGCCCCCCATAACTCAGAGGATGGAAAAGCTTATATCGAGCAGGGAATTGAATTTTATCATTTGGCTTTAAAGCTGATATCTCCTCAAGAACAGCCAGAAACTTATGCACGGGTACAAAATAATCTAGGTACTGCTTATGGTGATTTAGCTCGTTTTGCTAACCCATCGGACAATTGGCAACAAGCAGTATCAGCTTACACTGAAGCCCTGCGGTATCGTACAGCCGATATGGAACCGTTAAAGTATGCTGCTTGTCAAAATAATTTAGGCACTGCTTACTGGCATTTAGGGCAATATAATCAACCAGTGGTGCATTTACACAAAGCGATCGCATCCTACAGTCAAGCTTTGGCTCACTACAGCCCCGAACAGGAACCGTTGAAATATGGCATGATTCAAAATAATATTGGTACTGCCTACTGGAATCTGGCACAATACGACGAACAACCCGCAACAAATCTGCAACTAGCCATTGATGTTTACCGCGAGGCTTTAAAATATCGCACTCCAGCTAATGTTCCCAGCGCCTGCGCTGCGACACAAAATAATCTGGGTACTGCCTATTGGCATTTAGCAAATTTATCTCAAACCACTAAAGAGTTACGACAAAAATTATTACAATTATCTATTAAAGCTTATGATGAAGCTATTACCTTGGCTCACTCTCTTAGAGATACACCTTTAAGTTTTGATTTGTATGCTGCTCATAATAATTTGGGATTAGCTCATTATCAGCTAGTAACAGATAATTCTTTTCATGGTGACAAAGCCGCAAGTTCACAACACTTACAGTCAGCATTAAATCATCATTTACAAGCATTAAATGGATTTAGCCAAAAATCAGAGGCTTATCAAACTACCTTTAGTTATATAGTCAAAACAATTCGTGCTTTTCACGCTGAATTGGGGATACAAGGTCAAAATTTGGCTTTGTCTCAGATTCCTGGTCATTTGTTACCGGAAGTTTTACCTAAGTTGTAGATGTGCTGCGGTGAAAAAAACTTTTTTTTAAACACAGAAGCTATGCTATCTGAAGCGTCGCCAAGGTATTGCTATCTCACTTAGTGTTCTGATTAAGATTATTTCTTTGATTAAAGAATTATTTAGTCTTATACTGGATTATTAATAAATATTCTTTTATCTGCTTTCACCGCATTTTATTTGTTTCGGATATCTCTAATATGAAAAATATTAAATTTACAAATAATGCTGGCAAATTTACGGCATTTTTATTTTTAATTACAATTTTGCTGACACCTTGTGTTGTGGTGAATGCTGGAGAACGGGGTGTATTAATGCAGTTTGGCAAAGTACAAGAAATAGTATTGGGAGAGGGTATACATATTATATTTCCTATTGTGAACACAGTAAAAAAAATCAGTGTGAGAATTCAAAAACAAGAAATTTCTGCTCAAGCTTCTTCTAAAGATTTACAAGATGTGTTTACAGATGTAGCATTAAACTGGCATATTATACCTGAAGAAACTAATATAATTTTTCAAGATATTGGTGATGAAATAGACATAATTGGAAAAATTATTAATCCGGCAATAGAAGAAGTTTTAAAAGCCGTGATAGCTAAATATACAGCAGAAGAAATAGTCACTAAACGAGAAGAAGTAAAAGCCGGAATTGATAATACATTGACTACGAGACTGCATAAATACCATATAGTAGCTAATGATATCTCGCTGGTTCATGTCAATTTTTCTAATAAATTTAATGAAGCAGTCGAGGCTAAACAAATTGCCGAACAAGATGCAAAACGATCCGATTTTATCGCCTTGAAAGCAGCAAAAGAAGCAGAAGCTAAGGTTAATTTAGCTAAAGGAGAAGCAGAGGTAAACAAATTACTACGTGAGAGTTTAACCGATGAAATTCTCAAAAGACAGTTTATAGAAAAATGGGACGGTAAATTACCTTTAGTTATGTCTAAGGATGCTCCTAAACTTTTAAATATGAATGAGCTTTTAAAATCTCAATAATTTAAATACCTTTAAATAACCCAGTATTAATGACTGGGTTTTTGCTTAACTGGCAGAGAAAAAATTGGGAGTATCGATAATATGCAACTGAATTAATGCCACAATCAAAAAAGTATATACAGTTGAAGAAACTAAGCCTGTGAATAATTCTTTTTTTAAGTTGCGTTCTTGGGTTTGTTTTTGTAAAACATCGATTGCGCCGGCTTGCATTAACAAAATCCCAATAATATTAGATAGCCAATAACCGATGATAACACCAGGCATGAGTAATTTAGGCGCAAAAAGACTACAAACATAACCAAAAGCATAAGCAATTGGTAAGTTGAATATCAAGTCATTCCACCAGCATAATGGTGATAATAAATATCCAATGACTAAGAAAAATCCACCTCTGAGCTTCTGTAATAATGTTTTGGGTAAATCTTCAGAAGTTGGTGATAAAAGCTCTTGATCAGGTTTGTCGATATTTGTCATGATAGTACAGTAATCACATCAGCTTACAGTACTTTAAAACAAAATTCAAAATATGTCTAGGAGTAAATAGAAGCTTGATCCCAGACAGGTAGAACTTATACGTATTTATATTGTATGAATAAAATCTATACTCACAAACACAAAAGTTTATTCTTCATTGATTAATTGCTGTTCCTCTGAGAATAATTTTGTTTCCATCGCTGGCTTATCACTGATCATATTTTTTGACTGTGATGATGGGCGCATAATTAAACTCACGCCAATTGTCCAAGCGATCGCTACCATCCAAGCTGCCATAATATCACTGGGGAAATGTACTCCCAAATATAGCCGTGTCCAAGCAATGGTTAAAACGTACACGCTACCCAAGATCACTGTTAACCAAGCCCAAACACTTTTCCGAGTTAAAACTATCAAAATCACAGTCAACGTCATACTGGTCATAGCATGACCACTGGGAAAGGAATAATCATATTCTGGTGCAACTGAAGTCCACAAATCGGGACGTACTCTATGCCAAAATGGTTTGGCTGTGTGGTTGATAATTGCACTACCAGTAGCAGTAAAGAGTAAATAAGTAAGCGATCGCCAGCGACGTTGTAATAGTAAAATCAATGCGATCGCACTGAGAATGGGTAACACAGTCCAAAAAGAACCAAGTTTGGTCAACAGTGCGGCGAGTACATCTAATTTGGGCTGGGCTACAGAGTGAATTGTCACTAAAATCGGTAAATCCCAGGGAAATCCACCTTGATTTTGCTGCACATCTAACGCCAGCAGTCCAAAAATTTGTAGCGGTACATATACCCCCAAGAACAGCAGCAACAAAGAACGCCAGTGAGTAACCAGCAATTTTTGCCCAAACCTTATGGGTAACTGTGGCTTTGATCGTAATGTTTGATTTTCTAACTCTGCCATATTAAATACGATATTGCGATGTAATTAGAGTAGTTTTCTTTAAAACTAGTATTTTTTTACTACTGATGGATAAATATCTGCTGTAACGAGCTTTTATCCAAAAAATAATTCATCTACTGTACTAAAATATACATATATTTTGTATCACTTTCTCAAAACATAGACTTTGACTATATTTTAAGCATAAAATACGGTAAATCAATCGAATTTTAGTATTTTATGCAAATTTTTCCGGATTGTAGTTGCCTGAAACAGACTGCACAAGAGCGTTACAACCAATCTTTTAGTTTCAGCTAAACAAAACTACAGCTACAAAGCCCCGGTCAAGGACAGGAGTATGGATTTTTTTTTGTTGCCTTTCTTCAGCTTTCTCGTTGGTATTCTGGTTGGTTTGACAGGAATTGGTGGTGCTTCCCTCATCACTCCCATGTTGATTTTTGTTTTTCAAGTACCGCCTGCTGTCGCAGTAAGTTCTGATGTTGTTGCCGCGACACTGATGAAAGTTGTTGGTAGCATCAAACACTGGCAGCAACAAACCCTGGATGTGCAGGTGGTGAAATGGCTGGTCTGGGGAAGCGTTCCTGGTTCTCTGCTGGGGGTAGGGATACTGCACCTAATTAAACAGCAGGGAGGGCATAACCTGAACAACATTACACTGCACTTGCTAGGGATAACAATTTTTTTAGTTACAGTTTTGGCGTTGTTGCAAATGCTGCTGTTGACTTTTTTCCCTCATATACAATTACCTGAACTTCCTAAATTTGACTTAACAACTCAACTAGGACGCTTGCAAACAGTAAGTGTAGGAGCGATTTTAGGTTGTGTTGTCGGTTTAACCAGCGTCGCTTCCGGCTCCATGTTTGCCTTAGTACTGATGGGATTTTTCCGTTTAGATGCGAGAAAGTTGGTAGGTACAGATATTTCCCAGGCAGCAATTCTCTTACTATTTACTGCTGTTGGACATCTAACTTTAGGAACAGTTGATTGGAGTTTAGTCCTACCAATATGGCTTGGTTCAGTACCAGGTGTATTACTGGGGGCGAAAATCTGCCAATTTGTACCTCAAAAACCATTGCGGTTTATGATTTACTTTATTTTAATGATGGTAAGTGCCAAGCTAGTTTATTAGTCATTAGGAAGTCAAAATCTTTTCGCTTGTCTGTTTTTAGCGTCCAAAAATTCCGATTGCGCCTTCTAAATCAGCCCCTTGTAAGTTGGCTCCATCTATATTTGCATTGGTGAGGTTTGTTTTCTCCAAGTCGGCATTTTGGAGATTTGCTCCTTGTAGATTTGCTCCTTGTAGGTTAGCTTTTTCTAAATCCGCATCAAATAAATTTGCGCCTTGCAGATTGGCTTGTGCAATGTTGGCTTTGCCTAAATCTACTCCCTGTAAGTTTGCTAACTTGAGGTTGATTCCTTGTAAATTAGCGTTTTCAAATTTTACATTTTGCAGATTGGCACTTTCCAAATTAGCAGCTTGTAGGTTTGCTCCTGCAAAGGATACGCCATTTAAGTTACATCCTACACATTCGTTTGTTTCTAATAAATGTCTCACGTTTGCAGGGATGGACTCCACTGGTAATGCTATGGGAACTTCTACGGGATTAGGTTGGGTTAGTTCAGGTAATGTTTCTACTTGAGCTAGAGCTTGGGGTTGGTTAAGTAAAGAAAATACCATTAATATTCCTAAAATCCAGGAAGTGAGTTTTTTGAAGTTGAGTATATTCATGAGTTTATCCTTGTGATTTTTTGAGGTTATTTAACGCATACCCCAAGCGGAACCCGCAGGGTAGTGACGCTGAGTGTTTAGTTGGAAAACATAGCTAGGGTGGGTAATAATCTGTAGCTTTCACTGTCCATTAAGATGGAGAGTCCCAACCCGATTAAGACAAAGGGAAAGACTTTTTGACCATAACGAGCTAGAACAATAGCGATGAGGGGATTACGAGTCAAGTTATAAGATAGAAAACACCACAGCCCAACTGTTAAATAGCAAACTAACAAAATTATTCCTAAGCGTGGAAGGGTACTACTGGCAAATAAGGGTACATATATGCCAATGTTGTTTCCTCCATTAGCGATAGTAACAGCAGAAACGCGGTAGGTTTGAGGGTCGCGGATCGTTGCCCAGAGTGATTTATTTCGCTGAGGTTTTGTATGATTTAAGTTAATTGATACAGCTTGTGTGGCTTCTTCTCCATCTTCTTTACGGAGGAGATGATTAATCCCAATAGCGATGGGCAGAAAACCTAGTAATCCAATCCAGGTATGGGGAATAATGAGACCACCAAAAAAACCAGGAAGACTGGCAAGTACCAAAGTTGTGAATCCCAAAAATTCACCGATAATAATATGTTTGGGACGAAAGGCATGATTGACTTTTCCGAAGAACGCCGTCAAATACAAATTATCATCAAAGGTAGTTGCGATCGCAGCAGAAATCCCGATTATTATTGTACCAATTAACCAACTCATATTTATTGCTCGCAAGGATGTAGTTTTGTTGTTTTTTAGTCCCTCTCTAATTTTTGAGTTGAGGGCATATTATGCTTTGGCTGGACTGTTATATCTAGCATTAGCAGAGGATGATTTTTGTGATTTTTTTGAGGCGATCGCTATCAAATAAAATGCTATTTATTGAGTGAATGTTTTTTGAGTGATTTACCTGCTTGTTTCTGAATTTAATATTAGGTCTTTTGACTCTATAAAAGCAAATAGTCTTTTTTGTTAAAACGATAACTAAAATTTATGATTAACTTAATTACTCTTCTTGAGGTTGAAGCGAACTAAATAAGACAACGAAATTTTTAGCGCTAACGAAGCAACTTTACTGAACGTAAATTTATTTCCCAGTAGTTCCGTTTGGCAAATCCTAAATTTCTTCTTGATACTTTTCAAACAACCTCTTAGTAGAGAGAGATTTGGGGCGAGGTTTGATAATTTATTGTCCCCAAGAAAACAGATTAAAAGTTCCCCTTTCATACATGATATAAAAACCCAATGCAATCAATACAAAAGGCATAATATTTTTACCATAGCGACTTAAAGCATTGGCTATTGTACTTTGCCTTACCAAGAGGGAAGCGACAGCATACCAAACTATTTTCATGATCAAAAATATAAAAATAACTATTAATAATTTAATAAAATTGTAGCCAGCAAATAATGTTATATAGATACCAATATTATCACCACCATTAGCAAAGGTAACTGCGGCAACTTTATAAGTTTGAGGACTGAAAATACTCAAAATAAAAGTTATGATTGGGTTATCAGTTGCTGATGGACTCAAATTAGTCGTAATAGTCTGAATTTCTGTGTTTTCTGTTTCCTGATTGAGTAACTGCTTAATTCCCATGACTATTGGTAATATTCCCAATAATCCTATCCAGGCTCTCGGTACTAAGAAACTACCAAAAAATCCTGGTAAACTAGCAATAATTATCATGGTAAAACCAAGATATTGTCCAATAAAAATATGCCGCCGACGAAAGTGTGGACTTAGCTGAGAAAAAAATATCAGCAGTATAATCAAATCGTCAAGATTTGTAATTAAAAAAGCAATAATTGCCTCAGTGATTAGTGTGGTAATTTTATTCATGTCCGATTGTAAAAATTTATGCTTAAATAATAAATTACTCGAATTAATCAGGATATATTGAAATGAGTGAGTTAATTACTACACTCTTAGTAGGAATTTCAGCCTTTATTGCTACTAATATTGATGATATCGTTATTTTATTACTGCTGTTTTCACAAGTAAATTCTAGTTTCAGATGCCGACATATTATTGCTGGGCAATATTTAGGCTTTACTGTGTTAGTTCTTGCCAGCCTTCCTGGTTTATTCGGTGGATTAATCATCCCACCCAATTGGATTGGATTACTGGGTTTAATACCCATTGCAATGGGTATTAGTAGTTTAATTAATCAAGATGATGATCAAACTCCAGAGGCTACAGTTGTAACACAAGAATATCCAGAGACTGACACAGCAAGTATTTTTAATGTCCAGACTTACAGTGTTGCAGTCATTACTATTGCCAATGGTAGTGATAATATTAGCGTTTATATACCACTATTTGCCAGTAGTAGTATAAATGATTTTTGGATTATTATTGGTAGTTTTTTAATCTTAATAGCGGTTTGGTGTTATCTGGCTTATAAATTTAGTTATCAAATAAAGATTGCTGAGATTTTAAATCAAAATGTTAATTTTATCTTACCCTTTGTCTTGATCATCTTAGGTGGAGTAATAGTATTAAAAACACAGGCTTTGACTGTGTTTAAACTTATAGCAAGTTGTACTTGTCTAATAATTTTAGTCAAAAAAAATTGAACAAATTAAGCAACTTGTCTATTATCTTGCATCAAAAGAGCTTCAAAAGCCGTCATCACTCGTGTATGAAAACGTTGGCGATGTTTTAGTTTCCAAACAGGCTGGACAATTTCTAATTTTTTCCGAGATTTTTTTTCAGGATCGATAATTCGCACAGCGTGTAATGTTCCTAGTTGCAATTCTTTTTTTACTATCGATTCGGGAATCGCCGCCGCACCAACGCCGCTTTCTACGACTGCTTTCACCATTTCGCTAGTGTTTAGGTTAAGCACAACGTCTAAATTACTGGGTTCAATTCCCCAACTTTCTAAGGCTTGGTGAAACATCTGCTGTGCGCCAGAACCAGATTCACGCATCACCCAACTTGTATTGAGTAATTCATCTACATAAATCTCGGTACGCTGAAACCAAGGGTGAGATTTGCTGACAACAATTTGCAAGCGATCGCTTCCTACTTCCTCTTTCTCTAAACTGTGCTGCAATGATAGTTTAATTTCCCCAGTCACTAAACCTAAATCATACATACCCACAGCAGTTCCTTCGCAAATTTCTTGAGCATTTCCTAGCTTACAGTTGATATAAATACCGGGATATAACTGCTTGAATTGGCTGATTTTTTCGGGTAACCAATAATTTCCCACCGTCAGACTTGCACCTAATTTCAACTCTCCTCGTTGCAGATTGTTTAATTCCTTCAAGCCACGTTCGGTTAAGTGTACATGATCCAGAATTTTCTGCGCTTCACCTTGCAATAATTTACCAGCATCTGTAATTTCAATATGACGACCAATACGATGAAATAACCTCGTTCCATATTCTGTTTCCAAGGTTTGGATCGCAGCACTCACTGCGGGCTGAGTAATATACAGTGCTTCAGCAGCGCGGGTAAAGTGCAACATCTCTGAAACGGCTAAAAAAATTCGCAACTGTTCCAGCGTCATTTTTGCTTTTTAGGATAATAATTTTATACAATACAAAGTATTATACGCTAAATTGGGCGGAAAACTGTAGATAAGTATATTCTGTTATATCTGCAATCGATAAATTTTATCTATCGATTCGACAATAAAGACTGTTTGCTCTTATTGATAGGAAGCCATAGAGTAAAACTACGCAGCTAAAAGAGGCTTGTTAGTCAAAATTACAATCTTGCTTGCACCAGGATCAAACACCGTCAAACGAATTACACATTAGAAAATGCACATGAGCGGATTATTAACTGCTATTCCCACAGGATTGACTGCTTTCGTTGCCACAAATCTGGATGATATCGTCATCCTATCGCTGTTTTTTTCACAAATAAATACTTGCTTTCGCCGTCGTCACATCGTTATCGGTCAATATTTGGGTTTTAGTGCGTTAGTAATTGCCAGTTTACCGAGCTTTTTTGGCAAGTTTATCCTCCCAGCATCCTGGATTGGTTTACTCGGTATTGTTCCCATCATCATTGGTATCAGTCGCTTATTAAATCCAGAAACTGACGAACAGGAAGATTTCGACACCTCCAAATCTTCGCAATCTTGGTGGTGTAACTTTCTTTCACCCCAATCTTACGCTGTCGCAGCAGTTACCATCGCCAATGGTGGAGACAACATCAGTATCTATATGCCAATGTTTGCTACTACCACATGGGATAGCTTACTAATGATTTTGGCAGTGTTTTTCGTTATGGTTGGTGTATGGTGTTATACAGCTTATTGTTTAACGCAAGTAAGTGCGATCGCTTCTTTTATTGTTAGCTACGGAAATACCCTCGTTCCCTTCATTTTAATCGGATTGGGTGTTTCTATTTTGATGGAAAGCCACACTTTAGAAACTCCAGCCTTAGCTGTCCTGACTTGTGTCAGTCTTGCTGCTTACCTGTTAATTGTCGGCAAAAATGTTTGGCAAGAAAATCACACTTTTTTATTGGGATCACTTGAACATGAAATTTTATCCAGGGTTGAAGAAAAATGAATATTAAATAAATTTAACTTACATCAATAGATAGATGAAAAAAAACTGACATAACACCTTAAATGAGGTAGTTATACACTGGTAAAACATATACAACCTTTCAGGAGACAAACATGAAAGAATTGCCTAACTATTTTGTAAAAATTGCTTTGATCTGCTTATTGCTGCTAGGAAATTTAATGGTTGCTCAACCATCTTGGGCAGGAGAAAAATATAGCTCAGATCCAGATTATATAGAAATTACTCAAGCATTAGATACTGCTTTACAAGAGCAAAAAGCTCAAGGCTTAACACCAGAAAGTCAGTTAGAGATTGCTAATTTAAAATTTCAAAAATATCTCCTAGAAAATAGTAAAGATCCTGTAGGCATTTGTCGCAATGACACAGACAAAACCTTGTTAGTCTACGGTGAGAAAGCCAAAAAATCTTCCTCAACCTACGATAATGAATTGTATTTGCTCCCCAGTGGTATAGAAACAGATGATGAGTGGGAATGTCAAGGCGTTTATATCCCTGGACAAGTCGCTACAGAATCACAAGCAGCCACATCTCCTCAAGCTTTTAAGATTGTCCATGGAACTCGGTTAGTTGCAACAACCAACGCCGAAACTGGAGAAACTGAATTTAATCTCCCACCTGCCAAAGTGTTCCAACTAGGTGAAGCTAACTGGTTGATTCCTGAAAATCTCCAAGCTGCACTTGATGCTGGACTTACTACCGCCAAAATAGATGATTAAGGATTAATTTTTCAATAAAGCTAGTAAGTTGATAAAATATGGGAGCCAGAATAAATCTGACTCCTATTTATGTCATTAAAATTATTGACAAATCAAAAACTATTAATTATAAAAGTTCCATAAATTATTTTTATGGAACTTTTCTGTGCCTTATCTAATTAGATGACTCACTAATAAATTAGTAGAAAAACTTGCGAATTATGTATTATTGCTTTGATAATTTTTGTTTATGTGAGAAAATATCAATCAAGTATTAAAAATTTTGAATAGCTAGTTACCAGTGCAAATCTTATGAAAATAGAAACAGAAAAATTGGAATTGAATAAGTTAGGAAAGAAGATGTATCGCTCGGATAGAATTCGGGATCATCTAGCGAATGAACGAACTTATTTGGCATGGATGCGGAGTGGAATTGCACTCATGGGTTTTGGTGTTTTAATTGTGCGGTTGCGGATCATTCGACCACCCATAGCACCACAACCGCCGGGTAATGGTTGGAAGTTGGGTTTAGCGTTTGCTTTTGTCGGTGTGTTATCAGTATTACTTTCAACTCAGCATTATTTCGCGGTTCGCCGAGACATTGACGAAGATACTTATCAACCGCCAGACCGTTGGATACTTATGGCGAGTTTAGCTGTGGTTCTCTTGGGTGGGGGCGTACTTTACTATGTGTTTACGGTTCCCCTAGATTATTTGGACGCTTATATTCTGGAATAGTAGGGTGTAGGCTGGTGGGTGAGAGAATATAACTCTATTCACCAAAAATTCATTTTCTCACACTAGGGCGTGTCATATTTTGTGCTGCTTTGAGTTGGTGACATTGCTCTAACCCAAAGGACTATTTCTAGTAATTTTTATTTATTCTTCGTATAAAATAATGCCACTGTCCCTGCTACACAGAAACTAAATCACAGGGAAATTGATTGACAATCTCTTCATGGAGGCGATCGCCATATCTTTATCTAGCGGTAATTTTGGTGAAATTCCCTTGTATTACTGGCAAAAGATCAGAAATATATGAGCGAAAGATTCAGACTATTTTTGACCAATTCTAGCTAGAGCGTTGAAGCTATGCCCATAGAGCTAATCACCTCCATCAAGCTGGGACTTCTAAAAGTTATGGAATCACCATATTCTTGATTGAGATTATGGTGAATATCTTGCTATTTCATGGATTTATCTGTAATATCTATAACTAAACCCAAAACTACTAAAGCTTGATGGATTAATAGTAGATTAAAATTCAGGAGTCCAAGGTCGGTATGTGGCTAGATATTTGCAATCGATGGAAACGCACGTCTTTAAAAAGTTTTATTTTTCTTTACTCCCGCAGCCCAACGCGAATTCGCGAAAGTGGGATTCCGACCAGTATTACCAGAAGTAGTTGCGGAATTTGCCGACAACTATCCCAAAATCTTTTGGAGTCAAGTTAACCCGAAATTCTTTGGCGACGGCGGAATTTTTGACGATATCCAAGCCCGTATAGCCAAAAGCACCTAGTTCATATCTTCAAGTCTGAGGGTTTCAAACCCACAGTCTACCTTCACCTCTGCACCCCCAAATTGGTTCCACCTGTGTATTCCAGTTTAATTTCTGAAAAATAGGTAATTTGAATATGGTTACTAAGGATCAGATCATTCACAAACAAATTCGCCTGCGAATTCCCAGAAATTTTCATCAAGAACCGGTCATTTCGCGTTTAGTTTCAGACTACGGTTTAACGATTAATATTACAGCTGCCATTTTGGGTGCAAATGCTGTGGGTGACGGTTGGTTTGAGCTTGACTTACAAGGTTTGGTAACACAGATAGATGATGCTATCAATTACCTCCAGGATATAGAGCTAGAAATCTGGGATGAAAATAGCGTCGGTGATTGGTGATTAAGTGTTCTATTAATTCCCTATTCCTATGCCATGTAAAAAATTACATCCACTAACCCCCGTTAATAGCCGTATCCGGATACCTCTGCATTACCAACGCCAGCCTTTGATTTCCCGTTTGGTATCCCGCTATGGTGTCACAGTCAATATCAAAGCGGCGATGCTGTCAGCCACAGACAGCTACGGTTGGTTTGACTTACAACTCCAAGGTAATTCTGAACACATTTGTGATGGGCTGCTGTATTTACAGAACTTGGGAGTAGATTTAATGGATACAAGTATTACAGAGAGTGTGCAGCACCATTTAAGTTCTCGGTCATTTCCTCGCCCAACTCCAGAAATACCTACCTTACCAACAGCTGCACCCAGTTATACTTACCAAGTTTACGGCAGTCAATCCTATCGCCTGGGCTTGCAAATTTGTATCTTGAAAGATTACTACCAGACACCCATCATCTTTGATTTAGTTTCTCGCTATGGAATCACAGTCAATATTATTGGGGCTTCACTACCAGCTAATCAGGAAGAGGATGGTTGGTTTGATTTAGACCTTTGGGGTAAACCGCAGCAACTTTTTTCTAGTTGCGATTATTTGGAAAAGCTCAAGTTACCACTATGGTTAGATGCCTCTTCTTTGCATGGACAGATTATCTAAATAAAATAGTGGATTATGGTTCTATTTGTTGGTAAAAGCAGTAGCATGGCTCAACTACGTGTGCGTTTACATATTCCTCAATTTTACTTGCAAGAACCAATTATTTCTCAAATGATTTCTCGTTATCAATTGACAGTTAATATTACTGGAGCAGAGCTAGACAAAAATACTAATAAACAGGGATGCTTTGACTTAGAACTACAAGGTTGTATGTCTCACATCAGTAATTGTTTAAATTATCTAGAGTCTTTAAATTTAAAGATTGTCGGTAAGTTAAATACAGATGGTGATAGTTGGCATTGTTAAATTTTTTAGCTGCCTAATTTTTAAATTTCATAGTGCCAAATATCCTCTTCTCGCAGCACAATTCTATGTAATCGCAGCCTTTGAATAAATCCTTGTTCTTCTAATTTTTGCAAAACACGAGTGATGGTGACGCGAGTAGAACCAATGATTTCAGCAATATCTTGGTGAGTGAGACGCAAATCAATGAGTCTACCTTCCTGAACTTCTCGCCCAAATCTGTTAGCTAGCCATTCCAATAACTTAGCTACCATAATTTCTACGGTTTTATGGCTACGAATTACCATTAATTCCTCTGTCTGCTGGAGATGTAATCTTAAAATTTGCAGTAATTCTGATGAATCTTGAATTTCCAGAGCGCTTAATTCCACTTTAGTGAGGCACTCAATTTGATAAGGTTCTGTTTTAGACAAAGGTGTACCAATAATGCCGCCTGCGCCCCATAGACCTAATGTGACAATTGTTCCATCTTCATGCCAAGTGACAATTCGCACTACACCTTGCTCAATTTTCCACAGATAATCGTTGTTTCTTGGCAGTATAGAGCGGGATGAAAAGCTTGTTTTTTGATTACGAATAGGAGGTGTAAAAGCAGAGGATAAAGTTGTCATATCAATCAAGTACCAAAAGTTGGTAGAGAAACCGTAGTTAAATTTAATATATACCAAATTGAAGGAACAAAGAACGATGGGAATTCTAATTGAAAATATTTCTAAGCAGTTTGGTAGCTTCCATGCTGTGGATAATGTGAGTGTGGAGATTAAAACTGGGTCTCTGGTGGCGCTGTTGGGGCCTTCTGGATCAGGAAAATCGACGTTGCTACGCATAATTGCTGGTTTAGAGACACCAGATAGTGGTAATATTTGGTTGGTGGGGGAAAATTCTACTTACCACAGCGTACAGGAACGCAATATTGGCTTTGTTTTCCAGCACTACGCGCTGTTTAAGCACATGACAGTGCGTGATAATATTGGCTTTGCGATGGATTTGCGTAAACATCCAAAAAGCCGCATTCGCCAAAGGGTGGATGAACTTTTGGAATTGGTTCAGATGCAACAATTTGCCGATCGCTATCCTTCTCAGCTTTCTGGTGGTCAAAGACAACGAATCGCATTAGCAAGATCACTAGCTATACAACCCCGGATATTATTGTTAGATGAGCCTTTTGGGGCATTAGATGCTAAGGTGCGGAAGGATTTACGTATTTGGTTACGTAATCTGCATTCGGAAGTTCACGTCACAACTGTATTTGTTACCCACGACCAAGAAGAAGCAATGGAAGTTGCTGACGAACTTGTGGTGATGAATCAGGGAAGAGTAGAACAAGTTGGGAGTCCATCTGAAATTTATGAGAACCCAGCTACAGCTTTTGTGATGGGTTTTATTGGCCCTGTGAATGTCCTCCCCACTAATATTGGTATCGTACCCAACATAGGTATAGCGTCTGCTAATGAAAAATTATTTTTACGACCACAAGATATTTTGATTGGGAAGAATGCGGAAGACAATACCACTTCTGCGACTGTTGAACGAATTACTCATCTGGGTTGGGAAATTCGCGTTGAGTTAGTTTTGCGGTCTGGTGAAATGGTGAATGCTCATCTAAGTCGAGAACAGTTCTATCAGCTTGAGTTAGAAAAAGGACAGCGTGTCTATATCAAACCGAAACAAGCAAGAGTGTTTGCTACTGCTACTGCTAGTAGCGTAAGATAATCGCTGTATCATGACCTCCTCATTTGTGATTATGGCAGTGAGGAGGTTTGTGTCTGGGACTTTTGCAAAGTTATCAGAGCTAAGACACTTAGGCAATTAGGGAAGAAAAAACATTGATGAGTTTAGTTATGGCGATCGCTTGTGAAAAAGTCATGGGAAAGAAGATTACATAAGTTGTCGTAAGTAAATTTACGTGGCTACCACTAAAAAAGCCACCATAAATATCCTAAATTCCTGCTCCGTCTAAAAATTCTTCAATCACCAAGTTGCTTTCATTTTTAATCTCTTGATTGTGTAGAATCTCTACTTGGTTAATGGCGGGATCAAAGCCTACTTCTAATTGTTCTACTTGTTTTTCTAAATCTTTGACACGTTCAAAGAGGGCGCGGATGACTTCTGCTTCTACATCTCGAATTTTTCCATGTCCCAAAACATCAGTATTATCCGCACGAATCAAACGCCCAGGAACCCCCACAACTGTTGTGTCGCTGGGAACATCACGGAGGACGACTGAACCTGCACCAATGCGAACATTATGACCAATTTGAATATTACCTAATACTTTTGCACCTGCACCTACGACTACATTTTCACCCAAGGTGGGATGACGCTTGCCGATTTCTTTTCCTGTTCCGCCAAGGGTGACACCTTGATAAATAAGTGCATAATCACCGACTATCGCTGTTTCACCAATTACTACACCCATACCGTGGTCAATAAATACACCTTTACCAATTTTCGCGCCTGGGTGAATTTCAATTCCGGTCAAAAACCGACTGATAGTGGAAATGAAGCGGGGAATAAAAGGAATGCCGATTTTATACAACCAATGGGTGAGGCGATGAAACATCAAGGCTTGAATGCCAGGATAGCAGAATATAATTTCTAGCCAATTACGGGCGGCGGGATCACGTTCAGAAATCGTGCGTAAGTCAGTTAAAAGCATAGTTTTGTGCTGGGTAGGGAGATATTCTGATTTTGGGTTTGAAGTTATAAATATTACAACTACCTGAAGATTGATAAACTCCGGTAAATGGATAGATTTATGGTACTTTAATTAAGTTTCAATAAACAGTATCCCCTCAAACATTGTTTTTACCAGTTCTCTCGCTTAAAGTACAATAAGTCTATCAATTTACCGTTGTATGATGAGTGAAACCCTAAAAAAACAGAACTATAGTCTCTTGGATCTATCTGCCAAAGTGGAATATGCTCTGTTAGCACTTTTAGAACTAGCAAGCTGTTCTGCGCGAAAAACACCCACAACGATGAGTGATATCTCAGCTAAACACCCTATACCAGAGCGTTATCTGGAGCAAATTCTCACAAGTCTGCGGCGGGCGGGTGTGGTGCAGAGTCAGCGTGGTTCTAAGGGTGGTTTTATTTTGACGCGTGAACCTTGGCAACTGACGCTGCTCGAAGTGGTGATTATGTTAGATGGAGAACAGAAAGAAAAAGAATCCCTTGCTGAAAACACTTTAGAAAAAAACTTGTTAAGGGATATTTGGCATGAAGCAGATACGGCTGCACAAGCTGTTTTGAGCCAATATACCATTCAAGATTTATGTGAACAGCGAGAAGCGCGCCTCCAGCAGAGTCAGATGTATTACATTTAGCGACATAGGAATTTTTTATGAAAATTGCCAAAAATATTACAGAGTTAGTCGGACGCACACCCTTAGTGCAGTTGAACACAATCCCTCAAGCGGAAGGGGCTGTAGCACAGATTGTGGTGAAGTTAGAAAGCATGAATCCATCTGCATCGGTGAAAGACAGAATTGGTGCGAGTATGGTGGAAACCGCAGAGGAGGAGGGTTTAATTTATCCAGGGAAAACGATATTAGTAGAACCAACTTCTGGCAATACTGGTATTGCTTTGGCAATGGTGGCGGCGGCGAAGGGTTATCATTTGATTCTGACTATGCCAGATACGATGAGTACGGAAAGACGGGCGATGTTGAGAGCTTATGGCGCACAGTTGGAATTAACGCCTGGAGTAGAAGGGATGCGGGGAGCGATCGCTAAAGCCGAGCAAATTGTGTCAGAATTGCCTCATGCCTATATGTTGCAACAGTTCCGTAACCCAGCTAACCCCAAAGTGCATCGTCAAACCACTGCGGAAGAAATTTGGTCAGATACAGATGGACAGGTAGATATTTTAGTCGCGGGAGTGGGTACGGGGGGAACTTTGACTGGTGTAGCTGAGGTGATTAAACAACGTAAGCCCAGTTTTCAAGCTATTGCTGTGGAACCTACTAGTAGTCAAGTGCTTTCCGGTGGGAAATCGGGGCCGCATAAAATTCAAGGAATTGGTGCGGGATTTATTCCGGCTATTTACCGTCTGGAACTGACTGATGAGGTAATTGCAGTTAATGATCACGATGCGATCGCTTATAGTCGTAGATTAGCGAAAGAAGAAGGTATATTATCAGGTATTTCCACAGGTGCAGCTTTGTATGCAGCTATTCAGGTAGCAAAGCGTCCCGAAAATAGCGGTAAGTTAATTGTCATCGTTCAACCTAGTTTTGGCGAACGTTACTTGAGTACTACATTATTCCAAGATTTGTCAGAGTTAGAAGTCGTCTATTAGGGCGTGTTCTCAGATAAGAACCAGTTCAACCGGCACTAGTGTGTGTGCGTCTGTGCGTCTTGGTGATTGAAAGATAATTTATTTAACCACAGAGGCACAGAGTACACAGAGTCAAGAGATGGGGGATTTTTTGGTTAAACGGCTGGTACTAATGCTTTTAATCCGAAAATCTTTTCCATGATATCTTCGACTACTTTATCTGGCGTAGAAGCTCCAGAAGTCACTCCAACGATTATTTTGCCATTGGGTAGCCAGTTTTGTGCGATCGCTATTTCTCCATTTAACTGACGATGTTCAATGGCGTTTGCTGATTTAATGCGTTCCACACAATCAATGTGATAAGAAGCAATTTCTTTTTCAGCCGCAATTTGTTGTAATTGCGCTGTATTTGAGGAATTAAATCCACCAATTACTAGCATTAAATCTAAATTGTGTTGTACTAATTCCAACATGGCATCTTGCCGTTCTTGGGTAGCATCACAGATGGTGTTAAAGCTTTGGAAATGCTGATTTAACTCAATGGTTCCATACTTCTGCATCATTGTCCGCTCAAAAAGTTTACCAATTTGCTCAGTTTCATCTTTGAGCATGGTGGTTTGGTTAGCAATCCCCACTCGTTCTAAGTCTTGATCTGGGTCAAATCCTGCCGAACAAGCTTTGGCAAATTTTTGCAAAAATTCTTCGCGTTCGCCACCATGAAGAATGTAATCTGCAACATATTGGGCTTCTTTTAAATTCAGCACAATCAGATATTTGCCCGCAAAGGAACTAGTAGCAATTGTTTCCTCATGCTTATATTTACCGTGAATAATGGAAGTGTAAGCAACTTTTTTGTGCTTTTCCACGGTATTCCAAACTTTAGAGACCCAAGGACAAGTGGTATCAACAATTTTGCACCCTTGATTATGGAGAATTTCCATTTCTTGAACACTGGCTCCAAATGCGGGTAGGATAACCACATCTCCTGCTTCCACTACAGAAAAATCCTTTTTACCTGCTTGTACAGGGATAAATCCGATGTTCATTTCCAGAATCCGGTTATTCACAGAGGGATTGTGAATAATCTCGTTAGTAATCCAGATGCGTTCTGTGGGGAAATGCTGACGGGTTTCATAAGCCATTGCTACAGCCCGTTCTACACCCCAGCAAAAACCAAAGGCTTGGGCTAATCTGATAGTGACATCACCTCTTACCAATGTGTAATTGCGATCGCGGATTTCTTGAATCAAGTTACTTTGATACTCAGATTGTAACTGGGTAGTAACCTCTGCTTTGTGACCAAATCCCTTACGATTGTAATTTTCCGAATGTTGGAGTGTACGTTTAAAAGCTTTTGTATCCATTTTTTTGGCAGTTTCAATTACTATTTATTATTTTCTCGTGCTAAGACGCTATTTTCTAGACAATGTGAAAATATTTAGCCCACTCCCTACTTCCTGCTTCCCACTTCCATATTGCTATACATTTGTAACGCAGTCCGCCAAACTACATAACCTGTGGGATTGAGATGTAAACCATCAGTAGAAAATTCACTGCGGAGATTACCCTGCTGGTTGGTAAATAAAGGATACAAATCAAGATATTTAACATTGACGTTGGTAGCTGTGTTTTGTAGTTGTTGATTTAACTGGCGAATCCGACTGTTGGGGATCTTCAGCAGTTTCTCTTTTTGCTCCCAAGTTATGGCTTCATCTCCATGAGGCAAAATTGACTGGACAACAATTTGCGCTTTGGGATGAGTTTTACGCAGGTAAGTCATAATTTGGCGCTGATTATTTAAAATGACTTGATCGCTTACCCCCCGGATGAGATCATTAATGCCAATCATCACAAAAATTACCTCTGGCTGGGTACGGTCAAATAAATCTAATCTTTTTAATAGTCCATCGCTGGATTCCCCCGAAATCGCCTGATTGAGCCAATTTCGGTCTTCGGGTAACAACTGGGGTGGAAACCACAGACTGAGAGAATCTCCTGTCAGGATGCTTAAACGCTGAGGAGATTCCTCCGCGGCCACTTTGGCTTCTTGCTTAAGAATATCTACCCACTGCTGATAACTGAGTTGATGACGGGGGCCTAAATCTGATGAAATGGCTTGGGTTTGACGAACTTGATCTGGGGAGAGTGGATTGCCAAAAACAGGCTTCAATCGCTGTTGTTGCCAAATGAGCAAAATCACCGCCAACATTAATATGCTGTTGGTTACCAGCAAGAAAAATACCCAGATCGGAGAGGTTTTTGCAGAAGTGGTCACGAATAATAAAAGATACCAATTATTTGACTCGGATTTTAAACTATTCTGATCAACGAGCGAGAAATAGTGAATGTAATTATAAAACTTAAAATTAAAAAACCCGCCTCTGAAACCAATCTCAAAGGTCTCATGGGCGGGTGTTGATCAGCAATCAAACAAAATTAATATTTGTCTTGTGATCTGCTAATTGAACCATATCCTTCAGGAAATCCTCCAGGATTAGTTTCTGTAAGAAATCCATGATATGCTTCCATACCGTGTTCGCTGATATCCAAACCTTCTAATTCTTCTTCTCTCGATACTCGGATACCTAAAGTAGCCTTGAGCAATAGCCAGAAGATGCTGCTGAGAACAACTGTGATCCCACCTACACTGAGAATGCCCACCAGTTGAATGAATAACTGTCCCAAGCCACCACCGGCGAATAAACCCGCAGTTGGTCCAGCACCTTCACCATACCAAGAATAAACACCAGGGCCGGCAGACCACAGACCAACTGCGACAGTTCCCCAGATACCGCAAACTAGGTGAACTGAGGTGGCTCCTACTGGGTCATCAATGCGGATTTTGTCAAAGAGTGTGACTGCGAAAACTACTAGGACTCCGCCAATGAAACCAATGATTAAAGAAGCCGGAATACTCACGAAGGCACAAGATGCTGTAATTGACACCAAGCCAGCCAAAACGCCGTTGATAATCATTGATAAGTCTGGCTTACCTAAGTAAATCCAAGCTGTACCTGTTGCGGCCACTGCACCCGCAGAAGCAGCCATGTTAGTGGTGACAGCAATATGAGCGATCGCATTGCCATCAGCAGCCATTGTGGAACCGGGGTTAAAACCAAACCAGCCCAACCAGAGAATTAAACAGCCCAAGGTAGCAATACTCATATTGTGACCAGGTATAGCCACAACTTGATCATCTTGATATTTACCGATGCGTGGCCCGAGAAATGCGGCTCCCATTAAAGCCGCCCAACCACCAACCGAGTGAATCGCCGTACAACCAGCAAAATCCCAGAATCCAAACTGACTTAACCAACCACCACCCCAAATCCAATGTCCGGTAATGGGGTAGGCAATCCCCACAAGTAGGAGGCTGAAGATTAAGAAGTCAACAAATTTAATGCGTTCGGCCACCGCACCAGAAACAATTGTCGCCGCAGTTCCGGCAAATACCAATTGAAATAAAAACTTGGCGGCTAAAGGCACACCCGCCCACTTCAGCGCACTGAATACACCTTGATAAGCATCGTTTTTTAAAGGACTGTTATCTGCTCCTGAGAGGAAAAACCCAGAGGTTCCGAAGAAGTCATTACCATCGCCAAACATGATTCCAAAGCCAATTGCCCAAAAGGCAATACTAGCTAGAGCAAAAACAATTAAATTTTTTGAGAGAACGTTAACGGCGTTTTTCTGGCGACAGAAGCCTGTTTCTAACATCGCAAAACCAGCATTCATAAAGAATACTAAAAAGGCGGCGATCGCTACCCAAAGAGTATCCAGAGCAATTTGCAGTTCTGCTGTGGTTGGCCCTGCGTTTGGTGTTTGGGCAACTGCTACATAACCCCAGCCCAAAACTATCAAACAAGCTAAAGGTATGCAGGCTTGCCAGCTAGGAGATAGTTTCTTAATTGCTAGATTAAATTTTTGAAATTTTGAATTAAATTGTGTACTGTTAGCGGATTTTTTGGCAGATAGTTGCCTATTTTTCCTTTTCGACTTTTGTTTGTACATGAGTTTAAATTACAGCCTCCAACCTTAAACGGAAAAACACAAATTTAGCCAAAAAACTAATCCCCAAGTTAAAATTAGTGGTTTTTCATAGTCATGCACACCACTAGCTAATAAAGCAGAAAATTCACATAATCTCAATAGGAGTTTAGGAAACTATGGGTACATTTGCAAATATTTTTTTAGAATTTTGTAAATAAAATATGATCTAGTTTCTGAAACGCTCAAGCTTCCTTCACTTTGATCAAAATTTTGCATCTAGAAATAGTCTTGCTTGGGGAAGAAGAATTGCTAAAATTAGCACTTACTGCGTAAATACTACAGTCTATTGTGGTAAATATTACTGCAATTTCACTTCTTTGATTGTTCATAACTTGAAATTATTACAGCCATTTATCTGGCAACCTTTGGTAAAGTCACCCATAAAGTTGACTGATTCTCTATTTTGTTCAACTAAATTTCTGTATTGGGGAATACTTTTTTATTTTTTTCGCTCTTGTACTCGCTTGTAAGTATTCGGTATAAAAAGCTGTATCCTTTACATTGTCAGCATTCTCTGACTTCAAAAACCAGAACTGACGAAAATTATTAAATTTTTCTAAAAAAAAATGAATATATTGTTAATATCAAGTTATGTTTCCATGTTGACTTACTGCTAGAAGAAGCCGCAAAAAGCAGCAAATACCTATTGCTGTGATACTACATCAATTCTTGTTGCAAATATTGCTCATAGCCCAGTTGTTCTAGTTTGGCTTGCTTTGCCATTACCGATTCACAGAGGGTTTGGCGGTATTTTTGGACTTTTTCGAGTAATTTGGGTTGGTGGGTAGCCAGAATCTGCACTGCTAAAAGTCCAGCATTTTTAGCGTTACCTATTGCCACTGTTGCTACTGGAATACCTCCAGGCATCTGTACAATTGAATATAAAGAATCAATTCCTTGTAAGTTGCGAGTAGCTACGGGAACACCAATTACAGGCAGTGGGGTTAAAGATGCTACCATTCCAGGAAGATGGGCTGCACCGCCTGCGCCGGCAATAATCACCTTTAGCCCTCTGTGATGGGCTTGTTGGGCATACTGCACCATCCGTTCTGGAGTGCGATGGGCGGAAACAATGGCTACTTCAACTTCTATGCCAAATTCTTCACAAATTGCGATCGCATCTTTCATGGTGGGCAAGTCTGAATCGCTGCCCATGATAATACCGATTAAAGGAGCCATATTAATTCTAGATTTTAACGAGCAAAGTCATATTAAGATCCTTAAATATACCAGTTTTTTATTGTGTTAGTACGCGATCGCTTTCCTTTGTCTCCTGGGAGAAGAAGTAATTAAACAAAGATAAACACAGATAATTTTGGAGTTCAAGAGGTGAGGAAGGGCTATATTATTAATGCGCGAGTCGCTGGTTATCCAGATTTTCAAAGAATTTCAGTTAACCATGAGGGGATAATTGAGCAAATCTTGCCGATGAGTACGGTAGTTGCAGGCGATCAGTTTTCAGTAGATGTCTTTGGTGATTGGATTTCTCTGGGCGGTGTTGATTTACAGATTAATGGGGCATTAGGGTTGGCTTTTCCGGATTTAAAGACTGAAAATGCTCATCTTATCCCCAAAATATCGCAATTTCTCTGGGATGTTGGGGTGGATGGATTTTTACCAACTTTAGTGACAACTTCAGTCGAAAATATTCAGCGATCGCTTGCCATCATAGCTGATATTATTCCCACGCAAAAAGTAGGTGCAAAGATACTGGGGGTACATTTAGAAGGACCATTTTTAAATTACCAAAAGCGGGGCGCACACCCAGGCGAATATTTGTTACCTCTGACAATTGAACAAGTAAAAAGAGTCTTGGGTGATTATGCCCAGATTGTGAAAGGGATCACCTTAGCCCCAGAATTGGACACCACAGGGGAAGTAATTCCATATTTACGTTCTTTGGGGATAATTGTCAGTTTAGGGCATTCCCTGGCTACAGCAGCCCAAGCAGAAGCGGCTTTTAAACAGGGGGCAACAATGGTAACTCATGCGTTCAACGCCATGCCGCCATTACATCACCGCGAACCGGGACTACTAGGTGCAGCAATTACCCATCCTGATGTGATGTGTGGTTTTATTGCCGACGGTGAACACGTTACACCGACTATGCTGCAAATTCTACTTTGCGCCAGCCACCAAGCACAAGGGCTATTTTTGGTCAGTGATGCCCTCGCACCTCTGGGGCTACCCGATGGGGTGTATCCTTGGGACAGTCGGCAAATTGAAGTGAAAAACGGTACAGCCAGATTAGCGGATGGGACTTTATCAGGAACCACTTTACCCTTATTAGTGGGAGTACAAAATTTGGTTAAGTGGGGAATTTGTGATCTAGAAAATGCGATCGCCTTAGCAACTAATTCACCTCGACAAGCGATTGATTTACCAGGAATGATTTCCAATCCAGCCGCCAATTTGTTACGCTGGCATGAGGATAAAAGCACCAAAGAACTAACTTGGCTAAGATTATTTAGCTGAATTCTTGGGCATAAATGCAATGACAACTAATTTACCTCTGAAATTTTCGTACTTACCTAAAAGTTTGCCCTTAGATGGTGCTGTCCGCATCGATTTTGTAGAAGGGGTGCCGATATTTCGGGCTTCTAGCTTAGTTCAGGGACGAATTGAAGCATTATTAATCAAACAAAAAGAGTTTATACCAATTTTATGTAAGGCTGCACAGAATCATGAAATCCATTAATTCATCCGTCTTGATCTGCGTTTATCTGTGTTCAATTATTCTTGAAATCTTATTCTATGCAGCTTCATCTTAATTTGGTATTACCCTGATTACGGAAGAAGAAACAGAATTAGATGAATATGAAGAATTAGATGATTATCTGAGTTTCGTAAATCGAATTATTAGAAATACGTCCCTAAATCAAAGGCTTGAGCTTCCCGAACAATGGTTTTAGCAACATCATCATCAATAATTATTTGGATATTTGTATTCACTTGTAACTGACTTTTAGCGACAATATCAGACAATTGAGGTATTATCTATAGTTAGTTAGTATGCCGTAAGTGAGAGAGAAAAATATGTCTGAGTATTCTTGACGGTTGCTATTAATGATATTTTTAAGCATTGGGAACACTTGAAAGTTTAAGTTTATGAACGTAGCTGACGATAAAACGATTGTTCGCGAGTATTTTAATTCCACTGGGTTTGACCGATGGCGGCGAATTTACGGTGATGGCGAAGTTAACAAAGTCCAGTTAGATATTCGCAATGGACACCAGCAAACTGTAGATACAGTTATTAACTGGCTGAAAGATGATGGTAATTTACAGGAATTATCAATCTGTGATGCTGGTTGTGGTGTGGGTAGTTTGAGTATCCCTCTGGCGGCAGATGGTGCTAAAATTTATGCTAGTGATATTTCTGAGAAAATGGTGACTGAAGCTAAGGATAGAGCTTTAGCAACCTTGGAAAATTCCGAAAATACCACTTTTGCTGTCCAGGATTTAGAATCCTTGAGTGGTAGCTACCATACAGTGATTTGCTTGGATGTACTGATTCACTACCCGCAAGAAAAAGCCGATGAGATGATTTCTCATCTTTGTTCTTTGGCTGAGTCTAGGGTAATTATGAGTTTTGCTCCTAAGAACTGTGCTTTGACTATACTCAAGAAAATTGGTAGTTTCTTTCCTGGTCCAAGTAAAGCAACTCGCGCCTATCTCCACCGTGAGGCTGATGTGGTGAAAATTTTGGAAAGTAATGGTTTTTCGGTACAACGCCAGGCGATGACTAAGACTCGTTTTTATTACTCGCGTTTACTAGAAGCTACGAAGAAATTAGGTTAAAATTGCGGCACGATACTTGAATATCCTCTGTCGCAATTATAGCTTTTTTTGCCAACCCCCTCCGGTGCAAGCGATGAGGGGGCTATGATATAGCTTGTATGTTTAGGAAACGTTATATGACAATCATTAAAAAATTTACGGCTGGGTTGATGCTGGCTGGGGGTTTTTTATGTTTGCTGGCTAGGGCGTGTTTTCAAACTGGTTGTATCCTAAGAAAAAGGCGATCGCAGGAGGCGGGGCTTTGCCCATCGCATAGTAGTGATGATGAATAGACCAGACTTAAGCAACGAACAGTGGCAGAGGTTAAAACCGTTACTACCGCCAGAAAAGCCACCAACAGGAAAGCCAAATAATGACCACCGCACAGTTGTGAATGGCATTCTTTGGATACTGAGAACAGGCGCACCGTGGCGGGACATACCAGAACGTTATGGAAAGTGGCAAAGTGTGGCCACAAGGTTTTATCGCTGGCAAAAGGCGGGAATTTGGCAGCAAATCTTAGAACATCTACAAGCAAGCGCTGACGAGCAAGGAAAGCTCGACTGGGAGGTTCATTACGTTGATGGCACAGTGATCCGCGCCCACCAACACGCAGCTGGGGGAAAAAAAGGGGCGCAGAAGAGGAGAAACTAGGTCGTTCTCGCGGTGGTTTTAGTACGAAAATACACATACGTTGTGAGGGGAAAGGTAAACCGATAACTTTTCTTCTGAGTCCAGGTCAACGCAACGAGTCAATTTTTCTAGAACAATTGATGGAACAAGGAGCAGTCAAGCGTCCTGGGCGTGGTCGTCCACGTTTACGCCCTTTACGATTAGTGGGAGATAAAGGGTACACGGGTCGGAGAATACGTAATTACCTTCGCCGCCGTGGTATCCGTCTCACGATTCCACGACTCTCAAATGAACCGCGACGCGGCCCTTTTAACCGTGAAATCTACCGTCAACGCAACATTGTCGAACGCGCTATCAACAGACTCAAACAATTTCGCCGCATTGCCACCCGATATGAAAAACTTGCAGCCAATTATACAGCTATGATTACTATCGCCTGTATTTTGTTGTGGTTGTAGTTTGAAAACACGCCCTAAAACACTATGCAATTACGCAACTACGCCAAAAAATACCAAGTAGAACTTACAGAAGTTACAGAAGCTTTACAGGGTAGCTTTCCTAACACTCAATGGCTAAAAACTTCTAACTTGAATGATTCCCATATCCAGTATCTAAACAGTGTTTTTGGCTCTCCACAACTACCAGCAAGTCAAGAACGGCTACAACTACCAGAAGCTAAAAATGAACTAGCACAGCGCGACTCTAACGAGCTATCACAGCCAGATTCTAACGACTTAGCCGAACAGACAGAACAGCCAGAAATTAACCTAGCCACAAACCGAGTAGAACAGCTTTTGAGCGCTGGTTTATCTGTTGAAAAGGTCAGAGTTAATCAACTTCTTGATGACCATTACACAGACCTCAGTAACACTGTTGATAGTCACTACAACCGAGTAGAGCAAAAGCTTTTAACTCATCTCAAGACTAACTACGAGGTTGTCAAAAATCATCAACCTAAAGAACGTGTAACTCATGACAGTTCTGAGTTTGAGGCTATGCTGCAAGACTTAGAAAAAATTGGGGTAACTCTAGACTCCAAAAGCAAATAAAACAGATGTACTAGGGGTGATATTCAAGCCCCTAGACATTCTGAACAATATACTTACTAAGATTCTAAACTAATGGCGAACCCAACGCGAGAAGAGGCGACAGAAAAGCGCAAAGCACAGCGCGATAGTAACGGACGTTTTACAGCGAAAAACACTGTAGACACAATAAATGAGACAGTACAGAATGTTTCTAATACAGTCGGTCATGTTGTCAACGCCGCCCAATCAATCGCCAGCAATGTCAACAATATTCAGCAAACTGTTACACCACGCTCAACCCTAGCTCAAACTGCCAGTAAAGACAGTTTTAGTATTGCCGGAAATATTGCCAGTGAGTACGGTATCACTGATATTAATCTCAAGGATTTGTTAGGTAATGAACCTTACAAAGCTGATGCCAATATTCCAGAAATGACAGCAGCAGAAGCCAATGTAGAAAAGTTAAAAATACAGCGTCAAAATAACAGCTTATCTGTCAGAACTGCCAAGACTCAACAGGGTAGACAAGTCGTAAAACTGGCAACAGAACAGCGTCATTTAATAGGCGATGTGGTTGACTTTGCTACTGCTGCGATAGAGGTAGGTTCTAAAGTGCTGACTAACCAGATATCTGAGACAAATTACAGTATTAGACAATCAAAATTAGAACAAACTGAGGAACAGTTATCACAGCAACAAATCGCCACCAATGGCACGGTTAACTTAACTGAGGGATTACGTGAAGAATGGAACTTAAAACTAGAACGTCAAGCCGCAAGAAATGACAGTTTAAGGCTAGAAATTGAGGGACACATCAAGAATAACGAGATTAAACGCCAGGAGATAGAAGCCAGATTAATTGAAGCTTAATTACTACTTACACTCTGGCATCATGTAGCGTTACTTGATGCCTTTTTTATTGTTAATTACGGACTAAAGGACAATGCCAAAAATCAACTTTAAGAACGGGTCAAAACTGGTAACTATAGCATCTTCATTAATTGCTGTAGCTTCGTTATGGTCAGTCTTTAGGGCTGAGGAGAATGTTAAGCCGTTGGCTGTAAATATTCTGATAGCTTCTATCTCTATTGCAGCTACAAATCAATTAACGTCTAAGACTTATGAAGACTCAGCTAACAGTCAACTTGGTGAAATTCTGAAGTTAACTGAGAGTAAATTTAATCAACTGGAAACAGAACGCAAGGCTACAAACAAGACTTTAGAAGAGTTACAACGGCTTTATGACGTTAGGAAGTCAGAGATTACAGATTATCAGCAGCAAGTTGTTACTCTAGGAAACACCATCATATCCTATAAAACGCAATGTGATTTATTAACCGCACAGTTACAGCATAAAGCGGACACATTAAAGAAAGTTTTGGAGGAAGATACAGACCAATACTTTGAGAAATGTTCTGACCTAAAGATAATTTTTCATGATGAAATCAACCAAAGGATAGCTGAAGTTTGTAACCGAATAGACAACAGCATTAAGCGTAATCTTGCCAGTGATGACCACATCAGCATTCATCACCAGCTAAAAGAGTTTGAGTCTAAACTAGAAGATTGCTTTAAAGACTGTCAAGATTTGCTGCAAGACATCCAAGATTTAGCAGTAGATGATATCGAAAACACACTGAAAATCTATTGTGATATTAACCAACAGCTAACACTCATTCAAGTGAAGTACAGGGGACTGTTGAATATTAACGAGCGTTTACTGTTACACCAAGCCAGTAAATTTATTAAAGAGTGCAAATCTCAATCTGTCCCAATCACTAAAGCCCAATCCCTGATTAGAGAACAAAGCGACTACCAACGCCAACAGCTTGAAACTGTCTATAACCGAGCTAATGACAACGACGCTGGCTTGAACGAGCTACGCAAGCAAATACAGGACTTACTCAACCAAGTAGAGCAAAAAAATCTTGAACTGGCTAACGCACGTAAGCCGATTAAATGGGGCTTGGCGACGCGAGAAGATTTACGCTGTGGTAAATATCATCATTAGCTATTTTGAGGCTATGGGGCTGATTCTCGATAGGGCAAAAGCTGACTATGATACTTGGCAGGGTACTTTAAGTTTTCATTGCGATCGCAACAATAGAGTTATCATCCCCAGTGAGCTAAATTCCCACAGTGAAAAGTTACAACAGCTTACTCATACACTTTCGCCTGTGGTGTTCAAGTGGAATGCTGAGGAGGGACTAATGACAGCTTATCTACACTTGGCACGTAAGCCAGTAAAGCAGTCTACCAGCGAAAATGATGTAAACAAACTTTGGAAAACTGCTGATAAATTCCCCAGCTTGGTAAAACATTGGTCACGAGCGCGGATCACTGGAGGAAGTGAAAGCGGTAAATCTCCCACGGCTGAAAACTTGGCTGTGTGTATTCTGGCTAATCGGTCAGGTGTGGCCAGTGTATTTAATCCCCAGTTTGGCAGTCACAAGGATAGATGGACTATTCCCACATCTGGACAAACTCACCAGGATTCTGTCAGCGCAATTTTAACAATGGCTGAGAATGTCAACAATAAAGTTAAATATGATGAGTTCTCAATCACAATCTTTGATGAAATAGACAGCAGCATGGTTCAAGCCGATGACCCGAAAGCAGTAGGTCAGGCTATCAACACGATTATTAAACAAGCTTCTCACTCAGATTTTGGGGTGCTGTTTCTCGGTCAGAATGCCAACGTCAAGAATTACCCAGGGATGGATCGCAGTGATTGGAACTCAGCTATAAATCTTCACCTGGGGTCAAATGCCTACGACGCGATCGCCAACTCAAACCAATTTACAACTGAGGAGCAAACCAAGCTCAAAGCGACGGCTGACAGACTAACCGAGTATTGCCAAGTCAAAAATGATGAATTAGGACTAGACAAATCAAATCCCCAAGCGTATCGTTTTGGGTTGGTAATTGGCGATGGTAGACCGTATTTTATTCAGCTACCAGACTTTGGCTTGTACACTTATGACCAATTAGCCCCAGTTACTTGCCCCAAGTGCGGAAGTGAGGACACAATTAAAAATGGCAACAGTAAGCGGAAGTGTAAAAGCTGTAACCATGTTTTTAAGTCTTGATAAGAACATTCTGATCGTTGCCAAATAGTTACACTATTGAGGGTAAAAAAAAGTTTCTCATCGATTTAACTGGCACGTAAATTTATGTAAGCGAGGGAGAATAATATGCTAATCACAAATGGAAGCAGAAAAGAATTTGCTTATGAGTTAGAAGGCTTTATGTCAAGGCTTCCTAGCGATGTCTTATTGCAAGACGCAACTACACAAGAATTGCTTAATGAGTTTTTTAAACAGCGAGAATCCGCAGTATTGTTTGGTAAATTGCTTAAAGCTAGGTTTGGTGGTGGTGGCGGCAACATAGCTTGGGAAGTAAAGGAGCAGGGGTATATAAGCCAGGTTGAGTATGAGTTACTGCAAGTATTAGTGGATTATCTTGACAGCACTTTTACCCTTATTCAATCTGGCTGGCATTTTATTAAGCATGATTTGGATAAGTTAGCTGAATCCATTGGCGAAACTTTTCCCAAATCAGAAACAGATTATTTTCTGGCTCTACTGCAAGAAAATTGGGATATCCGTTTTAGGGAGTGCGTCCAAGGGCAAACATTTAAGCGCGATGCTTTTGAGAAGACAACAAAAGCTGCTAGGGCGTTCTACTGGAGCCTGGATAGTAATTCTCTTGCTACACTCAAAAGCCAAGTTAGCCGCGACGCTAGTGGTATTCGACTTTTTTACTTTGAATTTGCTTTTCACACAGCAGTTCGGCACTGTTGTGATGACGAAACTCTCAAGGATAAACTAAAAATTTTAATAAATAATCTAGCAAAGCTTTCTGATTTAGTGTTGAAAGCTTGCAGGGACGAGCGTAAACCCAATCCCCCGAAGCAAATAATCTCCTACAAGTGGGAAAACGGAGAGCGTTATACAAGGACTCAGGGTGGTTGGAAACTATTGTAAAGTTTTGTAAAGTCAGTTTTCCCGCTTTTAGTACGCTTACTTTTTAGGTAATTTTTTATGCCACAATAGACTCATCAGATGAAAACAAAAAAAATCTGATAACAAGAGTCCTTAGTTTTTGGGATTGCTGTTGAAGCGAGAACCCGGCAATGCTGTAAAGCAAAGCCAACCAAGGTCTGATTACCAGACTTCAAAAATAAACATTAAATTTCTCCTTCCATCATAACAGCAAAATATGATAGCGCCACCGCTATAATATTTTGCGCCCCAAAAACAACGGATTCCCCAAACACCTACAATTTGGAGAATACCGATAAATGTTTTTTTCTTTTGAAAAGCAATCTTATGGGTCTATTGTAGCCCATAATCCAAGCAAAAGCAACCTCCCAGCCCTTGTTACAGCTAATTTTGAAGCATTAAAGGGAGGTTTGGCATAATGACCAAACTACCCCCCACTTCAAAAAATAAGCCTTGTCTATCTTGCGGCGATGAAACAGGAAGATGCCGTCCTCATTCCGATGGTGATATCAACCTCTGTATGGCTGCTAGTGGTGGACGGAAAGGCGATATTGTAGCCAATGGCTATAAAATAATTGGATTTACCAAGTGCGGCTTGTGGGCAATTCTCAAGCTAGATAATTCTCAGGAGTGGTCAGAGGAACGCCGCCAAGAATGGAAACAGCAGCAGCAAGCCAGATTAGAGGTAAGCCGCAAGGTTGAACGGGAAAAACTTCTAGAATTGCTCCCCATTAGCGATCGCGATACCCAATATCGCCGCATCGTCGCCGGCTTGGGATTAAATCAAAAACATAGGTTCTCAGAGCTATCTGAGAGACGTGGGCTAAATACTGAGGAAATTGATTATGCCATTTCTCAAGGTTGGTTGTGTAGCTGGCAGCGTGGTAAGGAAGTAGCCGGAGTATCGCCAAACTTAGCTGGGATTAATCCCAAGAGCATCAACCGCACTTTGTTAGGTGTTGATGGCATTGGCATCACAGCATTAAACGCGAGTGGAAAGATAACAGGATTTCAAATTGCCAGTGACAACCGTGATGAATGTGCGAAATATATCTGGTTATCCTCTGCAAAGTACAGTGGCAATTCTCCACACCTCCCCAGTGGTGAACTACCCATATTTACTTGGAGGCATCCAGAAGCCGAAGAAATTACAGAAACTTGGCTGGTAGAAGGCGGTTTAAAACCTCTCATTACGGCGTTGAAACTATGGTTTAGACATGGCCGCAAGGATATTCAAGTTATCGGTGCGGCTGGTGGTAACTTTGTGGGTTCTATCGGTGCGGTCGTTGAATCATTACAAGGTAAGGTTAAGTTATTCCCGGATGCGGGAAGCTTGCAAAATAGTCACATCCTAAATCAATATCGGAAAATCCTTGAGGAGCTAGTCACTAAAGATTATTCAGTCTCGGTAGCTTGGTGGGGTCAAACCACTAAAACACACAAGGATATTGATGAACTAGACGATTATAGCCAGTTGCAGTTTATCAGTATTGCTGAGTTTCAGGCGTTAATAGCTGAAAACAAGAACAAGCAAAATAACCAATTGAAGTTTATTTCGACTACCGACTCTAAAGATTTAGTAGATGAAGATAAACAGGACAAGCAAAAATACATTGATGATATCAACTATAAACGCTGGCTAAATTCTCGGTTATTTAAACCTATCAAGAAATTGGATCAAGCTGAATTTAGCTTTCCTGATATTCCTACAAGTAACGCAATCATAGCAATCCAATCCGGTCTGAGTACGGGAAAAACTGAAGCTACACTGCGAGAAATTGCGAGAACAGCCAAAAATAAAGGTATTCGGCTGATTGGGTATAGAAATAGCTTGCTATTCCAAACCATTGAGAGAGGTAAGAATGATTTTGGACTAAAAATCACCCACATCAATCGGGAAGGTGTGGCACTAGAAGATGAAGCAATTCACATGAGTTGTTGTGTCAATTCCCTACACAAGCTGGCTGGGTTATTTGAAGGGCATGACATCTATATTGATGAAGCTGTATCAGTCTTACTTCACCTTATAGATGGCGGGACTTTTGATCTTGCCGCACAGTCGAAGGCTATGAAAATGTTTGAGGAAGCCGTATCAAAAGCCAACCGAGTGTTTTTGCTTGACGGCAATTTAACTGATGATGTGGTTAATTTTATCGCGTCTCTTGCACCAGATAAAAAGCTAGTCAAAATTCAAAATATCCGCAAAATTCCACCCCACAAAATCTATTTCTGTGATGGTGTTACGGTGACTGGAGAGGGCGAAGAAAGAACTGTAGAACTTAAGCCTAACGCCAAATCTCACCTAGTAGCCAAACTAATAGAACCAGAAGTAGTTCCTTTCATTGTGACTGATTCTAGAAGATTGGCTCACGAGCTAGAAAAATTGATGATAGATAACGGTAAAACTGGTGGGATTGTTATTAGTCAAAACACGGTGGGCGAACCTTGGGCTAAGAAATTTATTGAAGATCCAGATTTGTACATCAAAACGCACAGACCTGCCTTCGTAGCCGTTACACCTACTTGTGAGTCGGGACTATCAATCAAAATAGCAGATTATTTCACCCATAAATTTAGTTTCTTCTGTGGGGTACTGGGGACATCTAGCCAACATCAAATCATGTTTAGGTTGCGGGACAACACAATCCCTCATTATGTTTATTGTCCACGGCGAACCCAATTGAGAGATAACACAATCCCAAGGCAGTACACAGCCCAAGGTATGATTGATTCTTTGTATGAAAGGGAGGCTCAATCAGCTTTAATGGGGATTGATCCAGCTAATAATTTGAATGTAGCCATTGAAATTATCACCAAAGCACTAATAGAAAGATTTAAAAACGACAAATGGGTCAATTTAGCTGCAAAATTCTGGGCTTTGGCTGAGTATGAGAAAGATAATCTAAGGAAGTGCTTAATTCACTCACTCAAGGAAGCTGGTCATGATGTTTCTGAAATCCAAATGGAAATCTCCTCAGACATAAACGATCAGATGAAGGAAATTAAAGCAGAGTTGATTGAGGCTGAGGCTGAGGCTCTATATAAGGCAATTCCTTATGGTGATGTGGAAGAGGCTAAAAAGGAAGCTAAAACCGACCATGATTATGCAAAATCGATTAAAATCAAGAAAACTTTAATGGTTCTGGACAGATTACCCGGAATTGAGCAGAAGGAAGGTTACTGTATAGATTTCTGGAGGAATCATGTAAAAGATCGTAATTCCATCACAAGACATCAGAATTTTGCA
The DNA here is from genome assembly GCA_035638855.1 of Nodularia sp. (in: cyanobacteria). GTDB lineage: Bacteria > Cyanobacteriota > Cyanobacteriia > Cyanobacteriales > Nostocaceae > Nodularia. The sequence goes on along the minus strand of DASQZD010000047.1, from coordinate 16,313 downwards.
ATATTGCAGGACATAGCTTATAGCCAGAAGAGGCATGAGGCTAACTGGTACTTTGCTGCTACGGCTGAAGATATTTTTCTTCTTGGAATGCGAGGGGTGTTTCACCCTAAGTTGATAAAATTTGCTGAATTAAATGTTTTAGACTTGGTGAACTTAGATAAGGAATATTGCAAGGAATCACCAGAGGTAATATCACTAATCGAAACGTTCAGAAACAACAAAGTGTTGCGGACTGTAACCGGAATTACGCCACCAAGGGAAACCAGCACTGGCAAGGAAAAGATAGAATTTTTTAAATCAATTCTTGCCCAAATAGGAATTAAATTCGCCAAAGCAAAGAAAAAACTACACAAGGAATCAGGCAAGCGGCTGAACTTCTGGAAAATTGATTCCGAACACTTCAATGATCCGTTACGGCTTGCGATTATTGATATCACCAAAGCTAAGAATAGCGAGTGGCTAGACTCTGACAAGGCTAAAATTGACTGGAATTATGGCTATTCAGTTGACGACTTGGCTAATGAGTTGGCAGAACGGTATAGGACAGCTACACAGTACAGCGATTATCTGGCTGCTAAATCTGAGTGGGAAGCCAAGAAGGATAATAGCGATATGCTAACCGAGTCTGTAGTTCAGGAAAACACCAGGATTGACAGAATCATTCAGTTAGCTTGGGACAAATTAACCCCACAGGATCAACGAAGAATTGTTAATTTACAGCCAGTGAATGCGAATTATTTAGACGTGCTAGATAGTAGGGTGATGAGCAATAATTACTCACCCGAACACTACAACGCACTGCCAGCCGGAACTAGATGGAAACTTCGATTAACTGAGGTGTTCTCAATGGGTGAAACCACAGCTAAATTAGTTTATCAGCAGGTTCCCGGTGAGCTATTACAAGATGTTTGGGACAGTTTAAGTGATGAGATTCAGCAACGTTACTTTGGACTGTTCCCACAAACGCAACCACAACCACAACCACAGTTACAGTTACAGGTCACTGTAGAGGTCGAACCGGAACCACAACCACAGTTACAGGTCGCTGTAGAGGTCGAACCGGAACCACAAATCCAAACACAGCCACAGTTACAACCATCACGGTTTATCAGAGAGCCTAATGCCTTCTGGGTGAACCTGAGACAGGAAGATAACTTAGAAACCACTATTATCGAGAGATTACGTCAAAATCCCGACGATATAACCGGAATAGGTAAACTGCTCTATGACGGTGGGATAGTTCTGATAGGGAGGCTTAAGAAGATGCACAAGGATGGACTGATTAAGGCTCATGAACTAGCAGAGATCCACAGCATCAAGCATAAGTTCATGGTTGCGAACGGCTGCTAAAAACACCAAATTTCAGCACTTGCATAATGTGTAAGTGCTGAATTTGCTGCGTAAAAAAAAGTATAATTTATGTATTATGTGTAATTTGTAGTAGTATATATGTCTTTAAATGCTGTTCAATTCCAAGCTGCTCAACTATTAGCTGAAGGTAAAACCGAGATCCAAACTGCTGAGATGGTTGGGAAGTCACACAGTTGGGTTCAAAAATTGAAAACTCAACCAGAGTTCCAAGAAGCTTTAGATGACTGCAAAAAGCAACTTATGGGAATTATTCAGCAAGCAGGTAAAGAAGATTTACTGCAAGAGATGAGAGAGCATCGAGAACGGCTGAAAAAAACAACTGACTTAATTCATAGCGTTGGGTTTTCGCTGTTGCAGAAGATTGAAAAGAGAGTTGCGGAAATTGAAGATGATGACCTGCCAGCCAGGGGAATTACCCAGAATTTCAAGCAAGCTATAGAAAGTTTAGCGGCTGGTGTGACTTTGGAAAATCAGATGCTTGGATTGGATAAATTAGTTGAGCAAATGGGGACTATCCAAAAAATGATGGGTACTCCTGCTAAATAGTTGAGAGCGTTTGTTTGGGGTAGCTTTACTTTCACCAAAGCTGGGTAATCAGATGGGGTGGTAATTAATTTCGTTCACAGCCTATTCCATCCTTATTCCCATCAAATCTGTGAGGGTCAGGCTGATTAACCCTAAATCTTCTGTGGGAGATATCTGAGCAATCTAAATCAGGTGAATTTGGTGGCAGACAAAAATCAGGGTATGAAGGATCGCACTGTTTTTGTGTAGGTTGTTGAGCAGGAGTAGATACAACTTCTTTTGACCGTCTAAAATCCCAAGGCATCACAGGGTTGGTTTGATTCCAAAATCCTAGTTTTTTGTTTTTAGCCTCAGCTTCAGACTGGATAAACTGACCCTTAGTATCAGCACAACCTTGAAGGTACTCTGTATAAACAACCGCTTGCCCTTCCTGAACCATTGTGAGGTTAATTGAGCGATCGCCTACATAAATTTCACCTACTAGCCTTTTATACCTATCTTGGGTAACTGAACGGACTTTGATTGATTGTCCTACTGGTAATAATTTTTTGAGTCTATCTGCTGACTGTTTACCCCAAGGGTTTTGTTTCATTTCTGGGGCATCAATACAAGCCAGCCGGATAGTAACTTTCTTACTGCCAAAATTTGCTTGTATGGTATCGCCATCTCCTACAGATACTACAATTCCCATAAAGGTTTGGGCGTTAACATAGGCTGGAACTGGAATAAGCTGTATCAAGACTAAAGCAGTAGCAAGAGAGATAAATTTAAATATCATGCGTAACCAATAATTACATATAGTTAGAATACCCAGGCGTACTATAAATTCCCGGTTGTGATTAAAGATATTTATACCTCATGCCATCGAGTATAAAAATAGAGACGCTAATCTTCACCAATAACCACATATTGATGGTTTTTTACACTGCGGCTCATGCTTGGGAATTTCGGATAATTAGCCCCGACTATTCGGTTTATGGAAAGAAGGGGATTTATTACTCAGCAGATGCGGCATTAAAAGTGGCTAGGGAATGGATACAGGGGTGAGTGATTGCCTACTTTGCTTTAAACCCACTCCACAACCCCAACTTTTTAGATTGTGCAATCACTTCTGCATTTTCCAAAGTTGATTCATTGGGGCATTTACCAGCATCCTGTTTGTACAGGTAGGCGTTCCCTGAAGATATTTGCTCCTCATTCAAAAACTTTTCGCTATCAGGGAGAATGATAAACACTTCTGCTACTGTGCGGCCATCCCTCTGACCTACTGGCGAAACCATCACCTCATTGTCAGAGGAAGCTATAAGCGATCGCAGTGCATCACGAGATTCTTTACCCAGTGGTTGATCTAGTTTTGGGGCATCAATACCACATAGGCGTATCTTCATCTCTTGACCCGTGGTTTGTCTAACAGTGAGGCTGTGACCATCGCTAATGTTTGTCACTATCCAATCCTCAGTAGGTGGTGGTGGTTTACTGCTTTGGGTATTGCAACCGAACAAAGCTAGACTAACAAGCGCTAGTAATGGTGAGTAGCGGCTAATCATGGTTTAATGCTTCTGGTATAGACATTGGTGTAGAGTAGCTTAAAACAGGTTAAACGCTTTTAACTGAACGTTACCCAAAAATTTTGTAACTAAAAATATTTTGTCCACTAGATAACTGGACAAACTTGACAAGCATATTAGGGGTGGGGGAGCGATCAATTTTATTTAATTACTCTAGTTCTGCCTCTAATTCCTTAAATTCTTTGTACTCTCTATCTTTATGTTGCCAGTATTTATTTACTGTTTCTTTAGCTGCAACTGCACTTTCATATTCTGTTCCACCTTGGAGAGTTAATCTTTCTTTTACTTTTTTCCGAAGGTCAGAAATGATTTTACCGTTAACTTTGCGGGTTTTAGCCCAATCTAAAATAGTTGGTGGGTAAGAACTAGTGCCAATATATTTACCTTGAATAATTTCTGATAGACTGTATCCTTTTAGTTCGCTTATCCAATAGTAAATAAATTTGAGGTCTGGGTCTTTTTCTGGAATATTTTTGTTTGGGTTATATATGCGAAAAGTATCACTAAGCGGATTAGTAACACCTGATTGCATTTGCCACTGCCAATTATTAATTGCTAAATCTCCATCTACTAAATAGTTCATATAATGTCTAGCGCCATGATGCCAGGAAATACCGCAATTGATAGTTAAAAATGTGGCACACATTGCCCTCATGCGAAAATTCATCCAACCCATAGTTTTTAGTTGTCGCATACTGGCATCTAGGAGGGGAAAGCCTGTCATTCCCTCCTGCCAAGCATGAAACAGTTCTTGTTTTTCTGGTGGTAACTCCAGAGGTGTATACCATTCATCAAATTCTGGGTAACGATTTTTGTAAGCTATTTCTGGGTAAAAATAAAGGCGCTGTGTAAAACTATCGTGCCAGCGTAGACGGTCACGAAAAGCTTTTAATGAAAATTCTGCCTTGGGTTTATTTGTAAGTTCTGCTGCCCGTGCTTTAGTACGTTGGTAAACAATGCGAGTTGAAATTGTCCCAAAAGTCAGATGTGGTGATAGGTGAGATGTTGCACCTTGCTGTGCTAACCAAGGGCGTGAAAGTTTCCAATGATAACCACTAAATCTACTTTTCAGAAATGAATTTAATGTAGCTTGTGCCTGTGTTTCTCCACCAATAAAATATACCTGTTCTGTTTGCAAAAAAGCACAATATTTACGTTTGAGTTCAGAAAATGTAATTTGAGGTAAGTTTAGAGAAAGTGATGGAGTGTTGATATTAGTGGGAGTTGGGTAAACAGATTGTCTTTGATATGTGTAATATTCGTTAAACCACTGCTCACGGTTATCTTGTGATTGCAAAAAGTTATTTAGTCCCAGATGATAATCGAGATTTAATGCTTGATATAAATTAACTAGACTTTGATCTCGGCTAATACCATACTCAACTTGTACATCACGATTAAAGTAGAGTTTTGGTCTATGTCCCTGCTGTGTTAATTGTTGAGTTAATTCTTGGATAATTTCTACAGCATTACCTTCAAATAATATTAGTTTGCTGCCTAATTTTTGTAAATTGCTATCTAGATTTTCTAAAGACTCAAACAAAAACTGCACCCGCCCTTTACCTACATCAACCCATTGATAAAACCAAGGATCAATAATGAAGAATGGTAAAACTGCGGCATTATTAGCAGACGCTAAAGCAATAATTTCATTGTCATTCAAACGTAAATCTCGACGAAACCACAGAAGGTGCATAACTCAATTTTTTACATCAACTTAATAATACAACTGTACCAACAAATTTTAATGGTGGAACTAAAACTATGACCTACGCCTACAGAATGGATGATGCGGTGCAGGTAGCCAATCAGGCGGCTACTGACATTGAGGCGTGGTTATGGAGAAAGTCAGAAACTATTAGTGTTAGGAACGACTGGATGACCACAACGCCAAGCATGACCTTAACCCGTATGACAATCGCAAGCCAGGGTTAAAGCTGACTGAGGTGATTGATTTAGCCGCACTCGTTCCCGATGGGGTGGATGTGGTTTGATTCTTCACAGCGCGGTTTTTGTCCAGTTTCACACTTGATATTTTATGATTGTCAAGTAAGACACTGGACAAGCCAAGATGGACAACCAAGACACCGAACTGATTAAAATCGCTAGTCTACAAGCTAGATACGGGTTAGAGTCCAGACAAGCGATATACGATAGAATCAACGGACTGGACATAAAACCAGTGGCACGGGGTAAAATCACCCCACAGCAGTTAGAGCTACTGGACAAACTTGACAAGCATATTAGGGGAGGTGGTGCTATTGCTGATTTCCCCATTCAGCCAGAGTTTGAAGTACCCGCAATGGAAAAACTTGACAACCAACTAGACAACAGCGAAAACCTAACCGCTATCAGTTTTGTAGAAAAACTTCCTAATGCAGATAATATACTTTTTTCAACCCTTCTAAATACTTTTTCTTAAGTTTAGGATTATTAACAAATTTTTCCTGAAATTCTTTTTCTAATTCATCTGTTGTGTAATTACCATACTTCTTAAAGTCTAATTTCATATTTCTAATGGATTCTTCTTTTTTTCTTTTTATATCTTTTCTTATTTCCAACGCTTGTTGGTCGCAAATAGTGAGACTTTTAAAAGAATCTAATTCTGTCGGTATATTATATATCATCTTAATAAAATCATTCTTTTTAATTAGAATAAATTCTTGTCCATAAAAACCATCTAGATCAGAAATTAATGTTAATCTTTTTGATTGTTTCTTACGATTACCCCAGTGTTTTGAATATACTATTCCTGTTATATCGCATAAAAGTTTTTCCAAAGGACAAGCAATATATTCACCTAAATCAACAAAAGTGGGATATTCAGGATTGATGACAAGACCTATTGTTAATTCATCAACATTACGAATCAAGGTAATATTAATGTAACCTTCTGTCTCAAAATAAATATTGCTTTCTTTATCTACTAAAAAAACAGGTTTTAAATTTTCTGGGTTTAATTTTTTTTTACCCACGTTAAACACTCTATTAGCAGTACCGTCAATAACCCAAATTATTTTATCAGGATAGCTGCCATAAAAAAGCTCTCTTTTTTTTACATTATGGCGCTTTAAATCAGTATGTTGAAATTCAATTATTAAGTTATTAATTTTAACATCTGCACGATGTACTACCCTTCCTTTTTTAATGACTACTTCCCGACATTCAACGGGGAATAATTCTTGCCATCTTAAATGCCAAGGAGTCATTTCCTTATACCATTTATCCTTATGTGAATCATAAGTATAGTTGTGCCTCCAATGATATTTATTTTTATTGCCACAAATAGCTATTACTTCAGTTCCACAGTCAGGACAAGTTGCTCTTAATCCTAAATCAGGAAGTATCTTATTACCTTTTTCATCTAACGCATACTCTAATTCACAGTCAAAACAGCTTTCTGTTAATCCAAAACCAGGAAGTATTTTATTACCTTTTTCATCTAATACATACTTTAAAGAGTTTGTTTCTTCTGTAGTCATAATTCTATTTTTGCAAATTAAGTGTAAAAAGTATTCTTGCGTAAGAGTTTAAATTTGGGGCGCATCCATGATACCAGAAAAATTAATAGCAATAATTTATCAAGGCACTTTGGTGTAGACAGTAGTCTAGAAACCTGAGTAAAAAGCTAATCCCGTGTTGACTCCTGTGGTGTTGACTCCTCTCCTGTAATGTCGTGAAAACCCCTTTTACCGACTTCAACAGCAGGTGACAGCATCGACAAAGCAGAAGCCGCCCCCAACACCTGATCATCACTCACCTCTAAATATCTCTGTAACTGTTCTAAATTCCTATGCCCTGACAATTCCTGAATCACCCTCAAAGGAATGCCAGCGTTACTCATCTGGGTCAAGGCAGTACGCCGGAAGCTGTGCGTACTCACTCCGATAATTCCTACTTGTTCGCAAGCTTTTCTTAAAATACGCGCTGCTGAGTCATGGCTGATATGTCCGTTGCTACGACCGGGAAACAGGTAAACATTACCAGCTAGTCGGGAATAATCAGCCAATAGCCGCCGCAAGTCTTCAATCACTGGAATAGACCTTGTGGCCAGCTTGCCTTTAGTGTTGGCTTTTCTGATCACGAACTGCGATCGCACTTCACCCTTGGGGGTGTAGATGTCTTGAGTTTGCAGCGTTACACATTCCCGGATTCTACAGGCACTAAACAGGCACACACCAAACAGCATTCTATCCCGGTCATTGTTCAAGCCGTGGGTAAAAATTAACTGTATCTCTTGCTGTGTAATGACTTTGGCGCGTCCGTGCCTGTTGATTTTCATGGCTTGACTGTAAACCCTGTGATCTACAGCCTACAACGGTTGAGAACTGTTTGAGTTTTAATCTGACTATTTAACCCCTATGACAACCGCAAGCCAGGGTTAAAGCTGACTGAGGTCATAGATTTAGCCGTGTTGGTTGCCGATGGGATAGATGTGATTTGATTTTTTACAGCGCGGTTTTTGGTTACCGTTGTGGGGGCTATTAGTAACAAATCAATCCTGGCACTCAAGACATTAGGGCAATCAATGAATGGAGAAGACTTCAAAAAATTTGTGGCACAAGAGCTATTACCGAAATTGTGGAAAGGGGCAGTAGTGGTAATGAATAATCTCAAAGCACATAAAATGAAGGGGATTATTGAAATGATCGAGTCCGTAGGCGCAAGGGTAGTTTATTTATCACCGTATTCACCTGAATTTAACCCCATAGAACATCTCTGGTGGCAACTCAAAGCATTTATCAGGAAGTTTTCACCGAAAAATATTTTGGCAGTAGTACAACTGTTGTCACTAGGAGTCCTCTTATGCTCTAGCCAGCAACTCCAAAACTATTTTTCTCACTGCTGCTACTGTACCAGTTAGTCGCGCAAAGTGCTGTATATTTTCTTTCTGCCTAAATATTGTTCTGAGATGAATAAAATTGAACTAGAGTGGCAACAACTTAAAAAACACGAAATTTCTGGACAGATGTTCGATGATGAAATAAACCTAGCTTATGCAGTTATTGATGGGATAGATGCCAGAGGAGAACGAAATAATTACCGTACAGAACGTTTTAAATTTAACAATCATTCCTTCTCTTAACATTAGTTTACACATTTAGGTTTTCCCCTGCCCACCTACTTACACAAAGTTAAGCTATGAAACCCTTATCCAGACTAGAAACTCATGTGTAAATAATTTTGTGCGATTACTTACAGTTTTATCCATGCCAATCAGGATGTTACTAGCAGTTTATAAAGTCCTTATCGTAACTTTCTGCATGGCTGCTCATTTGACCCCTATCATCACGATGCGTTTCATATTTCCCTTCCATTAATGATATTGTACTGAAGTGGGATTCCATAACACTTGTAAATAGGCTAGGCACGGTGATGCCTGCTGCGCCGCCTATTTGTTAAGAGTGGGATGATTATTTCTTAAAGTCAGTGGAAAATGTAGCCTCAATCCTGTTGGTCTGTGTTTAACTTCCACCGTGTCTGTTTTGGATGTTTCTTAGGAATTGAAATTATGCCAGATTTAGGGTTAAAAAACCTAGCCCATATTCACATTATTGTTCCTGACCTAGATGAAGCTGCTGAGTTTTATCGAGAAGTGATGGGCTTTTTAGAAATGCAGAGCCATCATGGGCTTGTGAATCGAGGACTTGCTACCTATTACGGTTTCGAGGAAATATGGGATCGGTTAAATGTCAGCCTTAGATTTTTGATTTTCCCTGATGTATTGACGATAAAGCTTGTTCAAATCAAGATGACTGGTTATGGGGGGCGTGCTTCGTTACCAACTCTTAGCAGTGACATTCCGTACCTTTACGGCAGTGTTGGGACTGGGCCAATCTCTGTTGTTGCAAAAGATCTTGATGCAACCTACAGAATTTTAAACGATTACGCATCTAATTATTCATCAAAATTCAAGATCACCTTACTCAGCGAACCTGTGTTTATGTCGCCCATCCTACCAAGTCAAACTGGTGCTACAGAATATAGCCAATTGCGTGGTCAGGCTAGAATCCTTCGTGACCTTGCAGATAAATTTCCGCAGCGTGCAAAATTCCAACTGATTGACCCTTTTGGTATTAGGTGGGAATTCAACAATGATATTGATTAACTCATATTGTGGTTTTTGAAATGTATCATCATTACCAATATTGTTACTAAGGAGAAAATAAAATGGGTTGGACATGGGTTGGAATTGCATCCGATACACTTCTCACACAGTATCCTGAATTGGCAAACATACAAACTTTAACACAACGTTGGCCGTCACTTGCTGAAGCAGCTGAACGACTTAGAGTGTCTGGACAGATCCCTAACGTAGTATCGACAGAAAATTCAGAAAATCCACAAGAAAATTCAGAAAATCCACAAGAAAATTCATAGACATAGATAATTATCCCTTTGGTAAACCCCCTGCTTTGCCGGGGGACTCCTAAAGTTTGACAACTCCGTAAGCGCTGTAGGTTTTCAGTCTTTGGATGGAGCTAACAACGATGCTAAACATAGCCTACAATCAATGACAGAACCCAGAAAAACGGATGTATTTCGGGATAACAACTAATCCCTATTTCCCTTTGAGGGAGTTTTCAAGCCTCCGGCTTTGCCGAAGTTTGTAGCTTCCAAATGTACAACTGGTCCTTTCCAGAGTGGATAAAATCTGCATTTCGGTAGCAGCATAACTGTTGTTTGTCGAATGAGCTACATTTTCAAAACTGAAAAGCCTGATGATACAGGAATTCAGCATACTCATTTAGCTAAAAAGCTAATTACTATGGACTTTAATCCGCTTACTGATTTTAAAGAGACTGTTTATGCAGTGCCTCCACCTTTGGATATCTCTTTGTCCTCCGCACAAGAGGTAATTGGAAGTGCTTTTACAAAAAATCCAATAGATGGAGTAGCTATCTACATCCACGTTCCTTTCTGTATTAACCTTTGCCAATTCTGTGGATTTGTAAAAGAAAAGCTCTCTTCTAGTGATGAAATTTCTCTTTTTGTTCAACTGCTTCGGCAAGAAATTCAATTGGTTTCAAGTCGATTACAAAACTCAATAGCAGTTAGTGCAATTTATTTCGGTGGAGGCACTGCTAGTTTACTTTCTTCTGCTGATGTTGGATCAATATTGGACTTACTTAGCCAATGTTTCACCTTTCAAGGTGACTGTGAGCTAAGTTTTGAGGGTGAGACGCAGACATTACTCAAGAAAGGATTTCTTGAGGATCTTCGCGCACTTGGTTTCCGTCGTATCTCGTTTGGTGTACAGGTGTGGGATGAAGGATATCGGCATCTCCTAAATTTACGAACCTCTAGAGATCAGATCCAACTTGTTGCTAACAAATCAACAAAACTCTTTGATGAAGTAGCTTGTGACTATATTTACGGATTACCAGGAACTGACGAAACATTTCTCATTGAAGATTTACAGGGCTTTTTGTCGCTCCCTTGTAATGTCATAGAGGCATTTCAGTTTGAACGAGCAGATGCATCACCATTGTTCATGAAAGCTTTAATAAAAACTGGAATCATTCCGCTCTCTTTCAGTGAACAGGCTAATCAACATAACATAGCTGCTGAAATGTTTTCGAATAAAGGTATATGCCGTTTTTCTTTCTCCCTATTTAACTACAGCACTCACACTCCTAACATAGAATATTATTCTTCATATTATGGGTGGGATGGACGCTCCGTGTTAGGGTTCGGACGAGGATCCCAATCCTTCTATAATGGCGTGATGTGGGGAAACAATCTTTTACCGAAAGAGCATGAGCTATGTTTGTCAAAAAATCTATTTCCATCTACTGCAATTGCCGAATACTCACTGTTTGGTAAAGAACTAATTACTTGGCCCCGTAGGGGTGAGATTAAATATAGCACTGTTTCTGAACATGGTGATGCTGGTTATCACGAGAAACTTTTTAAATTAATTGATGCAAAGTATATCGAAAAAGGTACTAATGCTTACTTTGTAGCAGAACATGCATGGTCGCTAGTACCCCTAATGTTACAAAGTTTACTTCCAGATACGTTTACAGAGAGATTCTTGGAAATCTTTCAGGAACGAGAACAGCGTTTAACAACATAAACTTTAAAAACGATTATGGCAGTACGTTATCAAGGGCTAGATCCAGATTTTCCTGAACATAGGGCAATCTTAGCGAATACTCAGGCTGGTATTTTAAAGGGACACGGAAGAGATTATTCAGCTTTTGTATTCATTAGAGCTACTGCTGTTTCAAGTATTGATGAAATCGTTCCTTTAGTAAATTTTCATCCGCAATCAGCAGCAGAGCAGTATGATCTGGCACGACAAGTAGCAGCAGGTGCTGATTCTAACCAACCGTTTAAATCTATACTTTTCTCAGCTACTGGTTTTGAAAAGTTACGTATTCCACGTCGTTTTTTCCCCAAGGATATAGGTTTCCTACGTAGCATGAAATACGCTTCGCGTTCGATTCTTAATGATCCTCCGGTCAATGAATGGGATTCCTTCTTTCAAAAGGACATTGATATTCTTGTAATTGTTGCAAGTCAAGATAGAAAAGTTATAGAAAATGAAATAACTAGTTTTATTGATTGTATTTCATCAACCTTTAAAGATGGTTTTGAGAGTCACATTATTTGGTCAAGAACACTCCGTAATTCCAAAAATAGTACAATAGATGCTTTCGGCTTTGTAGACGGAATAAGTCAACCAATTTTCTTTAAGTATGATGTAGATGCCTATTTTCAAGATAACCCAATGGCAAGTTGGGATCCATCGATCGATCCTATGAATTTGGTTTTTGTGAAAGACCCAGTTATAACTAATGGATTTGGAAGCTATGCAGTCTTCCGTCAATTAAAACAGGATTCCCAACAGTTTAAAAAGGCTACTCAGTCGGTTGTTGATCAATTAGGCATTTCAGCAGATTATGCTGAAGCCCAAATTTTTGGACGTTTTCGAGATGGCACGCCTTTAATTTCCTCTCCTAACCCAGTTGATCCAAAAAAAGAAATTCGTGACTTCACTTATGATCAGGATACGGATGGAGCCAAGTGTCCATTTCATGCTCATATACGTAAGGTAAATGTTCGTTCAGGAGAGGAAGATTTTATTTTTCGCCAGATTGCCCGACGTGGAGTACCATATCAAACAAATACTTCACCATCTGAAGAAGGGCTTCTCTTTCTATGTTACCAGCAGGATATTGGAAGACAGTTTGAATTCCTGCAATCTTCTTGGATGAATGAACCTAAATTTCCTCCAAGGGAAGGGGATGTAGGGGTAGATCCAGTGGCTTTCACTAAGCCTAATAGTCAAACAAAGGGACAGATATGGAGATCCAAATGGGAGCAACCATCTCGTAATATTCAGTTTTCTATAAATAGCTTTGTGGATTTAAAAGGTGGCGAATATTTATATTGTCCGTCCCCAACGTTTATTTCAGAAGTATTAGCAGCTTCACGAGGGTAAGCTAATGATCTTAAATGAATTACTTCACAAATCAATTCATGCATTTTCAACAGGAGACTATTTTGGTGCAATTACCTCTGCCGAAAAAGGATTGAAGTTATATCCTTATGTCTCATCACTACATGAGATACGATCAAAAGCTTATCGAATTATTCGTAATACTGATAGCTATATTAACTCTTTAAAGGATTGGCACTATCACCTCCCTTGGGTTGCAGAGGTATGCTTTAAAATAGCATCTGAACTTATATGTCAAGCTCAGGCATTAGAAGCTCAGAAATGGTTAGATATTGGATTGTCCTTACTTGAGATCGCTCCGGAGTCACGAAAGCTACCCTATAGTAATATTTCATACGCTCGACTCAAACATGATAGTTTACAGCTTGATTATCTGATCAGATTCAATGTCCTTGACGAACAGGAATATAAAGAAGTCCTAAGTTTTTATGGTTACTTAATCCAGAAGTACTTTTCAAATAGATATTCTGACGAGCGGATTATAACTCTGGCGCAAGATGAACTTATGGGAATCGCACCATTTTACCGACGCTGTTTGCATATTTACCAAGAAAAAATTCCGCAATCTATTTTTAATGATAATATTGACTTCGTTTCTATTTCCGATGAATTTAATTATTCTGGATTAGTCGTAATTGATAATTTTTTATCTGAAGAGACGTTCGATGAATTACGGCAATATCTTCTCTTTTCGACAATCTGGCATAATGATGCACAGAAAGGACTTTCATATCTTGGAGCCTATCAAGACACAGGAGGGCTTTCTTTACTTACATCGATTATAGATGAACATATACGTAAGGAATTCAGATCTATCATAGGTACATCAAAACTGGAGCAGGTATGGTCTTATAAGAATGTTTATGGTTTAAAGGCGGTTGGCACACATGCTGACTTTTCAGTTGTCAATATAAATCTCTGGATGACTCCTGATAAGTTCTGTAAGAATTCACGTGGTGGTCTTATCATTTTCAAACGGAACGCTCCCATAGATTGGACTTTTTCTAAGTACAACGACGATGAAAACGGAATAGCTCAATTAGTAGAGAATGTTGATTCTACAGTTATTCCCTATCGTGCTAACAGGGCAGTTATTTTTGATTCATCTCTCTTCCATTGTTCTGATGAATGCCAGTTTGAAGATTCCTATGAAGGGTTACGAATTAACTTAACACTTCTATATGGTAGAAGAGATTGATAGTGTAGTTTGAATAGGTGAATACCCCTCTTTTGTCACTTTCCGAAATAAACAAGCAGTAAATACAGTAAATTACGCAGAGGAATAAAAGGGTTTAAATCCATTCATGGCACTAATAAGCTGGTTGAATCCAAGTAATAAATCGGAATTAGGAAAAATATCTAGCCAGGGATAAATCAACCAAAAGAATAAGAGTGGTTGGACGATTAACCGCAGATTATTGAGAGTATTTTTCCATCCACTCTTGTGGTTCCATTGTTGATGCTTACTAAAATCAACCGAATTATTGTCTTGTCGTGTAGTTTCAAGTTTTTGAGATTGATTTAAAGCTAAAAAAGCAGGAGAATTTAAACTAATCATAGTGTAGACACAAAAAATAATCTCCCACCATTTCTCAATATCCTTGAAGTGAGTAAAACGATAATTCGTCCAACCTAATTCTTGTTTACACTGGCGAAAAGCATATTCCACCCATGTCCTTAATCCATAAAGGTCACCTAATATTTTCTTCAGTTTACCTTTGAGATTCGTCATGACAAAGGAGGTGAAATCATCAGCCATTGTTTCTGGGTCAGTAGTTAATTCTCAGTAAGATATATCTCTTCTCGTACCATAAATTATTTCTCTAATATATCTAGTCTCGGATTTTTCGTCCCTAAACGTTCTCGTGAATTTACACCACTTATTCGCCTTAACCCTTTGGTGGGAAGGTAGCCAGACTCCATGATTACTTCTAATTGCTACCACATACTTTAAATTATATTCCTCTAATTTCCTAATAAATTGGCTACTCTCACCATATAAACTATCTGCCAATACTATTTAAATGTTAAACCCTGACTCAACTACTTCTGTAAGCATTTCTGTCGCTAATTCTATTTTAGTTTTATTTTTTTCTCCTTCTTTTAGCGTTCCTTACGGTTTGAATATTTTTACATTTAAAGGAAAGGTTATATCTTTGTAAACTCCGTAAGCATTGACTGATACTATCCCGTTATCTATTTTCCCCACACTCCCTAGATATTGTCTGGCTACATAATCAGTCTTTTTTCCCTTCCTTCTATCTCCCGTTTCATCTACTATTACGGTTATTGCTTTACTATTTAGTGCTTGCTTGATTTTCTCTAACCGTTTGCTTCTTAATTTCTCTACTGACCAATCTGAATCCGCAATAAAATGATGTAATGATTGTGCCGAGTTTATACTTACTGCTTTTGCTATCTCTGGCAAGGATTTTCTTTTCAGCGTTGATATTATTCCCAATTGTAAATATTTGAAGCACTCATAATTTCTTACTTCTTTGAATATGTCTCTATATTCCTCACAATATTCGTCTATTATTCCCACTGTTGGTTGGGCATCTCTTGCTAAATGTTTCCGGATTTGTAATTCTACATCCATTGCTCTACCTGCCTTGTAGAGTTTGTTCTTTTAACTATTATATTCTTTATTCCCGGAATGTGACAGAAGAGGGATATCAGCAGCCCAGATGGTATCTGAAGCGGTGGCAAGCATTAGAGAAGTTTGTCCAGATGAACTGAATAACTACCAAGACACAATTACTGGGTTATTTGGAGATGCTGCGATCGCACAGATAACCGCAAGCATTGAAGCTGAAGAAACCACATTAGAAGCAACACCAGAAGCCCCCAGTCCAGAAGATGAGCAAACTATTGATGTAGTAGCAGAAGCCCAGCCAGAGGAAAATACAGCCGCCATAGTTGAGCAAATCAACCAAATGGTTGCAGAACTGCCTTGGAATCAATACCGAAAATTTGTAAACGGTCAGGCAATCCCTGGGGGTATAGCTAGAAAGTCTAAAGACCAAATTCAGGCATCCTTTGAACAATTCCTAGCCAGTCGCAACAATGAAGAATTAAGGGGGATGATAGCCAGCCTACGAAATGTCTAGAATCCTGGGGAGTGCGATCGCTCCCCCCTCACCCCAGTCCCCGCAATTTTCCCCAGTATTCAGCAGTCGCACGGATTGACGCTCTAGAATGGGCTGTAATGCCCTTGTGGTTGGATAAATAACTATTGACTACCTTTAGACAGCTATCGTCATTTTTAGGGCATGAGATCCCATCGCTAATTGGATGTATGTTTATTTGGTCTAGTTACCCTGCCAGCCCTCCCACAGTCCCCAGTCCCAAAAATACACCCCAATTTTGACCCCAGTTTC
>DASQZD010000046.1:0-13879 GCA_035638855.1 Nodularia sp. (in: cyanobacteria) | reverse complement strand
ATGTCCAGGATGAATTTGTTGACTATTGGTGTGACTTTTTTGGGATAATTGAGTTTCTACCCACAAGTAAAAAGACCCTGACTGAATAAAGTCAGTTTCCTCGTTTGGTATCCAGGTGCCATGAAGTATTCTCATAGTTATAATGCCTCTGGATTGTTTGGAAATTCACGCGCCTTAGAATTACTTTAGCAAACAGAGGCGCTAGAACTATTTTCTTTATGCAAAAGAAAGCGATGACGCTATCGTGCGATCGCTTGTTCAGAAATAAGACATAAATCCTACATTTTGGCTACAAATCAAAGTCAAGGCTGAATGTTTCTCCATCAGAATCCTCTTGTTCCTCCTCTGTAATTTGAGTTGAACTCCAAGAGGTGAGTTTGTTATCTTCAGTATTAATTGGCGTGAAAGCTACTTGTTGTGTGGGAAATGCACCCTTCCTGAAAGCAAAATAGCAATCAACGATAAAGTAGAGCGTCTCTAGGTAACTCTTGCCTAGTTGCTGTGATTCGGCAAATATCCGCTCTCGGTAGCTATCTTTGATCCGAACTTTTTCTGGGGTTAAGTCAAGTTTGTCTGCCATTGCGATCACTTAATAGATGTAGTAGTTGGGTTCTTGCTGGTAATGGTTTTTGCCATTTCTAAAAGCCCAGAGACATTGGCTTCTACCGGATTGTCCAGGATTTTGAAGCCGTTTTTCTCCAACAGCTTCTTAAATCCTGGTAAGAGACAGCCTCCACCTATCGCCCAGATTTCATCCCCCTGGTGCTTGGCATCCAATGTGAGATTCACCACTTTCTTCAAGTATTTTTCATACCAATCTTTTAAAGAAGCGCTGTATATATCTTTGATATCGATGTCACGGCTGTACCTGGTATGCCCCATCTCTAGACAAAATCGGATTTTGGATGGATCTCCGATTTTTCCGCCATTTAAATGTTTCATCTTTTGGGAGATATCATCGATGAGAACTTCTACACCGATGGGGTAGGCAGTGTGAACTTCTCGCTGACCCCGGTTGTAACGAGAATACAGGGTTGTACCATTGCCAAAGTCTAAAATGGTTAGCTTTTTCGGTAGTGGATGCCCGAACAATGCACCCATTCCCTCTAGTACAACTTTCAGCACTTCTACTTTTACTTCTGATTGCTTGCCAGCAAGTATTGGCTGATATTCTCCACTTAGTACTTTTTGCAATTCGTTAGCCAGACCGACATCATGTAAGCTGACGACTAATTTTAAGTGCCAAGCCTTACGGTGTGGGAGATGTGCCAATGCACCCAATAAAGTCAATAATGCGTTGTTGACTTTATTTTCATTATTGTCTGTGTTGCGGTCAAAATAATTTCCTGTACGGTAAGCTGACTCTCCGACTGTGTAAGCAGTACCGTTGAAAACTACACGTCCTGGAACATCTTCCATCTCGGCATTAGTTATATAGCTCGGCACACGGACTACTTCAAAACCATCGACTAAAAGTTTTAGACTTCCGTAACCATTATCGAAACCCGCAGGAAAAATTTTTTGCAATGTGTGAATGTTGGACATAGGGGACGAGTCAATACGCTTTGATTTGTGTAAGTTATCTGTTCAAGTGCAGAAGGGGAGCAAGGAAGCAGGGGAGTAAGAGAGATAAAAATAAATTTTTAGAAAAATTTCCCTCTGCACCTCTGCTCGTTGCACCCCTACTTTTTTCTCCAGCCTTAAGAGCTTATCATAACCCCTTGGGGGCTAAGTGGGGTACAAAATGCTAGTCAATCAAATATACCCTATATAGCCCCTATATAGGGGCTATATGGGAGTCAAAATACCTCAAAAATGCTTAACTATTGTTGGGGTATATATAGTCCCCATATAGCCCCCATGTGGAATTTTTGAAATCTTTTTTATCAACGCAGCAGAAATTAAATTAGATCATAGTTGACTCTTTGATTTATACTTTACTGTCAATTTTTTGTTGAAAAGCAATTCAGTCTTGATCTTTAACTTCTTGCTGACTATGTAACTTCGCGTTATTACTTGCTTACAGGTTCAGCCTTCTCGACTGAATTATTATTCACGCCCAAAGTCAATTGCAAAAGAGTTCTTTCTAGGTACGCTTTTACTACTTGTCGATAAACTTCATAGTTAGTAGGTAGCGTATTCTGTGTATTACCCACTCCAAAAGTCGGAAGTTGGAAGTTGGAAGTAATACCCCATAGCTAAAGTTAGGAAATTGATCTTGGAGGGTTTTTGTCTCGATATCAATCACTCTTGAAGAGGGAGTGTGCCATCATTGCTCCGGTTGTTGAAGTTGTATATTGAATGACCCAAAACGTTTTGGGTCAGCAGCACAAATATCTATAAAATCTCTAATTAAGTAAACAACTCCACTAGAGCAAGGTAGAATACAATTCATTCACAAGTAACGGAAACAGAATTTTGGCGACCAAATTTGTAACACTGACTGCTTTTAAAGGGGGTGTGGGCAAAACTACCTCAGCAGTGTGTCTGGCTTGCCTGTTCGCACAGAAAGGATATAAAGTTTTGCTCATTGATTATGATCCAAATCGTTCAGCATCCGTTTGGGGATCTCGCGGCTACTTACCCTTTCAAGTGGCTACAGAAAATACAGCTAATCGAGTAATGGCAAAAGAGAACTTTGATTTTATTGTCATTGACACCCCTGCGCGACCAAGTTCTGCTGAAATTAAAGAGCTAGTTGACGGATGTGATTTACTTTTAGCTATTACAACTCCTTCTGCTCTCTCAATGAGTGCTTTGAACATGATGGTTCAAAGTTTTCCACCAAAAACCAAATATTCTGTTTTATTAACTGTTGTACCTCCATCGTCAGAGCCAGATGGAGAAATCGCTTTTCATACGCTTAGAGAACAAGGTTTACCTGTGTTAGAACAAGGGATTCAACGGTTGAAAGTTTACGAACATGCATCTGCCGAGGGGAAGCCAATTTATGAAATTAAAAGAGGAGGGAAAAAAGCATGGGAAGATTGGAAGGAACTAGCAAAGCTGGAACCAATCAAAGACTTGCTAACCTAAAACAGATTTTAAGCTTTACTCCTGATGCGGACGAGAGCGAGATAATTACCAATGAATCGAGCAAGGATTCAGGAGTAGTATGGATACCCCGTAGTAAAATTCATCTAACTTTCAGTTTTGTGCCAGGTGGACAGCCTGTGCGCTATTACTACGATCGGGATGAACTAAAAGCTTGGGCGCTAAATGACCTAAAACCAAATGGGATTCACTCTCCATTATGGGTTCGTCCACTAAGCCTTGAATTGCCTGATGAATATGAACTTGTTGCTGGAAAACGCCGCTATCATGGTTCTGAGTTTGCAGAAATCGATCCATTGCCCGTCAGAATTTTTAACTGGAACAACCTTGAAGCTTTCAAAGCATCACTTGCAGAAAACAAAAATCGCCGAGATTTTAGTGCCTTAGAAGATTTAGATGGCACTTTGAAACTCCTTTCTTTAGCGATTGAAGGGACTGTTGAAGAAGCTATAAGTCTGCTGTACCAAATAGATAATCTCAAACGTCGCTCAGGTATCAAAAACGTTTTAGAGCATCCTAAGTTTGACACGATCCAAGTGGTTTTTGGATTTTGTGGTGGAATTACATGGGAATCTTTTGTCAAAACTAGGCTTCCCTTGTTAAAAAAACCTCAAGAAATTCTGGAAGCTATTCGCCAAGGAAAAATTGAATACACCAAAGGTCTAGAGATCGCTAAAATTGACAACTCTGGCGTTAGGCAAGAACTCTTATGGGAAGCAATCGCCAACAATCTTTCACTCGCTGAAATCAAGAAACGGGTAAAAGTCATTAAACCCAGTTCAGAAAACCCTATCCAAACTAGACTTGATAGTGCTTACAAGCAATTTAAAAAATCCCTGAAAAACATTGAAAAAGATCCAAAGCAACTCCAAGAAGCAGAAAGTTTACTATTTAAGATAGAAGAATTTTTACAAAAAAAGTGACCCAAAATGTTTTGGGTCATTTAGTAAAGCAGCTTACTGTTGGGGTTTTAGCAAAAGGGAGTAGGGAAGTTATGCCTCTAAGAGAAGTTAAAAGATTTAGCTAACCGTAGAGTTCATCTTTCTAAAAGATATAAAATAAATATCTTTAGTACTTATGTACTATAATCAATGAACTTCTAGGCTTATAATAATGTGCGGCATTTTTTAATAAGCAATGTCCACTCCTCCTAATCTTTTTCCTCAACAAGTAAGTGCCTTTTCTCAACACGAAACAATCACCGGAGTCGTAGAACGTTTAACTTTTTACTCTGCTGAATCGGGTTACACAGTGGCAAGGCTGACTCGTCCACGTAGCACCGAACTCACAACAATTGTCGGCAGCTTTGCCAATATTCAGCCAGGTCAGACTTTACAGCTAACTGGTTTCTGGCGTGACCATCCACAATTTGGGCCACAGTTCCAGGTAGTTAATTATCGAGAAACCAAACCAGCCACTCTCACCGGAATTGAGAAATATTTGGGCAGTGGTTTAATCAAAGGCGTGGGCCCAGTCACAGCCAAGCGTATCGTCGCTCACTTCGGTTTAGAAACCCTCGACATTATCGAAAACCAGATTGAGCGGCTGATTGAAGTTCAGGGTATTGCCAAAAAGCGGATCACTCTCATCAAAAACGCCTGGTCAACCCAAAAAGCCATAAAAGAAGTAATGGTGTTTCTGCAAAGCCACGGCGTTTCAACCACTTATGCAGTCAAGATTTACAAGCAATATAAGGATGAAGCGATCGCTACAGTAACCCATAACCCCTACCAGCTAGCAGCCGACATCTACGGTATTGGTTTTCTGACTGCTGACAAGATTGCGAGAAATATCGGAATTGCCCCTGACTCAGAATTTCGTTACCGTGCGGGGATTATCCACTGTTTAAGTGAAGCCGCCGAAGATGGTCACTGTTACCTGCCACAAAGCGAACTGATTGAGTCGGTAATCAAACTGCTGACAACCGAATCTCATCAGCCCACAGAAGAAGCGTTCGCACAAATCATCAAAGATATGGCTCTAACAGATGAACTGATTAGAGAGTGGGATGAGGATAAAACCCTACTTTGCTACAAGCCGACTTACTTTCATACAGAACAGAATTTAGCTCAACTGATCCGCCAACGTTTAGAAAAGCCTGTTGATACTGACATTCCCCGTGTCCGCGCCTGGATTGAGCGCTTCACCATTAGCCGTCAAATTCAGCTTTCAGAACAGCAACGCTTGGCAGTAGAAACAGCAGCTTATTCTAAGATCACGATTTTGACTGGTGGCCCTGGCGTTGGAAAGACCTTCACCACCCACACCATAGTCTCTCTATGGAAAGCAATGGGTAAATCTATTGCTCTGGCTGCACCCACGGGACGGGCTGCTCAACGCTTAGGTGAAATGACCGGATTGTCAGCTAAAACTATTCATCGCTTGTTAGAATTTGACCCTCGCTCAATGGGTTTCAAGCGCAATAACGAAAATCCTTTGCCCCAAACCGCAATTATTGCTGACGAAGCATCGATGCTTGACTTGTTTCTGGCTTACTCCTTGGTGAAAGCAGTATTGGCTGGCGCTTTACTATTGTTAGTGGGCGATATTGACCAGTTACCGTCAGTGGGGCCAGGTCAAATACTGGCTGACCTGATCAATTCGGGGCGAGTTCCGGTAGTGCGGTTAACCCAAGTATTTCGCCAAGCCCAAACAAGTGCAATTATCACTGCTGCTCATCAGATTAACCGAGGGCAGTATCCCACGATTGAACCAATCTCGGATAATCCTGTGTCTGATTGCCTGTGGCACGGTGGCGGACATCAGCCGGAACATGGAGTACAAGCAATCTGTGAACTTATCACTGATTTCATTCCCCGCTTAGGTTTTAATCTGGCCACTGATGTTCAAGTCCTTTGCCCAATGACACGGGGAGTAGTTGGGACTCGCAATCTAAATACCGTATTGCAGCAGTTGATCAACCCACCTAGCCCCGACAAGGTGGAGATTAACAGGAGCGGCAATTTGTTGCGCGAGGGCGATCGGATCATCCAGCTAACCAACGACTACAACCGCGAAGTTTTCAACGGCGACTTGGGAATAATCCTCACCATTGATACTGTCGAGCAGGAAGTTACAGTACTGTATGGTGAGCGGACTGTGGTTTACGATTACGCTGACCTGAATGAAATTGCGCTAGCATGGTGCGTGACCATACATAAAAGCCAGGGTTCAGAGTATCCGGTGGTGATTCTGCCAATTTATATGCAGCATTATATGATGTTAACCCGAAACCTGTTTTACACAGGTATAACTCGTGCTAAGAAGCTGGCGATCGTGGTTGGAGCAAAAAAAGCGATATCTCTGGCGGTGCGCTCTATTGATGACCAACAAAGGTACACAAGGTTGAAGCAGAGGTTACTTCACGCCGGACTGCATTGATATGTCTTGGCTATTGAAAATAGAAAACTTCAATGAACTATTTGATTTATACTTGTGAACTCCTTAATTTTCAAAAAACGTTGAGTTTGTATGTCCAGCCTCAGTTCCGACATGGTTCGCATCTATTTGCAAGAAATTGGCCAGTATCCTTTATTAAAGCCAGAGGAAGAAATTGCTTATGGTAGACAGGTACAAAAAATGATTGCCATTGAGCAATCTAAAAATGAACTCACCCAACAGCTAGACCGTGAACCAACAATGACAGAATTAGCTAATGCTGTTGAAAAAACTGAAACACAAGTCCGAGCAGCGCTACACCTTGGTCAAAAAGCTAAACAAAAAATGGTGACAACTAACTTGCGGCTGGTAGTTTCTGTTGCCAAGAAATACCAGAACCGCAATTTGGAATTTCTCGATTTGATCCAAGAAGGAGCGATCGGTTTACAAAAAGGTATAGAAAAGTTTGATCCCAACCGAGGTTATAGGCTATCAACCTACGCCTACTGGTGGATTAGCCAAGCTATAACAAGAGCAATTGCAGAACAATCCCGCACTATTAGATTGCCTGTTCATCTAACCGAAATCCTTAATAAAATTAAGAAGGTGCAGCGAGAAAGCTTTCAAAAATTCGGTCGCTATGCCACTGCTGAAGAAATAGCTGCATCATTAAACATCAGCCCCGATAAGTTTCGAGAATATCTCAGTGCCTCTCGTACAGCCATTTCTTTAAATAAAAAAGTCGGAGATGAGCAAGAAACAGAATTGGGCGAAATTTTAACAGACGTTGGTGTTTCACCAGAAAAACTCCTTACCCAAGAACTTCTATCTCAAGACGTGGCTAAATTATTAGAACCACTGACACCAATTCAACGTCAAGTGTTAACTTTAAGCTTTGGTCTGGAGAACGATCAGCATTTTAATCTCGCTCAAATTGGTAAAGAGCTAAACCTAAGTCGAGAGCGGATTCGTCAAATCCAAGTCAAGGCGATAAGTATTCTCCGTCGTCAACACAATGACATCCAAGAGTATTTATTTGATTCTTAAATAGAATTACTTCGTCAGATAATGCACGGATCTTATAGAACTAAGATGAAAAACTATTATTAAGAAGTAAGGATACTTTACTAATCAATGCCCAGCAAAACTATTGATGTCCGAGAGTACACCGTCAGAGCGCACAAGCGGGAAATTCATACCCGCGTTTTCAACTTTGTGTGCAAGCAGTGTGAGCAACCCACACAACGAGAAACCTTTGGTGTCCGACCTCTATATTGCGAGAAATGCCGTCCGCCACAAGCACCCAAGAAATCAGTAGTTCCTCTCAAGAAGAGAAAACCCAGAGCTATGACTTACAAGAGTGGTAAAGACATAGCCGGATGATTTGTTGTCTCAAGGTTTTGAGTGAGCGCACGAAAGTGAGTGAAACAGTGCGCTCATTTGCTCACCCTAACTCAAACTGGTAGAAAGTAACAAGAATGTTTATTCGATAACTAAGTAAGACTAAAATGGGAAGCAGAGCGCCTACTGTTGTCGAAAAAGGCAAAGGTTTTTTATGAACCCATTACCCCCTGAAGTAAATACACCTGAATTAAAACCCGAAAAGGTTGGTAGATTAATTAAGCGCTTTGGTATTGGTGCAATAACCGGAGTAGCGATCGCTGGATTGTATTGGAGTTATACAGATTGGTTTGGATATGCAGAACCAATAACCACAGGTATCATGGGTAGTCTGATCCTAATAATTTTCTGTGGATTGCTAACACTTAAATGGGGATACAAAATATTAGAGAGCTTATTGGGGCTGTTGCCATAATACAAATCTTTCGTATGTAACAGAACAGAATTATAAGTATCTATGCAGATTACCGCTTCAGCAATTTCACTCAATGTGGATGATATCATAGCATCGGCAACGTTCGTCACCCAATGATGCAGCTTGCAGTTGCTCAATGTTTTGCTCCCCAGCAAGTGATAGCTGTACTTGTTGATCGACTTGCTGGCAATACCCGTGTTCACCGCTTTTATGAACGTTTTGGTTTCTAATTTGTCGAGTCTCGACGATTTGGTAACGATGACTGCTTTGTTTATCGCGTGAACCGAGCAGATTGGATTTGAAAGTGCTATTGCATCGCGGTAGGGCAGAGCCAGCAAAATAGAATATTTCCGTCGATTTGTCAGTTAAAAACCTTAATCAGCCGATACCTGATAGTATTTATATACTATAAAATCTGAAATTTCCATCATTTCACGCGGTTCATAGTAGTCTGCTAACCAAAAAAGTAAACTATCGACCGAAGCAGTAGTACAATGCCAGGCAATAACCAATGACTAGTAAAGTTGCTCAATTTACCATAGATTCTACCTATCTTGTTCTTGGGGAAAATGGTGATAGTACTCCAATCCCAGTAAGCGATCGCTTTTTTACAGATTTGGAAAATAAATTTGGTGACTTCAAGGGAAAGCGGTTAGTTTCACACTTTACGTTTACTGAAGACTGGGATACTTGGGAAATGCACCCTGCTGGAGAAGAATTTGTTTGTCTGCTGTCAGGTCAGGTCGATTTAATCTTGGAGCAAGACGAAGCGGAAAATAGGATATGCCTGAGTACTCCCGGCGCTTATGTGCTTATCCCTCGTGGAATATGGCATACAGTTAAAGTTGATAGACCAAGTTCAATGTTGTTCATTACTCCTGGACAAGGAACGCAGAATCAACCGAGAAAACAGTAAGTGCGCGAAATTAGAACAAACACTAATTGCAATCTGAAGCTTGCCAAAGAATACGAAGTTTTGTGACTCGAATATTATAGCCTTTCCCAGGCAACTGAGGTACACCCAAATCTTGCTCACCAAGGTTAATAGCTTTAAAAACCTACCTCACTAGGTCGGGAACCGCTATACCTATATCCGGTCGCATCAGTTCCAGAAGCTACTGCCAGAATTGCTAGGCGCATTCTGGTTTAATTGCTGATTTTAAAAGTCATTATCAGTAAAGGGAACTATGGATGGTAAAAACCTTTTCAGGGATGGGTAAAATTCTAACCTCGCTGTATAATCATCTGTTTGAGATACTGATAGTTCAATTGTTTCCAAGTCATCGACCTCTAACTCTGCTATTTGACAGTTAACTACTATTAAGGTGTCTGGGTTAACGTTTACTACCTGCTCTTGGCGCTTTAATAATTCTTGTAGCACGAAATCAGGCAATAACTGGGAACTCTCCTCAAGTAAGAGTTTTTGAGTTTCTGGGGAGTAACGAGTTTTTAATTCTTGCCTGATTAAAGTTAAAATGTCTTCAGTAGCTAAATTGACAACTATCTTTTTATCTGTGGAATTAAGAAAAGATCCCGGACCAGGGCAATCGGTGTAAGAGATGTCAGCATAGCAGGTATCTGTGCAACAGATGCAGTAAAAACTATTGGTCGCATTGTTTCAGGAAGTGCCGCAGCAAGTTCATTTAAAGCATTGGCATCAGAGCGATTGCGGACACAGGCATAAACCCCACCTTCAGGAACTTGCCGGATTGCTTCCCAAGTATCTGTTGTTCTTTCGCTAGAGTGATTTGACAACCAGAGCAAGATAACTTTTAATTTTAAATATTACAAATATTAAAGTTTTTTACCTCTAGCTTAAGAATATCTGAAAAAGTTGGTAAAGATACTGGCAACAACAGCCCCACAATTAACTTATCCACTTTGTCCACTGTGGGGCATCTGTCACCAGTTGAGCAAACTTTTGAGGGCAAGTGTCTTCAAACTCCAGCATCACGCCGCAACGCTCATCATTCGTTAGCGTACTGAGCAATTCTTTTACCGCATCAACCTCATCCTCTACACGTTCAATCGCCAGTCGAGCATAATATTTAACCCGCTTCCACCAAGAATCACTGAGTTCTGCCTCTGTGTCCATACCTCCCGATTATTACTTCCATTTTCATTAACGGGGTGTGGAAGCGGGTTAATTCCATATTGAGTCTCTATTTGTCTATGTAAACCATGTCTGGTTCAAGCGATTCTTCGGGACGTATCTCTGCCTTCAGAATTGTTTTCTTTTTAGTACGATTTCCGATAGATGGATATTCTTAGAAAGAGGAATGTTACATTTCTTAAAAAATAGGGAATCCTAGATTTAAGTCCCAAGCAAATCTATTAGTCAGTTAGACAGGATGAACTTTCAACAGCAAGACATTCAATCCGGTAAGAATTTTTCTGTAAACCAAGTGCTAAAAGTTGATAAAGTCAGTAAAAATGGTCAGGAAATTGAAAATCAATTATCAGAGCCAGATTTGAAACAGTTGCAAGATAAACTTTTATTACTTATAGAACGTAATCCTTTGCCTTTAATTGAGTGGAATACAGCGTTTCAAGTAGTACAATGGAATCCAGCTGCTGAACAACTATTTGGATACAGCAAAAGTGAAGTACTTGGTTGTCAGGTATCAGAAGTAATTGTGCCAGAAAGTGAGAGAGTACAGTCCATCAAAATAATGAAGTTATTAATTGAAGACAAAGTGGGAGGTAATAATCTCAGTAAGAACGTGACAAAACATGGAATAGTAATTATTTGTGATTGGTGTCACACTCCGATAACTAACGTGGATGGCAAGGTAATTAGTATTGTTTCAACAGTGCAGGATATTACAAAAGTAAAGTCTTTTGAAAGCGCTCTGCGCGAAAACGAAAAGACCTATCAGCAAATTCTTGATGCAATTACAGATATGGTACTGGTTAAAGGTGCTAAATCTCGAATAATTTGGGCAAATAAGGCATTTCGTGATTATTACGGGATGAGTGAGTCACAGCTTCAAAATATGATTGATGCACCCTTCAGCGAAGCAGATCATACCCTGCAATACATCAAAGATGATACTTACGTATTTGAAAGTGGACAGACTTTAGAAATTCCCCAAGAGCCAGTAACTCGGTACAATGGCGAAGTACGCCTATTCCATACAATCAAATCTGCGATCCGCAACGAACTAGGTCAAGTGATAATGACTGTTGGTGTAGCTCGTGATATTAGTGAGCATAAACAAGCCCAGAAAGAACAGGCGAAGTTGTTGGCAATTCTAGAAGCAGCACCAGACTTTATCAGCACTGCTGACCTAACTGGGCAGGTTCTTTACTTTAACAAAGCAGCTCGTAGAATGTTGGGGCTAGGGGAAGAAGACTCGTTTCATAAGAGAAATTTGTCCCAAAATCATCCGAAATGGGCAAATGAGATTATCCAGAATCAAGGATTACCAGAATCAGTTAGAGTCGGTGATTGGGTTGGGGAAACGGCTGTTTTAAAAGCAGATGGACGAGAAATTCCCATATCCCAGCTGATTATTGCTCACAAATCACCTGACGGAGAAGTTGAATATTTCTCGACGATCGCAAGGGATATCAGCGAACTCAAAGCTGCGGAAGAAACTTTAGTGCAAAAAGCGGAAGATTTAGAGCGCACTCTTAAAGAACTTCAAAGCACCCAAGCTCATTTGCTTCAAAGCGAAAAAATGTCCTCTATTGGTCAATTGGTTGCTGGAGTAGCTCACGAAATGAATAATCCTTTGGGCTTTATTGCTGCCAGTGTAAAACAAGCTAAACCTACCTTTGCTGATATTGTTGAACACTTAAAGCTTTATCAGAAAAAGTTCCCCGCTCCCGGAGATGAAATTCTCATCCATGCCGAAGAAATTGACTTGCAATATAGTTTAGAAGATTTACCGGAAATGATTGATTCGATGACGATAGCCTGTGACAGACTGAAAGATATCAGTATCAGTCTCCGCACTTTCACCCGTGCCGACCAAGACTATAAAATACCTTTCAATATCCACCAAGGCATTGATAGTACTATTCTAATTCTCAAACATCGTCTGAAAGCAAATGAGCAACGTCCGAAGATTGAAGTTATTACAAACTACGGTAATTTACCTGAAGTAGAATGTTTCCCAGGTCAATTAAATCAGGTATTTATGAATATACTAGCGAATGCTATTGATGCCTTGGAGGAATCAAATACAGGTCTGAGTTTTAGGGAGATTAAGGCCAATCCTAATCGGATTATGATTACTACCTCATTGGAAAACAAACAGATTGAGGTAAAGATTGCTGATAATGGTCAAGGGATGAGTGAATCAATTAAACAAAAAGTATTTGACGACTTGTTTACTACCAAAGGGGTTGGTAAAGGAACAGGATTAGGATTAGCGATCGCTCAGTCTATTGTTGTAGAAAAACATGGTGGAACTTTGGATGTGAATTCTACCCTGAGTGTTGGAACAGAATTTGTGATTACCTTACCGATAACATCTGCTCCTTGTTAAAGTCTGGTTTTGAAATCGAATTCTCAAGAGCCTCAGCCATTGACGAGAGATCGTTTAACGTCATGATTAGCAAAATACCCTGGCCCTAGCGTCAAATAGTAGTGCATCCTCCGTTTGGGATACCAGCCGTCATCATCTTTCTCGACAAGCTCAGGGGTAACATCAACTTCATAGCGACGGGATAATTCAGCCTTGCGCTGCTGATGTCGTTCGGTTTTGGTTTTCGCTCTTTTGTCAAGGAGCTTTTTGAGTTGAGTCCCAGATAGTTCATGAGCAGAGGCGATGGCTACGGCGGGCTATGCCTACGCACTGGTGAATTTTCGGCATAGTACCAGTGTACTGCTTTGTCACAAGCGATCGCTTCCTTAATCGTTTTAATATCTCCAAAAAGGGTGCTGTGGCTTTGGTTACTGATGTATATCACAATACTGCCGATGCGATGCTTTTTTAAGAAACGGTAAAAACTTACTTGACTAGAGTACCTATTTTGTCTTAATGTATTTTATACTTTCTTGGCACTGCCTTAATGATTGTTGTTTTTAATGAGCTGAAACTTCATCCTCTGAAATAGACTTTACATCCTCACTATTATTTACAAAAACATATAAGTTTGCTTCATCATCTCTTAAATTAAAAGTCATTATTCATACCCATGTATTAACAGATTAAGTGATTGATATTAGAGAAGTAGTTGCGAAATCTAACTTGTCTAATATTATGAATAAAAAATGGGCTGCTAAACGACTTACAATCAATCTCACCTCAAGTGAGGCAGAGAAGCTGGAAAAATACTGCTCAAACACTGGCAGACCAGCAACCGATGTAATCCGCGAATTAATTCGCTCTCTACCAATTGAAGAAGTACAAAATGTCAATTAGGAATTCATCTAGGGTAAGTTTAATGTTTTTTTCTTTCCCTTTCCTCCAAAATCCGACAAGTATTGATACTACACTTACCAGCGCATTATTAAAAAAGCTCCTGAATCGACAAAATTTCAACAGCAGTAATAGCTGAAAGTGATTCAACGCTGATTATGTGTATAGAAAGGGCTGGCAACTTTTTTTAGCTGACATTTAGTAAACGGCATATACAATAAAGCCCTGGTAAAATCCAGGGCTTTTAACTTGAAAACTC
>DASQZD010000045.1:0-8714 GCA_035638855.1 Nodularia sp. (in: cyanobacteria) | reverse complement strand
TGTCCACCTGCTGCATTGCTTCAAAGACGCGATCACCCTTTTGAATATCCGTCACACCGGAGTCTGAGTTGGTCGTTGCACCGGCTGGGTAGTACTTGACCGCTTTGATAAACTGAGATTCTTTCGCCCGGAGAATGTCGTAGGGGCTGGTGTTGTCGGTGAGGTAGAGCGTCATCAATGGCTCAAACTGTTGGCCTTCTGGAATGGCGGCGTGCGATCGCGATAAGCTGCCGCATCTGCCACCGAGCGGATAGGGGGCTTCAAGTTCGGCATGATGATCGCGCGGGCAAACTGACGCACCGTGTAGGGCAGCACCGCTTTCAGTGCTGCACCGTCGCGGAGATGCAGATGCCAATCGTCAGGTCGGGTGATGGTAAGCTTTTGCATCCTTTCATTATAAAACGGCAACAAGCGCCTCATGAAAATAGGGGCGATCGCTATCTATGATACTGCACTCAAGTTTGCTCCTAATGACCTCAAAACTCTTAAGCGCAAGGGTTTTGCTCTCGAAAAGCTCTTGCGGGGCTACAGTTATCTCAACAGCAGTATACAGAGGCTATTAAAGCTTTAAAGGAATGGCACTAAGAAAAGCTCTAAACTATACGGGATAAGCGCTAGAGATTTGAAAACTACGCTGGGAATGGATATTTTACGATGTAAAACACCTTCAATGGAACGCATTGAAATTTACGTTTATTTGCTTGCCTACAATCTACTTCGCGGTTTAATGTGGTCGGCAGGTACTACTTACACTACTTCTCCGTTACGCCTATCATTGCAAGGTACTCGCCATCATTTAAATAACTTTATTCCCGAACTGTTAGCCGCAACTTCAACAAAACGTCAGCAAATTTATCGTACTTTACTAAAAGTTATTGCTCACAAGCCTGTTAGCGATGCCTGCGGCGGTAAACTACGCCCCGGTAGAAGTGAACCACGAGTTCGTAAACGTCGCCCGAAAGCTTACCCTTTAATGACGAAACCTCGGCACCAATTACGAAACCAATTGCAAACTGCTTAACCCGCAAGTGTTTCGGCTTTTCTTAGTGCCATTCGACTATATACAATGAATTTATCGACGGTGCTAGTGCCGACTGCAAACCCGATAACCTGGCGAATTGTTCGCTTCTTCGGCATTATCTAAGGAGCCACCAATACTGTCAATACTAATATTAACCGCACGACTTTCAGCAAATGCCGGCGGACTAATCGACAACACTGCCCCGACAATCATCAAACAGGTGAACTTCAACATTATCCTCGACTCCAAAAAATATGATGACGTTAGATATTGTTCTGATTAAGGCTGACCAAGAAAGTCTCCTTTGCCAAGTTCTACACCGCAGTGCCTAAGAATGTCATACGCTGTTGTGACATGGAAATAAAGATTTGGTAAAACAAAATATAGGAGGAATTGCATTCCTTGAAAAGAGAGAGTGTTGTCACGCATCTGTAGAGTAATTTCTCTCTCTTCTGAACCATCAATTTGCTCAGGTTTAAAAGTATTTAAATGAGAGATAATTTTTTGAATACGGTCAATAAGTTGAGGAAATGTAGTTTCATTGTCCTCGAATTTAGGTGGTTCTATTCCTGCTAACCGTGCGGCACCTCTATTAGCGATGTCAGAGGCAATCTGCACTTGTTTTGATAATGGAAACATATCTGGGGATAGACGACTATTAATCAACACAGAAGGGTCTATTTTTTTAGTTTCAGCATAAGCAGCACCTTTTTCAAGAATGTTTATAAGGTTATTCAGTGTGCGAATAGACACGGGTATTAAAGCTTGGTACATTGAAATGGTCATTGAGATTTCTCCAGAAAAAGTTCAAACGACTTTGAGCCGCCCCATCTAATATTAGGGGGTATTGACTGTGATATTGTGTCAAAGAATATGGAACCGAATTTAGTCACAGATCCAAAGATACTAAGTGTTTTGAACGAACTTACAGCGCTTCCCGCTATTATGCAATACAGTTTTTATCCTTGCCTCCTCCTAGCATAGCTTTCAGTTTTGAGGATGTACCTCATAGCTGCCGGAAGTGCTGTATCCCTCTTCTGTCACTCTCCGGGAGGGCGATCGCTAGAACCCCCATGAGGCAATCAATACAAGCTATACTATTAGAAAAAAATTGGTCTTGTATTTGTTATTAGCAAAAAATCTGGCGATCGCTTCCTGTACAAAGGCTCTGGAAGTCAGAAATGACAAATGTTTTCGGAGAGTGACAGAAGAGGGGTATACAACGGGAACCGATTTTTCATCGTCCAGAGTTGGGGACGAGACGTGCTGATTTTGAGCAGATGACGGAAGCCACATTTTGGGAAGTGGGTGCGTCGGGTCGGCGTTGATCTACACAGCTTCTAGCCAATCACAGACTACAGAGGTACACTCCGAAGCGAAGTTAACCACCTATATACGTAGGTTCGACTCGACCAGTTGCGATCAATTGATTAGCAAGCCTCTATGCTGTTTCAATTGGTATTGCAAAACCTAACCCTTGCGCTTTGCCAATAATTTCTGTGTTAACGCCAATTACTTGTCCTTAAGCGTTGAGCAAAGTCCCGCCAGAATTACCCGGATTAATTGCCGCATCGGTTTGGATAAAATCAAGGCGGAGGGCAGGGGGAACAACTGAGACGGAGCTTGTACTTTGCCCCAGTTCAAACTGTATCAATATTGCTCAAGTTGACAAATAAAATCCAATATGAGTGATGTAAATTTCTCAGGATACCAGAGTCCCCATTCGTGAAAACCTTCTTCTACAGTAATTAATTTAGAGTCTGGAATAATTGCCGCCATTTCTTGAGCGTTACTTAATGGTGTAGTTAGGTCTTTTTCTGACCATAATAACAAACAGGGAGCTGGGATTTTTGGTAGCAGATGGTTGATATTTTCGTATAAAGAAATTAGCAATCCTTGAATGACATTGACTGTGTTGAACAACAAGTTGTAGGAGAAAACCAAAGGAATATCAACTAATTTCAACCTGCGTCTTGGGAGAAACAGTTGAGCGGTCATTTCGATTGCCCTTCGCGGTATCATCTCTGGTATAGATGGCGTAGGAATTCCAGTACTATCTATCAGAATTACACTTCTGACTTTTTCTGGAACAAGTGTAGATAAAGTAATGGCAATACCTCCGCCGAATGAGTGTCCTACTAGATGAAATTGTTGTAAATCCAAAACTTCCAGAAACGAAAGGAGACATTTGCTATAGCTAAGGTAATCGGGAAGTAGCCCAGAGTAAGTTGATCTCCTAAAACTGGGTAAGTCAGGAGCAATTATAGTATGGTGCTGTGCTAGTAGTTCCAGTACTTCTTGATAAGGCTCAGTAGAGATTCCCCAGCCGTGTAGCAATAGGATAGGGATTGAACTCAGCTCCAACCTACTTTGCTGATAAAAAATAGTGCAATCTTGTAAATCGACCCGATGATTAGTTAATTGGGATTTCAAAACCGCAACCTCATTCGCTATGACTTGGTAAATTATTTCTACTGTGATGTAATAGTAGCAATCCCACAGAGTTGAGGAAACTTTCTCAAGGATCATATAGGTATGACTTATACAAAGAAAGGAATTCGCAATTAAGAAATTTAAATTAGTAGCATTTTCATAAATTGCATCTGTTGCCTAATGAAAGAAGAATTGGTATTACTGAATCATGGGGAAATGGCACGAAGACTCGTGTGAAACCTTGTCAGGGCTTTTTGTTGGGGGTAGGGTTGCAGCTTCGTGTGTTTCAGACAATTAAATGCGAGTACGTCAAGCAGTTCAAGACATTCTTAATTCCCCATACCCGAACCTGCAACCCCGCACCTTTTCATCTAGGAATATCAGGGATATACGCTTTTCACTCTTATCCAAAGAAATAATTGTATTGCCCATCTCTTCTTTTGAGCGATCGCCAGCCGCAAGCAGAGGCTAAAAATGCTTTTAAAAACCTCAAACTAGGAAAATTGAGAGCTTAGGTTTTTACTTGGGTTGCCACAATGGAGTGATATCAAGGTTTTTAGCAGCAGATACGGCATTCTAACCTACGCCAGTACGGTTTACTCCCCTTTGGTTCTTGTAAAGTTATCGTAATATATATTCATATAAAGCAATATTTGCCCCAAATAAAAGAGTAGGTAATAAAAGCGATGAATCAACCCATTGAATTATCTTTAGAACAAGAATTTAGCCTTAGAACATTCTCTGATCAAGTGCAGCAGATGTCTCGTGAACAAGCTCAAGAATTTTTGCAGATGCTGTATAAGCAGATGATGATAAGGGAAAAGACTTACCAGGAACTGCTCAAATATCAATGGGAAGTTGGTTCAGGATCAATCTTGGGTTAAAACAAACTTGCTCCCGTCAACTGTAGAAAGAGCCAACACTGGTAAGCCCAAGCTGTATTTTCAGCATTGCTCCCCTTGCAACCTTGAATAGCAGCACTTTCTACCTGGGTGAGTGTTTGGGGAATGTCAAAGGATATTATGTGAATTACTTGTGTGGTCATCTCTTTTGTGCTAGCGAGTCACCAATGACCATGAGAATTGCAAATCCCTCAAAACGTGGGCGCTTAGAGGGATTTTGGGTATTGATATTTGGTATTGGGTTTTTTGACAGCTAGGTTAAATTATCTGCTTTCTTAACGGCTGACTTTAACTCTTCAAATGTAATACTACCGTCAGAGTCTGAATCATAATTTACTAGCAATTCCTGGGGAGTACTGATATTCGTTTCTGATGAAATGATTGTACTTAAGCCAGGACTTAAAAAAAGATCATTAATGGAGATTTTGCCGTCTTGATCGGTATCTAATTTATTAAAAAGAGATTGAAGCTCTTGCTCGGTTGCCATAAGTTTCTATCTGAAGAACCGTTTTTCAACTTAATATCTCATTAATCTCTGATTAATCTCTCAAAATTAAATAAACTTGTGTCAAAAGACGTAGAAACTGCGATCGCTGGGGCTTAGATGGGGCATATCTGTCACCAATTAAGCAAATTTGTCAGGGCTTGCGTCTTCAAACTCCAGCATTACACTCAACCGCTCATCATTCCTTAGCGTACTGAGTAATTCTTTAATATATTGCCCATTTCTTGGCTTGAGCGATTCTTCGAGAACACCGCAGGTATCGCAGAAAATTTTGGTGTATCGAATGTATCTTAAGTTGCTCCCGATGTGATAGCATACCTTCAACAATTTTAGATAGCATACCTAATCCATGAATCAAGTTCGACTCCCTAAAGTTAGCGTTGCCGTGATTGGTTTGGTAGTTGCAAGCGTATTTCATGCTACTCCAGTGCTGGGAGCTATTCTAACTAGACAAGAATTTTCAGGTGATTTTACTTTAGTCGATGCTACTAGCCCATTCCTTACGAACTCTTTGCCAGAAGAAAGCGAATATTCGGGATTCGTGGTTTACTCAGAGTCCGGGACTTTGAGCGATTGGGAGCTATCCGTCAACAATCTAGACCTAAATTTGAAGAGAGTCCCTACTAATGGCGGTAACTTAACCCCAGATGTCGATTTTGAGCTTGATTCTGGGTCGAATTGGAATTTAGTAGTTGATTTTGGCATTGCTTTTGATGCTCCAAGATATACCCTAGAAAGAACTTCAAGCTCTGAAATTACCTTGACGGGTGCAGTGGGACGGGCAGGAACATACATCTATCAAGATTCTGCTGTCAATATTACCCTGAGTTCTTCATATACATCAGTACCTGAACCCACTTCCCTACTAGGTCTATTGTTTGGAGTTGGTGCAATTGCTGTCTCTAAAAAAGCTAGTGAGACGAAATCTGAAGCATGAATTACTCAACTCTATACCAAAGCTTTCTCGATCTACACAGCTTTGAGCCAATCACAGACTACAGAGGTACACTCCGAAGCGAAGTTAACCACCTATATACGTATGTTCGACTCGACCAGTTGTGATCAATGACTCAGCTTGTACTTTGCCCCAGTTCAAGCTGTATCAATATTGCTCAAGTTGACAAATAAAATCCAATATGAGTGATGTAAATTTCTCAGGATACCAGAGTCCCGCCAGTCCTTAGTGTCATAAATTACTACTGTGGAGAACAACTGGAGTTCCCAATTAGTTACACAGTTAAATCATGCTGTGGTTTAAGGCAGGTTCAACCGTTTACGCGCACTGAAGCGAAACAGCTTATCAGGAAGTATCGCTCTCAGGCGAGGCAACCATTGTGCCTCATTGCCGATACGGTAGCGTAATCGTGGTGACTGGCTTGAAGCAATATGAGCAATCGCTTGTGCAACCTTGTCAGGATTGTCACCTTGTGCAATTGCGCCCTGGACAGATGAGCGAATTACATCGCGTACAGTGTCATAATCACTATGTATTACGGTAGGCTGTAACATGGCTTGGTTGAAATTGGTCTTAAAGTAGCCAGGCTCAACTAAAGACACTTTAATATTGAATGGGTCTAGTTCCACGCTTAATGCTTCGCTATAACCTTCAAGTGCAAATTTGCTTGCAGAGTAAAAACCTTGACCTGGTGCGCCAATCAGCCCTGCCACTGAACTCATATTGATAATATGCCCGCTACGCTGGTGTCTCATGAAGGGCAAGACAGCATTAGTAACACGTACAACACCCCAAAAGTTCGTCTCAAAAATCTCCAAGGCTTGTTCTAAAGAAGTTTCCTCAATCATGCTGGCATGAATTTGTCCAGCATTATTCACAAGTATATCTATGCGGTTAGTCCGTGTGAGCAACTGATTAATACACGATTCTATTGAAGAATCAGACGTAACATCTAATGTCAACATTTCCACGCCTTGTGAGGCTGGATGTTCTTTGCGGCTCGTACCAAAAACACAGTAGCCTACAGCAGCCAGTTTTTGAGCAATTAACTGCCCAAACCCAGATGATGCACCAGTAACTAGCACGACCTTTTTGTTAGTCATCTGTTTTCCTTTTTAGAATATAAATACGATTTTATATAACTTTTTATAGCTAAAAAAAGATTTGATTTTGTATCATTTTTGCTATTCTGCATTTAATACCAATTCTCTACAGTACCTAACAGGGTAATCTCAGGAATGCCACATACACAGTACATTACGTAGTCAAAATATTTTTGGAAGGCATTCATCATTACGACATGACTAGCTGTGTGAGTAATGGGTGTTGTAGTACTGAAGTTACACTCTAGCAATTGATATAGCTTTGCTCCTCCATAATCGCGAATTCTAATCTTGCGGGGCTACAACTAGTAGTTCGCCAACCCAAAATTGCGCTTGTGGAGGTCGGCAGAGGAGCAGGGGAGCAGAGGAGCAGATGAGAGATTTATACAAGTTCTTTCCCCCCTGCCCCTCTGCTTGCCACCACGCAAAATTCCCTTGGCAGACTACTAGAGCGACGCTCCTGCATCGTAGCCTCCTTAGTATTTTTAACATTAGTAGCAACTGGCATAGTTTTGCCAGCCGTTGCTACTCAAGCTCAAAGCCCAGCAGAACAACTATGTCGGCTAAGACCAGGTATTAATCCTGTTTGCACAGTGTTGGTAACTGCCCCAATTGGAGTTGCCATCCGTTCTGGGCCTGGTTCTAATTATCAAAAAATTGGCGCCATCCCTTACCAATATGATGTCAATGTCAGAGTCAGCAAGTCTTCTCGCGAATGGGTAAAGCTTGCTGATCGTCCTGGTTGGATTCATTCTCATTACCTGCAAATGGCTGGAGACTGAAATACAAAATACACTGCATAACTTTGTTCTGAAGAAACACTTTGCGTAAACTTATGTAGTTGGGGTGAGGTACAGGGCCAGGGCAAACGCATCTAAAGTATAAGAATCCTTTAATACTTGGGTTTCGGCGTTTCTTAATTTAGCCTATTTTTTCGTCAATATCCTTATCTAGTAAGGGTCTCAGAAATACCGTGCGTTCGCCCTGGCACTGAGTATGTGTAAAGCTTTAAGCTTTCGATTTTCGCTCATACGAGCCTTTGAGAGCTTTACAGGGTAAGAGGCAATGGTTGCTGATGTATATCAAAATGCAAAAGAATGCTTTTTTAAGAAACGATAAAAACTTACTTGACTAGAGTACCTATTTTGTGTGAAAGGATTTTATCCTTTCTTGATAATGTCTTAATAATTATTAGTTTTAATGAGCTAGAACTTCATTCTCTAAAATAGACTTTACGTCCTCACTATTATTTCCAAAAACATATTAATTTGCTTCATCATCTCTTAAATTAAAAGCCAGTGGTAGCCCCATGTTAAAGAACATATTAAGTGATTGATATTAGATAAGTAGTTGCTAAATCAAACTTTTCTAATATTTATGAATAAAAAATGGGCTGCTAAACGACTTACAATCAATCTCACCTCAAGTGAAGCAGAGAAGCTGGAAAAATACTGCTCAAAGACTGGCAGACCAGCAACCGATGTGATCCGTGAATTAATTCGCTCTCTACCAATTGAAGAAGTACAAAATGTCAATTAGGAATTCATCTAGGGTAAATTTAAGGGTTTTTTCTTTCCCTTTCCTCCAAAATCCGACAAGTATTGATACTACACTTACCAGCGCATTATTAAAAAAGCTCCTGAATCGACAAAACTTCAACAGCAGTAATAGCTGAAAGTGATTCAACGCTGATTATGTGTATAGAAAGGGCTGGCAACTTTTTTTAGCTGACATTTAGTAAACGGCATATACAATAAAGCCCTGGTAAAATCCAGGGCTTTTAACTTGAAAACTC
>DASQZD010000044.1:0-53110 GCA_035638855.1 Nodularia sp. (in: cyanobacteria) | reverse complement strand
TTTTTCGGTTTAGAGGATTTTCCTAACCCTGGTAGATCCCAAACAATTACTCGGAAGCGATCGCTCAATTGTCGCTTGGCATAATACCATATAGTACTGTTTGGCCCCCAACCATGTGACAAAATAATTGGTTGACCATCTTCAGGTCCAAAAAACTCTACTTGCAACACGCTCCCATCTGGACGGGACAAGCGCTGCACGGTTTTGCTACGCATAAACTTGGGTTCATCGGCTCCAGGACGGCGCAGCAGTGGCAAACTGATAAAACGGCCGCCAAAAGTCCACAGAACCATTACTAGTCCAGCTACTAAGTAGGACGTTCCTACAAGTTCTCGTTCGTACCACTCATAGAGAATGTAGATTCCCCCGCCAAGTACCCCAACGGAGAGCAGTTGAAACAGCCATATAAGTAAAAAATTATGAGGCATTAATATCATGAGCCTAAACCTTGTGATACCTTCTTAAGTGCTTTTAGGTTCATACCATACTTAGAATCATCCAACTTTCACTCCCAAGAATGATTTACCCAATGTTGCAAGTATGATAAAAATGCTGAATTAGTTGATAAACAGTCTAAAACGGCAAAATAATTATTAACAAGCAATATCTCTACTGCTTCCAGCTTTGTATTAATTAACAACTGTTCCCAGGGGGTATAATTTTGAATATAGTTGAGTTTTTATCTGATCTTCGCAGCTTAGATATACAGGTTTTGATTGATGGTGAAAAATTTCGTTGCAGTGCGCCTGAAGGAATTATTACAGCAGAAATACGGGCAAAAATACACGAGCGAAAAACAGAAATTATTGAATTTTTAAAAGCAAATAATCGTCCTAATAACCACACCTTTAGACCTCTTTTACCTATTTCGCGGTCAGAAAATCTTCCCCTATCCTTTGCTCAACAACGGCTGTGGTTTCTTGACCAATTAATGCCTAATAATCCTTTCTATAACATTCCAGTAGCTCTACATTTAACAGGTTCCCTAGATTTAACCGCGCTAGAGCAAACTTTTAACGAAATTGTGCGGCGACACGAAGCTTTACGCACCACTTTTGTTATGCAGTCAGGGCAACCAGTTCAGGTAATTAATCCTACATTAACAATATCCTTACCAATAATAGATTTACGGCAACTGTCAGAAACTGAACGAGAACTAGAAGCACGACGATTTACTAACCAAGAAGCTCAACGTCCTTTCAATTTATCAACTGATTCATTGCTGCAAGCAAAACTGCTGCGGTTGGATGAGACAGAATACATCCTGCTGCTGAATATGCACCACATTGTCTCAGATGGTTGGTCTATTGGGGTGTTAATTCAAGAGATAGCAGCACTCTACACAGCCAATGCTAGCAATCAGCCTTCTCCCCTACCGGAACTTATAATTCAATATGCAGACTTTGCATACTGGCAACGTCAATGGTTGCAAGGAGAAGTATTACAAAAGCAACTTGGTTACTGGCAGAAGCAATTAGACGGAATTTCGATGTTAAATCTGCCAACCGATAGGCCAAGACTAGCCGTTCAAACTTACCAGGGTGCAAGGCAACCTCTGCAATTATCAAAAAGTTTAAGCAAAGCGCTTTTAGCTCTCGGACAGCAAGAAGGGGTAACTTTGTTTATAACCCTACTCGCAGCATTTAAAGTTTTACTTTACCGTTATACACAACAAGAAGATATTGCTATTGGTTCACCTATTGCCAATCGCAATCGTAGTGAAATTGAGGGATTAATTGGTTTTTTTGTCAATAGCTTAGTACTGCGTACCGACTTAACTGGAAATCCAACTTTCCGAGAATTATTGAGTCGAGTAAAAGAGGTAGCTTTAGGGGCATACACTCATCAAGATTTGCCTTTTGAAAAACTCGTAGAAGAACTGCATCCAGAGCGTAATTTGAATCAAAATCCCCTCTTTCAAGTAGTATTTGCATTACAAAATGCCCCGATGTCAGCATTAGAGTTAACTGGTTTAACTTTAAGCCCCCTCCCATTTGATACGGAAACAACACGCTTTGATTTAGAATTTCACCTGTGGGAACCAAATACTCAAAATGGTTTATGGGTAGATAGCTCAGAAGGAATTACTGGTTTTGTAATTTACAGTACTGATTTATTTGATGATGCTACTATCACTAGGATGCTAGTCCACTTTCAAACATTATTAGAAGGGATAATTGCAAATCCAGAAGAACAAATTTCTCAATTACCACTTTTAAGTGAATCAGAGCTAGATAAGTTATTGGTTCAATGGAATAATACTCAGTTAGATTATCCTCAAGATAAGTCTATACATCAATTATTTGAGAGCGTTGCCGAACAGAATGCTGATGCAACTGCACTAATATTTGGCGATAAAAAACTCAGCTATAAAGACTTAAATATACGCAGTAATAAACTTGCCCATCATCTCAAAAAATTAGGCGTTAAAACTGAAGTTATAGTAGGGCTTTGTGTAGAACGCTCTTTTGATATGGTAATCGGGATGTTGGGCATCCTCAAAGCCGGTGGAGCTTATTTACCTCTAGATCCAAGCTATCCATCCGAACGTTTGAACTTTATGCTAGAAGATGCTCAAATTTCAGTTTTATTAACTCACGAGCAATGGCTTGAACGTTTAGAAAATAGTAATTCAACGATAATCTGTTTAGATAAAGATTGTGAAAATATCGCTCAAGAGATTGAAGATAATCTCCCTAGCGAAGTTACAGCAGACAACCTTGCTTATATCATTTATACCTCTGGCACAACAGGAAATCCTAAAGGCGTACAAGTTGAACATAGAGGATTGTTAAATCTAGTTTTTTGGCATCAAAAAGCATTTACAGTTTCACCTTTTGATAGAGTAACACAGATAGCTGGGGTTGCATTTGATGCTTGTAGTTGGGAAATTTGGCCTAACCTGAGTGCTGGAGCAAGTATTTATATTGTAGATGATGAACTCAAGCGATCGCCTGAATATCTTCGAGATTGGTTAATTTTGCAAGAAATCACAATTTCCTTCTTACCAACGCCCATAGCAGAGAAGTTTTTATTATTAGATTTTCCTCCAAATGCAGCTTTACGCTTCTTACTTATAGGTGGAGACAAACTAAATCAATATCCTTTAGATTCTCATACTTTTCAGGTAATTAATAATTATGGTCCAACTGAAAATACAGTTGTCACAACCTCCGGTCATACTTCTTTGAAAAATAACGATAATCTAACGCCTACAATTGGTCATCCCATTGCTAATACCCAAGTTTACATCCTAGATAAATATTTACAACCTGTACCCATTGGCGTTTCAGGAGAGTTATATATAAGTGGTGATGGACTGGCACGAGGCTATTTAAACCATCCTGATTTAACTAATAAATGCTTCATATATCATAGTTTT
Source organism: Nodularia sp. (in: cyanobacteria) (assembly GCA_035638855.1). Taxonomy (GTDB): domain Bacteria; phylum Cyanobacteriota; class Cyanobacteriia; order Cyanobacteriales; family Nostocaceae; genus Nodularia. Next base: position 49,728 of record DASQZD010000044.1, on the reverse strand, counting down.
AATAATAACTTAAAAGCCAGAATTTATAAAACAGGTGATTTAGTTCGATATCGAGTAGATGGCGACATTGAATTTTTAGGTCGCCTCGACCAGCAGGTAAAAATTCGGGGCTACCGGATTGAATTAGGCGAAATTGAAGCAGTATTGAGTCAGCATCCCGCCGTGCAGCAAACTGTAGTAATAAGTCGTGAGGATGAAGAGGAAAAGCGGTTAGTAGCTTATGTGGTAGCCAAAGCTGAATATAGCAGTGAACAGGAGAATATGCAATTAATGCAATTGCAGAATGAGCAGGTTTTGCAATGGCAGATACTCTATAACGAAACTTATAATCAACCTGGGTCTGATTTAGATGCAACATCCAATTTTGTCGGTTGGAACAGTAGTTATACAAATCAGCCTATTCCAGTAGAGCAAATGCGTGAGTGGGTGAATAATCAGGTAGCCCAAATTTTGGCTTTGCAACCCAAGCGAGTGTTAGAAATTGGTTGTGGAACAGGTTTAATTTTGTTCAAAGTTGCACCTCACTGTACTAAATATTGTGGAACAGACTTTTCGCCAGTTTCACTTAACTACATTCAGCAGCAGTTAGAAAAGCAAGAAATGCCGCAAGTTGCACTTTATCAGCAAATGGCTACTGACTTTGAAAAAATAGAAACAGCAGCTTTTGATGCAGTAATTCTTAACTCAGTTATACAATATTTTCCTACTATTGATTATCTGATTCGTGTTTTAGAAGGTGCTGTGAGGGCAACTGCTCCGGGTGGCTCTATTTTCATAGGGGATGTGCGTAGTTTGCCACTCTTACAAGCTTTCCATGCATCAGTTCAACTCTACCAAGCTGAACCTTCCCTTAGCCCTTCCGAGTTGCAGCAACGGGTGAAAATGCAAATTTTTCAAGAAACAGAGTTGGTGATTGATCCAGCTTTTTTTAGGGCAATAAAAGAATCCTTTCCCCACATTAGCGATGTACAAATTCAACTTTTAGGTGGACGCGAACGCAATGAATTAACTCAATTTCGATACAATGTGATTCTTCATATTGATGATAAAACTATTAAGAATACTGAAAATTTTTCGCTGATGAACTGGTCTGAAGAGAATTTAACAGTGTCATCTGTGCGTCAGTTATTAATTGAAAATCAACCAGAAATATTATGTATTAATAATGTGCTTAATGCGCGCGTTATGGCGGCAGTTAAAACAGCCGAATGGCTATCAGATGTAGAAGGTTTGAAAACTGTAGGTCAAATGCGTAAAGCTTTGCAAGAGATTGAAAATATCGGAATCGAACCAGAAGATTTTTATACACTGGATGTCCCTTACAAAGTTGATATTACTTGGTCACATTCAAGTATTGCAGGATGCTATGATGTGATTTTTGTACGGCAAGATAGAATAGTTAAGAGAGCTATTTTTCCAGATGGTACGGCTCACTCTCGTCCTTGGCAATCTTACGCAAATAATCCCTTACAAGCCAAAGCTGCGCGTAAATTAGTGCCGCAGTTGCAGACTTATGTAGTAGAAAAACTGCCTGAGTACATGATGCCATCAGCTTTTATAGTATTAGAGTCTTTACCTCTAACAGCTAATGGTAAAGTCAATCGCCGCGCCTTAAGAGCATTTTATGATGCAATGAAACCCCAATTATCTGAAAATTACATCGCACCTCGAACTGCTGTGGAAGAAGCACTGACAAAAATTTTTGCTGAGGTTTTGGGACTTAAGCAGGTAGGAATTTATGAGAATTTCTTTGAATTAGGTGGTCATTCATTACTGGCAACTCAGCTTGTCTCTAGAGTGCGCGATACGTTGCGTGTGGAGTTACCTTTGCGTAGCTTATTTGAAGCGCCGACAATTGCACAAATATCTATGGTAGTGGAAAGCTTTAAACAAAGCAATCCTCAAACTCAAGCCCCACTTTTAGTAGCACTCTCACGTGAAAGTCGCCGGGTTAATTTATCTTCTTTAAACAAAAAGAGCAAAGAGCGTTAATATTAATACAGCAAATTGGGGTAGTGTTACTCCAAGTGTCATGGGCATATCTGTATTCTCTCTGAAACATCCATTTATCTAATTTAGTAAATGTTTAAAATGATTTTAAATTGGTAAATTCATAGCAAATTACCTGCTGCTTTTTGGTGGGTTTTCCTTAATTCGTCGCAGCCACCTATCACAGCAATCTTCAAAAGTTGTGCTGATTTCGCAAGTGGCGCTCCTTACTTCAATCCCATTTTTTTTAACGTGGGTTCCCCACACCCTACACCCTATCCCCTACACCCTCTGAAATACACAAACCCCAGTCAAATCAATTCAAAAAGATCAACTAGATAGGCGACTGGGGTGATTTATTAGACTCATCCCCAAATCGCAAATGCTTACTATGAATGGGTTTTACGGATTTATATTCAATAGGCGATCGCTATCTTAGCCTACGAAGAAATGAGTGTTTGACGGCATCTAAGGACAAAAAATCAAAACAGGAAAGAAAGGTAGAAAAGGATTAAATCAATTTAAAAAGAGAAAATTAAGATGAGTCTATTGACTAGTCCCTAATTACTTGGTTTGAATTGGTGTTAGGGCTACTCCTTGGTAGTAATGTCCTAAAATTTGCAGGTGGTTCGCTCCCTGTCGCGCTAAATTGTACGCTCCCCACTGGCTCATTCCTAAGCCATGACCGAAGCCTAAACCTTGTAGTACAAAACTCCCATTTGCGCCTTTAGTGATATTAAAGCGAGTGCTTCTAAGTTGAAGTGCAGTCCTAACTTCTTCGCCCTTTAAAACCCTTGTACCCTTGTCACCAACAATTCTTAAGGCTTTAATACTACGGAAAGGCGAGTAGACTTCTGCAATCATCTCTTTGACATTGCCTATACCAGAAATTCTGGAGCTAATTTGATTGGGGGAAAAGGTTTTTTCCCAGTTACAGGCTTTGATATTTTGATCGTAGTCTTGAACAGCACGCAGGTAAGCGAGGGGATTTCCCCAAACATCTTCGACATTTTCAGTGTGTCCCCCGGAACAAGCGTGGAAAACTGAGAGAATAAGTTGGTTGTTATGTGTTAATACTTTTCCAGCTGTGGAATCTACTGCGGAGTAAATAGTGGGAGATTCGCTGATGACTCCTTTATAAATTTGCCAACGGTCTGGACTAGCTCCTAAGTCATAGGTGGGATTATTGCGTTGTTCGTTGCGTTTGTAGAGGGCATAGGTACGAGCTGCGATCGCTTGGGCTTTGAGGGCTTCCTGGGGCCATCCAGAATCCATTTCGCCACCGATGACACTGTAGAGATATTCTTCTAAATCAACCCAGTTAACGGCATCTAAACCCTTATCTGTCGGGACAACCAGCGTTCGTCCACGATACCAGCGATCGCCAATATAAACAAATCCATCACCTGTGGGTTCAATCCAAAATAAACCAGACTGCCATCTATCCAAAGCCACACCACCGGGGATAGTTTGGGCATTAAATGAACTCATTGCCGGCAATTGTCCGAGAGTGCGACCCGTACTATCCTTAACAACCGCAGTTGTGGAACTGCCAACTTTAACCTGATTAACTCCCCTCTGAATTGCCACGCGCAGGATTACAGATGCTTGAGCTGGGGCTACTAAAGCCATCCACAAGAAGATACCTATCCACCAATGACGTACTTTGATCTGGGAAAATAAAGAACCTAATAACAGTTGAAATTTCATACTGATCATTTAAATCACATTTAGTATCTGTTTGATGCTCTGGAGTATAGTGTCTACCACTGAAGATGAGACAGTTATCCACCCTGGGAAGTTGCCACTTCCTCACAATTATGCGATCAGTATGGAAAATCGGCCAATTAATTAGTCATTGGTCATTAGGAAATTTCTTCTTCTCCCCAGTCCCTACTCCCTACTGACATCATTAGCAATGATTCCCACTAAATTCAAATTGCTTAAAATTTGTGTAGTTTGTGTCAATTCATTGGGGGTGATATGACCAATGCGCCCTACCATCACAATTCCATCACAGAATGATGCCAAAATTCTGGCATCGACTGTGCCTAAAATGGGCGGAGCATCTATTAGCACTAGATCATAGGTTTGCTCAAACAACTCTATCAGTTCTTGCATTCGTTGAGAACTCAGCAGGTTGATTGTGTCATCCGGTGTAGGGCCAGCAGTCAAAATATCAATGGAAGGGTGAATCGGCTGGATATAATCTTGAACTTGGGTATTGGTTTCATCGACTAATAACAGAGATAGTCCCCAGTCATTAGATAGTTGCAAGTTTTTGTGTATATGAGGAGAGCGCAGGTTAGCATCAATCAATAGTATCCGCCGATGCATCCGAGCCGCGCTAGCTGCTAGCCCCAGAGCTAAGGTTGTTTTACCTTCTCTAGATAGTGCCGAAGTTAGCATCAGGGTCTTTAAAGGATAAGGATGCTTGAATATTTGAATGTTTTGGTAGACCATATCCAAGCTTTCGTGGCAAGGTAACCAAGTAATAGTTTCTACCAAAGAAGGAGCTAAATTTTGCTGTTTCTGCCAAAACCACATGGGTAAACGCTTTTTGAGACCACGCGGCGCTAGTTTTGGCACTGCTCCCAGGAATCGGAGTTTGGTCAACTTCTGTAATTCTTGTACGGAATAAATAGTGTAATTAAACATTCCCCAAGTTAAGGCGATCGCAATACCTAAAATGGGGCTGAGGACAACTCCCCCAAGCAAAAGTATTGATCTGCGGTTACTGGTAGAAGTTCCCAACGCGGGTTCTTCTAAAACTTGCCAATCAAACCCTCCCTGAGAAATTCTTAATCCTAAATACTGTTGCGTCTGAAGTAATTGCTCAAGTATTTTGCGTTGAGTTTCTACTGCTGGTAGTAAGTGGTTGTACTCAGCTATGAGGCGGGGATATTTGCTCAGTTGTGAACTCAGCCGCTTTTCTGACTCAGATAGGCTATTTTCATGAGCAATGAGTCCTTGAAGAGTGGTTTGCACCTGAATAAACTCTTGCACTAGGATTGGGTCAACTTCTGTCGTTTGCCCTTGTATCAATAGTAAATTTCTAGTATTGCTAGTATTTATAGCTTTGTCACCAAGCAAATTTTTCACTTCTTGCTGTAACAGCGTTTGTTGAGTCTGGTGTTGCTGTCTGAGCTGTTCTAAGATTGGTGACTCGTCTGTGTAGCGCATTTCTTCCTTAGCGATCGCCAGTTCAGTCTTTTGAACTTCATTCAATAGCGATTGGTAACGAATTGACTGATTTAAACGAGAAGTAATTTGTGCGTCCTGAGATAACGCCGCTATTTTTTGTTCTAGGTTATTGTACTGAGCTTGTACATCTTTGATCTGTGCGCGGGTAATTGCTCGCTGTTTTTGAATGTTTGCTAGAGATTCTAGCAAGATTTTACTTTGTACTTGCGGATCGACTATATTATGCTTCTTGCGAAAGTCTTCTAAGTTTTTCTCGGCTTGACTCACCTCTTTTTTTATCTGGGGTAAGCGAGTGCTAACAAAAGTAAGTCCTTTATGCAGTCGTTCTTGTTGTTGCTCTCTATTGTAGTCTTGATAAACTTTTCGTAAAGCTTGCAGTATTCTTTGGGTTTTAACCGGATCTTCATCATGAAAGGAAACTTCAAATACTTGACTAGGAACTTGCTTAACTCCAGTCCTAGCTTCTAATTGGTTGACTACCAAAGGTGATTTTTCATTGTTGTTATTATTACCCTTGATATCTTCTATGGTTATATCTGGATAATCAGTACGAAGGATATCTAGAGCTTTCTGTATCAGCTTAGAACTCACCATCAGTTTCTTCTGAGCGCTGTAATCAAATACTGGGAGGTTAGGTTCAGTTAACTCACTATTTACACCTAATGAAATCTTATTTAAGCTGACACCTTCATATAAATTGGAATTTACCAGGATTTGCATCGAGCTTTGATAATTCGTTTTGGTATTGACAGCCAAAAGACCAGCAATTGACATAAAAATGCAGGAAACACCTAAACACAAAAAGCGTCGGCGCAGCAAAATTTTAGGTAGTCGTCTGACATCAACTGGGTTTAGTGAAGTGTGATGAACCAGTTGCTCTTGATTCATACTTGTATTAGCCACTTTCAAATTTCCTCTAATATCAAAATTCAGAAACATTATATATGGAAGATTATGAAATCATTGCTGGAAAATGTGTTGTTTTAACCTATAGACCAAATATCATACTAAATGTTTCTGATTCCGATTATAAAGAGTTTGTATAACCAATAATTTGGCTATTTTTGTTACAAACTACAAGTATTTTTAGTAATTGCAATTGTTACGGACAATCATAATTATCTGCAAAACACAATTCCATAAAACCACTCATTAGGTAAAGACAATTACCTGCATATGTAATAGAATTAATTAGAGATTAATCGCTGCTGTCAGCATTACAGCAAATTTATATGCTCAATACTTATACGGTTACTGTGTAATTTTGTTAAAATGAGCAGTAAAAAAAATATTTTTTTTGGGATAGAAAGAATACATATTCTTAATCATGAAATAATTTCAAATATGTAGTAAAGATTGCTTCCAGAAGAAATCTTTACTATTACCATTCAAGTTTGTGTGAAATTACTCCATAATTTCCTGTTTGTCAGTTGAACTGTTGGATAATCGGATAAAATGTCAAGATGGGCTGATCTAATCATCTAGCGAGGCAACTGTTACTTAGAACCAATGACACAGACGGCAGCAATTACTACTCTATTAGATGCAGAAAGTCGATTTGGTTTCATCCGTGTTGAAGATGAGCAGTTTTTTCCAGAGTGGTGTGAGGAATTACCTGAAATTACGGCAGAGGAAAAAGCCTCTGTTGATGTCTTGCGGCGCAGGTATCTCTATCACCGTGCTGGTGGTGATTTACTAGAAGGGACAGTTATGTTGTTGCTGGTGTCACCAATTCTGGCATTAGCAGGATTTTATGATCCTCCTTTCAGGATTAAAGCAGAATCTTCGGTTGCTTTGGTGCTAAATGATAGCGAGGAGATACTACGCGGACGAATTGACGTTTTAGTGCTACAAGACCTGTTCTGGGTCATGGTTTTAGAGTCGAAAAAAACCACGCTGTCGGTTTGGTCGGCTGTACCACAAGCGTTAGCTTATCTGATGGCTAACCCTAACCCCAATCAACCTGTGTTTGGGATGGTGACGAATGGGGACGATATTTTATTTATTAAAGTGACGCAAACAAATGCGCCACTTTATGACCTCTCAAGGGTATTCGCACCGTTTGCATCCGCGAGAGAATTGTACGCTGTTTTGCAAATTCTCAAGCGTATTGGTCTGGTGATTTCTAGAGTTTGATGAGAAAGGGGCAGAATTACTTATTTATTTGAGTTAACTCTGCTTCCCTTCGCCTGGGGACACCATAAGACATGAAATCATAAGCCATATCTGTTTTCGGAAAAATTGCTCTGGCTTCATGAAGTAAATCTTTTAGTTCTAGAACGTTTCCTGGGGCATAGCGGGGACTGAAATGAGTCATAATTAACCGATGCGCGCCAGCTACTAAGGCTGTTTGCGCGGCCATTGTGGTTGTGGAATGCAATCGCTGAAAAGCTAATTCTGCATCTTGATGGGCAAAGGTAGCTTCATGAATTAAGACATCGGCATCTTGTGCTAATTCTACTGCACCCTCGGAATAAATTGTGTCTGTACAATAGGCTATTTTGCGTCCAATTTCTGTGGGACCACATAATTCAGTGCCGTTAATCACTCGTCCGTCGGGAAGTGTGACTGTTTCACCACGCTTGAGTTGACCGTAAATTCGACCGGAGGGAATTTGCAAGGCTTGGGCTTTTTCTATATCAAAGCGTCCTGATCGATCTTTTTCTGCGATGCGATAACCAAATGCTGTAATGCGGTGATGTAAAGGACTACAGCTTACTGTAAATTCATCATCTTCATAAATGATTCCGGGTTGGACAACATGAATTTTCACCGGATAGGAAAAATGTGTGTGTGAGTAACGTGTGGCGGATTGGATATATTCGTTTAATCCCGGTGGTCCATAGAGATCCACTCGTTGTACGTTACCTGCTAATCCACAACTAGCAAGCAGTCCCATTAAGCCAAAAATATGGTCGCCGTGCAGATGGGTGATGAAAATTCGCGATAGTTGACTCATTTTTAGGTCACTCCGCAAAAGTTGATGCTGAGTACCTTCGCCACAGTCCAATAACCACATTTCTGCTCTTTGGGGTAATCTCAGCGCTATGCTGGAAACGTTGCGCGATCGCGTGGGTACTCCAGAACTCGTCCCTAAAAATGTTATCTGCACAGCGTTTTTTGGCCTTGCTCTTGCTGGGTTTTATGTTTATTGTCTCTATATTGGCATGGTTGTTTAGTTTTAACGAACCGCCAAGTCGCCAAGTTCGCCAAGAGAGGAGGCAGATTTTAGTAATATGGTCGGTGATTTAAGGGTTAGTTATTGGTATGAGGGGTTTTGTCCTGTAAGTGGGGAATGCCTAAGATTACCCCGGACGATTTTTGTGGAGGCGATCGCTCGTGATTTAATGCAAGAATTAGTCACCGATGCGGTTTATAATCAGGAGGGGAAGATGTATGGTGTTTTGCTGGTTGAACTTCCTACAGGCGAAACACAAGTTTTAAAAGCATTTTCTGGTCTTCTCAATGGTTGCAGTGTAATTGCAGGTTGGGTTCCGCCTATTCCAGGACGAGATGAAGTAGCCCTGGAGGAAGCCCAGACTTTAGCTGAACTGGAGAATATCAAGCAGGAACTGATTACTCTCAAGGAAATACGAGAACGACAGCAGTCTGAAATTCTATCTTACGAGTTTGAGCAGCAGTTGCAACAGATGAGCGCTGTGCATCGCCATTACAAGCAACAACGCGACAAAAAACGTCAGCTATTTTACGAACAACTCGCCGGGGAAGCACTGACTAATGCATTGGCAGAACTGGAGGAAGAAAGCCGTCAACAAGGAATTGAACGCCGAAAACTCAAAGCCCAACAGAATGCAGTATTGCAACCTTTACAGTCATCAATTTCAGCAGCAGACAAACAGATACAGGAACTAAAACAACGGCGTAAAGCATTATCCCGCCAATTGCAGACGCAAATGCATGAGGCTTATTCCCTAATGAATTTTTTAGGGCAATCGGCATCTTTACAAAAATTGATGCCACCAGGGTCTATACCTACGGGTACGGGAGATTGTTGTGCGCCGAAGCTGTTGCACTATGCAGCTAGTCATGGACTTAAACCTCTAGCAATGGCGGAGTTTTGGTGGGGGGAATCTTCAGAAAATCAGGACAAAGTACAGGGAGAGTTTTACGGAGCCTGTGTTGAGCGTTGTCAGCCGTTAATGGGGTTTTTGCTTTCGGGTTTAAAATCTTCGTTTCTAAACCCGCAAAAAAGAATTGAAAGCAGTTTAAGCAGCAATTTTAATGCTAGGGGAGGGATAAATTTACCTGACTTTTCACTGGATCTAGAAAACCCCTCTCCAAACCTCTCCCCTGCAAGGAGAGAGGCTTTAAGTTTTCCCCCTTCCCTGGTAGAGAAGGGGGTTAGGGGGTTAGGTTTCGCGTTAACTTTTCCACATAACGTGAAAAATCAGATGAATTTACCGATTATTTATGAAGATGAATGGCTGATTGCTGTGAACAAACCCCCAGGGTTACTTTCGGTTCCTGGTCGTTATCGGGAGACTCAAGATAGTGTTTTGAGTCGCTGGCGTTATTGGTTTCCAGATGATGCGGAAATTATGACTGTCCATCGACTAGATCAGGAAACTTCTGGTATTCTACTACTAACACGGGTTAGCCAAATTCATCGACAACTAAGCCAGCAATTTCAGCAACGGCAAATTCACAAGGTTTATGAGGCTATACTTTCCGGTGCTGTGACAGTTGAAGAAGGTGTAATTGAACTACCGTTATGGGGAAATTCTGAAAATCGCCCTTATCAAGAAGTGAATTGGCAACATGGTAAAGCCAGTTTAACTAAATTTCGGGTGATAGGCAAAGAAGGAAATTATCCGCGTGTCGAGTTTATTCCCCTCACAGGACGCACACACCAATTGAGAGTTCATGCTGCTGATACAAGAGGACTAGGAGTAACTATTTTAGGCGATCGCCTTTATAGATGCAATGCTGTTGCCAGTCGCTTACATTTACACGCCAGAGAACTTAGCTTTGAACATCCCCAGTTAGGTAAAACCCTGCATCTACAAGCAGAAACGCCATTTTAATCAATGCGACAGCGCCCCTCGGTATTACACTCAACTTTCTGCTGACGTTGAGAAATAATAGTTGTTAAATTCGGTCTTCCGGTGAGAGAGAGTCGCCAGTCAGCCCAAATTCCATAAATAAAATCAGCGATCGCCCCAAAAATTGGTAACTTAGTAATGGCATAAATCCAACCCATTCCCAGGGTTTCATAAATGCGACGAAAAACCTCAACATTTTTCACCAGCGTCCCATCTGGTAACACTGCATGAATGCGCCCCATCGCCGTTTCAAAGTCAACCCCACCATTTTCTTCAGGCGTATAATCATCATCGGCAATATCTACAAAAGCCACCAAACCTCGACCAGCATCCTGTTTTCGCAAAAAGTTAACTTCACTCACACACAAAGGACATTCACCGTCATATAGAAGCTTAATTTTCCATGTAGGTGCAGCAACCTGATTAGCTAAAGACATAACTATCAAATAATAAACATTATGGCAACATTCCACCAAAAAATCAGCAACCCCATTTTTTAGTTAAAATAAGTATTAAATTCAAACTCTCAAACTCTCATTCTCTGCGACTCTGCGCCTCTGCGTGATAGAAATCCATATTAAATTATAAAACCATGACTATTCAACAACCAGACTACAATCCCAGTGGCGTAGGTGAAATCAACGGTAACATCTTCGGTTTACCATGCGATTATGAGTCTGCAAACTTGATTGTCATTCCTGTACCCTGGGAAGTCACAGTATCCTATGGTGCTGGTACAGCCAAAGCACCACAGCAAATACTCGATGCTTCCATTCAACTCGATTTATTCGATTTTGACCATCCTGATGGCTGGAAACAAGGAATTTTCATGATCGAAATTCCCCAAGATATTTTAGAAAAAAATGAATATTATCGCACCTTAGCAGCCCAAATTATTGAAAGACTAGCACAAGGTGAACAACTCACAGATACACCCGATTTAACTCCTGTCCTGACAGAAATTAATCAAGCTGGTGAACAGGTGAATCAATGGTTATTTGCCCAATGTCAAGCAGCAATGAATAAAGGAAAGCGTGTTGCAGTCATTGGTGGTGATCACAGTGTACCATTAGGTTACTTCCAAGCATTAGCCTCTAAGTATCCCAGTTATGGCATTTTACATATTGATGCCCACGCAGATTTACGCGATGCTTATGAAGGCTTTGAGTTTTCCCATGCTTCGATTATGTTTAATGGGCTGAAAATTCCGCAGATATCCAAGTTGGTGCAGGTAGGCTTGCGTGATATTTCTCATGATGAAGTGAAAATGATTGACCAATCAGATAGTCGAATTATCGCTTATTATGACCCAATTATCAAACAAAAGCTTTACGCTGGCAGCACTTGGATTGATATCTGCCGAGAAATTATCAGTCATTTACCAGAGTATGTTTACATTAGCTTTGATGTGGATGGACTTGATCCCAAACTCTGCCCCAGTACGGGTACTCCTGTTCCTGGTGGGTTAGAATTAGAGCAAACTTTTTGTTTATTCAGGGAGTTGGTAAAAAGCAACCGCAAAATCATCGGTTTTGATGTCTGCGAAGTCGGTGATGCTGAGTGGGATGGTAACGTCGGGGCGCGAATTGTTTACAAACTAGCGAATTTCATGGATTTATCCTTACAGCGATTTTCGGGTAAATGAACTAGATTCTTTTATCTCACGCAGAGGCGCAGAGGCACACAGAGGAATCAAGAGTGTGGTCTAAATACATGAAAACTGCTGTAAGTCCACTGCACAGGATCTAATTGATAATACCGTTGTAATTGCTCATACAGTGCTGGATGCTGCTGTCGTAACTGGCGAGGTTTTTCATAGAACGTTTCAGTCGCCACAGCAAAAAACTCTGCTGGATTGGTTGTACCATAGCCATACATGACAGTTTTAACTTTTCTGGGAATATCATGACAAAGTTGTTGATATTCTGCTGTCATCACCTGCGCCCACACAGGATAATCTGAGTTTCGCGGCAAAATAGGTACACCATTAGCTTTTCCATCCTCTTGGTCTAACTGATGAGCAAATTCGTGTAACACAACATTATGTCCATCCTTCCAGTTACAAATATCTTGTTCAACCTGTTGCCAAGATAATATTACTTGGTCTTGAGTCCAAGATTCTCCCAATCTCGCCTCGCGTTTTTCTTCAACTATATAATTTCCCGTCGCAACGGTTTGATTTACGAAATATGTACCGGGATAAATTAAAATAGAACGCAGTTTCGGGAAATATTTTCCGCGTTCGTTGAGTAAAAGTAAACAAGCCACAGCCGCAATAGTTACCTTCATTTCTGGAGTTACTTGCAAACCGCCACAGCCAATGAATTGCTTTTCCGCTAAAAATATTTGAGTATGTCCTTGAAGTCTCCGACGTTCATCAGGTGAAAGCTTAAGATAAATAGGCAGATGATTTTCAATGATAGCAGTCCACAAAGGGGGAAAAGGACGGCGTTTAAGACGATTGCGGCGCTGTTTAACGAGAATCGGACTGGCTAAAATACCAATCACAATTAGCGCAATGATTATAAAAACAGCAATTATCTCAACCATTGATTTTTGAGTGCCTTCACGCTGTCTGATTCAGTAATTAAGTCTGATGTAATTAGATGTGCTATTTTTTATTATCTCAGATGAGTCAGTGTTTCGGTGATAGTGCGATCGCCTCCGGCGGTGGGGCGCAGGCGATCGCACTCCACGATAATTCACAAGGAAGATAAAATAATACTGACAGAGGCAATCACACTGAACCCCAGGCGATGAAAACAACAATTTCTCCATCCCTCACCCTTGAAGAATTCCTCAAACTGCCAGAAACCCAGCCAGCTAGTGAATTTGTGGCTGGTCAAATTTACCAAAAACCTATGCCTCAAGGCAAACACTCTCGCTTGCAATTCAAACTTTGTGATGCTGTCAATCAAGTTGCAGAAACACCACAAATTGCGATCGCTTTTCCCGAATTGCGCTGCACATTTGGTGGACGTTCAATTGTGCCTGATGTTACTGTATTCAGTTGGGAACGAATACCGTTTGAGGCTGATGGCGAAGTACCCAATGCCTTTGAAATTTATCCCGACTGGACTGTTGAAATTCTCTCACCTAATCAGAGAGCAACTAAAGTTATTAGTAATATTTTACATTGTCTCAGACATGGTACTCAGCTAGGATGGTTAATTGATCCAGAGGAGAGACTAATTTTAGCATTTATTCCAGGGCAGGAACCGATGGAGTTCACAGGTTGTGATCGCTTACCAATCCCAAAATTCTTCACCCTAGATTTGACAGTTGATCAGGTTTTTGGGTGGCTGAAAGCAGGTCGATAATTTATGCAAATTGATACTAGACTGGAAAAAGCAAATCTCACTGTCAAAGCAATGAAAGCAATTGAAGTTATGGCTACTGTAGATGAGCAGGGTCAACTATCCTTAGATTTACCCTTAAGTGTAGACAAGCAGAGCCGTGTTAGAGTAATTATACTTATTTCAGAAGAAGCTGAACAACAAAGTGCTGAAGAGGATGAGGAAATATCCGAATCTGCCATTGAAAGTTTCCGCCAAGGTTGGCATGATGCTATGACAGGAAACACTTTACCTGTTTCTCAACTCTGGAAAGGAATTGATGCAGAATAACTCACCTTTAATTCAGGTTGAGGTAACTGCCAAATTCCAACGCAACTTACGGAGTTTGGCGAAAAAATACCGTAGTATTCGTAATGATATCCAGCCAATTATTCAGCAGCTTCAATCTGGAGAGTTATCAGGTGATAAAGTATCTCGATTAGGTTATACAATTTTTAAACTATAACTAAAAATCAGTTTTTTATGCCAAAAAGAGGGAATGAATGGCTAGCAGCATTTCCACAGTAGATTTATTTTGTGGTGCTGGAGGGCTAACTCATGGGTTTGAGCAAGCAGGTCTTTCAGTTAAAGCTGGATATGATATTGATCCAGCTTGTAAGTTTCCATACGAACATAACAACAAGGCAAAATTTATACTGCAAGATGTAGAAGATGTGAGAGGTTCTGATTTGGCAGGGCATTTTATTGGGAGTAGCACTAGTGTTTTAGTAGGATGCGCCCCTTGTCAACCGTTTTCAAATTACTCAAGACGTTATGACGATAGAGAGTCTAAGTGGAAGCTTTTGCAAGATTTTGCTCGTTTAGTACAAGAATGTGAACCAGATATTATTTCAATGGAAAATGTGCTTCAAGTAAAACATCATCCAGTTTTTCAAGAATTTATAGATAGATTAAAAACCCTAAATTATTTCGTTGAATCTTATGAAATTAACTGTCTAGATTATGGAATACCTCAATCCCGTAAGCGATTAGTTTTACTTGCTTCAAAATTTGGAAAAATCAACTTAATTTCACCAACGCATAATCCAGAAAAATATGAAACTGTACGAAAAACAATTGAAAAGCTTGAACCTCTTTCTGTGGGTCAAGCATCTAAAACAGATAGACTCCATCTATGCAGTAAGCTGTCTAAGCTGAATCTTCGCCGTATTCGTGCTTCAAAACCCGGAGGGACTTGGCGAGATTGGCCTAGCGAATTAATTGCTGAATGTCACAAAAAAAAGAGTGGTAAAACTTATCCTGGGGTTTATGGTCGAATGGAGTGGGATCGCCCTAGCCCGACTATCACTACACAATGTTTTGGATTTGGTAATGGTCGGTTTGGACATCCTGAACAAGATAGGGCTATATCTCTTCGGGAAGCAGCATTACTACAAACTTTTCCAGCAGACTACGAATTTGTAGCTCCTAATGAGGCTGTAGTACTTAGTCATATAGGGCGATTAATTGGAAATGCTGTTCCTGTTAAATTAGGTAAAACTATCGCTGAGAGTATACTAAACCATCTTGAATATAGCAATCTCATTTGAGATACGCATAAAAAAATCTAGACTTATTGCAAATAAGAATAGAAAATAAACTGAATGGTTTGTAAATTATTTAGGTTTGTTATAGGTTATTTAAGAATTTCTAATAATAGATGAATCCAAGTAATCCTTATTGACTAAATACTTTTCAATATTTTGTAGTATTTGTCTCAAATATATAATCACTTTGTTTTTAATTTTCACAAGGTCGTCAGCAGTTTGATTTCGTCCTACTTCTGCAAAAGATTTCCAGCCATGTGCCAAATCATTTCTGTTTGTTTTGACAGTTAATAAATCGTTTCCATCCCATGTTTTAGAACGATCAGTTTGATGTGAAAATCCATATTTAGTCGCTGTTTTTTTGATTAATCTCCCATCAATATTACCAGCAAATAGATTCTCTTTGTCAAATCCGACATTAATAATATCAATAGATATAGCTGTTATAATCGCACAAATATCGTCAGGATTTCGTTTTTTGAGATTGTTAAGGACAATTTTCTTAAGCTCAGGTCTAATTTCGTCATAAGAAACACATTGTCCTTTAAATTCGTCAAATATTGCTGCGATAGCGTTACGCATTGTTGCTTCTACTAGGTTATAAAGCAACAAAAAAGCACTTGCTTTTAATGTCTTGATTAATTCATCATCAATTTGTCTAACTTTTGGGCATCCCCCTTTCCCTTCCATACTTAATTTAGTAGTTCCATCTTCCAAAGTCTTTAAAAAAATAAAATATTTGCTTACTTCTTTAGCT
This sequence comes from Nodularia sp. (in: cyanobacteria), assembly GCA_035638855.1. Classification (GTDB taxonomy): domain Bacteria; phylum Cyanobacteriota; class Cyanobacteriia; order Cyanobacteriales; family Nostocaceae; genus Nodularia. The sequence goes on along the minus strand of DASQZD010000044.1, from coordinate 33,833 downwards.
CTTACATTGAAATCTTGAAATAATGTACTGGTCATAATTCACCTAGAAGTTGATCACGCACATATTCAACACGCCCAATTACTTTGGGTCTAGAGTTGCTTGCATCCGAGGTGGTATGTTTTTTGAATTCTGGTGAGTCAAGCCAATTCATTGATTGTGGTTTTAAATTACTGTTCTTTCTCAGGGCAAGTGCAACACCTACAGAAATTGCTTCAAACCTAATTCTTGGTGTTTTTACATGACCTTTTGCTTTACTAAATCCATTTGGAAAGTGTGTTTCAACAAAATCTAACATTCTATGAAACTCACTTCGCATATCATCTCTGTTTATTTCAGAATGGTTATGTTCTTTTAAATATTCATTGAGAAAAGTATTAACTTGCCTGTCAAAATTATGATAATTATTTAAATATGCAAGAAAACGTAACACAAATTCTTCTGGTTCCCGTTTACTTTTAAGCGTTGGTGACAATGGACATAGTTTCTCAAATTTAGGATCTTTAGCAAGTTCTTCCAAAAGATCAACAAATGGTCCTGGAGATATGCCTCTACGCTTCTCCATGTCATTGAGTTCAACGCTGCCTGTGTTGATGCGTTCAAACAAATCTCTTCGTGTTTCTTCATCAGCTTTATCAGTCAGTACAATCATTCGCAGACTAGCTCTGTTGAAGCGTCTTTGTCTGGCAAGTGGCAAATCACTAAATTTAAAATTGTTAAGCTTTTTGAGCTTTTCTAGGCCACGCAGCTTTAGCTCATTCTTGAGAAATCTGTCTAAAGTACGTATACGTTGGGTTCCATCAACAATTTCTAATCTACCTAAATCCTCAATATCATCATCATCTTTCGGTGGCAAGTCAGCAACAAAAATATATGGGATTGGGAGTCCTAACATAATAGACTCAATAAATTTTGACTGACGAGCCTCTTCCCAAATCATCTCCCGTTGATAGTCTGGTATGTACAATTCATTGATGTCCTCATCTTCTCCTTGTCTATATTTCTGGACAAGCACTTCCACAGGGTACTCTTTTGTGTCGTAATCAACGACTTTTTGTTTTTCACGAATTTCTGCTTCTGCTGCTTCTCTTTGTTCGTCCGTGATTTCGGTTTCTGGCGGTATGTTTGGGGCTTTTGGCATTTTGCTATTCAGGTTACATGGGGTGAGTGTATTAAAAGAGGATACTACTTAAATGTTGATTTGAACAATCAGTAATTTAATTCAGATTTTTATATAAAAATTCGTAGTTAATATGACTAATATAATACAAATTTAGAGAAAGTAGACACGCACTTAATATATAATTAATCTCTATATTGCACTTGCTAAACTGGTGGAACCCACATTCCGCAAGTGCGATGAGCTACGCACAGCCAGAGGCAATCGCACTCGTTCTCCCAAAGCAAAAATACTGTAACATCGGATGATTGAGTTAGTGGTCTTCACACTAGGCCGTGCAACAGTGCTGAGTGCAAAGCACACGCTCCGCGAAGGTGATAGCTTACTATGCAGAAAACTATTTATTCAGAATTAAAACGTTAGATGAAAAAATCATTGTCGCCACTCAATACGATTTGGCTGTTCTTGATTGTTTTCGCAACTGTAGTAGCAGCTTATAACGGCAATATGGGTGCTTTAACAAAAGCCTCTTTTACAGCAGATGAAAGTGCAGTCACCCTAGCCATTGGATTGATCGGGGCGATGGCGCTGTGTGCTGATGCAGCAGGAATGCTGGCATCTTTGGCAGTTTGCCGGATAATGTTTTAAGTCAAGTTACCCTGAACCTGCATGAATATCCAAAAAACACTCGCTACGATGATCAAAGTTATATCCACAATTTTTATATCCAGTGCCATTGGCTGGGAATTGTGGAATATTTATGCAGTCATTCATAACATTAGTATTCCCATCAGCTTGAATTTTATTTTTTGGCTGGAACGGTTTGCAATTACGGCTCACTTAATTGAAGCGGTAATTGCCGCTTTTTATGCCCCGAAAAAACAAAAAACGCCAATTAAATATGCTATTTATACCTTTTTTGTGGGTACAGTTGCTTTGATAGAACTGTTTGCGAAAGAAGACAGTTCTATCAAAAAGCCAGTATAAAATACTGATATCTTGCTTAAATATGGCTCAATCTATTTAGTTGCGTCACAATAGTAATATAAAATCATACTATGTGCCATCATGTCTCGTTTAACTCAAATTTTTCAGAACTCGTTCATTCGTCTTGAAGGCTGGTTCGGTGTTATTTTCAAAAGTTTTTTTAGTTTGATCAGAAATTTATTTGGTTCTTTTGCCAAGGTTTTGGGATTGACTAAATCTGATTATTTCTTAGAAAGTGATGCAGCCGAAGGTATAAAGCAAGCTGCGAATCAACAAACAATTGCCAAGATTCCGGATAAGACTCCTGAAACTCCCGTTACTAGAAGCCGTCGTCAGAATGCCAAAATGGATGACTACTTTCTCAATATGGCTCGTGATGTGAAAAAGAACTAATGGTTAGCTAGGTACACAACTAAGGGTAAAATTAACAATCAATCTCAAATTGCCCTACCTGTTAACCCGATGTATTGCGACTACCTGGTACAGATTCTGACTGCCCGTGTCTACGATGTTGCCCAGGAAACACCACTGGATTATGCCCCCAACCTCTCGAAACGACTGAATAATCAACTCTTACTGAAGCGGGAGGATATGCAGTCAGTTTTTTCCTTTAAGCTGCGGGGTGCTTATAACAAGATGGTAAATCTTTCACCGGAATTGCTGGCGCAGGGTGTCATTGCTGCATCTGCGGGGAATCATGCCCAAGGTGTCGCCTTAGCTGCTAGTCGGCTAGGAACACGAGCAATTATTGTCATGCCTGTGACTACTCCCCAGGTGAAAATAGATGCAGTCAAAGCCAGAGGGGGAGAGGTGCTATTACATGGCAATACCTACGATGATGCTTATGTTTACGCCCGTGAACTGGAGGCAGAAAAAGGATTAACCTTTATTCATCCCTTTGATGATCCTGATGTGATTGCTGGACAAGGGACAATTGGCATGGAAATTTTGCGGCAATACCAGCAACCCATCCATGCGATTTTTGTGGCTATTGGTGGTGGGGGATTAATTTCTGGAATTGCGGCTTATGTCAAACGGTTGCGTCCAGAAATTAAGATTATCGGTGTTGAACCTGTGGATGCTGATGCTATGTCGCAATCGCTGAAAGCCGGACATCGGGTGCGGTTGTCTCAGGTGGGCTTATTTGCTGATGGGGTGGCGGTGCGAGAAGTGGGAGAAGAAACTTTTCGTTTGTGCCAGAACTATGTGGATGAAATTATTCTGGTTGATACAGATGATACCTGTGCGGCGATTAAAGATGTGTTTGAGGATACACGCTCAATTTTAGAACCAGCTGGTGCTTTAGCGATCGCAGCTGCCAAAGCCTACACAGAAAGAGAACAAATCCAAGGACAAACCTTAATTGCCGTGGCTTGCGGTGCTAACATGAACTTTGACCGTCTGCGTTTTGTAGCAGAACGAGCCGAATTCGGAGAACGCCGCGAAGCTATCTTTGCAGTGGCTATTCCTGAAGAACAGGGTAGTCTTCGGAAGTTTTGTGAATGTATTGGTCAACGCAATCTCACCGAGTTTAACTATCGCATTGCCGATCAAACAGAAGCTCATATTTTCGTAGGTGTGCAAATCCAAAACCGTGCTGATGCCGGACAAATGGTAGAATCCTTTGAAAGCTGCGGTTTCAGAACCATTGACTTAACGGATGATGAACTGACAAAATTGCACCTGCGGCACATGGTTGGTGGGCATTCTCCCCTCGCACATAACGAATTGCTTTATCGTTTTGAGTTTCCCGAACGTCCCGGTGCATTAATGAAGTTTGTGGGTTCCATGAGTCCCAACTGGAATATTAGTATGTTCCACTACCGCAACAATGGGGCAGATTACGGACGAATAGTTGTAGGAATGCAAGTACCCCCCCAAGAGATGGAGGAATGGCGAGCATTTCTGGATACCCTTGGCTATCGCTATTGGGATGAAAGCCAAAACCTTGCATACAAGCTGTTTTTAGGGTAAAAGAAGTGCTGTAATCAGTGAGCAAACAGACTTGATTGATCTATGTCATTGCGCTTTAGTGATACGCTTCGCTGGCAATGACAAATTTTAAGCATAGTATAAAACAAGTAATTGGTTATTTTTCATAGTCATTTATTCTACTAGCCTGGCTACTTGGTCACCAATTTGCCAACTCTCAATCTTGTTTCAGTATCTATGAAGCCCAAGCAGCAACTTGACTTATATTCTTTCCTAGCTCAGATTCGATTCCTCAAAAAAAGTTATACCGCCAAAATCCTGTTGGTGGCATTTATAGGTACTCACATCCCACTTCTGGTCTTATTTTTTAGTTTTGTAATCTCTAACTCCTATACCTGGGAGATGGCGATACCAGTTCTGGTCATTGCGTTGTTGGCGACGTTAGCCGGTACAGCAGTAACCCTTTATGCAATAAACCATCTGCTAGCTCCCGTTATTTTGACATCAGCCGCGTTGCAAGATTATTTAAGCAGTAAAACATTACCGGAATTGCCCACACAATTTGCGGATGAAGCAGGTACGTTGATGGCGGATACCTCACAGACTATTCACCAACTAAATGAGTTAATTCACTACATCAGCCACTACGATGACCTGACTGGATTACCTAATCGGGATTTGTTTTGCGATCGCCTGCATCATAGTTTATCCCAGCCTCAAAATATACAACTGTTGATAGTCGTCTTTTTGCTCCGCATTAATGACTTTAACACCGTCAGTCATACCTTAGATCATCAGACATCAAATTTACTACTCAGAGCAATTGCCCAGCGTTTGACTAACTGCATAGCGCCAACAGATTTCTTGGCGCGTTTTAGTAAAGATGAATTTGCGATCGCGCGAATGGAAATTCATTCCATTGAGAGTTTGATTAGTCTGTGTCAATTATTACTAAACACTCTGGCTAAACCCTTTTTTCTGGAGGGTAAGCGGATTCATATTACAGCCAGTATTGGTATGACAATTAATCACCTAGAAGATGATCATAGTGTAGATCAACTCTTGCAACAGGCTCACGTAGCACTGTACCAAATGCAACAGCCAGGGTGTAGTCAATACCAGTTTTATTCCCCAGACATGAATGCTCAGTTACAGGAGCGACTAACTTTAGAAAATGAATTATATGGCACTTTAGAGCGTTGTGAAATGCTCGTTTATTACCAGCCTTTAATTGACTTACAGAGCGGGGAAGTAACGGCAATGGAAGCCCTAGTGCGCTGGCAACATCCTATCAATGGATTAATTTCCCCAGTCAAATTTATTCCCATTGCAGAAGCTAATGGTTTCATTATACCACTTGGTGAATGGGTTTTGCGAACTGCTTGTACTCAAAACCATGCTTGGCAAATGGCTGGATTTCCCCCCATGCGGATATCAGTAAATCTATCAGCTCGACAGTTTGAACAGCCGAATTTAGTGCAAGTCGTCAGCCAAATTCTAGATGAGACGGGAATGGACCCTGCTTACTTAGAACTAGAAGTAACCGAAAGCTTTTTGATGACTAACATTAATACCTCTATTAAAATTTTACAAGAATTAAGAGAACTGGGTATATCCCTAGCCTTAGATGACTTCGGCACAGGCTATTCCTCCCTTAACTACTTAAAGCGTTTTCCCGTTAATATGCTGAAAATTGATCGGTCATTTATACAGGATGTGATATCGAATCCTGATAGCGCTGCTGTTACTGATGCCATCATTGTCCTAGCAAAAAACCTGAAATTAAACATCACTGCGGAGGGGATAGAAACCCAAGAACAGCTACATTATTTACAAAAACACGGCTGTGACGAAGGTCAAGGTTTTTACTTCAGTCGCCCTGAACCTGCTGAAACAATCGCCCAGATGTTGAAAAATGGGGAGTGGGGAGTAGGGAAGAAGCAGGGGAGCGGGGTGCAGGGAGCGGGGGGGAGTTAGAAATTAGTTTACACTCCCAGCTGCTGCTTAACGTCCTTTACTCACTCTAAAGCCGAGCGAAACGCGGGAGCAGGGAAAAGGCTTTTAAATCCAGCTAGCCTCTGACTTGGAGGTTCTGGGGCAGAGTTCCAAAGAGTTTCGTAGTAGAAAAAGGTTACACCTAAACCGCGTCCTTGGACAGCCCTGACCTGAGACTGAATTTGTTGCATGGAAACAGGTTTATTTCGTAGACCTGTCATAATACCGATGCCGGTGGGAATCATTTGTTGGGCTTCTTGAATTTCTGTGCGGGCAATATTAGACACGAAGCTTTGCAAATCGGGGCGATATATCTGCACAATTAGCTCGTCTACAATATTTTGCCGCATCCAACCCAGCCAGTCTTGGAGTTGAAACTTATATGCAAAATCGTAGTAGTTGGGAGAAACCGAGAAAATCGCGTTGGGTTTTCTGGCTTTTACAGCTTGGTTGAGTTGCACCATAAAGGCTGTGATTTTATCTGCCCGCCAGCGTACCCATGCTTCATCTTGGGGATTGCTGGGAGGACGATTTTTGGTTTCTTGGGTGTACAAGGCAATTGTATATGGATCGTAACCAAATTCGTGGGGCAAACTCATGTGATCATCAAACTGAATGCCATCGACATCATATTGAGTCACAGTCTCTAACACGAGATTAGTAATAAATTCCTGCACTTCGGGATGGAAAGGATTGAGCCAGACAACTTCACCAGCCGCACTAATGGAAGTTTGGCTACCATCCTGCTTTTGTGTCAACCACTGTGGGTAATTCAATGCTAGTTCTGATGTTGGGGGAGCCATGAAACCAAACTCAAACCAAGGAATTGCCAAGAGTCCCTGGCGATGGGCTTGGTTAATCAAGTCTGCGATAATATCATGTCCATCTGAACCGCGAAAGACAAAGGGTTGGATACCTGCGCGTTGTGCTATGGTGCTAGGATACATCACATAGCCAGAATTCCACACCACAGGATAGATGGTATTAAAGTTTAGCCCCCGTAATTGAGTCATGGCTGACTGGACTTTGGTGCGATCTTTGAGGGTGTCAAAATCATTGTTGGTGATCCAAACCCCGCGAATTTCTTGACGTGGTAATTGTGCGATCGCAGGATTTAAGCTATTCAGTAGCAGTACTGTAATAAATGATATGAAAGCCAGAATTGGAAAAAAACTCTTAATGACAGGTAATTTCATCGCCTTGAATGATGCCTTAGCTCCCCATTTCTGCCATATCCTTGTGTGATCAAATTTACTAGCCATATCATCTAAAAAAATCTATGCTTACTAAAGGTTTTGTTAATTTGTAGTTAGTTATTTATTCCAAGCAGATCAAATATTTGCCTTGGAGAAAACGCCGCAGATTTAGCACAGTCAGATAAGTGACGTAGCTAATAACAAATAAGTGTCCACTGGATTTTTTTTATCAAGGCAGATGACTACATTTAGTAGTAAATGTAGCTTTTTTTTACTACAAGCGATTGTAGCTGCTTTGATATTTTATCCTCTAAATATTACTTGTAATAATGGTCATCTGAAAAACTGGTGATGGTAAATCATCAAAGAATATCGGGGCGAAATCACATCAAACCAATTAAAGAGACATCTGGTAACAAAGTTAGTCTGTCTGTGGGAGAGTTCCAACCTTTTCCGCAGATGGTTCTGTGTAATCACAAAATATATTTAATCCTATTTTGAGTATATACAAAACAATCACAGTGGCGATCGCTGGATCAATTGGTAATCCATTTGTGGTTGCAAGACCGACTAGAGAGACAATCAAACCTGATAGCAACGGTGAACTCCCTGGATTTTTCGTGTATTCTTTGAGTTGACCACTAAAGCCATCATCACCGCAGAGTTCTTGACGCAGTACATTCAGCGTTACTTTCCAGATTGATTTGCCTTCTGACATTAATGTTTTGCCATTTTTCTCAATCCATAAATCCTCAAATGAGCGTTCAACTTTACCGTTGTGTCTGGCTAAGTTATCTAGGGCATACTGTGCAGGGGTGTAATCTTGCAAGATTTCCCGCATAGCCATGATTTCGTTACTACTGATTTGCGCTTCCATACTTTAGTTAGTTTTTTGGTATAAGTTCTCAAGTTGACCCCAATTTTCAGACTTTAGCATTTATCGCGTTTTTTGTTGTCTCAATTGAACTAAAGGTATGATATCCGGATGAACGAACCACAGAGGCGCAGAGGACACAGAGTTATGAGGTTTTGAGAGGTTTTTTGCATTAGGTGATTGAGTATTTTTTTCTTTGTAAGTCTCTTACCTGATAATTAGTTGTTAGGGATGTCTACAATGAGTCAATATGCAGTTTAGCCAAGAACTATCTCTACCCAGTATGGGCTGTGGCACTTGGGCATGGGGTAATCAATTACTCTGGGGATATGATGAAAGCATGGATGAACAGTTACAAGCTGTTTTTAACCTGTGTGTCAGCAATGGTGTAAGTTTGTTTGATACAGGCGATTCCTACGGAACTGGGCGATTAAATGGACGCAGTGAGTTACTGCTGGGGCGATTTACTAAAGAATATCAAGGGGTAAATCAAGATCATATTTGCATTGCTACTAAGCTGGCGGCTTACCCTTGGAGATGGACTCGTCAAGCAATGGTTAAGGCTTGTCAGTCTTCGGCGCAACGTTTGGGCAAAAATGTCGATTTGGTGCAAATGCACTGGTCTACGGCTAATTATGCACCTTGGCAAGAATCAGGTTTATTAGATGGTTTGGCTGATTTATACGCACAAGGGCTAGTGAAGGGGGTGGGTTTATCTAATTATGGTCCGAAACGGCTGCAACGGGTGCATCAAAAGTTTGCGGCGCGGGGTGTTCCTATTAAAACGCTGCAAGTTCAGTATTCTTTACTATCTACCTATCCTGTGACTGAATTAGGGTTGAAGGATGTTTGTGATCAATTGGGGATAAAGTTAATTGCTTATAGTCCTCTGGCGTTGGGGATTTTAACGGGAAAATATGCGGAAAAAGGGAATTTACCCAAGGGTATCCGGGGTTTATTATTTAGGCAACTTTTACCAGGTGTGCGATCGCTTTTAGAATGTTTACGGGAGATAGCTGAATTCAGAAATAAAACTATGTCTCAGGTAGCAATTAACTGGTGTATCTGTAAGGGTACTATTCCCATCCCAGGCGCGAAAAGTCTAGAACAGGCGCAGCAAAATATTGGTGCTTTGGGTTGGCTGTTAGACTCTGGCGAAATTGCTGCATTAGATCAAGCTGCTGCGAGTACGGATAAAAAAATGGTGCAAAATATCTTTCAAACTCAGTGAGGGCGTTTTAAGATGAACGAACCACAGAGACGCAGAGGACACAGAGTTATGAGAGTTTGAGTCAACGTTTTTACGAACCTTTGTAGAGACGTTCGGTGGAAAGTCTCTACATTCTTTTTCCCCAAACGTCTTTTAGAAGTCTTCGGGTAAGACCCATTTTGGTGGTTCGGTCATTTTTTTCCGCAGGCGTTCTTCTGCCATCATCAGCATTTGGTCTAAAGATGTCTCTTCGATAAATTTGCTCGTGGCTTCTCTAAACTCGATATTGGGGCATTTATCCCCTAATATGCAGCCGTTCACGCAGGCTTCAGCGCAATCAATTTTTTGTTCCACAGTGAGTTCCTCTCTTTAAAATATGAGTTAAGAGTTGTGATTGATACTGTAAATCTCTACTCTTAATATCAAGTCCCCTTAATTGACTATCATAAAACTGCTGCTACGCTAATAGCATATATATGAAATGTTTTGCTAACAAGGGCGCTCATGTCGGAACTCTTAGCTATTACTGGAACTATCGCCGCGATCGCAACGGCTGTAATTCCTCAACAAGGTAGCGTTAGCATTGTACGGGTATCTGGTTCCCAAGCAATGGCGATCGCACAAGCTCTATTTTCCGCCCCTGGGCATCAAGTTTGGGAAAGTCACCGCATTCTTTACGGTCATATCCGCCATCCCCAGACACAAGAATTGGTGGATGAAGCGCTGTTATTAATCATGCAAGCACCCCGTTCTTACACTCGTGAAGATGTGGTAGAATTTCATTGTCACGGTGGAATTATGGCAGTGCAGCAGGTCTTACAATTGTGTCTAGAACAGGGCGCTAGGCTTGCTCAACCAGGTGAATTTACGCTCCGAGCCTTTTTGAATGGGCGACTCGATTTAACCCAAGCTGAAAGTATTGCCGATTTAGTAGGCGCGCGATCGCCCCAAGCCGCCCAAGCTGCTTTAGCTGGTTTACAGGGAAAATTAGCTGCTCCAATTCGGCAGTTACGCAACCAGTGTTTAGATATTTTGGCTGAAATTGAAGCTCGAATTGACTTTGAGGAAGACTTACCTCCGTTGGATCATGAAGGCATCATATCAGATATTGATCACGTTGCCGCAGAAATTTCCAAATTTTTAGCCACAAAAGACAAAGGCGAACTGCTGCGAACCGGGTTAAAAGTCGCAATTGTGGGGCGACCAAATGTCGGAAAGTCCAGCTTATTGAATGCTTGGAGTCAGAGCGATCGCGCCATTGTCACTGATTTACCAGGGACAACCCGTGATGTGGTGGAGTCTCAGCTCGTTGTCGGGGGAATTCCCGTGCAGGTGCTAGATACAGCCGGAATTCGGGAAACAGTAGACCAAGTAGAAAAAATTGGCGTAGAGCGATCGCGTCGTGCTGCAAATGCAGCTGATTTAGTATTATTAACTATTGATGCTTCCGCCGGATGGACTGAAAGTGATCAAGAAATTTACGAATCAGTCCAACACCGCCCTTTAATTTTAGTCATTAATAAAATTGACCTTGTAGAAACAGCATCTATTGAGTCTGGGAAATATCCCCATAACATTCACCAAATTGTTACCACAGTTGCAGCCGAAAATCAAGGAATTGATGCCTTGGAAACAGCAATTTTAAACATAGTGCAAACGGGGAAAGTGCAAGCGGCTGATATGGATTTAGCAATTAACCAAAGACAAGCCGCAGCCTTAACTCAAGCTAAAATATCTCTAGAACAGGTACAAGTCACAATTGCGGATCAATTACCGCTTGATTTCTGGACAATTGATTTACGTGGTGCGATTCAAGCATTAGGAGAAATTACCGGAGAGCAAGTTACGGAATCGGTACTTGATCGGATTTTTAGTAGATTTTGTATTGGTAAATAAAGCAGTAATAGTTAAACGCAGATGGACGCAGATAAACGCAGATACATTTTTACTTTATTAGACTAGGAAATGCTACAATATTTTATTAAAGATGAAATACATGGATTTTGGAAATACTCTTAATTCTGCCAATGCCTTAATTGTGGGAGCTAGTCAAGGTATTGGTTTAGGTTTTGTTAAAAAATTGCTCCAAGATGAAAGAATTTCTAAGGTTTATGCGACCTATCGTCAAATTGAATCCGCAGGGGAATTAATCGCTTTAGAAAACCAATATTCTGATAAATTAATTTGTTTATCTCTGGATATTACTGAAGAGTCACAAATTGCCGAAATTGTTCAACGCATCAAAATCGAAGTCAACAAATTACACTTAGTTATTAACTGTGTAGGAATATTGCATGACGATACTTTCCAACCTGAAAAAAGTTTAAGACAGATTAATTCGGAAAATTTGCTGCGCTACTTCCAAATTAACAGTATTGGATCTATTCTATTAGCTAAACACCTGTTACCTTTATTTCGCCATAGCGAAAACAGCGTTTTTGCCACTATTTCTGCTAAATTAGCTAGTATTGGTGATAACAAAATTGGTGGCTGGTATGGCTACCGAGCTTCTAAAACCGCACTCAATATGTTTATGCGAACAGCAGCAATTGAGTATGCTAGAAGCTGTCCTAAAACATTGATAGTAACTTTACATCCAGGGACAACAGATACACGCCTATCTCGTCCATTCCAGAGAAACGTACCTGCTGAAAAACTATTTTCAGTCGAACTTTGTGTGAGTCAATTACTGTCTGTCATGGAACAACTTCAAGACGGTGATAGTGGACAATTTTTCTCTTGGGATGGAAGTAGGTTACCTTGGTAGCTAAGATCAACTAATGCTAAAAACCAAAACTTATGAAATTTTTTATTCCTGCCGCCAACGACCATACTAGAGCAGAAGATGTATATAGTGCTATTGCTAAATTTGCCCAAGCACCAATTACTGAAAAGCGGATTTGGAAGTTAGAATGGCTGGATAATGGAATGAATATGCAGTGCGAGGTAGGTAAACCTTTACCATCCCCATATCAAACTGCTAAAGAGCTAGTTTTGGCAATATTTGAGTGTGAAAACCTTTATAAAATTTGTACTCTGACTCATGGAGCAGTCAAGGGAGAACCTGTGTTGGTTGCGAAAAATCTTCAAACATCAGCAACTTATTTTTCCGATGATGCGAACAACTAATTACTAATGAGGAGGTTTATACACCACTTTGCAAGTAAATCCAGTACACATTCTAATATAATAAATCTTGTGGGGTGGGCATCTTGCCCGCCCTTGTGTACCTGAATCAGATAAGATGAGATGTGCTGTATTCTACACCAAACGAAGGTCATTAAGGGCTATACAGGAAAAACCCGCGCAGGCGGGTTAAAAACCTGAATTTGACGGTTATTGGGGGTTAATTGGTCAACTCAATTAACTTAAATCCCCAAGGTTTCATAGCCGCAAGTGCTATTTCTCTATCTACACCTTCATAAGCCTCCCATTCCGAGTGCTGGTCTTTAGGATGTCCATCACCGACATGACCTGCAACTTTAATGACTGGAACGCCAGCCAATTCATTGCGTTCCATTCCTTTGGGAATCACTAATTGGAGTTTGTGACCGACGAACTTGGAGGCGCTGGTATCAGCTACAGATTTACGGACTAAACAAATATCACCAGCAGTACCCCAAGTCGTTGGGTAGATGTGGAGGAACGATATATAGGTTATTGGTTTGATGGCTCTTTTTAGAACTTGCACTTTTTGTAATCCTTACTCATACACTACTCCAATTAAAATACAATCTTGTAATTATCGTTCTAACTCTAACTCTTACTTTGTCGCAGATGATACGAGTAATTAATGTTTGCAATCTTCTAACTGGCGGTTAATTATCTATTGTGCCATGAACAATTATGATCTATTCATGAATTGAAAGAGGGTTTTATCAAAAGTTCTGCTAACGAATCTTTTCCGGAAGACCGATGTGATGAGAAAGCAGCCGATTTAAATGCTGCAACGATTGGGCGAGTACAAGAGGGTGTGGCTGCTGCTAGCGATCGCGCTGTTCGCCATACAATAGAAGAAACTTTGCATCGTCTGGAAGTTATGGCTCAGGGACATCCAGAAACCAGAGTCAATGCTATGGTACGTTCTTTTGTATTGCGATCGCTCATTCATGCTCTGTTTCGGGTAAGAATCGAAAACCTGGACAGGATACCGCAAACACCAGCCATCCTCGCTGCTAACCATCTCCACCATATCGACCCCTTGCTACTGTTGGGCGAACTCCCCACCCATCCCCACTACTACGTTTTAGGCGATGCGCGTACCCTCTATAACAAATTGTGGAAACGTTTCACCCTGCGTTTAGTTGGAGGTGTAATTCCTTTAGAACGGATGTGGAAAGAAGAAGTAGCTGTGATGGAAGCGGCTAAAGCCGGAAACAAAGACCTCCAGGAACTAGCGCAAGCAATTAAGGAGAATGTACGCACAGGGGTAGATATACAGACCTTGCGACAAATAGACCGCATTGTACAGGGAATTTTGTCTCAGGGTGACGGACTCATAGTGTTTCCCGAAGGACGCTTAGGAAGCACTGAAGGTCAATTACATCTCCCCCTGAAGCGAGGAACTGTGATTTATGCTTTGCGGGCTGGTGTACCAATCATACCAGTGGTACTAATTGGCACTCATGACCTTTATTTAGGAAAAGAGATAACTGTGCGCTTTGGGGAACCATTATACTTTTCTCAAACTTCTAGAATCAAGCGTCAGGAAGTGGATACAGCTTTGGAGGTATTACAAAACGCCATGCTTAATCTTTTACCAACTAACTATCAAGAACCAAAAGGACCCAAGCTTTTTCGTCATTTCCTCAATCATCTGTTGTGGTAATAGCGAAAATTCAATCTTACATCTGTGTTTATCTGTGGTTAATTAATTCTTTCTATTTGTAGAGACATTCCAGGGAACATCTCTACATTGTTTGTCACCAGATGTCTATTTCTCTAAAAAGTTATCCACTTTGAAATTTGACGTTCCCTCCCAACAGTGGTTTAATGATGCACTAACTTGAGCATCGGCTGCATCACTCAATTCCCTCGAAGCATTAAACTGTACTGCGGTCACAACATACTCAAAAATAATCACAAACTGTTTTTGGGGGGAAATTCTTTCAACTATAATGGTTTCACCAATCTTGGGAATTTGCGGTAAATTAACCACAAATGTTTCCTGTTTTGGTTTATCTAGTGGATTTTTAAAATTGAAGTATTTACAGTAGACAATAATTTTCACGTAAATAAACCACCAATAGTACTAAAAAAAATTAAGTTCAAACATCCACGTTTGAAACATAAGAATTAATTATAGTAACTATAATGCAAATTTGTGACATAGGAATCAAATCAGTGAATACTGAACAGTTATCAAGCGTATGGTTGGTGATTTAAACCCTGTGGCTAAAACTGATAACTTTTACTTACCACGCCATAATTTTTGGAAAAACTGATAAACTTTCACAATAATTTCTTCTAGCCAGAGTATAGCATGATCAAGCCACTCCAGGAGTTGCTCTAAAGGATGTTTATCATAGCCGACAAAAGTTGCTTCAACGTCTATCCAATCAGACTGTAACTCAACTTGGCTATTGTTGCGACTCTCAGTTATGGCTTGGGAATTGAGGTTGTTAGAGGATTTTAGAGAATTTCTGGGAGTTGTGGTGAGATGGCGGCTAGATGTTGACTTTTGCAACCCACCAGATTTAGCTTTTTGTTTACTTTTACCCACTGGCTTGTCAGCAAGAAAATGGGAATTACCAAACAAATCACTGAAGTTCAACCAAGAATCTTTTGCTAAATCCTTATTCTGGAATTGGCGATGATTTTCATGACTATTTCCCTGAGCAATTTTTTTATCTTTACTAACTCCAAAAAAGTAATTAATTGCCGCTTCAATTAAAGCCGGAATATTCAATATCTGAGTTTCTAAATTATCAGCATTAACTGCCATATTTCCTCTAGCAGCTACTTGCTCTTTACCATAAATAAATATGTTTAGCTGAGTTTGGGCAACTTTAATAATTTCTTGGCTGCGCTGTTGTACGGGTAATAAAGCTTTGCTTTCCCACTTCGCCATTGATGCGTCTAAAAATGCGATTAATTTATCAGTATTAAGTATATCTTTTGGTGCGCCTTCAGGCAATGCGGGCATATTAATGGCATTTCTGCCAGTTAGTTTGGTTAAAATCCGCTCAATTTTTGGTAATATTTGACTGTGTGGTTTATTTTCAGCCAACTGCCAAGAATGCCAGTAATTACCAACTTCACAAATAATCCTGTCTGCTAATTTTGCCTGTTGCTGGGGTGTCAAAATATCCAATATTTCATTGTCGGCGGTGACAAGTACCAAATTACGGCTGACCAAATTTGTGGCAATTCCGCGCATTACTGGCAAATATGGTTGAATATTTTCGGGGGAATTTTGAGAAATGCTTAAGGGTTGCGCCTGAGTAGGTTGGGTAGGGAAATGACGAAACAGTTTTGACCACAAAAATCCCACAAACTTGACAGGGGCTGATGCTTTTGCGGGTTTAGCTGCTTCTAACTGGGAGGGTAAACTTTTAACTGCTTCTAGGACTTGTTGAATTGGGGTATCAACAGTTGGGGGCGTTTGGGGTTGTAACTTTAACCAGGGTGGTGATTCTTTACCTTCTAAAGTTTTACCGGCTGATTCTGTGGGATTCAATAATCTGTATACGGGGTAAAGTAATAGTTCCACACCCCACTGAGTTGCAACTTGTAAATGTCGGTAGGTGTGATCCCACTGTTGTGTCAACCGCCGAGATTGCTGGTGGACAAAGTTCAGTAGTCTGCTTTGATAACGGCCAGAGTAACCAGGAGACATGATGGTGATTTGTTAGTTGTTAAGACTCCCGCCCAACCATAATTTTAAATAAAATATGACTCTGCCCATATCGCAATCCCATTCTCAATTTATCTCGGCAACTATTTACCAACTGCGCTCTTTTTGTCAAGTAAATGTTCAATGTGGTTGGCTATACCAGGAATCTGACTGGGATATTACTGATATTTCCACGTCTGATTTGTCTGATTGGCATCTTGTTGAACTCAATGCTAAGGAACATATTGCTTGGACAAGGGGCAAAAAGGCGCTTTGGTTGGTGCAAAGATTTGTGGTTCCCCAAAATTTACAGGGTTATCCTTTGGCTGGTTTGTCTTTGCGGCTGGCGTTGCTTTGGTGGGCTGATTTGGCTGAGATTTACGTGAATGGGGAGTTGGTGCTGGAGGGAGATTTATTTGATTGTTCGCCAAGAGTGCTGCTTAGTCAAGGGGTGACTCCTGGTGAGGAGTTTGTTGTGGCTTTGCGTTTGGTGAGTCCTGGTCATGATTTTGGTGCTTTGGTGCGATCGCTCCT
Source organism: Nodularia sp. (in: cyanobacteria) (assembly GCA_035638855.1). Lineage (GTDB taxonomy): Bacteria > Cyanobacteriota > Cyanobacteriia > Cyanobacteriales > Nostocaceae > Nodularia. The sequence goes on along the minus strand of DASQZD010000044.1, from coordinate 17,153 downwards.
TGTTTTTGAGTCTTATGATGATCATAATCCTGATCCGGGGTTTTTGGCTGATGAGTTGGCTGTGTTACAGGTTTTTTTAACTCGGTTTGCACCGGATAGGTTGGGTGATTTGGCTGAGGGTTTGAGGGAAGTAACGAACCGCAGAGGCGCAGAGGTCGCAGAGGAAGAGGGAAGAGGGTTTCGGGAGGTTTATCAGCGTTTATCGGCGTTCATCGGCGTTTTAAATCCTAAGATATATTTATTGGGTCATGCTCATTTGGATTTAGCATGGCTTTGGCCTGTGAGTGATACTTGGAAGGCTGCACAAAATACTTTTGAGTCGGTGTTGAAGTTACAGGCTGAGTTTCCTGAGTTGATTTTTTGCCATTCTACTCCGGCGCTTTATGCTTGGGTTGAGGAACATCGTCCGGATTTGTTTGAGAAAATTCAAGCACAGGTTGCGGCTGGACGTTGGGAGGTTGTGGGCGGTTTGTGGGTGGAACCGGAACTGAATTTGATTTCTGGTGAGTCGATTGTGCGTCAGTTGTTGTATGGTCAGCGTTATATAAAAGCCAAGTTCGGTCAGCTTTCCCGTGTGGCTTGGTTACCTGATACTTTTGGTTTTTGTGCGACTTTACCGCAGTTTTTTGTTAATGCTGGAATTGAGTTTTTTGTGACTCAGAAGTTGCGCTGGAATGATACTACCCAGTTTGATTATGAGGCTTTTTTGTGGCGATCGCCTGATGGCAGTAAAATATTTAGTGTCATGTCTGCACTCATCGGTCAAGGCATTGACCCGGTAAAAATGGCAGAATACGCCTGTGAATGGCAAAGCAAAACTGGTTTAGAAGATTTCCTCTGGCTTCCAGGTGTGGGCGACCACGGCGGCGGTCCCACCCGTGATATGTTAGAAACTGCCCGACGCTGGCAAAAGTCTCCTGTATTCCCAGACTTAGAATTTACCACCTCAGAAAAGTATTTACAGCAAATTAAAGCAAACCTAACCCCCCTAGCCCCCCTTCCCTATGAGGGAATGGGGGAAGCTGAAACTATCTCCCCTCTCCTTGTAGGAGAGGGGTTGGGGGAAAGGTCACTCCCCACCTGGAATGATGAACTATATTTAGAATTTCATCGCGGTTGCTATACTACCCACGCCGACCAAAAACGCTGGAATCGACGTTGTGAAGATTTATTGTATCAAGCTGAATTATTTGCTACCTTAGCCACTCTTAGCTGTGGGGCGATATATCCGCAAGCCGAAATCGAAACAGCTTGGAAGCAAGTCTTATTTAATCAGTTTCACGATATTTTGCCGGGTTCTTCCATTACCCAAGTTTATCAGGATGCACTCCCAGAATGGCAGCAAGTGGAACAAGTGGGAACGAAGATTTTACAAGAGTCTTTATTAGCGATCGCATCCCAAACTATTCTACCCCCACCTCCGCATCCTGAAGCACAACCAATATTTGTTTTTAATCCTCTCAATTGGCAGCGTTCTGAGATAGTATCGCTCATATTACCCTCATCTCACCCACATTGGCAAATTCAGGATATTTCAGGACAGCCAATTATCTCTCAACTATCGGAATCATCAAAACTGCTATTCTTAGCTGTGGAAATTCCACCCGTTGGCTATCGCATCTTTTGGATTTCCCCCACTTCCCCAACTTCCCCTCTCCCCATTTCCCTAGACTGGATTTTAGAAAATGAATTTCTGCGGGTGATAGTCAATGCACAAACCGGAGATTTAGCAAGTGTGTTTGACAAAATTCATCAACGGGAAGTTTTAATTGGTGCGGGTAATCAACTCCAAGCCTTCCAAGATAGTGGACAATATTGGGATGCTTGGAATATTGATCCTGATTATGCCCAACATCATCTACCACCTACACAGCTAAAATCTATTCAATGGCTAGAACAAGGCTTAGTACAAAGTCGTGTCCGCGTCGTGCGTCAATTAGGTGAATCGGAATTTTGCCAAGATTATATTCTACAAGCAGGTTCACCACTATTGAAAATTGCCTCTACTGTAAATTGGCAAGAAAATCAGGTCATGGTGAAAGCGGCTTTTCCTTTAAATGTGGAAGCAGATTTTGCTACTTATGAAATTCCCTGCGGAGCAATTCGTCGCCCAACTCAACCCCAGACACCCGCAGAACAGGCTAAATGGGAAGTTCCCGCATTGCGTTGGGCTGATTTAACTGGGGAAACCGAGTCAGATATTTACGGTGTAAGTTTGCTTAATGATTGTAAATACGGTTATGATAGCCAACCAAATCAATTACGCCTCACATTATTACGCAGTCCTAACTGGCCTGATCCAGAAACTGACAGAGGCTTTCATGAATTTACCTACGCCTTATATCCCCACGCGGGTAGTTGGGAAGCAGCCAATACAGTCAAGCGTGGTTATGAGTTGAATATTCCCTTACAAGTGATGATTAATCCCCTCACAAATCAGCCAGGACTACAGCCCACAGCACTCAGCACCCCCGCAGGGGTAAGTTTTCTGAATTTAACAGCTGAAAATTTAATCTTAATGGCCTTCAAGCCATCTGAAGATAACCCCCAGCAATTAATCCTACGCTGTTACGAATGTCACGGAGAAATAGCTGAGTTATCTTTACAGAATAATTTAGGACTGTATCTAGGAAATGAAGTAGATTTGTTGGAATTTAACTCATGTGAGCAACAAAACTTAACAATACAGCCTAAAAAAATTGCTAGCTTCCAAGTGAACAGCCAGTAAACTGTTCCTAGACTCTAGTCTTCGTGGTCTTCAAAGGGGTCTGCCAATTGCTTGCTAGGAGGACCGAAGGACATATAGATTGCAAAACCAGTGACAGCAACTAAAGCAGCGCCAACGGAAATACTAATAATTGTTGCCGGTTCCATAGCCATAAGTTGTTCCATAAATTCGCGATTAATTATGAGTGTTATTATTTGGGTTTCTGCCCCATCTAGCACAATTACGTGCATTGGCTTAGATATTCTAACATTTGTTTCGCTGTCACTGACTCAATTTATTTTGCTTGACGCAATTTATCAGGCAGGCGCTTCATGATAGTAGAATATTACCAGAAGATGAAAAAAAGCTTTGGTAACTGAATCTTAGGGGAACTATGGCACAACGAACTAGGTTAGGAGATATCCTGAAACCTTTAAACTCTGAGTATGGTAAGGTATCTCCGGGTTGGGGTACTACACCTGTAATGGCTGTTTTTATGCTTTTATTTTTCGTATTTTTGCTGATTATTCTGCAAGTTTACAACAAGTCTCTGTTAATTCAAGACGTAATGGTTGATTGGCGGAGTTTAGGCGGCTAACTGAATACAGCGAACCTTTACCCGGCTTGTCCGGGTTTTTTTATGGGTTGGATACCAAAAACGTTAGCCTTAAATTAAGTCAGCATGGTATAGATGAGGAGAGCCAAGCTTGACCGCATTGTATATTTATAGGAGAAACCGCATGAATGTATTTGGTATCGGTCTGCCGGAAATGGGTCTAATTATGGTAGTCGCTTTGTTAATTTTTGGACCGAAGAAGTTGCCAGAAATTGGTCGTAGTTTCGGCAAAGCAGTGCGCGGTTTTCAAGAAGCTTCTAATGAATTTCAAAGCGAGTTTAAACGGGAAGCTGAACAAATCGAACAAGCTGTGAAAACTTCCGCAGAACTGGAAACCAAGCAACTCGAAGCCGCTAAATCCGAACAGGAAGCTGCTAGTTCTTCCCCTGTAGCTTAGGGAAGGCGCTGCGAAGGAATTGAATTTAGGCAAATGACAGAAGCTGTTACGAAACCATCTTTGGTCATTCCTCAACTAATTGTCGGGTTAGGAAATCCAGAGCCGAAGTATGACCAAACACGCCATAATATTGGCTTTGCTGCTATAGATGCACTTTCTCGTGCTTGGCATATTCCTGTAGGGGAAAACCGCAAGTTTCAGGGTGAGTATGGTGAGGGGATAGCCCCAGGTAGAGGTAAAATCCGCTTACTCAAACCGTTGACTTATATGAATCGCTCTGGACAGTCAATCCAAGCGGTGACAAGTTGGTATAAATTGCCGCCAGAGTCTGTGCTGGTGATTTATGACGATATGGATTTACCCTTGGGTAAGACTCGTTTACGCTTGTCTGGTTCGGCTGGGGGACACAATGGCATGAAGAGTACAATTTCTCATCTGAACACCCAAAACTTTCCCCGTTTACGAATCGGCATTGGTAAACCAAATGATAGCGATAATTCCGAATCCATCTCTCACGTTTTAGGGAGATTTTCTGCTGCTGAAACTCAACTGATATCTCTGTTACTTCAGTTTGTGGTTGAGTGTGTAGAATTTAGCCTCAAACAGGGAGTAGAAAAGGCAATGAATCGTTGTAATAGCCGCAGTGTTGAGCTTTCTTCATAAGTTCTATGTTTGGTTAAAGTAATATACCCTCACATCTTAATTGGGGTGGGGGTATATCAATAAATTTTATATAAAAATATCAAGCAAGGTGCTATTGCAAATTATTTAGTAAATCTACTGTTTTAAAATCGGCATTATTTGCTGTGGCTTAATTGCTATCAGGATTGAGAACTAAGGAAAGCGCTAGTTGATAAAGTTGGCGACGGGGGAGAGAAGTCATTTTTGCTAATTGCCGGCTGGCTTGCGATCGCGATATTCCCTGACTGATAATCTGATGTAATTCGGCTTTGATCTGTTCTTCTGTGAGTTGGGGTTGATCGGTGGTAATTCCGGCTACAACTAAGGTATATTCGCCTTGGGGTTCACGTTGGCTGTAATGAGCGATCGCCTCGGCAATGGTTCCCCGCCAAAATTCCTCGTATAATTTAGTTAACTCCCTTGCCAGGACAATTTGGCGATCGCTGCCCCAAACATTGGCAAAGTCTTGTAAACTTTCTCGTAACCGATGCGGCGATTCATAGAAAATTAAAGTGCGGGATTCTGCCTGAATCAATTCTAAGTATTCACGTCGTTTTTGCCCTTTGGCTGGGAGAAAGCCTTCAAAAACAAATTTGTCTGTAGGTAAGCCAGCTGCACTCAAAGCCGTAATTGCTGCACTCGCCCCAGGAATAGGCACAACTGTTACACCCGCCTCAACACAAGCTTTCACCAGTTCATAACCAGGATCAGAAATTCCCGGCATTCCCGCATCACTGACTAGAGCGATCGCCTGCCCATTTGCCATATACTCTAATAATTCCGGGATGCGGCTATGGCTGTTGTGTTCGTGGTAACTTATCTGGGGTGTTTTAATTTGAAAATGCTGTAGTAATTTCCCCGTGTGGCGAGTGTCTTCAGCCGCAATCAGATTTACCGTTTGCAAAATTCGCACCGCCCGAAAGGTCATATCTTCCAGGTTGCCAATTGGTGTCCCGACGATGTAAAGTGTTCCTGGTTTGGGGTCAGTCTGCATGAGTGAGAAAATAAGAGCTAGGGGATACAAATGAATAATCTTAAATCCCAGCGTGGGTTATTTGTAGGTTTAGTCACCTTGGATTTAATTTACCTCGCCGATTCTGCTCCTAGAAATAATCAAAAGATTGTCGCTACTGACTATACTTTAGCAGCTGGTGGTCCAGCTACCAATGCGGCTGTTACCTTTAGTTATTTAGGTAATCAAGCTCAAGTTTTGGGTGTGCTGGGTTCAGATCCGATGACGCAACTAATTCGGGGAGATTTGGCTAATTATCAAGTGGCGATCGCTGATCTTCAACCTACCATAAATACAGCACCGCCCGTATCTTCAATCATCATCACCCAAGGCACAGGCGAACGCGCGGTGGTTTCCATGAATGCTGCTAAAACTCAAGCCAGCAGTACATCTATCCCGCCGGATATTTTACAAGATATTGATATTGTCTTAATTGATGGGCATCAGATGGCTGTTAGCCTCAGTATAGCCGAAACAGCTAAAGCTGCAAATATCCCCATAGTTATTGATGGTGGTAGTTGGAAACCAGGATTTGAGCAAATTTTGCCTTTTGTTGATTATGCCCTGTGTTCGGCAAATTTCTATCCCCCCAATTGCCAGACTGAAGCTGATGTGTTTACTTACCTGAGTGCATTTAATATTCCTCACATCGCCATTACCCACGGAGAAAACCCAATTAAATATTTATCTTCTACTCAAACGGGTGCTGTGGATGTACCCAAAATTCAGCCAGTTGATACTCTGGGGGCTGGAGATATTTTTCACGGTGCATTCTGTCACTATATTTTACAGGCAACTTTTACTGATGCTCTGGTGGAGGCTGCTAAGATTGCTACTAACTCTTGTCAATTTTTTGGTACGCGTCGCTGGATGGAAGGCGCTGTTAAGAGTTAATGCCAAATTATAGGAGGAACGAACCGCAAAGGACGCAAAGTACACAAAGAAAGAAAGAAATTTAGCGCAACTTTACACAGAAATGGTATTAGTAAGGCGAAGGGTTGGGGGTGAGGTTCGTGTATTTTATCCCGCATTCCTCAGTAAGTAAGGCAAAATTATGAAAGATTTACCAGAAATATTAGCGATCGCTCGTAAAGTAAGTTGGGGTGCATCAGATATACTCAGGTCTTATTACCACGGCACAGCAAAAGATCCTAATCTAGATGCGCAGTACAAAGAGAATGAGCCTGTAACTGTTGCAGATGTAGCCGTGAGCCAATATATTCTCGATCAGCTACAAGCTGCTTTAGGTAATGAAGATTTTGCCTATATCAGCGAAGAAACCTATCAATCACATCTCGGTAGAGAATCATCTCAATGGGTGTGGATTATTGATCCTTTAGATGGTACACGAGACTTTATTGAAAAAACTGGAGACTATGCCATTCACATCGCTTTAGTTAAAGACACACGTCCGATTTTAGCAGTAGTTGCCGTACCGGAAACCGAAAAGTTATACTTTGCTACAAAAGGCGGGGGTACATTTGTCGAAACCCTTCAGGGCGTTGCGCCCATACTCGTCTCATCAGGTAAGCGCGTCGAAGATTTAACTGTAGTTGCCAGTCGCTCTCACCGCAATGAATCTTTAGATTACTTATTGCAAAACTTTCCTTGTCAAAATCACAAATCCGTGGGTTCTATAGGTTGTAAAATTGCTACCATTCTGGAACAACAGGCGGATATCTACGTATCTCTTTCCGGAAAATCTGCCCCTAAAGATTGGGATCTAGCCGCCCCCGAACTAATTTTAACAGAAGCTGGTGGTAAACTTACCCACTTCGATGGTAGTTTGTTGGCATATAACACCGATGATATTAATCAGTGGGGTGGGTTGCTAGCGAGTAACGGTGAGCATCACAAATTACTATGTGAAGCCGCAGAAAAGTTATTAGCACAGTTTGCTGGTTAATACCACAGCCTTTTCTACTGTAATAAGGTAAGGATTTATCTGTGTTTATCTGTGGTCGAATAATTCTGGACGTACCTGATTGAGATAAAAAGCGCCATCATCGGAATTAATCAGAAAACCAAATGTGTTAATTAGTACGTATTTGTAATACTTGAATCAAGTAGGCGATCGCTTGTACAGATTATTGATGTCCAGATATTTAAGAGATAAAAAAATACAAGCCTTACCGTTAAAAGCTTTGAAGATTTACCCTAAAATTGGATTTTTTTCCAGTAACTCAATGTGAAAAAATCTCAAAATGCTGTGCTATATTCGTGGGTATAAAGATGATTTTCGGTTGAGTAACTCCTTTAGATTTCTAAAAAGCGTCTCTCCGAATTGAAATCTCTACACTTCTCAGAATTCGGAGACATTGTATGTCAATTTACGTCGGGAATTTATCCTATCAGGTGACTGAAGAAGACCTGAAAAAAGCTTTTGAGGAATATGGGAAAGTTAATCGGGTTCAGCTACCCACCGACCGGGAAACTGGTCGTCCCCGTGGTTTTGCCTTTGTAGAGATGGAATCAGACGCACATGAAACCGCCGCCATCGAGTCCCTTGATGGTGCTGAGTGGATGGGACGGGCTTTAAAAGTGAACAAGGCTAAACCTCGTGAAGAAAGAAGTTCTCCTCGTGGTGGTGGTAACTGGGGTGGGAATGACCGTGGTGGCGGTGGCGGTGGTAATAGACGCTCCTACTAAGCTTTAACTATTCCCTAAATATTTCTATCATGACCGCAAAACCCCCATTGTAAAATTAGTTTACGGTGGGGGTTTTATCCAAGACGTTTTCACGAGTTGAGTTCGGGGCTATGTGCCTCCCACGATTAGAAGGTATACTCACAAAGTCTAGTGAATAGCATTAGTCTGCAAGTTCTGGCTCAGGATTATCACGAAAAATGTTGCGTGTTTATCATCTCTTTCTCGGTGTTATTTTATTGGCTTTAACGCCAGTGGGAATAAAAACTATTCTCCCCCGGTTTTCTCCTGCGGTTGTTAAAACTCCGAGTGCTGTAGCAACCACAACTCACATTAGTTCTGCTCAAACTATTCCTTCCACAACTCCCAATTCCAAAACAGGAAATACTTGGAAGCAAATTTTAGGGAAAACACCTACCCCCAATGGCTGGGAAGTTGTCCCTTGTGAAGGAAACGACCCCCTGCTGTGTGTTTCGTCCCAAGGAAAAGTTTTGGGTAAGGTGGAAATCGGTGTTTACCCGGTAAAAAACAATCCCAATTTCCAAAAAAATCTCACAGATGCGGGTATTCCTCTGGGTTCTGAGCTAGATTACCAAAGTCCTGAGTACCAAGACAAGTTATTAACAGCACTCAAAGCCTGGGTTGCAGATTTAAACGCTACTTTTTTGCGAGAGCGTCAAAATACCTATAAAAACGAAATTGTGTTCTCAGCTTACCCACCACAACAGGCCTCAGTTGGTAAACTTCAGGGAATACGCTATGGGTTTGTAGGAATCAAGCCAGGGGGCGGAGTACAAGAGCAACATCTGAGTCATGTTGCCTTCGATGGTAAGGCTCTGTATATAATTACCACAGCTTTTGGTTCAGACTCGCTCACAGGTAAATTTGAGCAACTGGAAAATTTGGCAATTTTTCAACCTTACTTTTTTGCGATCGCAGCTGATTTGAAGTTGCCCATTTAACGCGATAATGGAATATCAATCAAAAATTCTGTCCCATTTCCAGGAGTAGAATTACAGGTTAAGCTACCTTTGTGCTGATCAACTACCACCTGATAACTAATAGACAATCCCAATCCCGTCCCACTTCCTACCGCCTTAGTAGTAAAAAATGGGTCAAATATTTTTGGCTGTACCGTTGCTGTCATCCCATAAGCATTATCAGCAATGGAAATTCTCAGCGTATTTGCATCTATGAGTTGAGTAGAAATGCGAATTATGGGATTATCTGTTATTTTTTTATTAATTAATGAATCTTCCAAAGCATCAATGGCATTGTTTAATATATTCATAAATACCTGATTTATCTGACTAGCAAAACAAGTAATTTTTGGTAGTTTTGCATAATTTTTTATAACTTGAATCTCTGGAAAATCACTCTTCTCCTTGAGTCGATGAGCTAAAATCATTAAAGTATTATCAATACCTTCGTGAATATCTACAGCTTTCATTTGAGCTTCATCAAGGCGGGAAAAGTTGCGTAAGCCCAAAATAATATTCTTGATACGTGAACTCCCAGCCTTCATGGAGTTGAGAATTTTCGGCAAATCTTCTGCAAGAAAATCCAAGTCAATTTCTGCGGCTTTCTGTTGAACTAGATTAGAATCTTCTTGTTGATAGACAGCGATCAAATCTAATAAATCTTGCACATAGTTATTGACATGGGCAATATTTGCATGAATAAAGTTGACAGGATTATTGATTTCATGGGCAATTCCCGCCATCATTTGCCCCAAGGAAGACATTTTTTCACTTTGAATCAATTGGGTTTGGGTACTTTTTAATTTTGAGAGTGTTTGTTGCAAACTTTGATTGTTTTCGTTGAGTTGCTGAGTTCTCTGCGCTACTTTTGCTTCTAATTGCTGATTCGCTTGTGCCAAACTTCGATAAAGTATGGCATTCTCTAGAGAGATTGCGGCTTGGGTGGTGAGGAGTTTTAGGACTTCGACGCGATCGCGTGTAAATGCTCCTATGGTAAGATTATTTTCTAGATAAATAATCCCCAGCAATTTACCTTGATTAATAATCGGAATACATAGCAGACTTTGAGGTTGCTGAGTCAGAATATAAGTATCTTCTTCGAGGAATGTCACAGTTTGAGCATCATCGGTTACGAAGACTTCCAGGGTGCGTTTAACGTATTTAATCAACGTAATGGGAACATCTTCGCTCAACTCTAGGCTCATTGATGGGAAATTTGTCACGATAGCCGCCGTATTTGAACTAGAAGCCACAGCAGTGACAATTAAGGGCAATTCTTCATCTTCGCTCAAAATCAGAGCAGATTTAGAAGCTCCCGCGTTCTCCATCACAACTTCCATGATGGTAGCAAGCAGTTTATCCAGATCGATTTCCTCAGAAAGTGCTTGAGATGCTTTGATGACAGCAGCCAAATCTAAAGAGTCGGAAATACTACTTTTAGAGCTAGAATCAGGAGTATTTTCACTTTCAGGGAGACTAAGTTTTTCTGGTTTGAGTATAGGCGCGAGCAATTGGGGATAGCGTTTTACCAAATCATTAACTTTAGCTGTTGCGCCCCAGCGAATGTAAGCATAGTAAGCATCAATTAAATAAGTTTGAGCAATCTTAGTTTTTCCCCATTCGAGATAAAATTTAGCTGCTAATTCTTGAGCGAGAGCTTCTTCGTTAATAAACTCATGCTCTTGGGCGAGAGAAATAGCTTGATCATATAATTCCATTGCTTGCAAATATTCACCCCTAACCCGATATTTCTCTGCTTCTACTAAATAAAACTTATGCAGATAATTCATGGGGGCATGATGTGCAAATTGCTGTAACTGTGCTTGGTTATCTGCTACCTGCTGAAGTAAATTATCTGGATCATTTTCCCCAGTGGGATATATAGCTAAAGCTGTGAGAGAATCATAAAAATAAAATATAGGTACTGTGATTAACCCAGCACCTCCTCCTAGATATTGTTTTGCTTGACTACAATTTTCTTTAGCCTCAACAAATTTACCAAATAAATAGCAGAGGATCAGTTTATATAAATAATAATATTGCAGTCCACTGATCTGATTGCTGTTTATTAGCAGCAGTAATGATGCATCCTCATTATATGCCTCGCCTGTGAGATTACAGGCATCATCAGGATTACCTAACAAATTGAGAATTGTTTGCCAATTTATTTGGCAATAGTGCAACATGGTTGCTTGCTTGAGAGCTTTGAGTATATGACTGTAGTTTCTAATTTCTGCTTCTAAGGTTGTTAATTCTTTTCCTATAAAATATGAATCATGACAAATATGTGTTATGCAGTAGCCGACATATTCAAAATTTCCTGTTTCTAATGAAGTTTGATATCCCTCTAACAAAATTGGTAAACATTCTCGAAGGTGGTACTGTCCATGAAAAATGGATGACCCTAAGGGAAATAATACTTTAGCTATAATATCTGGGTCATTAAATTTCTCAGCTAACTTCAGCGCTAAATTACCAAACTCAACGGCTGCTGTCACATCTTTCTGAATGCCATTTAAAATGGTGCCATAACCACTATAAAAGGTAGCAGATAAAGGAGCATTTCCATACTGAATTGAGAACTTAACCTGTGAAAAAATAATTATTGGGAATAATAAGGGATTTGCCATATAAGTCGCAGCGCCCATACTAGCGACAATGCGAATAATTGCCAATTGCTTTTCATCGGTCATCAATGGTAAGTTGATCAAATCTGCAACGGTTTTATCTGCAAGCAGGACTGTGATTTCTGCAAAACCTTTCTGAATATCACTTATGCTGGGTGAATCGGGAAAAATTAGACCAAAAGATTGTAATACTTGCCGTGCGATCGCGATCGCTTCCAACAATCTATTCTGCGATGTATAGGCTATAATTTTGATTTCATAAACTTTCACTTTCTCTAGCAGAGTTTTCGCTCGTTGCAGTACTACCTCTGCTAATTGTTCCATCTCCTCAAAATTGCCACCTAAGTATGCTACATCTGCTGCTGTCTCATATAAAGCCAAGGTTAGCTGATATTGTGTCTCCCAGCTATCATCTGCAAGTAGTTTAATTCCAGTATTTAAATAATTCAGCGCTGAGGGATAAGCGATTGATGCCAAAGCTTTTCTTCCAGCGACTAGATTCATTTCAGCTAATTGCTGGCGTTCTGCGGGAAGATGAATTAAAGGTATGGCAATATTAAATTGATTTACTAGGTCAAAAATTATGTCTTCCCTTTGAGAAATCGGGATATTATTTAATAATAGTTGCCCAATTCTTAGGTGAATTGACTGTTTTTTTGATTCGGGAATTAAAGCATAAGCAGCTTGTTGTACTCGGTCATGGATAAATTTATATTTAAGTAATTGGTTCTGACTATCTTTGGCGACTAACTGGCTCATTTCACCTTGCAGTAAAACTAGCCCTTGCAGTAATGCTGGCCATAAGTCTGAAGCTGTATCTACCGCTAATTGCTCATAGACAATTGCCAGAGTTTTCAAGTCAAATTCATTACCTATACAAGCGGCTAACTTCAGGATTTCTTGACTTGGCATTGGTAGCTTCATTAGTTGAATTGACATAAATTCAACCACATCATCTGTGAGCGCTAATGCTTGTATTCCTGATAGTTCATACTGCCAAGTACCCAGTTCAAAATTGAATTTAAATAATCCATCTTTATGTAAAGCTTTGAGAAATTCATGGATAAAAAAAGGATTACCTTTAGTTTTAGCAAATACCATTTGTGTTAGCGCGATCGCCTGATTTTGTTCACACCGCAAACTATCAAAAATTAACAGATTTAAATCATCTTGAACTAAAGGTTTTAATCTGATATAATTAATATTTTCTCCGGTTGTTTCAATTTCATTGAGAGCTAAATTTAGCAGATGTGCTTTGCTAACTTCGTTATCCCGATAAGCACCAATAATTAAGAGACTTGTTTGATTTTTCAGGGCAGCACTTAAGGCAAGATTTTCGGCATCATTGCTGCCACAGATTAATAATTTCATTAAGTTCAATGATGCCACATCTGCCCATTGCAAGTCATCTAGAAATATCACTAAAGGATGTTCCTTAGTCATGAAGACTTGAATAAATCTTCGCAATAATAAATTAAATCGATTTTCGGCAGCCGAGCCAGATACTTCTGCTACCTCTGGTTGCTTACCAATAATTAGTTCCAGTTCAGGAATGAGATTAACAATTACTTGACCTTGTGTACCCAATACCGACAAAATTTTAGTTTTCCATTCTTCAATTTGGGGATCTGTTTCTAAAAGTATTTGTCCAATTAAGTCCCGAAAGGCTTGGATGAATCCTGATAAGGGAATGTCGCGTTTAAATTGTTCATATTTCCCTTTAATAAAGTAACTACGTTGCCGCAAAATCGGTTTGTGAATCTCGTTGACCACTGCTGTTTTGCCAATACCAGAGAATCCTGTCACCAGAAACATTTCTGTTGTGCCACCACTGACGCGCTCAAAAGCTGCAAGGAGTTTTTCTACCTCTGCGTGGCGACCATAGAGTTTTTCAGGAATCAGGAAACGGTCGGATATATCTTTTTCTCCTAACTCAAAGGTGGTGATATTTCCTGTCTCTTCCCACTGCTGGCGGCATTTCTCTAAGTCTTGTTTGAGTCCGTAGGCACTTTGATAACGGTCTTCGGCATTTTTTGCCATCAGTTTGCTGATGATTAAAGACAGTATTGGCGGAATATTGGCATTAACTTGGCTAGCTGTGGGTGGCTGTTTAGCAATATGACAATAGACTAACTCCATCGGGTCTGTGGTTGTGAAGGGTAACTGACCAGTGAGGAGTTCAAAAAATGTCACACCCAAGGAATAAAAATCACTGCGGTAATCAATACCTCGATTCATCCGTCCTGTTTGTTCGGGGGAAATATAAGCTAATGTCCCTTCTAAAACATTGGGGTTGATGAGGAATTGAATTTCTCGCGGTAGTAGGGTAGCAATAGAGAAGTCTATCAGTTTGACTTCCAGAGTCCTGGGGTGAATTACTATATTGGCGGGTTTGATATCTTTATGGATGATGCGATCGCCATGTAGTCCCTCTATAATAGATACTATTTGGATAGCGATCTGAAAAAACTCTCTGAGCGCTAAACCATTTCCTGGTTGGTGATTTTTCCCAACTGTCCAATCTTTGAGCGATATCCCGCCAAAGTCCTCCATGACTAAAACATCACTGTTGCCGTAATTTTCTAAGCTTAAAGGTTTGACTATGCCAGGAATATCAAGGTCTTTGGTGATGGTATACTGATGACGTAACTGGGCAATTTCGCCGAATGTAGAGTATTCATTCCGCATCAGTTTGATGATGACGCTTTTTTGGTCTTTTTCTCGGATACCTCGATAAACTACGGTTTTGTAGCTCGAATAGATTTGCTCGGTAACCCGATATCCAGGAATAGTAACTGTGGTATTAGATAATATTGACATTGCAGCAATGCTCACAGGTATTGTTTCTTTAGCTTAGTATTCCCGCCATATCTATGCCAAATACCCGATTTGTTCACAAAAAACTGGTCTTCCAAATAGTTAACGCCATATGATGAATGGATAACAGCTAATTGTAATTAGGAATGCGAATTTAATAAAGTATAGAACCTCACCCCCAACCCCTCTCCTTGCTTTCGCGTAGCGTCTCCCTTTGGGAGAAGGAGAGGGGAGAATTTCAGGCAATTCCAGCCATTAAATTTCAGCTACAGCTCGTTCAATCAAGCGCCGGGCTAAAGTTTGTGTACCTGTGTGTTCGTAGTAATTTGTGGATACATCTAAGAAAGCGGCGAGATAATCTAACTTGTCATCAGCAAGTTGCACAAAACTTTGCAAATTGCTCACTACTTTTTGTGGCGTTAAATTATTTTGGCTAACTAGTCCACCCATCCAACCTTTAACCGAGTCAAAGCTTTCGCCAATAAAGTTTAATTTACCAGCAGCATTGTTACCGGGAATTACATCTTGGATATCTTTGAAAGTTGAGTTTTGTTCTAACTCCTGGGGACTCATTTGATTAATTCCAGATAAAGCCTTATTAATGAAGTCTGGCCCTAAGGGTATTAAACCATCAACACAAACTAAAGCTACCATCCGCATCAGGGACTCACCACTATACTCACCCAAAGAAGCGACAAAATCACCGATGCTGTCTCCGGGAATCCCGTTAATTTGGCAGAAAGCTACTAATTCAGCCACTAATTTCAGACACAAATCAATAGTTTGGGCTTTGTCGGGCTTGGGAGTCACCTTGTTTAAAAAACCCAACAGAGGAATTGTTTCACCGACTTTGTTAGCCAAGGCTGCTGCACCCAGGGCTTTATCTGTTTTATCCACAGTTTGATAAAGCCACATCGCTCGTTGGTATCCTTGGGAGCTATCATTATAAAGATAAATCGCTCTTTCACCAATTTGCTGAATTAAAGCTTCATCAGTTTCACCGGTGACAGTCTTAATAGTGTTGACAAAGCCTACAGTATTTTGCCACTGTCCAGGAGCGACAAAATCTAGGGATTTCAACATGGAAATGGTCAAGTTACTCGTTGGAAGTTCATCAACTAACTCAAAAATCGGTTTGTTCATAAGTATCTCCTTATTTGGAATTTTTAGTCAGGCTAGTTATGCTTATTTCAATCTAGCTAAACCAGCAAGATTAAATTTTTCGATCCATTGTGCGCGATCGCTTGCAGTAAATGACGGATCACGAGATAGGACTTTTACTTGGTAACGATTACTTACCAGCACTGCTGTTTGAGTCTTGCCAATTTCCCGCGCCGGATAACCAGCAATTTTTATGGTGCTATTAGAGTAGCTGGCGGCTGTTGTCGGTGTGCTGCTGGTATCAGAAACAGCTAACATAGCTAACTCTTTGCCATCTTTTTTTAACTTGGCTTCAGCAAAACCTTTTTTCTCTTGGGTAAATACTCTCTCGTAGCCATCGCCAGCCGCAGGAAAGAATTTATTAAATTCTCCCCCTTGAGTAGCATTTTCGACAACTGCTTGACCTCTTTTTTGTTGGGTACTTTCTTGCTGTACTTGGTCAAAACGACTTGGTGCTTGTGGAGTACAAGCGGTGGTCAGTAGTAAAACTGACAGTAATAAAGCAGGTAAAACTTTAAACACGCGAGCTAAATTCATCTTTGGCTGTTCCTGATGTTTCAACTTTGAGGACTGCGGTGTGCTATCACAGCATAGAATGGATCTCCTCCACTAGCACCTAACCACTGTAAGAAATTCGGCGCTGTGGATTTATTCACAATTACCTCTGGAACTGTAAATCCAGGTACTGAGGTGAAGTAGTGCTTGACTAATTCCACCCTATTTGATTCAGAAGCGTCTCGCCAAGCTTGAATGGCCTTTTGGAAAAACATCCGGTTAGAAAAGCTGATTATTGCTAGACCGCCAGGTTTGAGGATACGATGAATTTCGGCAAATATGGCTTCTGGATACTGTATGTATTGTACAGAAACGCAATTGAGAACGACATCAAAACTTTGGTCTGGTAGGGGTAGTTGAGGACTCTGATTGAAATTCTGGACAAAATAATGATTGAAACGGCGATTTCGGGCTAATTCCTCGGCGTTGAGTCCGTGTCCCTCAATATGGGCAAATTCCATCTCTGCGGGGAGATGAGACACCCAACTGCTCATCATATCTAGTATACGTGTGTTGGGTTGGAGGCGATCGCTATATAAATCCGTTAGCTGTTGAATAAATCCTTCATCAACATGGGTGACGAAGCGGGGATAGTCGTAAAATAGCTTGTCGTCTGTATCGTCTAATTTCTGGCGTTGGTCGGGTTTGAGCATCATATAAGGTTTATATAGGCAAAGTTTTTGCCCAATTAACTGATTTTTAGGTAATATCTTGTATTTTAATAAATCTCCAGGCTAGAAATTAGGAGACGATCAAACAATTTGAGATTTTAGACTTTGGATTGATTTCACAGATAAATCTAGGAGTTTGTACCATTAAGTAGCTTGGCACAATTAAATATAAAACCTCGCTTCCATTCCTCTCCCCTACCAGGTGAGAGGCTTTGACTCCCCCTTCCCTGCTAGGGAAGGGGGTTGGGGGGTTAGGTTTAGATTATATTTTTTAACGCCCACT
>DASQZD010000043.1:0-113758 GCA_035638855.1 Nodularia sp. (in: cyanobacteria) | reverse complement strand
AGATCTGTTCAACGGTGAGACTAACCAAACAGTTGACGTTTCAACACCCCTCCCGAAGTGGGGCGGGTTGAAAGTTTGACAGACTGTTGCCGTAGTCAGAGGTGGCATGTTTCAACACCCCTCCCGAAGTGGGGCGGGTTGAAAGTTTTTCAATGTCGGAGACAGTGAAATTTGAAGGAAGTTTCAACACCCCTCCCGAAGTGGGGCGGGTTGAAAGTAATAGTTGAGAACAATAGTCAAGAATTTAAATCTAAAGTTTCAACACCCCTCCCGAAGTGGGGCGGGTTGAAAGATGACAATACCAACGATAGCGATAATTCTGATAAGTTTCAACACCCCTCCCGAAGTGGGGCGGGTTGAAAGTTACTGCAACAGAAGCAATTGCTATTGTCTTCGCCGAAGTTTCAACACCCCTCCCGAAGTGGGGCGGGTTGAAAGGTAACTTCAGAAATTTGAGCTTGTGCCGGAGTTGGTTTCAACACCCCTCCCGAAGTGGGGCGGGTTGAAAGCTGACTCCCTCCACCCCAATCCGGTTGCAAACAGCCCGGTTTCAACACCTCTCCCGGAGTGAGGCGGGTTGAAAGAACTAAAAAAGTTGTAATTAGAGATGAAAACTAAAGTATCAATGCTTTTTAGTACGGAAAGGGACACGTTGGAAATTAAGTTAAAAATCCTAACTTACAGAAATATGTATCTGTAGGTTTAAATAACTATATTGGATCGAGGTGGGTTGAAAGATCGGAAGGTCGTCGGTTTAAAACTGATGGAGCCTATAAATAATAGGCGGGCTTATTATTTATGAGTTAAACATGACATTAATCTGTTAAGAGTGACAATTAATTTGGCAATACGGACAACAATTTGTCAACGCGGTCAAATAATTTGGCAATCGACACAAATTATTTATCCAAAGCCAGCAGTCGGATTTGAACCGACGACCTTCCGATTACAAGTCGGATGCACTACCACTGTGCTATGCTGGCGAGCATAGTTATTGCTTTCAAAGCCTTAACCGACATCCTATTCTAGCATACATAATTTAATTGTCTATAGTCAAGGGCAAAAAACTGATTCCGCTAGCATAAGTCCTAAAACCGCTATCCACCGGAAAAAATTAGTGAATTTAATTACTGGTAAAGTTGCTAAATTAATATCCATCGGAAAAACTAAGTCAAATCCGGGGCTGGATGCCAAAATATGGGGTACAGGTTTAAAACTGTACTTTTTTTGACCCAGCTAGGTCAAGGAACAGAAATCGATGATTGTTCTTTACAAATCGGAAGCATGGTAGCGTTGATAGGACGAGATTTATTAAGCCTAGCGGACTTCAGTCCCCAGGAACTTCAAGAACTCCTGCAACTAGCAACCCAACTCAAATCAGAAAAGTTGAAGTTGCATTGCAATAAGGTGTTGGGTTTGTTGTTCTCTAAAGCTTCAACTCGCACGCGAGTCAGTTTTACAGTAGCAATGTACCAATTGGGTGGACAGGTAATTGATATTAACCCTAACGTCACTCAAGTTAGTCGCGGGGAACCCTTGCAGGATACCGCACGGGTATTAGATCGATACTTAGATGTTTTGGCAATTCGCACCTTTGCACAGCAAGATTTGGAAACTTTTGCGAGTTATGCCAAGATTCCTGTAATTAATGCGCTTACCGATTTAGAACATCCTTGTCAGATATTAGCTGATTTATTGACAATTCAAGAATGCTTTGGTGATATCTCTGGGTTAACTTTGACCTACGTCGGCGATGGTAATAATGTTGCTAATTCTCTCATGCTGGGGTGCGCTTTGGCAGGGATGAATGTGAGAATTGCCACCCCTGAAGGATATGAACCTGATTTGGGCATTGTAGAACAAGTACGAGCGATCGCAGGTGATAAAACTGAAGTTATGCTGACTCATGACCCAGAATTAGCCACAAAGGGTTCTGCCGTGCTTTACACTGATGTTTGGGCAAGTATGGGGCAAGAAACCGAAGCTGATAATCGCTTGCCAATTTTCCAACCTTACCAAATTTCGGAACAGTTATTAAGTCTCGCTGACCCAGAAGCAATTGTTTTACACTGCTTACCAGCCCATCGTGGTGAAGAAATTACCGAAGCAGTTTTAGAAGGTTCTCAGTCGCGAGTTTGGGAACAAGCCGAAAATCGCTTACACGCCCAAAAAGCTTTACTTGCCAGTATTTTAGGCGCAGAGTAAAAATTTATCCGGCAAAAGTAAAGAGATTTGTCTTGCTTTTGCCTTTCATCTTTTTACTTTTATCTTGTGATCTGGGATTTTTTGTAGTACTAATGTTCTAAAGACATTTGTATTTACTTGGCGATAAATTTATGGAACGTCTCACAGAAGCTCAACAAGAATTATACAATTGGTTGGTAGAGTATATCAAAATTCACCAATATTCTCCTTCAATTAGGCAAATGATGGCAGCCATGAAGCTGAAATCACCTGCACCAATTCAAAGTCGTTTAGAGCATTTACGCACGAAAGGATATATAGATTGGAATGAAGGTAAGGCGCGAACGATTCAAATTTTGCATCCTGTTAAGCAAGGTATCCCAATTTTAGGCACAATTGCGGCTGGTGGTTTAATTGAACCTTTTAATGATGCTATAGATCATTTAGACTTTTCTAATATGTCTTTACCTCCCCAAAGCTACGGTTTACGGGTATCTGGAGATAGTATGATTGAAGATTTAATTGCTGATGGAGATTTGGTATTTCTGCATCCAGTGTTAGAACCGGATCAGTTAAAAAATGGCACCATTGTTGCTGCTAGAGTTGATGGATACGGTACTACTTTAAAACGTTTTTATCGCCAAGGCGATCGCGTGACTCTCAAGCCGGCGAATCCTAAGTATAAACCCATTGAGGTACTCGCCACCCAAGTGCAGGTACAAGGTTCCCTGGTTGGGGTTTGGCGCGGTTATTAAATAGGGAGTAGGGAGTACGAAGTCGGTGGGTTATTTCCAATGACTAATGACTAATAGACATCTGGTAACAAAGAATGTAGAGATGTTGCATACAACATCTCTACAAAGTTCTATGGGGATAACTAATGATTAATTATTTAGTGCAGGAACGGTCTACTTTTAAGCTAAAAGTTCCATTTGTGAGGGAACGTCAGGGGAGTTATCAAACTCGTCACCCATTACCAGGATGCCCAATTCTACCTGTATCTCTGCAATTACGGCAATATCAGCAACAGGCTATCACCAGCTGGTTTGCTAACAATGGCAGAGGGACGCTGAAAATGGCTACTGGTAGTGGTAAAACTATTACAGCATTAGCGATCACTTGCGAATTATACCAGCAAATTAACTTACAAGTGTTATTAGTCCTGTGTCCTTATCGTCATCTTGTCACCCAATGGGCGCGAGAATGTCAAAAATTTAACTTACAGCCCATATTAGCTTTCGAGAATTTACACACTTGGCAAAGTCAACTGTCTACACAACTGTATAATCTGCGTTCCGGTTCGCAAAACTTTATCACGGTAATTACTACTAACTCTACATTAATTGGTGATGGGTTTCAGTCTCAACTTAAGTATTTTCCCCCCAAAACTTTAATTATTGGTGATGAGGCGCATAATTTAGGCGCACCGAAGTTAGAAGAAAATTTACCGCGTCGGGTAGGGTTGCGGCTGGCTTTATCGGCGACACCAGAAAGGTATTTTGATGACTATGGGACTCAATCGTTATTCGATTATTTTGGTCCAGTTCTCCAACCAGAGTTTACCTTAAGGGATGCGATCGCTCAAGGAGCTTTGGTACATTATTTGTATTATCCGCTACTTGTGGAGTTGACCGAAACGGAAAGCATTGCTTATTTAAAGTTAACAAAAAAGATCGGGCGGTGTCTGTTATACAGAGAACGGGAAAATGGTCTAGGAGGAAACTTTGACGACAACGAAGATTTAAAGCCCTTATTAATGCAACGCGCCAGGTTAATTGGGACAGCAAAAAATAAATTAACTGCTTTGCAAGACTTAATGACGACTCGCCGAGACAGTACCCATACACTTTTTTATTGCAGCGATGGTTCCCAAGAAGCGGGACAGCGTTCATCTTTGCGTCAACTCAAAGCCGTTGCCAAAATCCTCGGTGTAGATTTAGGATATAGGGTAAGCACTTACACCGCACGCACTTCCCTCAAAGAACGAGAAACCTTACGCTGTCAATTTGAAAGTGGTGAACTACAGGGTTTAGTAGCAATTCGTTGTTTAGACGAAGGCGTTGATATTCCCGCCATTCAAACTGCGGTCATTTTATCAAGTTCCGGAAATCCTCGCCAGTTCATTCAGCGCCGGGGACGAGTTTTGCGTCCTCACATTGGTAAAGAACGCGCCACCATATTTGATATGATTGTATTACCACCAGATTTAGATAGAGAAACCATAGAAGTAGAACGCAATCTATTAAAAAAAGAATTGCGCCGCTTTGTCGAGTTTGCCGATTTAGCCGATAACGCCGGCGAAGCCAGAATGAAGTTACTGGATTTACAAAAGCGTTACGGGTTATTAGATATTTGATCCCGGACTTGCAAATAAAATACACTCAACCACCTAACGGAAAAAACTCTCCAACTCTCGTGACTCAGTGTCTCCTATGTCTGGCGCGATACGTTTCTCTTCAAAGCTAGATACACAGAAAAAATAATTTTGGAAATTTTTTTTAAATCTGTAATAAATGGCAGTTAATGTGCGACAATGATATTGAGGTTAATTATAATTGGATGTAATTTGGTTTAAAAATTTAGCTTATATTCGATTATAATGTAAATCTATCCTTAATCTACCACAACCGATTCTCAAAATCAAGTTTTCTTTGCCAAATAAAGTGGAAAAATTCCAGCTATACCTGAACCAAAGATAAACAGAAGAGTAATAGTAGCTTTACCGATGTCAATGCAGTAGTGGTTTCCGCTAAAATATAAAGAAAACCTATTCAAAAGCCACCAAATGCCCACAGAGAGCAATATTGAGGATGTGCAGGAACCAATTACCAGCGCAACGCCAGAAGTGCGGCAGATTATTGAGCGAGTCTGGAAGTTGGAAAAAGGCAGGCTAGATAAAAAAATCAATAGTCATATTAACGAAGAGATATTAGATATTGTCAAGGAAGAAGTGCAATGAAGCTGACTTCAATTAAGCTGTGCAACTTTCGCTCCTTTTATGGCACAACACCAGAAATACTCCTCGCAGTGGGAGATACTTTGAACACCACAATTATTCATGGTAATAATGGTTCTGGGAAAACCAGTTTACTAAATGCCTTTACTTGGGTATTATATGAAAAATTTAGTGCAGCTTTCGCCTCCACAGAACAGCTAGTGAATAAGCGCTCAATTGCCGAAGCCCAAAAAGGTCAAGCTGTGGAATGTTGGGTAGAAATCGGTTGGGAGCATGAAGGTAAACGCTACAAAGTTAAACGTTCCTGTCGGGTTTATAAAAATGACAGCGACTTTGAAGCTGGTAAAACCGAGTTACGGATGTGGGTATGTGAGGAAGATGGTGACTGGAAGATACCACAACAACAACCAGACGATATCATTAATCAGATTTTACCTGCAAGTTTACATCAATATTTTTTCTTTGACGGTGAACGGATAGAAGAAATAGTTCGTTCTGACAAAAAAGCTGAAATTGCGGAAGCGACTAAGATTTTCTTGGGTGTGGAAGTGATTAACCGTTCTATCAGACATTTAGGCGAAGCGAAAAAAACTTTAGAGAATGAATTGAAAGCCATTGGTGATGCAGAAACGAAGAAACTGCTAAGACAGCAAGAGCAGAGAGAACAAGAAAGTGAACGCCTCACCAACCGACAAACAGAAATTAAACAAGAGTTAGAATATCAACAAACATTTAAAAAAGAAACAAGTAACCGCTTGTTAGAACTTGTTAAAGCCAAAGAAGTACAAGAAAGATGGCAAAATTTAGAATTACAGAAAGCTGAAAACCAGGAATTATTCAAAAAAAATAAAGAAACTCTGAAAAAAATTATTTCCTCACGGGGTTACACAGTGTTGCTGGGGGAGACGACATCACAATTTCGGAAAATTATTGATGATTTAAAGCAGCGAGGTGAGTTAACCTCTGGAATTTCGCGGGAATTTGTCAATGAATTATTAAAAAATCAACGCTGTATTTGTGGTGCAGACTTAAGCACAGGTACTGATAATCATGAGAATGTGAAAACTTTGCTAGATAAAGCGGGTTCTTCCGCAGTGGAAGAAACAGCTATTCGCATGGGTGTTCAAGTCGATGAAATTGATAAACAATCTGCGGCTTTTTGGGAAGAGGTTGATAGAGAACAAGCCAGAATTAAACAGTTAAAAGAAACCATATCGCAAGTTGAGGGTGAATTAGATAACCTTCAAGACAAGCTCAGAAAAGATGCGAATGAAGAAATTAGCAGTTTACAAAAGCGCTTAGATGAGATTTCTAGTAAAATTGATGAATTAAATAGAGAACAGGGTGCAAATCAACAGCAACTTGTCCATTTGCAAACAGAAATTGATGCTTTGGGTAAACAAATATCCAAGCAAAAAATGAATGAAGAAAAGCAAGTATTGGCGCAGCGACGCATTAATGCTACTCAAGATGCTATTGAACGGTTAACAGAAGTTAAAAATCGGCAAGAAAAACAATTTCGTCTGCAACTAGAAAAAAGAGTTCAAGAGATATTTAATCAGCTTTCAGTCAAACCATATATTCCCAAAATTAGCGAAAAATATGAATTAACTTTAGTCGAACATACTGCGGGGATAGAAGCACCAGTTGCAGCTTCCACAGGAGAAAATCAAATTCTCAGTTTATCCTTTATTGCCAGCATCATAGATAAAGTGCGTGAGTGGAGTCAAAAGCGCAAAATGATGATGCTTCCCGATAGTAGCACTTTCCCAATAGTCATGGATTCCCCCTTTGGCAGTTTAGATGAAATGTCACGCCGACATATAGCGGGGACAATTCCCAAATTAGCTAATCAGTTAATTGTCTTAGCCAGTAAAACTCAATGGCGGGGTGAAGTTGAAGCAGAAATGACAGAAAGAATCGGTAGAGAATATGTGCTTACCTATTATTCTTCAAAACCAGATTGTGAACAAAATTATATTCAGTTAGCAGGAGAAAGATACCCTTTAGTTAGGCAAAGTCCTAACGAATTTGAATATACCGAAATTATAGAAGTAATTCGTAATTAATTTTCCTTTCTTTCTTCTCTGCGCCTGGTGCGCCTCTGCGTGAGACAATCATGAACCGATATACCTTAGTAATACTCGCCTTTTTTTTAACCTTATCCGACTCCCGCACCCTCGCCTTTTCTGACACCCAAAATCATTGGGGAAAAGATTGTCTTCAGCAATTGGGAGAACGGAAATTAATTACAGGCTACCCAGATGGTAGTTTTCGCCCCAATGCAACCGTCACCCGCGCGGAAGCATCTGTATTAATGTTAAATGCTTTCCCCGATGCACCAATGCAGCGCCCAGCCATTACATTTAAAGATGTACCTACTAACTATTGGGCAAATCAAGCCATTGCGACTGCTTATCGAAAAGGATTTTTTGCTGGTTATCCTGGAGAAATTTTTCAACCTAATCAAGCAATTCCCAGGGCGCAAATTATCGGTGTGTTAGCTGGGGCAAAAAATTATAATTCTCTGCCTAAGCCAGTACAGACATTACAACAGTATTTTGATGATGCGGCACAAATTCCTAACTATGCCAAAAATGCGATCGCTCAAGCGGCAATTAATAGTATTGTTGTTAATTATCCCAATGTAAAACAGCTAAAACCCCTGCAAAGTGCTACTAGAGGTGAAGTTGCAGCTTTAATGTGTCGGGCGTTAAATGTCTACAATGTCCCTCCACAATATATTGCGGGAATAGAAGTACATCCCCAAGAGGTGCGCCGTTTACCAGGACAACTCAATGTTATTCCCACATTTAACAGTAATAGTCCCGAATTGGTAACAACTGATGGCATTTTGCTATCAACTTTTCCCCCAGATGGGAAGCAAGCGCGGGAAGCACATTTAAATTATCCCTTTCAAGGCAGATTTGATGTGTTCGCTCATCATATTGTCAGGGCGGAAACGCCAGCCCAAAGCCGCACGGTTTACCAAGGTATCATTGTCCATAATCCTGGAAATGAACCAGCAACTTTGCAAGTATTACAAGCTGCTAGTTATCTTACCAGGGAATCACCGTTTATCAGTCTGCCGGATATGGTAGAAAATCCTCAAGGTACAGTTTATGCTGGCCCTGGTAGTCGGACAATGAATGATGTGTTGCGAGGGGTGAGACAAGCTAATTTTCCGGAAAAATTGGTCATAGAACCAGGGAAAACCCAAATATTAGCGAATTTACCGATTTCTGTGCAGTCTCCATCTTCTAGTGGTCGCAGTACTATGATCAGATTGGAGAGCGATCGCCCGATATATATGGCAAAATTATCTCAGACTAGCAACACTCCGCCTAATTTAGCGCAGTGGCAAAGACTTCTGGATACTGGCAGTTTAGCAGGAAAGCGCGATGCTATTCCTACGCCTCTCGATCCTCCCAGAGAACCAACAGTATTTAGTCGTGTAGCGGGTGTTTCCCAAGGGACGCAATGGCAATCCCAAATTACAGATAATTTTAATGTGTCTGATTTGACGATACCGCAGCGAGGACAGGCGTTTTCATATCCTTTGGCGACTATACATTTAGTTACTCTCAGTACTGGGCAAATCCAAAGTGCGCCAATGTTGAAACGTTATGTGGATACGGCTTATTTTGCTCACAGTAATTATGGGATAGAATACAATCTGAGTTTGCCTTTACGTAATTCTAGCAGTCAAACCCGGACTGTGACTGTATCTATTCAAACCCCTGTGAAGGATGAAGGGGGTAGGGATAGGTTACTGTTTTTACAGCCATGGGTGGAACAGGTATTTTTTCGGGGAACAGTGAGGGTGCGTTATGCGGATGATAATGGCGTGGAAAAAACGCGATATGTGCATCTGGTACAGCGACGGGGACAACGGGGTGAACCTTTGGTGAAGTTGGAAATGCAAGGGGGAGATAGGCGACAAGTTCAGGTGGATTTTTTGTATCCTCCTGATGCTACTCCACCGCAGGTTTTGACTGTAAGGACTGAGGGGTAAGTGTTTCACGCAGAGGCGCAGAGGCGCGGAGGGAAGAGGTAGAGTTGAGATGGGTGGTTGTTTTTGAGGTGGGGTTATGATTGCGAGTCGAGAAGGAAGTTATATGTTTCCTCAGGAATATTTGGAATGGGAGGAGACGCAGGAGGTTAAGTATGAATATATCAATGGTGAAGTTTTCGCCATGACTGGGGGGACTATTCCTCATACTACTATTGCTCTTAATTTAGCTGCGGCGTTAAAAGGACATTTACGAGGGGGTAAGTGTCGTGCTTTTATGGCAGATGCAAAGCTGGGTGTATCAGAAAATGGCCCCTTTCATTACCCGGATGTGATGGTGAGTTGTCATCCAAGGGATAAACAAGCTATTAAGTTTATTCAGTATCCTTGTCTGATTGTTGAGGTTCTTTCTCCAGGTACGGAAGCTTACGACAGAGGGGGTAAGTTTACGCAGTATCGCCGGATATCAACTTTGCAAGAGTATGTGCTGATTGATGCTGAAAAAATGAGTTTAGATTGTTTTCGATTGAATGACAGAGGTTTATGGGAGTTACATCCTTACGCTGAGGGGGATGAGGTTCATTTAACTAGCGTTGATTTTCGCTTTCCTCTATCTCTGGTTTATGAGGATGTGGAGTTGACGAACCACAGTGGTGCAAAGGACACAGAGGGGAAAGGGGAATAGGCGATCGCATTTAATATTCGGTTAAAATAGTCACAATATAGATATCATTATTATGGCGGAAACTGGTAGAATCAGGGTTGCTAAAGATAAAGCTCAATTAGTTAAAGATTTAACATCATCAGACGGAGGAACGGGACCTTTCCAAACATTTGCGGATGTGATTGTTTTTGCAGCAGCTTTGGGTGCAAAGCATAAAAAGCGCGTAACTTTAGGGGAAATTTCTAAACGAGAACCTTCGCCGATCCGGTTAGAATATTTCGCTTCTGTGGGAAATGATGTAGTAATTAAATTATTGGGAGTTGCGGAAACTCAGGATATTAAAATATTATCTCCTCATGAAGAAGAATATGAAAGACAACGTAATCAGACGTTTGAAGAGTATGCTAATGGCGGACTGGAAATATTACAGAAAGAGTTGCATGGAGCCGTCGATTATTCAGAGCGAATTTTATTGTTTTTAAGTTATGAAAGAACGAGCCATGAAGAACAAGAAGAGGAATTTGATCTAAGCAAATTCCTTTCTTAACTTTTAATGGCTACTTAAAAGTAATAATTTAACTCCATCCCAGCATGGTTTTCACTATTTGGACTGCATCTGTTATGGCAGTTGGTCTATTTTGAATTTCATAATCATAATTAGCAGATTTCCTAACTACATTATTATCCCAAATACTATTTTTTCGTGACCAGTCTAGCTGTGCTAATTGAGAAACCCTTTGTGCATCAAAATAATTATTGTTCTTATCATAAGTCCTATAAAGCAATCTTCCCAATACTTCTATTCCAGCGCTCACACCTAGCAAAGAAGTTTCCTTAAATGCACCCACTTGATGAATTGTCAGCTTATCTATATGTGTTTCAGAAATATCTTTCGTGTCTTTACATTCCAAAAAGAACCTATTCAAAGACTCAGCTAAAACTTTAGATAATTGCTCTACATCATGTCCTTTAAGTTCATCTTTTGTATTATCTGCAAATACACAACTGACAAACCGGGCTAAAAAACTAGTTGTGTAAATTAGTTTCTGTTTAGTTGGTGCATTTCTTCCAATTTGATTTGTTTTTTCCTGAAACATTCGTACTTCTTCTATCAAATTCTTAGTAATGCCAACCCTACCTTCAAACTCACCATATGATAACAATAATGAATTATCTAGCTGTTTCGTTTGAGCCATATCTCGGAAGTCAGTTTGACACTGGCGTTTGTCTCCCTCTAATATCAGTGTAATCGCAAACTGGTTATGACCAACTAAGTAGCTTTCATTACTAAATATCAATTCATGAATTGCAGTCTTACGGTGTTGTCCATCCGTAATATCTAGTTTAATTCCATCAGGAATAACGACTATACAAATTCCCCTACCTAATTCATGTATTTTAATATGTTTTTCATCAACATTGGCTGTAATTGTCCCTAAAACCCAGGGTTTACTGGCTTTAGCTCGTTCAACAACATAGTCTTTGATTTCCTTCGCATGGCCTTTCACTTCTGGTCGATTCTTACCTGAATCAGGATCATTGTTAGTGGAAGGTTTAGCTTGGAGAAGAGTAGGTAAATCTTTAGCGGGTACATTTATTTGTAGCATTTTCCGCTTTCCCTGATGAAAAATTAGTCCTGGATAGCATGACTCTAGATAATGTTCGGAAAAAAGCGGCGCAACTAATGTACTAAAATTAGCTTTGATATCTGGCGAAACATGATTGTTACTATCCTGAATTGTTTCAGTCATACTAATACCTGTAAAGTGGTAGATTGCGCTATATAGTTTTATTATACTGGTAGCAGCGTAATAACCACATCAAAGATCCTAGTAAACTGTGTAAATTATAAAATTGGTGGAAGTCCTACTTGCTTGGGTTCGACAAACTTACCATCAAAGCCTATTGTTTGATCTTCTATAGTTCTCGCATCAGCCAAAGCTTTCCGCAGTTCAGCACGTTCCATTTGATCCTGAACTCCACCCAGAATATAAATTAGTAACTTCGCTGCTAATTCCCGTCCAGAAACCTGTACCCGCTTTTTATTGGGATCATACAAAACGCCATACCACAAAGACTGGGGATACTCCATACCACTCAAACCGCCTTGCTGGTCAAATTTCCGCAACTTCTTAAAAATATTTGTTAGTGTAAAACCTTTTTGAAAAACCAAGATTCCCAAAGCTTGCGCTAAAGCCACTTGAGCAACAGGACGAAAAAGCAAATTTCCTTCCCCCCCATCTTTTTCAAAACTAAAGCGTCGCAAAGCTGGCGTGTCTTCTTCATCCAGCAGCTTATAACTGGGAAGACTGGCTAAATGATCAAATAGCTGGCTAAATTCTGAAATCCCCTGTTCAAGTTCCTCATCCTCTGGACGCATGGGAATTAAGCCTTTTTCTAAAGGTTTCCAGTGAGGGAACTTTTGCCCCAAATAGCGCTCACACATATCATGGAGAGCTTGCAGGGTGGTTAAAACAGTAGAATTAGATGCCACTGTTCCACTGTTCCAATTAACACGAGGATTGCGGTCTTGTCGTTGTTCCAAAAGCGGATGAGTAACTGCAATTTTTCTCGCTACAATGGAAAACCCATCATCCTCATTTAGCTGTGCTAACTGACCTTTAGTCAAGGGTGCAGCCATTAAATTAACATGAACAAAGATAGACCTCACCCTTCGTCTGGCTTCGGTGCGAGTTTCCCCAGCAGCAACCGCACAGATAAATTCAATTCCTATTTTTTCTTTGGGTAAGCTTTGCAAGTAATCAAGGTCTACTTGGTAATTATCTCTCAAATCATCTAGGGTAATAAAATTATCGTCAGCAGTTTTATCTTTTTTATAGCGCTGCAATCTGCGAGTTTTAATTAACTCCATCAACCCTTGTACACTCATGAGTCGGTGCTGACCATCCAAAGCATAAATTGTCACATTATCTTCAGAAATATTCAGGAGACCAACTTTACCATCTTTATCTAAAGGGGTGAAATCAGTAGTAGATTTTAAGGCTATTCCCTGACTATCCCACTCAGCCGCTTTGGGGTTATCTACCCAAGGTTGATTAATTACTACCAGTACAGGTGGGAATTTGTGACTTTTCCTCGCTGCTAAATACTGTACTAGGGGTGCTTGACGTGTCCAGTCAATGGGACGTTGCTGAATTTCATCAATGCTATCTGCGTCAATTTCGATGTTACCAGTATCTGGATTGTACTTTTTTTCAAGCAAGGGTAAACCAGAGGCGAAGTGAACATGACCAGCAAACCATTCCAAGGTAACAGAACCAACAAAAGCCTCAGTACCACCCATCTCGGTTTTTTGCACTAGAATCTGGTCTTTCTTCCCCAGGAACTTCTCTAGCAGTAAGGCGAGTACCTGTTTATCCTTGTTTTCTCGTTCCAGATATTCCTTCTCGATATCAGCAGTTTGATCGGATACATTCTTCTTCATATTAATTTTTAAAAACTAAATGGTGTAGGATAGTGTAATTGTCTAAAAATTGAGTAATAGAAGTAAGGTTTTTTAAAATTTTGCACCCACATAGGTAAATTTTGCCTGTATACCAGCTAATTCTACTCACTGGGATAGTAAAAATGAAGTCACGCCCATATTTAAAAATATAGAGAGATTATGACTACAGCACAACAACCACAAAAAAAAGGTCAGCAACAGCGTACTGTAGCAGATTTAGTGGATGATATCCAAGCGCTGACGACTGAAATTCAAGAATTGTATTGTTTAGACGAGATACCTTGGGTTATTGGTTATTCAGGTGGTAAGGACAGTACAGCAACTTTACAGCTGGTTTGGAATGCGATCGCCGCACTCCCTCCTGAGCAAAGAACGAAGACAATATATGTTATCACTACTGATACCCTGGTAGAAAATCCCATAGTTGCTGCATGGGTCCGCAATTCTCTAAAACAGATGAAATCTGAAGCCCAAGCGCAAGAATTACCATTTGAACCGCATCTATTACAACCAGAGGCGAAAGAAACATTTTGGGTAGGTTTAATTGGAAAAGGTTATCCAGCACCCAGAGGAAAGTTTCGCTGGTGTACAGAACGCCTTAAAATTAATCCTTCTAATCGCTTTATTCGTGATGTTATCCGCAGCAGTGGTGAGGCCATTGTGGTATTAGGTACTCGCAAAGCTGAAAGTACAAAACGGGCTAACAGAATGAAAAAGTTAGAAGTTTATCGGGTACGCGATCGCCTGAGTCCTAATATGAATTTGCCTAATTCTCTAGTTTATAGCCCTATTGAAGATTGGGAAAATGATGAAGTTTGGATTTATTTAATGCAGTGGGAAAACCCTTGGAATTATAGCAATAAAGATTTATTTGACATCTATAGAGGTGCGTCTGCTGATAATGAATGTCCTTTAGTCGTTGATACAACTACTCCTAGTTGTGGTGGTTCGCGTTTCGGTTGCTGGGTTTGCACATTAGTTAGTCAAGATAGATCCCTAGCGGCGATGATTCAAAATGATGAAGAAAAAGAGTGGATGCAACCTTTCCTTGATTTTCGCAAAGAATTAGATGTTGAAGAAAACCGCAAGCGACGAGATTTTAGACGTAGAAATGGGGATGTCCAACTGTATGAGCGCAACTTAGAAGGTGAAGTATCAGTTGAGCCGATTCCTGGTCCCTATCTGAAAGAAGCGCGTGAAGATTGGCTGAGAAAGCTGCTGACAATGGAACAAGAAATCCGGCGTACAGCACCAGAAAATATGCGCGATATTACTCTAATAACTCTAGAGGAACTGAGCGAAATCCGCCGGATCTGGTTAGAAGAAAGACACGAATTTGATGATAGTTTACCCCGGATTTATGAAGAAGTGACTGGTGAAGTGTTCAAAGATCCTCGTCCTGGTGCTGGCTATAGTTTACTGGGTAGCGATGAATGGGAAGTGCTAGAGGAAATTTGTGGCGATGATGCTATGCACTTAGAACTGATGTCTAAGTTATTAGACACAGAACGCCAGTATCGGAAAAAAGGTCGGCGGGTGGGAATATATGAAACGCTAGAGAAATGTTTTGTGACCAGTTCCCATTCACCAGAAGAAGCGATTAAAAATGCTCACTTGAAACGCGATTTAAAAACAGCCGTTGACCAAGGGGATGTGAAAAAGGTCAAGCAGTTGACTTTGGGAGACGCTGTGGATGAAAGCAATGACGCAAGCGATAAATCGCCAAGTTGGGGAAGTATGAAGTTTAAAAAGAGTTAAGGACAAATGAATAGTATTTACCATGAAATACCCGGCGATTAGAAATCGCGACTACACAAACGAAACCCGCCTGCGCGGGTTCAGGAGAAATGAGAGCAAATTTTACGCAATTGTATGTACATTATGTTTGGGCAACATGGGATAGATTACCGCTAATTAAACCTGATATTCAGAAATTAGTTTATGCGGCAATTATTCGAGAATGTGAACAATTAAAATGCACGGTTATTGCAATCGGTGGCGTTGAAGATCATGTTCATCTTTTAACAAGTTTCCCGCCAACTGTTAGTGTATCTGAAGTGATTAAACAAATTAAAGGTAGTTCTTCTCACTTTATTACTCATGAAGTTAAGTCAGATAATTTTTTTAAATGGCAAGGTAGCTATGGAGCTTTTACTGTTAGTCATGATGCTATTGACAACGTAGCTAACTATATTAGAAACCAAGCCAGACATCATAGTGAAAAATCTATCATTCCTTTATGGGAACTTACCCCTATCTGAGAGAATGTTTGTAAATTACTAGCCCTGGCGACTAGAAGTCGCGGCTATACAAACAAAACCCGCCTGCGCGGGTTAAAAACTTCACTTTCCCATTAGTCCACGGAGGTGGACTTCGCCTGTGTAGCCGCGAATTCATTCGCCCGGTCTGATTCACTCACCCGGCATTTTTGATAAACCAGCACTAAGATAAATGATATTCCTTGAACTCGTATTACAAAACTTTGGACCTTACTGGGGTCGTCAGGTAATCAATCTTGACCCAAAAATTGATGAAGAAAATTCCTATCCAATTATCCTATTAGGTGGGATGAATGGTGGCGGAAAAACTACCCTGATGGATGCAATTCGCCTAGCATTATATGGACATCGCGCGCAATGTTCTACCCGTGGTAACTTGAGTTATAGTGATTTTCTCAACCAATGCGTTAATAGTCACAGTTCACTAACTGAAGATACTCGCATTGAATTGGTTTTTGAACACATTGAAAATGACCAGCCAGTAAAATATAGAGTGGTGCGACGCTGGACAAAAAACCCTAAAGATGGTAAAGACCAATTAGGGATTTTAGATGCTCAAGAATGGCTGGATACGGCTTTAGTTAATATTTGGGATGAGTATATAGAAAATCTCTTACCTTTAGGGATTTCTAACTTGTTTTTATTTGATGGTGAACAAGTTAAGGAACTTGCAGAACAAGAAACACCTCCATCGATTGTTGTTGATGCAATTCGCGGACTTCTAGGTTTAGAATTAGCTGAACGTTTAGGTGGTGATTTAGATATTATCGTCAATCGTAAGAGAAAGGAAATTGCTGATACTCAAGATTTAGCTGATTTAGAAGAAATTGAACAAGAACTACAGCTAAAACAAGAAGAATATCAGGAAGTTGAAATTCAATTAAAGGAACTGACCGAGAATTTAGTAGCAGCAGAAAAAAAGCAGCAAGAAGCTGTGGATAATTTCATCTCTGAAGGTGGTAAAATTGCAGGCGATCGCAGTTATTTGGAAAAACAAAAATCTCAATTAATTGCTGAGTCAGAAAATACCCGTCAAGCCATGCGCGGATTAGCTGCTGATATTTTGCCGTTAGCTTTAATTGAACCTTTGCTAAATCAAACTTATATCCAAGGACAAAAAGAATTTCGGACTCAACAAGCTAAAGTAGCATATAATTTATTATTAGAACGAGATCAGCGATTGATTGAATTAGTTAATCAATTAGCCATTACTGATCAAAAAATTGAGAAGATTCAAGAATTTATTGACGAAGAAAATAATATCTTAAAGCAAGATACCACAGGGGAAGTCTGGTTATTATCTGACACTGAAACACTGCATAATTTAGATAATATTATTCATCATTATTTACCTCATACAAAAAACGCTACTCAAAATCAGCTAGAACTACACCAAACGAAAGAAGAAGAAATTATCACCCTAGAAAGACAAATTCAAACAGCCGCATCTCCTGAAGATTATCAAAGGCTGGTAGATGAATTGCAAGCAGCACAACAAGAAGTTGCAGAAGCGCACGCTGCTTGTGAAATAGCCAAACGCGATTTAAACGAATTAGAAACTCAAATTCGTACTACTAAAAAAACTTTAGAAAAATATACAAAAACCAATATTGATCGCAAATATAACGAACATATTATTACGGCAACGGCTAAAGTTCAAGATACACTCAAACTTTTCCGAGAGAAACTGACTCTACGCAAACTGAATAAACTAGAAGTTGAAGTTACAGAATGCTTCCGCTATCTGCTGCATAAATCAGATTTAGTGCATCGCGTCGCCATTCATACTGATAGTTTCAGCCTGTCACTGTATGATTTCAATGGTAAACCAGTACCCAAGCATAGACTTTCAGCCGGAGAAAAGCAACTTTTAGCGATCGCCTTCCTCTGGGGACTAGCGCGAGTATCCGGACACCGCTTACCTGTAGCTATAGACACGCCTCTGGGGAGATTAGACTCATCCCATCGGGGAAACCTCGTAGAACGCTACTTTCCATCCGCTAGCCATCAAGTAATACTGTTATCCACTGATACCGAAATCGGTAAACATGAAGTAGAAACACTGAGAAATAATGAGGCGATCGCCCGCCAATATCTCCTCAAATACGATTCCTCCACCCGCCAAACCACAGTCATAGAAAATCAATATTTTTGGTAATGCGTCAGTCTGGCGGTATTAGCTAATCAAGATCATGAATCTGCTGTGCGAACAAAAAATCGCAGGTTTCAGCTAAAATACGGTATTTTGATAAACTTATAGTAGTATAAGGTTAAAAGAATCACGTAACGAGTCGCTTCCCTGTCAAGTTTGTAGACACGCTCGTTTCCCGCATACCGCCTATTCTTATGAAACCCCTGATTCAGATTGGTGTTTTAGCACATCGAGATATCCAGCATACGTTACAAACCTGGCAAACAACGGCAGACTACCTCACCGCCGAACTTCCGGAATATCAATTTGCTATTGTTCCCCTCAATTTCACCCAGATTGGGGCAGCAGTAGAACAGGAAGCGGTGGAATTTGTAATTACCAGTCCGGGGATGTATGTGGAATTTGAAGCCCTGTATGGCGTAAACCGCCTAGCAACTTTAAAGCACCTCCGCCTGGGGCAGGCTTACACTTTATTTGGTGGAGTAATTTTTTGTAATGCCCATTCTGAAGATATTCAGAACCTCACAGACTTACGAGGCAAACGCTTTCTGGCAGTTGCGGAAAATTCTTTTGGGGGTTGGCGATCAGCATGGCGGGAAATTGTCGAAGCCGGGATCAATCCTCACCGGGACTTCCAAAGTCTGCACTTCAGCAATAGCCATGATGCCGTTGTCTATGCCATTGAACAAGGTGAGGCAGATGCGGGAACCATTTCCACTAACGTTTTAGAACAGATGGCGTTGGAAGGAAAAATTGACCTAAAAAACTTTAAAATCATTAATCAGCAGACCCAGTATGGAGAAAAGTTGCCCTTTGCCTTAAGTACTCGGTTATATCCCGAATGGCCTTTTGGAGTTACTCAAAAAGCACCAAGTGATTTAGCAGAACAAGTAGCGATCGCTCTTTTGAAATTGCCCAAAGATCACCCAGCCGCAAAAGCTGCAAAATCCGAAGGTTGGACGATTCCCCTCAATTATCAATCAGTTCATGAATGCTTTCAAGTTTTGCAGGTTCATCCTTATAAAGATTTCGGCAAGATTAGTTCCAGCTTTGAACTGGCAGTCAAAGGATCAAATGATGGACTGTGGGACTGGAATCTAGAAACAAATGAGGTCTTCTTCTCAACTCGCTGGAAAGAAATGTTGGGTTATACAGAAGCCGCCCTCCCCAATCACTTTCAAGAATGGCAACAGCGTTTACACCCAGATGATCAAGTTCGAGTTTTGACAACCTTCCAACAATACTTTGATGGACAACTTTCCAGTTGCGAACTAGAATATCGCCTGCAACATTGTAACGGTAACTATCTCTGGGTATTTTGTCGGGGGATATTGTTACGCGATGTGTGGAACCAACCCTATCGCATGGCAGGTTCCCACACCGATATTACCCGACGTAAACAGGCACAGGAAGAATTGCGACAATCGGAATTACAACTCAAAACCCAAACTCAGCAATTGCAACAAGCACTCAAAGAGTTGCAACAAACCCAAATGCAATTGATTCACAGTGAAAAAATGTCCAGCTTAGGACAACTTGTTGCCGGAATTGCTCACGAAATCAACAATCCAG
This sequence comes from Nodularia sp. (in: cyanobacteria), assembly GCA_035638855.1. GTDB lineage: Bacteria > Cyanobacteriota > Cyanobacteriia > Cyanobacteriales > Nostocaceae > Nodularia. The sequence continues at coordinate 94,473 of DASQZD010000043.1, read as the reverse complement.
TCAATTTTATTTATGGTAATCTGAACTATTTAGAGGAATCTGTTCAAGGCTTATTGAATCTGGTTCAAACCTATCAGCAATGCTATCCCCAACCAGTAGATGCTGTTGAGGTAGCAATCGAACAGTTTGAAATCGGCTTTGTCTGTAACGACTTGCCACGACTACTCAATTCTATGCGAGTTGGCAGTGAACGGATTCGAGATATTGTGCATTCTTTACGAAATTTCTCCCGCTTGGATGAAGCAGAAGTCAAATTAGTTGATATTCACGAAGGAATTGAAAATACAATCCTACTTTTGCAGCATCGTTTAAAGGGGAAGTCTCATCAATCTACTATTGTTATTCAGAAAAAATATGGTTATTTGCCCGTAGTGGAGTGTTGCCCAGGACAACTGAACCAGGTATTTATGAATATCTTGAGTAATGCTATAGATGCTTTAGAAGAGACTATTGCCCATCAGCCACATAATTTTACTCCTACCATTACTATTTGCACGAAAGTCATAGCTGAACGTTGGGTTTTTATTCACATTGCCGATAACGGATTAGGAATGGCAGAAGACACAAAGCGACGAGTATTTGACCCCTTTTTTACAACCAAGCCAGTTGGTCAGGGAACAGGATTGGGATTATCAATTAGCTATCAAATTGTGGTAGAACGACATACTGGCAAACTTAATTTCTTCTCAGAACTGGGAAAAGGAACAGAATTTCAGATTCAGATTCCCGTTTGTCGAGATAGCCATGTTTCATTAAAGTAGGAATAAAAAAATAATTGCCTAATTAAAAAATTTAGATATATTCAAATTTTTAACATTATTAATTTTGTTAAGTAGGTCAACCTAAAAAACGTAAGATAAATAGAGTTTAGCAATTAAGTAAGCAGCGATGCCAAAAGGCTTGATTGGGAATTACTCAAGCTCTGGTCACAGTTAGGATTGGTTTGTTTAAAGTACTTGGATAAATCTGGTTGCTACTGCACAAGTCCCACTGATTACACTTATGGGCGTAAGGGAGAGCAAAAACGTATTCGACAAAATAGACGACGTGGTAGACGGATTAACATTTTCGGTATTTGGGAGCCTCAAATTCGTTTTGATTATGCTTTGATGGTGGGGACGCTCAAAACACCAACTTATATGTCCAGCTGATGGACTGGCAAGCTCAAACTGCTGCTCATCGCTTACGTGAAACTGGGCAAATTACTGTAATCATGCATGATAATGCCTCTGTGCATAAAAGCTATTTGGCTCGCCAGCAGCACCAACGTTGGCTTTTCCCAAGGTTTGTACGTCTTTTTTCTGCCTCCTTATAGTCCTCAAATGAATCGGATTGAAGATGAATGGTTACATCTCTTGCGTGATCAGCTTGCTGGTCAACTTTTTGAGGACGAATATGAATTAGCGATCGCTATTATAGCACTACGAAAATATGTTAGAACGAGTTTTTAGTCCGCGTAGGCGAGCTTTGCAACATTAGCGACGATTTTAATCGTTGTAATGTCTTAACTTAAGCTCGTACTGCTATATTAATGGTATAAATAATCGAGCTAACCAAGGACAGTATCAAGTTCAGCGTTTTACGTTTAATTAAGTTGACCTACTTACTAATTATGTTTGATTTAGCTCATCCACCCCTAAGCCGTCCAGTTTACCCAATGTTAACAAGAAGCTTGAGTGCTAAAGAAACCTGGGGTTTTGGTCTGACAGCCCATATCTCTTGGACGGCTTTAGTTCCCGCCGTTCATGCTGCTTTGGGTTCACAAGCTATCTTTGTCTGGATACCTGCTGTATTGGTGGGTATACTTATTAATTATCAGGTAAAACGCCTGGGAATGCACTTGGTAAACATGGCAGGAGGAACACCAAATTATACTACATATTTATTAAAGCACTACCCAGGATTGGCTCGTTATGCAGCTATTGGCTACCTCTTCAGTTGGGTTTCTTATTTGTCAGTTAATGCTATAGTTTTACGTGATTTAATTAAAGTAAACCTGGCAGGATTAAATCTTATTTGTCCAGATTTAATTTTAGATATTGGCTTTACACTTTTACCTTTTATTTTAGCTTTTAGTGGAACTCGCGCATTAAGTATTTTACACTTATTTTTTGTAATTCCCGCATTTGGAATTCTCGTTACTTTTTGTGTTCAAGGATTGGGATGGTTGGCTTTTTCCCCGGAAAGTCCTGGTTTTTTTTCGGCAACTTTATCCCCACCAAATTTTGTAGATTGGGCAAAATGGTTCTTCTTTGTCACTTATGCTACTTATGGTTCTGAAACGGCTTCTTCCTTTGTAGCTGATAGCGAAAATCCCCGGAAAACTTTACGTTTTTTAGACTTTGCAGCTTGGTTAATGCCACTGATCTTTATTGGTGGTTCTTGGGTAATGATCAGGTTAGCAACACAGTCAAATTTAGGAGATAATGCATTTTTAAATTTAGTTGCTGCCGCTCAACCATTTTGGGGAAAATTTGCCGGAATTAGTATAACTTTTTTATTAGTTTCTGCTTGCTTATTAGGTTCTGCTACTGTAGTTTCTAACTGTCCTCGCATCTTATATCAATTATCTTTAGATAAGTATATTTCTTCTGTCTTTTCTGTTATTTCTAATCGGGGGGTATTTGTCCCAGCTTTGATTTTAATGCTAATATTTTGCCTGATTTATTTATTTTGGGGAAATGTTGCCCAAATTGTTGCGGTAAGTAATATTGGTTGGTTTATATCTCTTACATTAATGCACTTGGGACTATGGTTAAAACGTAAGCAAGAGTTTGTTTTATTTCCCTATCTTTCTCTAATTATTTTTATTTTGGAAGTTGTTGTCTTATTTGTGGGCGGATTAGCATGGGGTTGGATAAACTTTTGTATTGGTTTATTATTTCCGTTTCTATTAGTAGGAGTAGATTTTGCTATTCGCAGAATTAGTTTTCCACCTCTTCACCTCAAGTGGTGGATAAAAAAGCATAATTCGCGCTATTTAATTAATACGAATAGTTCATTAATGGGTCAAGTTACTACTTTAATTTTTCTTTTGTGTGGTGCAGTTATAATTGGCTGGTTATTTGGCGTGAGATTGCAGCAAACTAGCAATGGAGAAAGTGATAACTTAATTATTGTTTTATTCATGACTGTAGCATTTGTTGGAGTAGCGATCGCCTGTTGGACAAGTTTACCTCAAGTTATCTTCCTTGCCGAAGCTAGAGAAGCTGCCGAACACCTATTCATGGTGGCTCAAGAGAGCATTTTAGTGGTTGATTATCAAGGTATTATTCAACAAGCAAATCCTGCCAGTGAATGTTTATTTAATATCAACATATCTGAATTAATTGGTAATCATTTGAAAACTTGGCTACCTAAGTTACAAGACTATCCTGAACAATGGCCAAAACGCAGCGAACATATCCTCACACATCATCTAAAAACTATTAATATCGAAGTTGCGATTTCTGACCGCAGTCAACAAAATTTTCAAGAATATGTAGTGATTTTTCATGATATTACTCAACGGCAACAAGTTGAAGAAATACTCCGACAATCAGCCGCAAAATTACAACAAGAAGCACAAGAATTAGCAGCCCAATTAGTGCAAAGTGAAAAAATGTCTAGTTTAGGTCAATTAGTCGCAGGTGTAGCTCACGAAATTAATAACCCAGTTAGCTTTATTTATGGTAATATCAACCCAGCTAATCAACATATCCAAGATTTAATTAAAATTATTCAAATTTATCAAAAGCATTATCCTGAAACCAATTTAGAAATTGCTGAACAGATAAAAGTCATAGATTTAGATTTTGTCATTGAGGATTTACCAAAACTGTTAAAATCAATGGAAAATGGAGCGGAAAGAATTAAAGATATTGTCCTTTCATTACGCAATTTTTCCCGATTAGATGAAGCAGAAATGAAAGCTGTAAATATTCATGATGGCATTAATAGCACATTAATGATTTTACAAAGTCGGTTGAAAGCTACACCGCAACGACCAGCAATTGAAGTAATTAAAAAATATGGTAATTTATCTTTAATCGAGTGTTATGCAGGACAACTCAATCAGGTATTTATGAATATTTTAGCAAATGCAATTGATGCCTTGGAAGAATCTTTAATCAATAGTCGAATAAATGAACAAGAAATCAAACAATCACAAATTATTATTCATACGGAAATTACACAGGCTCAACAGGTAATGATTCGGATTCAAGATAATGGTGTTGGCATTCCTGAAAATATCCAAATGCGTTTATTTGAACCATTTTTTACAACTAAACCAGTAGGAAAAGGTACGGGCTTAGGTTTATCAATTAGTTATAAAGTAATTACGGAAAAACATCGGGGTAATTTACAATGTATTTCCAAAATAGGGTTAGGAACAGAATTTATGATCACCATTCCTTTAAAGCAGAAGTAAGTAGGTCAACTTAATTATGGCATCGCTGCTTACTTAATTGCTAAACTCTATTTATCTTACGTTTTTTTAGGTTGATCTACTTAATATGTGAAAAGATAATATAGATATTTTTTGAGATTTAATTATGGAATCACCAATTGAAAGAATTAAACTTTCCCAAACAGCCAAAGACCAACTGATTAAACTCAGACGCAATAGCAAAATTGACCAATGGAATATATTATGTCGTTGGGCATTTTGTCGTTCCCTAGCTGAAGCAACCGCACCCTCACCCGTACCAATTCCTCAAGATAGCAACGTGGAAATGACCTGGCGCGTATTTGGCGGCGAAATGTCGGATATACTCCTCCTCGCACTGAAACAACGCTGTCACAACGATGGCTACCCCATTGATAAAGACAGCCTCGCTACCCAATTTCGCCTGCACTTGCATCGGGGGATTGGTTACTTAGCCGGTGATCCAAATATCAAGAAAATTGAAGATTTAATCCAACTAGCGCTCAAAGATTGAAAGGATATTAGTTAACTGTTAACCGTACCAATTTTAGATTGAAAATTAAAAAACTGTTAATTCAGAATTTAAAATTAATCCAAAATCCAAAATCTAAAATCCAAAATTGATGGACTGTTAACTGATATGACCGAATCTTTAGAAATCGAGCGTCATCGAGCTGCGATCGCTCGTAATGATATATCTCGCCCCGTGCGTTTGGCAATAGAATGGGCAATCCTTGATCAGGAAACCTCATTCTTTGATTACGGCTGCGGCTACGGTGGTGATGTGCAGCGAGTAGGCAATTTAGGCTATACCAGCGCTGGCTGGGACCCTTATTATTTTCCCAATGAAACCATTACCACCGCCGATGTGGTCAATTTGGGCTATGTCCTCAACGTCATTGAAGACCAAGAGGAACGCGGTCAAAGTCTCATCCATGCTTGGGAACTCACCCAGCAGGTTTTAATTGTCTCGGCTCAAGTATTAATTAATGCCCCCAGCAAAGCGCAACTTGCTTACAGCGATGGTATTGTGACTCGCCGCAACACCTTTCAGAAATATTATGAACAACAAGAACTGAAAACTTACATAGACGAGATTCTCAATGTCGATGCAGTCCCAGTGGCGTTGGGTGTGTATTTTGTCTTTCGTGATGACGCTGCAAAAGAAAACTTCAAAGCTATCCGCTTCTTTTCTAGCACTGCTACACCGAGAGTTCGTATACCCAGCAAGCGATTTGAAGACTACCAAGAACAACTGCAACCACTGATGGACTTTTTTGCCAAACGTGGCAGATTACCCGTTAAAGGTGAACTAATCAACCAAACAGAATTACTGACTGAATTTGGTAACTTCCGCCGGGCTTTTAATGTGGTGTTACAAGCTACCGATGAAGCGGAATGGGATGCGATCGCCTATCGTCGTTCCCTAGATATCCAAGTATATCTCGCCCTCAGCCACTTTGATCAACGTCCCACATGGCACAAACTAGCGCCAGAAATGCGCCACGACATCAAAGCCTTTTTCGGTAACTACGAAGAAGCCTGTCAAGTAGCCGACCAAAAACTGTTCAGCTTAGGTAATCCCAAAGTTGTGCAAACAGCTTGTGAAAAAAGCAAAATTGGTAAACACACACGGGGCGCACTTTACGTTCATGTTTCGGCACTAGCAGCCCTTGACCCCTTATTACGAATCTATGAAAGCTGTGCTAGCCGCACCATTGGACGCGTAGATGGCGCGACATTAATCAAATACAATATTGACAAACCGCAAATATCCTATTTGTTTTACCCAGAATTTGACAGTGATCCCCATCCAGCTTTAAAAGCTAGTATCACTATTGATTTAAAAAGTTTATACATTACTCACCGTGATTATGCAGAAAGAACTAATCCGCCAATTCTGCACCGCAAAGAAAATTTTGTCACTCCTAACTATCCACGCTATGAGGAATTTGCTCAACTCACCCAACAAGAACAGCAGTTAGGACTACTCCAGCAGAAAAGCGAAATTGGGACTCGTGTGGGTTGGGAAAAATGCCTTGCTGCACACGGGGTGGAAATTAAAGGTCATCAAATTGAGCAAATTAAGGCAAATTAAGGATTTATTGAGGCTGTGAAAGGTGTTTTTATGATTGGAATGGATAAACGTTCGCGAAGCGTGCGCGAAGCGCATACCGCAGAGGCGCAGAGGACACAGAGTTATGAGAGTTTGAGTGTTTTTTTATTTGTCACTCTTTTATCTGTAGTTCATTATCTAATTGATGACACGCCCTAGGCAAAATTATGAAAAAACGAACCGCAAAGTACACAAAGGACACGTTGGCGCTAGCCTCTGCCTTTGGGAGAAGTCAAGAAGGTTTCAGAGAGTTCTTGCGTAAGTCCTAATTGTATCTCAGCAGGAAAAACCTGAGCAAATTTAGATGTTGGCGTAGAATGACACAGCAGCTATGGCAAGATAACTGCTATTCAAAAGATTAAGAGGAACCTGCACCAAATGAAACCAGTGCGATCGCTGCTGAAAGTGTTCGGTAGTCGCAAAATGGCGGCTTTGACATTTATAGGTTTTTCTTCCGGATTACCATTGTTCTTAACCAGTAAAACCCTGCAAGCTTGGATGACTGTGGAAGGGGTGGATTTAACCGCCATTGGCTTATTTAGCCTTGTGGGTATACCCTACTCGTTGAAATTTATTTGGTCGCCTTTAATAGACAGGTTTACAGTCCCAATTTTGGGTAGGCGACGAGGCTGGTTAATTACACTGCAAATTGGGTTATTGATTGCGATCGCTCTCATGGCTTTCCAACAACCCAAACAAGCATTACAATTGTTAGCGATTAACGCAGTGGCGATCGCCTTTTTAAGTGCGAGTCAAGACATTGCTGCTGATGCTTACCGCACCGACGTTCTCGAAGAATTAGAATTGGGAGCCGGTGCAGCAGTTTTCGTCTTAGGTTATCGGGTAGCACTTTTATTCACAGGATCTTTAGCATTGATCCTCGCCGATATTTTTCCTTGGTCATCAGTTTACCTCTTGATGGCCTTGGGCATGGTAATTGGGATTATTGCCACCTTATTTGCACCAGAACCCAAAGAAACCAGTCCACCAGAATCTTTAGCTGCTGCTGTCATTTTGCCCTTTAGGGAATTTTTCGGTCGCCAAGGTGTCGTCCAAGCCATATTAATGCTCCTATTTATCGTCCTGTATAAACTGGGTGATTCCTTTGTCAACAATATGTCTACACCCTTTTTGTTGCAAACGGGATTCACCCAAACCGATATCGGAGCAATTCAAGGAGGTATGGGGCTAATTGCTACCATTATTGGCACTTTATCCGGTGGCGTGATTTTGAGTAAAATTGGTCTGAATCGCTCACTTTGGTTGTTTGGGGCTTTGCAAGCAGTCAGTAATTTTGCTTATTATATTCTAGCCAACTTAGGTAAAAACTACCAAGCGCTAGTAATCACAATCAACATCGAAAACTTTTGTGCTGGGTTGGGAACAGCAGCCTTTGTGGCTTTTCTAATGAATATGTGTAACCAGCGCTTTTCTGCCACACAATATGCTTTATTATCCAGTTTTATGGCTGTCAGTCGTGATATTCTAGTTGCGCCAGCTGGCACTTTAGCCAAAAGCACAGGTTGGCCGTTATTTTTCATTATTAGTATCGTAGCTGCTATCCCAGGACTACTGCTATTACCATTTTTTGCCCCCTGGAATCCTAAACCAGTGGCAATATCCAGACCAGGACTAGAGGAAGACGACGAGGATTTATGGGGAACCAAGTAGTTATTATTGTCGGCACATTTATTCTCTTAATCACTGGCTTGTTACTTGGCTATGTTCTCTCACAGTTGGTTTTAGGATTTCTAGCATTTAACTTACTAACTCTTTTCGGTACATTCAGCCTAGTTTTGATTTTTGGTACACTTTATTACGTTTTATTTTGGCAGCTACGCAGACAACAATCCCAGGTAGTACCAGAATACAGACCAGAGCAGGTACAAACACAAATCACCCCACAAATACCTGATGACAATCTCAAAAATCAACTAATTGCCAAATTAGGAGGTGATATGGCCGCAGCCGAGCGCTTAATTGAGCAGGCAAAGCTCAACTATCCCGGAATGGCAGAAACCTGGTATTACGAGAGAGTAATTGATGACTTGGAACGCGATCAACGTTAATCATGTCCAAAATTCGTTAAAATAAATCAAGAAAACTTCACAAATCTTCAGCTAGATTCTCATCCAAGATCCTAGCCGATTTCAATTAAACTATGACTATAATTCGTCAATACATTGCCCCATTGCTGGCAGTGTTGATATTTTCCTTAGCCCTTGTGGCAGTAAGCGCCCGCATCTTTTTACCCTCTGATATGGCTTCCCCAGCACCCATTGAAGACAATGGGGAGATAGGACAATGGAAAAATGGGGAGTCAGAATTATTTTCCCTTGCACAACCTCCATTGGTGTCTTTTGCCCTGCTGACCCTAGAACCATAGCAATGGAAACTGAGTTTGTCTGAACAACTGCTACCGGGTTATTATATTCGTCGCGGTTCCACACTAGAGCGATCGCTACTAGTAAAGTTCATGCAGCAAACTTACCAGGATCTCTTTCCCCAGCAAGATTTTGCCCACTTAGGGCGAACCGTTGAGCAATATTTCTCCCAGGACACACCCTTGTGGTGGGTAGAGTATTTGGGTAAAGAAGATTCCCCCCAATCTCCCATTGCTGGCCTTTGGGTGGGAAACGCCATAGATCAAGTACAAGGCGATCGCCATGCTCACATTTTCCTCCTTTACGTCGTCCCAGAACATCGACGGCGGGGTGTGGGAACAGCTTTGATGAAGTATGTCGAAAATTGGGCAATTCAAAGAGGCGATCGCCAAATCGGCTTGCAAGTTTTGACATCTAACCCGGCCGCCTTAAATCTTTACAATCATTTAGGTTATCAAACTCAATCCCTATGGATGTTAAAATCACTGTATCAGAATAAATAAGCTGATATAGCAATTTCCATTCAAGTGAGGTACAAGCAGTAATAATTAAACGCAGATGGACGCAGATAAACGCAGATAATTTGGTACTTTATTAGACTAGGAAATGCTATATAGGTGTACAATATCTGATAGCTATCAGGTTTTTACCAATAGTTTCTTTCCAAAATCCAAAATCTAAAATTGTTTGACTTATTAGCACGGCGAGTTCCATTAAATCCCACTCGCGCATTTAAATGAAATATGTATGACGAAGAAGACCTAAGCTTACTTGATGCCGAGGAGGAGCTAGAAAGCCCCCTGGATAAAATAGCAGCCCTAAGTGCTGAAACTGAAATTGCCAAGCCAGATCCAGAAGAGATGCTAGCTCTTTTGGAAAATCATCAACCCCAGCAACGGATGCTAGCAGCTCGTGCTTTTTGTGATATCGAAGATACACGAGCCACACCCCATTTAATTCGCCTGTTAACTGATACCTGTCCCTTGGTCCGAGTCAGTGCAGCCTATGGTATTGGACGCAATCCCAGTCCAGAAGCAGTAGAACCGTTAATTAATCAACTTCACAAAGACTGGAATGGCTATGTACGTAAAGGTGTCGTTTGGGCATTAGGAAATTGTCGCGATCGCCGTTCTCTAGCCCCCCTAGCAGATGCCTTAAAAACTGATATTTCCGCAGTGCGTTTATGGTCAGCTAGTGCCTTAGCACAGATGGCAGACGTAGGTTATGAAGCCGTTGTGGGAGCCATCCCCTCCCTAATTGAAGCCTTAGTTCAAGATCCCGTCGCCGCAGTGCGGAGTAACTGCGCTTGGACAATTGGGCAATTATGCCGGGAATTGCCATCTAACATAGTTTATGCCACAGCCATCGATGCGCTGATTCAAGCCTTTGCCGAAGACCAAGATTTAGGAGTCCGCGAAGACGCTAAAGCCTCACTATTAGGCGTAGGTGATCCTCGTGGTTTACAGTTGATTGAAACCCTAGAACAAGAGGGATGGTTTTAATTTCTATGTGGTTTCTATATTTCAACAGGCAATTATGTCGCAGATGAACTTAAACACTCTTTAGTTTTAGATCTTTTCAACTTATTGAGTATCAGTCGCAGGTTTGACAACATTTATAGCAACCGCCAAGGAGGTTAAGACATAAACGGATCATCAAACTTAGACATCAAAAGGGTTTTAACCCACTCCCTACTCCCCAGCTATAGTTCATAAGGTCGTTCAATGTCATCCTCACCTAAATACTCACCATTTTGAATTTCCAAAATAACCAACGGAATCTGTCCGGGGTTCTCCACCTTATGCAGAGTCGCTGCGGGAACAAAAGTTGATTCATTTCGACTCAGTAACTTTTCCTTTTCTCCACAAGTTACCTTAGCTACACCCGATACTACAACCCAATGTTCATTCCGATGATAATGGATTTGTGGTTTAATCCCATGTCTAGGCTTAATTTCCACACGACTGATTCTATAGGTTTTCCCCTCTTCGATCACCTCTACAGTACCCCAGTATCTTGTACCTGAATGGTCAGAAGATTCATTGATATTTAACTGACCATCATGATTATTCACAGACATAAATATATTTCTCAACTATTAGTAATTTTTTAAATTTATTTATATAGCCAAATGTCGAGTAGTCCACAAAAAATTCTCCAACTCAGCGGCTGGTAATGGACGACTGAATAAAAAACCTTGCATAGCATCACAGCGATTTTCGCTTAAAAAAGACAGTTCAGATTCTGTTTCTACACCTTCAGCAATTACCTGCAAATTGAGATTATGCGCCATTTGGATTAACGCCTTGCTAATGGCGGATTTTTGGGGGTCATTGTCCACATTGTGAATAAAATAACGGTCAATTTTTAATGTATTAATTGGTAAGTTTTTCAGATAAATTAAAGAAGAATAGCCCGTACCAAAATCATCAATAGCAATTCTTACCCCCAAATTTTGTAATTCATTCATGGTAGCGATCGCCCCATTAGCATTTTGCATAATCATACTTTCAGTGATTTCTACTTCTAAATATTTTGCTTGCAAATCATTGTGCTGAAGAAACTGAATGATGTTTTTGATAAAGTCTGGATGATTAAATTCAATTACTGATATATTGACAGCAACCCTTAAGGCTATCCCCCCCATATCTTGCCAACTTTTAATTTGTTTACAGACATTTTTTAATACCCATTGGTCAATAGAAATAATTAAACCAGTAGACTCTGCCACTGGAATAAATTCACCCGGAGCAACAGAACCCAATTCCGGACTATGCCAACGCAATAAACTTTCAGCAGAAATAATTTTTCCAGAAGCAATATTAATGATGGGTTGATAATAAATTTCAAATTCGTGAAATCTTTTCTCGTGGATAACTCGGTGTAAATTCATTTCAATCAACTGCATTTTTGGAGAAAGTGTTGTAGTTGCAGGTTGATGAGATTTAGATAAATGCTTTTTTAAAGTAGCTTGTCTTTCTAAGCGATTCATAATCGCCCTTAAAAGTTCAGCGCGAGTAAATGGCTTAGTTAGATAATCATCAGCACCCATATCCATACCTTGGCGAAAATCAGCTTTAGCAGATTTAGCCGTCAAAAAAATAAATGGAATTGTTGCCGTTAAAGGTTCTTGACGCACTGCTGTTAGCACTCCATAACCATCAATTTCCGGCATCATCATATCGCATAAAATTAAGTCAGGCATTCGCGATATAGCCAAAGTTATGCCTATTTTGCCATTTTCAGCCGTAATAGTCTCAAAATTCTCAGCCTCTAGTAAATCTAACAGATTTTCACGCACTGATTCTTCATCTTCAATCACTAAAATTTTAGTCATTTGTCACCTAAATATTTATATGGTTATTTAATGGCAATATAACAGTAAATACCGTGCCAACTCCCAGGGTGCTGGTGACAAAGATTTTACCTTTGTGTAAATCTACACAAGTTTTTACAATAGCCAATCCCAATCCAGTTCCTAGAATATTGCCGACATTCCTAGCACGATGAAAAGATTCAAACAAGCGTGGGAAGTCTTCTTCGGGAATGCCAATTCCTTGATCCTGAATTTGAAATATTGCTTCCTCATCCTGACAATCAAGACTAAACTCAATCGTGGTGTCATTTGGGGAATATTTAATGGCATTGGAAAGCAAATTATTCAAAATATGTCCTAGCAACTTATCATCCATGCAGCATGACATAGATTTATGTTGACTTGTAAAAGAAATAACGCACATAGCACCTTGATTCACTTGTGCTTCTGACAACAAATAACGGCAGTATTCGACTAAATCGAAGCACATTGGACTATAGTCTAGTTTTCCCGCTTCCGCCTTGCCAATCACCAACACATCATTTAACATATCGGTCATTCGCTTCACAGCAGTTTGAATGCGATGCAAGTGAGTCAGTTGTTTTGCTTCTGTCCATTGGTGGCGGTAATGTTCTAGTAACTCCGACGAAGAAAGGATAGTACTCAACGGCGTGCGAAATTCGTGGGAAGTCATGGAAACAAAACGGGATTTGAGTTCGTTAAGTTCTTTTTCTGTCTCTAATGCTATTTTTAGTTCTTGTTCTAATTGCTTACGTTCTGTGATATCTGCCAAGTAACCAACCAATTCTAATGGATTACCAGCTTTATCCCGCATTAGCTGGCCTTTGTCATATAGCCAACGATAAGTGCCGTCTTGATGTAAAAAGCGATATTCCAGAGTATATTTTTCTTTCTTCACTACCTGCGCCAGTTCAGCAAAGACATATGGCAAATCTTCTGGGTGGATATGAGTGATCCAAAAGCTAGAATTTCCGACAATTTGCCATGCTTCATATCCGGTCATGGCAGTGACATTTTCACTGATAAAAGTACTACCTAAATCCCCGGTAGTTGTATTAGTATAAATGACAGCCGGACTGGAACAGAGTAAATATTGTAGCCGTTCTTGGCTCACCAGTAGGGCTGTTTCTGCCTGCTTGCGCTCAGTGATATTGGTTTGGATAGCGATGTAGTGGGTGAGTGTGCCAGCAACATCATAAACTGGCGAAATATTTAACTCGTTCCAAAATAGACTGCCATCTTTACGGTAATTGCGTAAAGTCACAGTGCAGTCTTTTCCTGCTTGCATAGCAGCGAAGAGTTCTTCTAACCCGGATTCATTGAAATCAGTACCTTGGAATGAACAAAAATTTCTGCCGATGACCTCTGCGGCGCTGTAGCCAGTCATGCGCTCAAAAGCCGGATTAACATAGATAATCGGCCTGTTGGGAAGACTGGCATCAGTAATAATAATGCCATTACTACTAGCAGCGATCGCACGATTACGCAATCTTAAACCTTCCTCTGTCCGCTTACGTTGAGTAATATCTGTATGAATGCAGATTGTACCCAGACTTTTACCCGTGGCATCTTTAATGGCATCAGAACGCACGTAAACTTGCACAATGCGACCACTACAGGCTCGAAAGGTGACTTCACCACGCCAAGACTGATGCTTGGCAACAGTAGCGCGGATTTTCTCATAAATTGCTGGATGCTCGAAAATCACTCTACATCCCCCAGCCGCCTGTAATTCCGCTAAGGTGTACTCATACTGTTCGATAAACGCCGGATTAACGTAGATAGTAGCACCTGTAATATCGCCAATCACTATGGCATCACTGATGCTTTCTATGGCTTTACCAAAGCGTAGTAGTGATTCTTCTGCTAACTTCCGTTGTGTAATGTCAGTAGAAATACCACCGACAGCATAAGCAACGCCATGAGCATCTTTTAAAGGAAACTTAATAGACAAGTAGGTGTGTAAACCATCTTCTTGAGGAACGACTTCTTCTGTTTCTATAGCCACACCATCAGCAATTACTTGACGGTTATTGACGGTAAACTCATCTGCAATATGATCAGGCCAAAGTTCATGCACACTTTTGCCGATGATTTGGTCTGGAGTCAGGTTTAATAGCTGTTCATACTTGCGGTTAGCCAGGAGATTTTTACCATCGGAATCGATCAGATAAATCACCGCCGGGGAATTATCTAAAATTGCCTGTAGCTGTTGTTGTGTTTCCCGCAGCTTAATTTCTGTGGATACGCGATCATCAATATCAGTATTAGTACCGAACCACTTAACAATTTTACCTTGTTGATCGCGCATAGGCAAAGCCCGGATTAAATGCCAGCGATAAGTTTGATCACTGCCTCGGAGGCAACGAAATTCAACTTCATAAGGTGTACCCATCCTCAGAGATTGCTGCCAGCCAGACAGAGTATCAGGTACATCATCAGGATGTAACCATTGCTGCCATCCCACTCCTAGAATTTGTTCAGCACTGCAAATAAAGTAGTCAACAACCCGTTGATTTACATACTCAAGGTCACCGTTAGCATTAGCAATCCATACTTGTTGCGGGATGGATTCTGCCAAAAAGCGAAAGCGTTCTTCACTCTCATAGCGTTCGGTAATTTCGGATACTAGCTGCTGATTGACTTGAGTTAAAGCAAAGGTTCGTTCCACTACACGTATTTCTAGCTCTTGGTTGACCTGAGTCAGAGCGGCTTGTGCTTGTTTGATTTCGGTAATATCTTCAGCAATTCCCGCAAAACGGTAAAGTTCTCCGTTTTCATTGTTTACAGGAAAGGTTTTGGCAGAAATCCAACGCATTTCGCCACTAGGTCGGACAATGGGAAATTCGGCAGTGAAATTGTTGCCAGATAATAAATTATCTAAAACACCTATGTAGTGATCTCGGTCTAATGGGTGAATAGAATCAAGTAGATTTTCTCGTAAATTTTCGTAAAGGCGATCGCGACTTCTGCCCCAAATTTGTTCGTAAGCTGGGCTGATATAATATAACTTATCCTCATAAGCATCTCGCACAAAAAAGACTTGAGGAATATTTTCTGTGACTTGCCGAAATAGCTCTTCACTCCACCGAATCTCTGACTCTTTCTGTTTATAATCGCTGATGTTTCTTTGTACAGATACAAAATGAGTAACTTGCCCTTCTTGATCTAGTATGGGGACTAAGTTGACCTCAACCCAGTATGCATAACCATCTTTATGGTAATTAATCAATTCTGTCCTGATTGGTAAACCGCTTTGGAGTGCAGTCCGGATTTTATTTAGTTGAGTACGAGAAGTTAACTCACCTTGTAAAATACGTGGTGTTTTGCCAATCACTTCCCCAGGGGTGTAGCCAGTCATTTTAGTAAAGCCTGGATTGACATAAACTATTCGCGGACCAAATGGTTCATCTAACCCATCAGCGGCGGTAATCAAAATAGCATCATTGGCATTTACCACTGCTGACTCTAGCAAATGCAATCTTTCGGCTGGGGTTTGTGAATCTTCACCTTGAGTTTCCTGGGTTGATTTTGCTAGCGCTTGACAAATACTGACTGGAGTTATTGTCCCCACAAGTTGACCATGATCATCTATAACTGGCAAAATATCCAATTGATGCTGGTGCAACAGTGAAAGTACAGTTACTATACTTTCAAATTCTGCCAGTTTGAGGGTAATTTCTACAGAGTGCATAACTTCAGCAATTGTGGTTGTTTTGAAGTCAACCCCTGAAGCTAAAAGCTGCACCACATCTTTGGGTGTCAACCATCCAACTACCTGCGAAACAGACACAACCAAGATACTCATGCCATGATTCGCCATCAGCAATACTGCTTCGGAAACTGATATTGCTGGATCTACCGTTAGTGGATAAAAGTCAATTATTGACTTTAAACATACTAGGCTGGAAAGCTGAGGTGAAGCTTGCATAGATGATGATGATAGCTATGATCAAAACAGAATTACATCTGATCTTTGCTCACTAAACCAGAACTACTTCAGAAATACAAGTATTTATCAATTCTTCAATACCAGACACTGGAAATATTTCTGTATTAAGTTTGTCAGCTACTTCGGCAACACTCATATCATCTAAAAATACCAATTCGCCATTTTTCAACATCAGCCTTGGCAGCAAAATTCCATCACCTAAATCTTTTCCAGGCAGCTTCAAAAGTAAATCATGACCTGTAATTAACCCAGTTACACTAATATTTTGTCCCCAGTAATCACTAGATAAAGCCTGCATTTTTACTTCTAAATTCTCAACTCCATTTAAACGTGCCAAAATCGGTTGAAATGCTTGCTCTACGGCATTACCAACTACCCACGTTAATTTTTTGGGATGGTCAAGCTTTGGCGGTAATAATTCGGCGGCTGTAGATGCAAATTGCTTAATAAATAAACGAATGGAACCTACACCGTTATCAATTTGCGGATATTCTTCATATTCTGCTTCACTGGGCAATTCTTCACCTGCAATCAAAAACCACTCATCGGCTAACCAAGCAAAGCCGGAACCGAATTGTTGGCGAAACTGTCCGGAAATGATTTGCACTTGGGAAATCACTTCTTGAGCTTTTTCTCTGGTTACGGGGATGAGTTCGTCTTCCTCTGGGCGAAACCGCGTCAAGCCCACTGGGACGACTGCTACTGATGCCACAGCAGGTATTTCACCATGATGAAATGAGGCTAAATCTTTGAGGGTTTGTTCGAGGTGTTGACCATCGTTTATACCAGGACAAACGACTACTTGGGCGTGAATTTGCAGTCTTCGGTCTTGGAACCATTTAATTTGTTGCAGTATTTGCCCTGCACGCTGATTTTTTAGTAGTCTAATTCTGATTTCGGGTTCCGTCGCATGAACAGAAACAAACAAGGGAGACAGGCGCATTTGTTCAATACGCTGCCATTCTCTTGCTGACATATTGGTAAGAGTTAAGTAGGAACCATATAAAAAGCTGAGACGGTAATCATCGTCTTTTAAATACAAGCTGGAACGCTTACCTGGTGGTTGCTGGTCAATAAAGCAAAATGGACAACGGTTATTGCATTGAATTAACCCATCAAATAGGGCAGTTTCAAATTCTAGCCCTAGATCTTCGTCGTAATCTTTTTCAATTTCAATATGATGAGTTTTCCCAGTTGCGTCTAAAACTTCTATTTCGAGAACTTCATCAGCACATAAAAATTGATAATCAATTAAATCACGGGGTTGTGTGCCATTGATAGAAACTATGGAATCCCCCGCATCAAAGCCAACTTCTGCGGCGATGGAATCGGGTAATACTTTGGTGATTTGAGCAGGACGGGTAGACATGATTGGGGAGTAGGGTGTGAGGAGTGGGGAGCAGAGGAACGGGGGAGATGGATTTTAACTTCCTAATGACCAATGATCAATAACTATTAACTATTAACTATTTTTCAACAATCCGGCGCTGATTGCACCTAAGATTGCTATACCAAACGCTAGGCGATACCAAATAAATACCCAGGTGCTTTGAGTTTTGAGGAATTGTATCAATCCTGCGATCGCTATATATGAAAATATCCCAGAGGAAATTGTCCCGACAAGCATAGGAACCATACCTACATTACCTACGCCCACTGCTAAAAAATCTTTTAACTCAATTAATCCTGCGATGGTGATGGCGGGAATTCCTAGCAAAAATGAAAATCTCGCGGCTGTTTCTCGTTCTAAACTCATAAATAGCCCCCCTGTGATGGTGGAACCTGAACGAGATACGCCAGGGATTAATGCCAAGCATTGAGCTAAACCCATCCATAGCCCATCTTTCATGGTGAGATTCTGAAAGTCACGTTGACGTTTACCGAGTTTTTCTGCTAATCCCAATAACAGCGACATGAATATAGAGGCTATGGCGATCGCTGTTAAACTTCTCAAGGGTGAATTATCGTAGTCTGGGATAAATCTTTTAATCAACAATCCAAAGACAATTATTGGCATGGTTCCCAAAGCAATGCCCATAAATAGCTGAAAGTCAATATTTTCGTAATCTTTCAGGGCGATCGCTTTTGTTGCTCCTTTCATAATTTGCGTCATATCATCCCAGAAATACCACAGCACGGCGACTATACTACCAAGCTGAATAATCGCAGTAAAAGCTACTCCCGGATCGCCCCAACCGAGCGCTACAGGCACAACTTTTAAATGTGCTGAACTGCTAATGGGGAGAAATTCTGTCATTCCCTGCACAAAACCTAAAAAAATAGCTTGCAAGATATTCATTTGTTGCTGTACCTCATCTAAAGCCGGGTTAGGTTGGGTACTTAAAACCTTTGTCGGAAATGCTGTAACTGAGAAAATGGCAGATACGGCACTTAAGAGCATGAACCATTGACGTTTTGATAAAGCCATTAAATTTACCTGCGAATAGCAAAGCGCTGCTGCAAAGCATATCGCTTTGATTACAAACAATTAAACAGCTGTCTGAGGAACTTTCCAGGAAAAAGTCATTACAATCCTTCTCCCCCACTCCCCAATCCCCACTCCCTCACTTTAGGTAAAATAAAAATGCCCTGGGGGGGGATTATAAGTGTGATATCTTAAGTAAGATAAAGTTTAGTAACAAATATTAAAAACCTTGATTAATAATAGCTTGTCTTCTTACACCACTCCTACTAACCCAATTAATACTGTTTTACCCACAAATGAACTTGGGCAAAAAAGTTTCAGGGAGTTAGAATCTACACTCGCTTTATCTCCTTCCATACTTATATCGAGTTCTGCGGGACAAATTTGGTTAGTGTTGGCGGCTGCTGTGTTTTTGGTATCAGTACCAGTATTTATAGAAGCGCCATTAGTGCGATCGCTGCCAGTTTTGAGTGTCGCCCTCACAGGATTTTGGGTGTGGCTGAGTTTTACCTTAATGTCACGTCCTGCAACTTATGTCTGGGGAGATTTGCTCTTAGGCTTTAGCTGGAGTTGGTTAACCGGAGCGATTTACTGGGGTTGGTTACGTTGGGAACCTCTTTGGCATTTACCAATAGAATCTATCGGTTTACCTTTTGCTTGTTGGTGTCTGGTCAGGAATTGGGGCAAAGTTGGCAACTGGTTTTACTTAGGTTCTTTACTCGGCACAGTTTTGACTGATGTCTATTTTTATCTAGTAGATTTGATGCCCTATTGGCGGCAAATTATGCTAGTAGAACCAAATAGCGTGGCACCAATTTTACAAAGTGCTTTAATCCAAGTCCAAACGCCTTGGGGACAAGGCTGGGGAGTAGTTTTGGCTATTTTATTGTTAACGGCAGGAGTTTTACCTTTACGTACAAAATCACAACATTGGTACGCTTTTGGTGGAGCAGTATTAAGTACAATTTTGGTAGATAGCTTATTCTTAATAGCTGCAAGTGCTGCGTAAAAATTTAATCAAGATGAATATGGTATCAAAATACCTAATTAATAAGTTTTGCCACTAGCCCATCTGTGTAGATAACTTTTTGTAAAAATAGTATCAAACCCAGTAGCAGCAAATATTGCGGGTATTAATACGCTGTATATTAGTTTTTGATGACTGCTGTGTGTTGACTAAGATAGCTATCAACCCAAGGTGAAAGAGCCAGGATGTGAAATAGAAGCTCACAGTATTTATCGGTGTGCTTGACTCCACAGGGCTGAATTCAGCTTACAGTTGATAGTATTTGGCTTAACGTCGTTATTTCAGTTTGATAGAAAGAGGGAGAAAAATCGTGAAAACATTGGTACGTTTATTAACAGTATTTAGTTTATTACTTGGCTCTTGGGGATGGCTGGGAACAAATCAGATAGCCACTGCGGCCAATATCAACAGTGTTGCTTTTGGGCAAGTTCCAGTTTTGGCAATTTCACGGCAGAATAAAGCTGACGCGAAGTTAGGGACAGCATTTGGTAAAAAACTTGATTTGAATAATACCAACGTGCGAGCTTTTCAACAGTTTCCAGGGATGTACCCTACCCTAGCCAAGAAAATTGTTACCAACGCTCCTTACAAGAACGTAGAGGATGTGTTGGAACTTCCGGGATTGAGCGATCGCCAAAAAGAACTTTTGCAAGCCAACTTAGATAACTTCGCTGTCACCGAACTAGAAACCGTCTTCAACTCCGGTGATGATCGCTTTAACAACGGTATCTACAGATAACAGATAACTCAAAAGTAAATCGGGGATGGGAAATGGGGAACGATCTCCTTTTCCCCCATTTCTTAATCACTAATAGTTTCTGATTGCGACAATCCCTCAGATTTATCTGTGGAGTCAATCCAAAATCCAAAATCCAAAATCTAAAATTGTTTGACTTTGCCTCAAATAGATATTCCTAGCCAATTTGATGTTTTAGTAGTCGGTGCTGGCGCGGCTGGACTGTACACAGCATTGTGTCTACCAGAGAACTTGCGAGTCGGCTTGATTACCAAAGAAACAGTGTCTTTATCTGCCAGTGATTGGGCGCAAGGAGGCATTGCGGCCGCCATTTCCCCCGAAGATTCGCCTTCACTGCACATTGAGGATACCTTGCACGCCGGTGCAGGCTTATGCGATCGCCCAGCCGTCGAATTTCTAGCCGAAGAAGCGCCTCGGTGTATCCAATCCTTAGTTAACTTGGGAGTGGCTTTTGACCGTCATGGTCAAGCCTTAGCTTTAACTTTAGAAGCCGCCCATTCTCGTCATCGCGTTCTACATACCGCCGATACTACAGGTAGAGAAGTCACCACTACCCTCACAGCCCAAGTATTGCGCCGCCAAAACATTCAAGTCATCCAGCAAGCTTTGGCTTTGAATTTGTGGCTAGAACCCCAAACTGGGAGATGTCAGGGAATTAGCCTATTTTATCAAGGTAAAATCACCTGGATCAAAGCTAAGGCTGTGATTTTGGCAACCGGCGGCGGTGGTCAGGTATTTGCCCAAACCACTAACCCAGCTGTGAGTACAGGAGATGGAGTAGCGATCGCTTGGCGGGCTGGGGCGATACTCCGGGACTTGGAATTTGTGCAATTTCACCCCACATCTCTGACGAAACCGGGTGCAGACCACTTTCTCATTAGTGAAGCTGTACGCGGCGAAGGCGCACACCTGGTTGATGACACAGGGCGGCGTTTTGCCTTTGACTATCATCCTGCCGGTGAACTAGCACCCAGAGATGTAGTCAGTAGAGCTATTTTCAGCCATCTGCAACATACCGCCGTCGATCTAGCCACTGCCAATGTTTGGTTAGATATGCGCCCTATACCCCCGGAAAAGATTCGTCATCGCTTTCCCAACATTGTCAAAGTTTGTCAATATTGGGGTATTGATGTCTTCCAGGAACCAATTCCTGTAGCCCCGGCTGCCCATTACTGGATGGGTGGTATTGTTGCTGATTTAATGAATCGCACTAACATTCCGGGTTTGTACGCAGTGGGAGAAACCGCCAGTACCGGAGTGCATGGGGCGAATCGTTTGGCGAGTAACTCGTTGCTCGAATGTATTGTGTTTGGCGCACAAATGGCTAATATTGACCTAGCAGATATTACACCATCCTTAGAAGTCCCAATATTGCCATTACGAGAATTTAACGCCGATGTCGATGAATGGCAAATCCAAAAAACCCAGCTAGAAATACTTAGAGAAAAGTTACCGCGTTTAATTTGGGAAAGTGCGGGGATTTGTCGGGAACAGTCAAGTTTAGCAAATGCGATCGCCACTGTTGAATCTTGGCAACAAGAATTTGCCGCTTTGCCTTTGAGTCAATTTTTACTGTCTTTAAGTCCCAACGAACCAGTTAATTTCGACATACCAGATGTAGAAAGGCAATTGCGACTTTGGGCAGAAACCCGTAATTTACTAGATGTAGCTTATTTAATTCTGAAAAGTGCAGCTTTTAGAACTGAAAGCCGTGGCGGACACTACCGCCTAGACTATCCTCAACCAGATCCTGATTGGCAAGTTCATACCCTGGTACAAAAACGCCAATGGCAGAAATCTCTGATCTCCAAAAATTAGACATTTTCTACATCTATGCCACAAAAAAGTCAACTGGGAGAGGATTTAGCTGCACATCAACCAGTTGACTCTATTTAATCAAATTTTTGACTTAAAAAAAGACTTATTACCAGCAATTAGCGGAAATATTTGAAATTCCTGGGACCTGTATAACCAGAAATTTTTGCCAGTTGGTCGAGGTTTTGGACTCCGCTATAGATTTGACCCTTAATAATCCAACTAGGGAAACCCTCAATTTTGGCAGCTTGACAAACTTCTGGCTGACCTTTCGGACTATCACCAGCACACTCCACCATAATCTTCTTCTCTTCCAGAATCTGGTAAGCTTCTTTACCAAAGAGTTGTTTTTGTTCGTGGCAGTGAGGACACCAATAGGCAACATATTCCTTAGCATCTGTGGTCGCTAGATAGCGTGCTAGTTCAATTTCTGCCGCACCAGAAGTAGTGGTGATTTCCCAACCAAAAGCCGGGTTAGGTTTGACTTGAGGAATAAAGTTAATTTTTTGAGATTGTCCAGGAGTTGAGTCTGATGTCACAGGTGATGGATTCACCCCAGCATAGACACCTAAAGTCCCAATTAGCGTTACCATGCCCACAATAATAGCGGTAAAGAAGATTTGCCCTATATCCTCCCAGGAACGACCGATAATCGTCAAAACTAACAGACTGACAGAAAACAAAGCCGAAGCAATACAGTAATAACAGAGGGCTTGGATTTGGAACGCCAGGACATACATTAAATAGCCACTGAAAACCGACATCGCGATCGCTCCTACCAACAGCAGCCACCAAGTCAAGTTTTCCAGTTGTTTCAGGGTATTTTTGTCATCTGGTTTCCATGCTAAGGGAGTCACAGCCAAAATTACCATACTCACATAAGCTAAAAACCCAAATAAAGCTAAGGGCTGTCCGCCAAAAATGGGTATGGTTGCCCAAGGGCTGGAAAGGACATCATTACAGCTTTTGGCACCTGCTTCTGCGACACAGGCGGCAGTACCTCCTGTTAACTTTTCGATGGCGATATAACCTGTAGTCAAGGCACCAAGTCCAGCGATCGCGGCAATCAATGGACGCGACCACTTGTGAATCCAAGGAGTAGAACGGCGGCGAATCATAAACTGCTATTGGTCATTGGTCATTAGTCATTAGTCATTACTCATTGGTCATTAGGAAAATTACTTCCCTTGTACCCAGTCCCCAATCCCCAACCCCCAGTCTCTCTCCTAATAATGTAGTTTCATTGGCCCCGAAATAGATTGAATTTCACCTGGAGAATTCCAAAGACTATGGGCGGCTTCTACAAATTGACTAACACGAATCGGGTCAATTGGTTGCTCAATTCGACCGTGGCGCTTGAGGGAACTGGAAACAATTACACCATTTGCTGCCTGCATCAGTGTAGCAATATTTTCCCAATTGGCTCCACTACCAATGAAAACTGGAGTTCCATTTGCCGCACCACAAGCTAGTTCCAAATCTTCTTGGTTAGGAGGACTACCAGTCGCCCAACCAGACAAAATTACGGCATCGGCTAAACCTCTTTCAATTGTGTCTTTCACGGCAACTGTGAGATTTGGGGAACCTAATGGACGGGCGTGCTTCACCAATACATCAGCGAGAATTTTGACATCGCAGCCCAATTCTCGCCGATAACGAAGTAATTGATGAGCTTCTCCTTCAATTAATCCTTGATCAGTTGCCATCACTCCTGTCAATACATTGACCCGAATGAATTGTGCTTGCGTGGCGTAGGCGATCGCCATTGCACTTTTGCCATCGTTCCGCAGAACATTTAAGCCTATGGGCAGTGTCACCAAATTTTGGATTCGTTGTACCACCACAGTCATGGCACTCACAACTGCTGGATCAACTTGGTTTTTGGCAAAGGGCGCGTCAAAAAAGTTTTCCACAATAATGCCGTCCACCCCACCACTCGCTAGGGCTGCTGCTTCTTGTTCGGCACGGTGAATTACCGCTTTGAGATTACCTCCCCAACGGGGCGAGGTGGGCAGTGGAAGTAGATGAACCACGCCAATAATCGGAGTTCGAGTTTTAAATAGCTGATATAAATTCACGTCTTTCATCCGCTTTGCGGGGTCTAGTGTCCATCAGTCGAGAGTCTAGAATTTGTTTGACTATTGACTATTGAACGCCAGTCACCTCAAGTCAACCGAACCTACTGATGGCGCTGGCTCTTCTTGACTTTTAACTAACTAGTCAAATCTGTGTTAAGTTTGGTTGTCTTACTACCTCTTCCCTAGGATGGAAATTATCGTAAAACCTCCCCTAAGATATGTTAAGATAAAACTAGGCTAGAAGAGGAGTTTGCCACTCACAAGACGCAAGGCAGCTTTCCCAGGTTTAGGCATCTCGCCCGCGCATTGTCGCCGGCAAAGTCTGAGTATCCGGGCAGAATTACTGCTTTATTAGGCGTGGTCTCGTACTCCTGGATCGAAATAAACGATGCAGAGAGGGCGATTTCCCTGAGGGTAGCGACTTCTCACAAACAGCCCTTTGGGCGGCTTCCCGACGGGTAAATTAACAACACACACGCTGCGGTAATGAAAAATACCAACAGAAAAATTGTTAAAAAAAACACAGGTGTCAATTGTACTCAAAGACACTGACTTTACCCTGGGAAATAGACTAAATAGTACAAATATCATAACACGGACAGAAACTATCCATGTCATATACCGACAGGTAGTAGCTGGTAGTTGAAACCTGTTATGCTGGCACTTGACTGTGTAAAGGTGTGTATCACAAGGAGCGAAATCATCGCGGCATTTTGGCAAGCTCAATAACCGCTTGCGTATCTGACTACAAAAACAGAAAATGTTTTCAAAATATGGGTGAAAAGCCAACGATTGCAATTTCGCACTTAGGCTGCGAGAAAAATCGCATTGATACAGAACATATGCTAGGACTGCTTGTAGAAGCAGGCTATAGTGTAGATACAAATGAAGAGTTAGCCGATTACGTTATAGTTAATACTTGTAGTTTTATAGAAGCAGCAAGACAGGAATCTGTCAGAACTTTAGTAGAACTGGCAGAAGCCAACAAGAAAGTCGTGATCACTGGCTGTATGGCGCAGCACTTCCAAGAACAATTATTAGAAGAGTTGCCAGAAGCAGTGGCACTGGTAGGTACTGGTGATTATCACAAAATTGTTAATGTAATTGAGCGTGTAGAACAAGGCGAGCAGGTAAAAGAGGTTAGTCTAGAACCAACTTACATCGCCGACGAAACTACACCGCGTTATCGCACTACAACCGAAGGCGTTGCCTATCTGCGGGTAGCCGAAGGATGTGATTATCGTTGTGCATTTTGTATCATTCCCTATCTCAGAGGGAACCAGCGATCGCGTACTATTGAATCTATAGTTGCTGAAGCGGAGCAGTTAGCTAGTCAAGGAGTGCAGGAAATTATTTTAATTTCCCAAATCACCACCAATTATGGGTTAGACATTTATGGAAAGCCAAAGTTAGCCGAATTACTTCGCGCTTTGGGTAAAGTAGATGTACCGTGGATTAGAATGCATTATGCATATCCCACTGGGCTAACCCCAGATGTCATAGAGGCAATCCAAGAAACCCAAAATGTCTTACCATATCTAGATTTGCCCCTTCAACATTCTCATCCAGATATTCTTCGCTCAATGAATCGTCCTTGGCAAGGACGGGTAAATGATGGGATTATTGAACGCATCAAAGCAGCCCTACCAAATGCGGTACTCAGGACAACATTTATCGTTGGTTTCCCTGGAGAAACTGCAGAGCATTTTGAGCATCTACTAGAATTCGTCCAGAGGCACGAATTTGACCATGTTGGTGTATTCACCTTTTCACCAGAAGAAGGAACGCCCGCTTACAAGCTAGCCAATCAGTTACCCCAATCCGTAATGGATGAGCGCTGGCATAGATTAATGGCGCTTCAAGAGCCGATTGCGGCTAAAAAAAATCAACAGGAAATCGGCAAAATAGTTGAAGTCCTGATTGAGCAAGAACACCCTGAAACTGGAAAGCTCATAGGTCGCTCAGGTAGGTTTTCCCCAGAAGTCGATGGTCAGATTTATATCGATGGGGAAGCAAAATTAGGAACCATCGTCCCAGTAGCGATCCAAAGCGCTGATACATACGACCTCTACGGTCAAGTTGTTAATAAATAATTACCAAAAGTAGAGGCCGCAGGGTGAGTCCAGCACTGCGTGAACGCAGCGCCTCGGACACAAGAGAAGTCACGTCAAGCCCAAAGGGCATCGCTGACGCTCTTTCCACGCTAACGCTTACCGCGTAGCACCCTCTGACAAATGAGGGTTTCACACACTTGCTTTAAATCTGGCTACTAAATGCAAATGCTGTCAGATTTAAAAATCCCCAACCAAACAACAAAATCTAGGAGAATTAATGACTCTTTCTTTTCAAGAATTAGGTATTTCACAAACACGTGTTGAGCAACTAGAAAACATCGGCTTTACCACACCTACTAATATTCAAACTCAAGCCATCCCCCAACTGCTAGCAGGTCGGGATGTCGTGGGTCAATCCCAGACCGGAACAGGTAAAACAGCAGCATTTTCACTGCCCATCTTAGAGCAGATGGATGTTAATCACAAAGCTGTACAAGCCCTGGTACTAACCCCAACTCGTGAGTTAGCCATTCAAGTTCACGATGCCATCAACCAATTTGTGGGCGATGAAGGATTGCGGATTCTAGCCATTTATGGTGGTCAATCCATTGAACGCCAAATGATGCAACTCAAACGCGGTGTTCACATGGTTGTGGGTACACCAGGGCGGATCATTGACTTACTAGATCGGGGCTGTTTGAAGCTTGATCAAGTCAAGTGGTTTGTTTTGGATGAAGCTGATGAAATGTTGAGCATGGGCTTTATTGATGACGTGATCAAAATCCTGTCTCAAGCCCCGAAAGAGCGCCAAACAGCTTTATTCTCGGCGACAATGCCACCATCAATTCGCATGATTGTCAACAAATTCTTGCGAAACCCCGCTACAGTAACCGTTGAGCAGCCAAAGGCTTCACCCAACAAAATCAATCAAGTCGCTTATTTGATTCCCCGTCATTGGACAAAAGCCAAAGCATTGCAGCCTATTCTGGAAATGGAAGATCCAGAAACAGCTTTAATCTTTGTGCGTACCAGACGGACAGCCGCAGAACTCACCAATCTCCTCCAAGGAGCAGGTCACAGTGTGGACGAATACCACGGCGACTTGTCCCAACAGGCGCGGGAGCGATTATTAACTCGATTCCGTAATCGTCAAGTGCGCTGGGTGGTAGCAACTGATATTGCTGCACGGGGGCTAGATGTGGATCTGCTGTCTCATGTAATTAATTTTGACTTGCCAGATAGCGCCGAAACCTATGTTCACCGCATTGGGCGTACTGGTCGAGCTGGTAAAGAAGGTACAGCAATTTCCTTAGTACAACCTTTTGAACGCCGCAAGCAGCAGGCATTTGAGCGCCATAACCGCCAAAATTGGCAATTGCTGACGATTCCTACACGGGCGCAAATTGAAGCACGACATATCCTGAAATTGCAAGAACAAGTGAAAGAAGCCTTGACTGGCGAACGTTTAGCTTCATTCTTGCCCATTGTTAGCGAACTGATTGAAGAATATGATGCTCATGCGATCGCCGCAGCTGCATTACAAATTGCTTATGATCAAACTCGTCCCGCTTGGTTACAATCAGGCGTAGATCCCCAAGATGATGAGCCTTCCTCCAAGCCGAAGTTAGCCAAGCGTCGTGGTGGTGAAGCTTCAAACGACAGAAACCGTTCCTGGAACAAATCAGACAGCAATGGCAGTAGTCCGAAGCCCAAGCTACGGACAAATACCATTAATCGCCGCGACACTTCTGTGTCATCTTCAAATGCAGCTAGAGACTAAAGCTCTTAGTCATTAGTCATTAGTCATTAGTCATTAGTCATACCTAGCTACTAAAGACTTATGACTAATAGCTGTTAATTCAGCCAAGGACGACTGACTTGTTCTAGTTGCTCGATTTCATCGGTGTTTAATCTCCAGCCCAAAGCGCCTGCATTTTGTTTTACGTGTTGGGCAGTTTTGACTCCAGCAATAGGAATCACATTTCCTTGCGCTATTAACCAATTGAGGGCTACTTGGGCAGGGGTGCGATCATACTTTTCTCCCAAACTATTGAGTAAAGAAATGACTGGGGCAATTTTTTGTAACCCTTCTTTACTAAATCGCGGGTCCATCTTCCTCGCTCCACCAGGGGTTTGATTACTATCTGGTGTATATTTACCAGTGAGTAATCCCTGAGCCAAGGGACTATATGCCAAAATAGTTACACCCAATTCACGAGCCGTGGTTAAAATCCCGTTACTTTCAATTTTACGGGTTAGCAACGAGTAGCGGACTTGGTTCACAGCTAAAGGTACTCCACGCGCAGCCAATATTTGCTGCGCCTCTCGCATTTGAGTTGCTGAATAATTACTCACGCCAACTGAGCCGATTCTACCCCGCTTCACTTCATCTGCTAGGGTATTCATCAAAGTTTCTTGACTTAAAAAGAAAGCAAACGGCCAATGGACTTGATACAGTTCCACTCGCTGTACTTGTAGGCGTTTGAGACTGTCCGTTAAGGCATCCGAGACAGATTGACCTGTAAATCTCCAAGGCAAAGGGCCAAATTTCGTCGCCATTTGTACAGGTTGTTGGGCTTTTTGCATGAATTGCCCTAATAATTCTTCTGACAGTCCCAAACCATAAATTTCCGCAGTATCAAAGAAATTTATACCAGCCTCTAATGCTGCTGTAAAAGCGGCTTCTACTTCTTCTGCGCCATAGCGATCGCCATAATTCCAAAAGAGCTTGTCACCCCAAGCCCAAGTACCAATACAAAGGGGTGTAACACTGGGGCCATTTTGTCCTAATGTGATATTTTCCACGTGATGATATTTATTTAATTTACATTTCTTTACTTTTATAGTTTATCGCTAAGTAAGTAGCTAAGAAAAATTCCATGTATTTGAACCAATATAAATTAAGCGTAGGGTGGGTTAGCGATGGCGTAACCCACCTTGAATTGTTGACGGTGCGTGCGTTGCGCTGCGGACTACACACCCTACACTTCTTATTGCACTTGATTCATATTCATTCATAGAGTCATTGAGCAACTCCAAAATTCTGATATTCCCTAATATACTTAAAAGGAAAAGGGATGACTGTACTTTGTCCCGTGCGAACAAAATCAACATCCATAGTGGGAAGGAGTTGTGTGAATATCAGTTTCGAGTCATCTACCGCAACGATTTTACGCAGATGACAGGCATCTTTGAAAGAAAATTGTACTTTTTCTCTTCGGTCTCCAACAAAATAATAAGCTTCTTTTTTCGTTTCACCGAAATATTTTATGTTGAGAGAAGCATCAAATAAGTCATCTTTACTCTGGTTATCCTGGGGAAATTTCAATCTAATTTGATGTTTTTCTAGAAGGTAATCTCTAAAATTAGTAGCCTCACGCGTTCTACTGACATCAATATACTTGTCTCCAACTTTTTTTTTGGTTCCCAGGTATTGTGCGATTAAAGATTTGAAATCTGCTTTTGATATAGGTTCTCTACCAACTTTTCTCAATTCCGATGAGAATGATTTAAATTTTTCAATATCAAGTTGAGATTCTGCTTGCAAAAACTCTTCAACTATATCAGCCAAAGCGTTTCCACTTCGCAGGTTTTCGGGAAGTTCTGTTTCAACTTCTTTGAGAATAGTTTCAATTCTAACAAGGTCAGGAATGGTGATTTCATCGGTGCGGAATATCTGATTTATGTCCTTCGTATCAGAAATAACAAGACCTTCTAAGTTCCTAAGTTTGTCTCCAGAGCTACTATCTGTCATGGAATTATGATATTCTTGAAACTTCTGCCAGTTAAATATATCTAGACCTTTTATTTGATTAAATTCAAAATCACCATTAGGTTGAATCTCCATAAAAATAACGTGATTTTCATCTTCATCATTTTCATCTTCATCCCAAGCAGCAAAAGTCCAAACTCCATTTAATTGCAGTTTATCCCACTCAAACAGTTTCAATTTTCCAGCGCTAATATCACGTTTGATAAGCTGTTCTTTGATAATTGTTTTAACAATAGGTTTAGAGATATTTCTGCTTGATTCAATTGTAAGGTTCTGTATCTGTAATTTATCCGTTGAAGAAAGGTATTCGTCCTTCTGCTTTTTTTGTTCATAAAAGTCGGCATCATGTATAATTCTAAAATTTAGAGCGCCTTGTTTCTCACATTTACCATCGGTAATTAGCTTTTCATTAGTGATATAAGGACGCAGCGATTCTTTCAGATCAATTACTAAATCATTTATTTCTGAATAAACATATGAAGAAGCTGGTTGGGGTAATTTAACGTAAATAATATTCCAGTTATCATTGCATTCTGACTCTTGAGCAATAGCGGGTTGACGGAGAACTTGCTCTCTTAAATCCTGCCATTCTTTAACACTTGTACCTGTCCACGGTAGATTTAGTTTGCGGCGTATGTAAGTAGAAGTCTGATTACTTCTGTGAGATGCAAGGTTTTGTGCTTTTATCAAATCTTCTGATTGGTTGGTTGAATCGGCAACTAATTCCAGCAAAGCAGTATATTCACGAACAGGAATTATGTCTTTAGGTAGATAGAATCGGTTGAGATGTTTTTTGATTGAAGCATCCGCAAGAATATGGATTATTGGAGCTTTCATATTAGTGCGACATATCCGACCTAGTGCTTGAATAATTATTTTATTAAAGAAGCGTGAATAAGCGTCCGTATTATGTAATTTGATTAAATCTTCAGCCTGTCTTTTTGGTGGATATTTGCCTATATATCTATGAAAACCTGCATCCAACTTGCTCTTAAATGTGTTTAGTGACATAGCACCATTTTCACGCAGAAATTCTAATTGAAAAATATATTTTATGAAATTATCATCTTCGAGTTTGTCCCCATAAATATTCACAAGTAGATTGGTGGGATTATCTAGATATATGCCATTGATATCCATATTTGAATCTTTACGGAATTTGTTAATATGTATTGGCTCTAGCTCAGAAGGAATGGGAAATTGTATATTTTGTCCAACTCCAATTGTTTGGTAAGCAGAAATAATGAATCGGCGTTTATTATCTTTGAGTTCATTCAGCAGTTGTTCTTTCTTTTCTGCAAAATTATCTCCACTAAGCAGAAAAATAGTATCCTCTACACTCCCATTAATGACAGCTTCTCTGCCATATAATAAGTAATTTGCATATTTAGATAATATATTCAGGTTGAATTTTGGATCAGAAGGCTTTGGCAATTTACTGAAGAGACAAAGAAAAGCATGACAATCAGGGTGATCCAAAAAATATTTCCATGCAGTCAATGCTCTGACATAACGGCAAAATAAAAATTTAATACTATTTTCTTTATCATCAGTTATTTGATCACAAACTTCGTTCCATAGGGATTCGGCTACTTCTCGATCATTCAAAAGTTCTTCAAGCTGTTTAATTGCTTCTTCTTGTGAATTTGTCCCAATAAAGCTAGGTTTTATTTTAATTTTATCGTATCCTTCAGTTGCTTCAGAATAGGCATCGTTGAGTTGGATAATATCATCGTCTTTAAGATGTATAAATGAATTTCCTAATCGGGATTTTAGATACTCAAGATCATAATTTCCAATGTTTGTATAAAGTCCAGCAGTTGCGGAAATACCAACTACCATAGCCTTTGAGCAAACTCCAGCCAAAAATGATTCAGGTGTGCGGCTAAAGTTGAACATATAGATTTTCGATAACGTGTCATGCTCATCACTATCGACGATATCATGGTAACGAAATCCTGTATCATAAAATCCCTGACGTTGGATTGTTCCTTTGTCGGTTGGATAGTTATATGCAAAGTCATCTTCCAAAATTTTACTAGTCAAGAATTCGACATCTGTATCATCAAGACGAAAATTATTAAGAACCGTCTTAACTGCAAATTCCAGGGTAAATGTTTCCTGAATTCTTTGATCTTCCTCTTTCAGATGACGATAGTTATCCGCTAAATACTTAATTCCTGTCTGAAAGTAGGTTAAAAATCCGGTAATTTTATTCAGCAATTGGTGAATATCAACACCAGTTTTTTTGTTTTTAGTATCACAACCCTTAATCCAATTCGTCAGGTTTTGTAAATCTTGAATAATCTCAATACGTTGATGACGATCCATGACATTATGGAATTGATAGTCATAGAACAAAAAGTTTCTTTTTTTCGTCGAAAA
Source organism: Nodularia sp. (in: cyanobacteria) (assembly GCA_035638855.1). Classification (GTDB taxonomy): domain Bacteria; phylum Cyanobacteriota; class Cyanobacteriia; order Cyanobacteriales; family Nostocaceae; genus Nodularia. The sequence goes on along the minus strand of DASQZD010000043.1, from coordinate 61,963 downwards.
TTCGTCATGAGATTTACAGGTATGCTGTAATTTATATGTATTGAATATGTCGTTAGCTTTTTGTTTAAATGATTCAATCTTTTGTCGTGGGGATAACCAATTTTTACCTGAAGATTTTTTATTGAGCCATTCGGATTCTTTAATCAGCAATTCAGGACATTCGTTTTGCATCAGATGATTATGAATGTTTAAAAATAAATCAAGAAGATCAATTTTATGTCGTAAGCCTGATTTAATAATATTGTTTAGTACAGCTTCTTTGGTAGTATCAAACTCATCAATAAAAATTAGGGCTTTATCAATAAACCGTTCACTAAAGTAATATGATGGCTCAATAAGAGTGGTATTTTTAGCGACAAATTTATCCATACTAAGAAAAAATACAGTTTTTTCATCTGTAAATACTGCGGGATATAATTTTCCAATCCATTGATAGTTTTTATCATTCTTGATGGCTAATAGGCGAGATTTTTTGGTCGTTAATTTGTCATTCAATTCTTTTTGAATACTTCCTCGGAATTTTGGCTCAATATCTTGGCGAATTTCTGTTTTAATGCGGTCTTTAACTATTTTAGGAAGTTGATTATTTTTGAGTATTTCTATACATGATTTTAGATTGTTATAGTTTTCTGTCTTGAATTGGTCATGAATTTGATGATCAATGGCGAGTAGGTTATTAATAACAGTCTCAACGTTAGAATCAATAAATAAAACATGATTTTCAAATTCATTTTTATTTCCGTCAGCAATGAAACGGTTTTTTAGTTCGTTAATTGGTAGATTTTTCTTGAGGTTGGTAATAAAAATTATTTTTCTGTTTTGCTGGGCAAATTCTTTGTAATTAGAATAGATAAAGTTGAGGACGTTGTATGTTTTACCAAATCCAGTGGGCATACTCAGGAGCAGCAGTCCAGCATTAGTTTCTCTACAGTATTCGTTTAATATATGTTCCATATACCTGATAACCTGAGTAATATTTGAGATGCTTGGATATCAATAATACATTTAGATTTACCCAAATTGGTGAAGAAGTTGGGAATTTGAGAGTTAAGTTTTATTGAACGGTTTATCCTAAATTAAAGAGAGTCTAGATTTTGTAAATCATCCAAAAAAGTAGCTATGGCAAGCGGCGACGTATTTGATACCGAAACAGCATCCTTAACTGTGCCAAGGGTTAACCTGATCACTATGTTCCGGTTGGGCTTGTTTCAAATGGGACTGAGCATGATGTCCATCTTGATTCTGGGTGTACTCAATAGAGTCATGATTCAAGAAATAGCAATTCCAACAATATTGGTGTCGTTAGTGTTAGCGCTACCTGCTTTTGTTTCACCTGCTCGCATTTGGTTTGGTCAAATGTCAGACCTCAAACCTCTATGGGGTTACAATCGTACCGCTTATGTTTGGGTGGGAGCAGCAGTATTTGCGATCGCTTCATTTTTAGCCATACAAGTGCTTTGGCAATTGAATCTAGCAGCTAGCAGCACAGATGGCTGGGTATGGACAACCGTAACCATTGGCTGGACAGCATTGCTATCTTTAGTTTTTGCCATATATGGTTTAGCAATTTGTGCCAGTGGTACTGCCTTTGCGGCTTTATTAGTGGATATCTCCCAAGAAGATAACCGTTCTCAAGTCGTTGGCGTTGTCTGGTCAATGCTGATGGTGGGGATTGTTGTGGGAGCGATCATTAGTTCCAGTTTGCTCAAACAAATAACCCCCGAAGCACCCATAGAAAGTTTACAATCAGCTGTCAATCAATTGTTTTTCATCGTTCCGGCTATTGTCTTTGGGCTGGCGATCATCGCTACATTCGGCGTAGAAAAAAAATATTCCCAATATTCCCGGCGTTCTACAACTGAGAATCGAGATGACAGCGTTGGAATGGGTAGAGCTTGGAAAATTTTGACGGCTAGTCGCCAAACAGGTTTGTTTTTCGCATTTTTGCTGGTGATGACCATCAGCTTATTTATGCAAGACCCGATTTTGGAACCCTATGCCGGTCAGGTGTTTCATATGCCTTTGGCAGAAAGCACCAAATTGAATATTTTTTACGGTATTGGTATCTTGATATCCTACGGTGTTACGGGTTTTTTGATTGTGCCGCGTTTGGGTAAACGCAGAACTGCACGCTTAGGTTGTGTATTAGTGGCAATCTGTGCGGTATTACTGGGGGTATCAGGATTTACGGCTAATCCAGCTTTTCTGAAAGTTAGCTTGTTTATGTTTGGTTTAGCTACTGGTTTTGTGACTACAGCAGCCATTAGTTTAATGTTGGATCTGACAGCAGCTGAAGCCGCAGGTACTTTTATTGGGGCTTGGGGATTAGCTCAGTCTGTGTCTAGGGGAGTCGCTGTAGTCATAGGCGGTACAGTGTTAGACATTGGTCGTAATTTTCTACCGAGTTTAGAGCTAGCTTATGGCATGGTATTTTTTCTAGAAGCTGTAGGTATGGTAGTGTCAATTTGGTTTCTCAATCGAGTCAATGTCAAAGAATTTCAAACTAGTGCTAAACAAGCGATCGCTTCGGTGATACAAAGTGATTTAGACTAATTCCTTGGCTCAGAAGCGCCTTTGCGCGAGAATTAATTGATGAATGATTTTTGGACAACAATTCTCGACTTTGCCGAAACCACCACTACCAGAGTGGGAAAGCGACTGATGCAAGATTTTGGCAAAGTGCAGGCTTCTCAAAAAGCTGATGGTAGTTTAGTCACGCAAGCCGATAAATGGGCAGATCAGGAAATTCAAGATGCGTTAGCGCAGCTTTCCGAAGGACTCGCTTCTCGTTTTTCTGGTCATGGCATTTTGAGTGAAGAAAGCGACAAAGTTTTTCCGGGTACGGAATGGTGCTGGGTAATCGACCCTCTCGATGGCACTACCAACTTTACTAGAGGTCTTCCCATTTGGTCAATTTCACTGGGATTACTGTATAAAGGTACACCAGTTTTTGGTTATGTTTACGTTCCAACCCTAGCTCAAGCTTTTCATGGTTTCTGGGCGGGTGACTCTGGTTTAACAACGCCCTCCGGCGCATTTCTCAACCACCACCCCATCCATAGCAGTAATGATGCTGTGAGTAAAAATCACTTTTTTAACCTCTGTTCTCGAAGCACTTCTGTGATTCAAACAGACTTTCCCTGCAAAATTCGGATGCTGGGTGTGGCTAGCTATAATTTTCTCACAGTTGCGACTGGGGCTACACTAGGTGGTATTGAAGCGACACCAAAGGTTTGGGACATCGCCGGGGCTTGGGTAATTGTTCAGGCGGCTGGTGGTAGTTGGACATCTCTCAAGGATCAGCCCTTTCCTTTGTCATCAGGGGAAGATTATAGTGATCGCTCTTTTCCGACGCTGGTTGTGAGTCGCCCGGAATTGCTGCCAGTATTTACACCGTTTCTCGAATATTTAAAGCTTTAAGATAAACGAACCACAGAGGCACAGAGGACACAGAGACGGAAAGGGTCAAAAAATTCGGCGCAACCTCACAAATAAATGGTAATACTTATTTGCAGTGTGTCGGAGCTTCCCTTACACTGAAACACTGATGTAATCAAAAAATGGTAATGAAAGGACTCTGGTTGGAAAACCAACAATTGCAACTACGCACAGATATTCCCGTTCCTGATGCGCCACCGGGAGAAGCCTTAGTGCGGGTATTGCGTGCAGGTATCTGTAATACTGACCTAGAACTTCAAAGAGGTTACTATCCTTACACTGGCATTTTGGGTCATGAGTTTGTTGGTATCGTCGAACAAGGGCCAGAACATCTGCTGAATCGGCGCGTGGTGGGAGAAATCAACGCTGTTTGTGGTCATTGCCGTTTTTGTTTGAGTGGACAACCGACGCACTGCGAGAACCGCACTGTTTTAGGCATTGTTAACCGTCACGGAGCCTTTGCTGATTATCTGTGTTTGCCGGTGCAGAATTTACATCCAGTACCTGACAATGTACCAACAGATATTGCCACTTTTACCGAACCCGTCGCAGCAGCTTTAGAAATTCAGCAGCAGGTAGCTGTGGGTGTTGATGACCGGGTACTGGTGGTGGGAGATGGTAAATTAGGACAATTGGTAGCCCAGACTTTAGCTTTAACTGGCTGCAATTTGTTGGTAGTCGGACGACATCGAGACAAACTCGTTAATTTAGAAGCAAGAGGAATAAAAACTAATTTAGCCGATGCAGTTATAGATCGAGCCTTTGATATATCAGTAGAGTGTACTGGTAATCCTGAAGGATTTGCGATCGCTCGTCGCGCCTTGCGTCCTCGTGGTACTTTAGTCCTAAAAAGCACTTACGCAGGCAATCTCAGCTTGGATGCTTCTTCTTTAGTAGTAGACGAAATTACTCTGATTGGCTCCCGTTGCGGCCCCTTTCCGGAAGCACTCCAGCTACTAGCAACAGGAAACATCGACGTACAACCCCTGATTCATGGCTGCTACCCCTTGGATGACGCAATTTTTGCCTTTGAACAAGCGCAGCATCGAGGTGTGTTAAAAGTCTTATTAGAAATTAGTCATTAGTCATTGGTCATTGGTCATTAGTCGAATCAATACTAATAGAGCATAGTATTGGTCTTTGGTTGATAGTCACAACAATGAATAGCCTCTTCCGTACTAGCAGTCGATGGGTGTACAGTGCATTTCAATCGGTAGTTGTTGGTAAAAAATTGGCAGTTAGCACAGGGAATTTGATGCATTTGTTTGGCTGTGGTGACACCATCTCGAGCTGCTGAAAAAAGACTCCAAACAAAGAGAATAATTACAGTCCAAGCAGCAACAAAGCAAATAGGGACTAATAATGGTTGAATACCCCAAATAAGAAAATTTATAAATCCTAACACGGTAAGTCCTGATAAAAATTAAGAGTTAGAAGTATATTAACTCCTAACTCCTCATTTTTTACTTCTGACTGAAGAGGTATAAATTTGGTGCAGGGAGGAGAAAAGAAGTTTCTTCCCAATGACCAATGACCAATTAGTTAAACACCAGCATGACCCAGGGCTATACCAGCTACAAGCATTCCCAATACCAGGAAGGGTTGGGCGCTGGCTTGATATTTGACATCATTTTTTAGGGGGTCACGTAGAAAATACATATCCTGGAAGGTCATTTGCGGGATGATTAACAAAAGCAAAATTGCGGCATATAAGTTTTCGTGAATAGTGATGAGATAAACTGCAATCACAGCTTGAAATACATCAATCATCACTGCACAAACCCAAGCTGCTCTTGTGACACCAAACATCACAGGTAATGATTTTAATCCGAATTGGCGATCGCCTTCCACACTCTTAAAATCATTCACAATCGCAATACCCAAACCAGCCAAGCTGTAAACCACAGTGATGACCACAATTTTCCAATTCAGTTCGCCAAACAGCGCATGACCCGTACACCAAGGAAAAGCCATATAGCTAGCACCAAGGGCATAACCGCCTAACCAACCATTTTGTTTCAGTTTTAATGGTGGCGCAGAATAAATGTAAGCAATAAACGAACCCAGAATAGCTATAGTTGTAATCGTAGGATATTCATTACCTGCCCAAACATCCAGTGCAAAAGCCAGAGCATTTCCTGAAATTAACAACACCCAAATTTGTGTAATCACTTGAGGTAAGGGAATAGCACCAGAGGGAATCGGGCGGTAGGGTTCATTCACCGCATCAATTTCACGGTCATAGTATTCATTTAAGGTTTGCGTATAACCTGCAAGTAAAGGCCCAGAAAGCAACATACAAGCAGCCGATTTCAAGACATTTTCCCAACTCCAGATATAGTTACCCGAAGAAGCCGCACCACAGACCACACCCCAAATCAGAGGAATCCAGGTGATAGGTTTCATCAGTTGCAGGCGGATTTTCCAGATAGATTTTTCCCCTGGTGCTGCGCCTTTCATGCCTAGTAACTGCCGAGCCTTGGAGCTGCGATCGGCAACTGCTGTAATTTCCTCCTGGGGTGGAACTGACTCTATCGCCTCTGGTGGCTGTGAATTAGAGTTAATTGGGGTTGATTCTGACATAAAACTTACGTATGAATGGGGAGTAATGAATAAGGAATAGGGAATAGGCAAGGGGAAAATATTTTCCTCAGTACCTAGTACCCAACATCCAATACTTAAAAAGAAATTATCAAATAATTATTCTGAAATTTGGCTCCACTCACCTGTCTGCCAGTTAGTGCCGGAGGTAAGAAGAGATTACGCCGATGGTCTCCTGCTTCTATTGTGACTTCTGGACCATACTGGGTAAGTTTGACTTGCTTTTTGTCAAATCCTGGCAAGAATAAGCGGACTTGACGATTGTGGATGTCAATTTCTATGGGTTTGGGAGCCTGTAGTGCTTGTTCTGCAAAGTTGGGTAAAGCATCTATCAAAGGTTGCCATTCGCCTGTGGGAGAGTCGGGAACAACGCTGACGCTCAGAGGTGTAAATTCTTCTGAAAGGTTAACATTTGGCTCTGGTGATACCAAAATCACACCACCAACGGTTAAACCGATTTGTTGAGCGCTACCCCACAAATAACGGGAACTTGCCACTTCTAGGGGGTCTGGTGTACTCACCAAGAAGGCAGCAACACGATGAGGATCTGCAAGGGCAGCTTTTCCTTTATCTAAAAAACTATTCACTTGGTTGGTGGGTACACCAAAATTATCTGCTGTCCAGTTGACATTAAAAAAGCTGCTAATTAGCGGCTGAATTAAAGGCGATTCCGCAATAGTCTTTCCCAAATCTGAGTTGACAAATAATTGCTGAAATCGCCGGACATACCAACTGAGAGATTCTGGCATCCCCAACATTCGCAGGGTAAAGGAATCACCTGTGCCATCGTAGATAATCGCGTCATATTTGCCACTGGCATCATATTCGCGGATCGCATTCAAGGCCAGGGCGCTGTCCATCCCTGGTAATACTACCAGTTCTTGACCATAAACATCTTTGACGATGGGCGTGCGGAGGTATTGCGCCTCCAGTTTTTTCACTTCTTCCCAGTTGCGTTCTAGCAACACAGATGATTGAAACTGCACAACCTGTAAATTGGGAGCAATTACCTGGGGGTCAGCAGTCAGGGTTTGGTCCAGTAAAATGGGTAAAACTGGATCTGCCAACCCTGCTAGAAGTACACGCTTGCCTTGGCTTGCCAATAACTTGGCGGCGGCGATCGCAACTTTAGTACGCGCTACACCGCCTTTGCCCAAAAATGTCAATATCAGGGACATTACTTGATTCCTATATTCACCGCCAATCTTTTCCACTCCAACTTAGCACTAGGCAAATACTCTTAGCTTCCGCATTGAGTTCCATCTATTACACAAGTTTGATTTCATCTTCAAAAAACCAAGTGGAAGAATTGTCGTCAAACAGTACCACTACACCGATTCCACAGCCATCCGTGACTTTATAGCCTTGGATAATGCCTATTTGTCCGAGTTTTTTCGCAATAGAAGCAGATACGCGATCGCGCAGACGAAAAACTTTAACCTTTTGTCCGATTTCCATGCCTAGTCACAATGCAATAAACCAAGTCTCAGTTTAGCCGAATCAGTGTCCCTTCGGTGATAGATTTCCAGGATAATGGAGGACAAGGGCAACAATTGGCAGAACATTTGCTGACTCTAGGAGTTAACCAAGATAGTTTCCTTGATTAGGTAACAACTATGACTACCGCCATAAATTTAGTAGATAGAAACATTGAATATCCTAGTGCTGATGGAGAACCTGTGGCAGAAACATATTTACATCTCTATGCCATATTAACTACATTGGAAGTCCTGAAACAATACTTAGCAAATAGACAGGCAACGGTACTGGCAAATCAATTTCTCTATTATGCTCAGGGTTTTCCCCGATTAAGAGTTGCACCAGATGTGATGGTAATTTTTGATGTGCAGCCTGGGGGTAGAGATAACTATAAAGTCTGGGAAGAAGGTCAAGTGCCGCAAGTGGTATTTGAAATGACCAGTCAAGGCACTCAAAAGCAGGATCAAGAGCAAAAGAAATTATTGTATGAACAATTAGGTATTTTAGAATACTGGCTATTTGACCCCAAAGGCGAATGGGTGAACGAAAAATTACAGGGGTATCGTTTAGAGAATGAAATTTATCACCCGATTACTGACAGTTTATCTCAGCCTTTGGGATTGCGGCTGGCAGTAGAAGGAGAACTTTTGCGATTTTATCGCTTAGATACGGGAGCGAAATTACTGATTCCCACCGAACTAGCAGAATTGGCTGAACAAGAACGACAACGGGCGGAACGACTAGCGGAACATTTGCGTTCTTTAGGAGTTGACCCCGATACTTTAACTTAAGCCAGAAATTTTACCTTCATCCAGGCAAAATCATCTGGATGAAGGTGATTTTTGTAGTAAAGGTATATGTGTGTATAGTTTATTCATTCTGTAACCATTCACATAACGAGGAAGCATAATCCTTTGTTATCGCTATTATTTATACCCACAGAAAACTTGAAGAAATCTTCATATAATATTTCCATTAATTGATGATAATTAAGTGTGTGAGTAGTGAGCGAGGAAACAGGAATTGGTGCGGATAATGCAGCGCGCTGTAAGTAAGGCAGGAAAGCTGAAGCGGCTACTGCCAATAAATCAGGCATTGTGGGCTAAGTTTGATTTACTCAGAACTCTAGTGCGGCGGGATTTAGAGGCGCGGTATAAGGGTTCTGTTTTGGGCAATTTGTGGCCTTTGGTAAATCAGCTTTCACAATTACTGATTTATACTTATGTGTTTTCCATTGTTTTAAGGGTAAAGCTAACTCTCACAACTTTGCCAGAAAATAATTTCACTTTTGGTTTGTGGTTATTTGCTGGTTTGCTACCCTGGATTGCATTTTCCAGTGGACTAATGCAGTCTGCTAGTTCAGTAGTAGTCCAGCCAAATTTGGTGAAAAAGGTAGTATTTCCCCTGGCTTTGTTACCCTTAGTACCAATTTTATCAACCTTCATTGAAAGTTCTTTGGGTTTAATGGCGTTGATTTTTTTTGTAGCAGTAAATACTCATACTTTACAGACCACATTGGCGCTGTTACCCTTAATTTGGTTAACGCAGTTGTTGTTAACAGCTGGTTTGGGTTATTTGGCTGCTGGATTAACGGTTTTTTTGCGCGATATTCCCCAGACATTGGGAGTAGTTTTAAATATTTGGATGTATTTAACACCAATTATTTATCCGGCTTCAGCAATTCCCGAAGCATGGCGAAATTGGGTATTTTGGTTAAATCCGTTGACTGCGATCGCAGAAATTTATCGTGATTTAATTTTAGTTGGGGAGGTGCAGCATTGGGGAGAATGGGGAGTTGCGAATGCGATCGCATTGATGATATTTTGTTTGGGGTTTAGCGTTTATAAACGTTTACGTCCGGCTTTTGCAGATGTCCTGTGAATATGATTTTAAAGTTTCGTTTTACTGATTATTTGAAAAGTTTAAGGAGTGATATGAAAACATGGGAGAAGAAATGGCAATTTCTCTCAAAAATGTATCCAAGTGTTTTCAGCGCTATGGTCATCCAGTAGATCGATTAAAAGAGATTTTATTCCCAGCTAAAAGTATCTCTGAAGAATTTTGGGCGCTGAGGGATATTAACTTAGAAATTCCTCAAGGAGAAACAGTAGGAATTATCGGGCGCAATGGTTCTGGTAAAAGTACACTATTGCAAATTATCGCCGGAACCTTGACACCAACAACCGGCGAAGTACAAGTTAAAGGTAGAGTCTCGGCTTTATTAGAACTAGGAAGTGGTTTTAATCCAGAGTTTACCGGACGACAAAATGTATTTTTTAATGGGCGCTTATTGGGGTTAACTCAAAAAGAAATTGCCGACAAATTTGATGAAATCGCTGGATTTGCAGATATAGGAAACTTTATCGAGCAACCTGTTAAAACATACTCAAGCGGGATGTTTGTGCGATTAGCTTTTGCTGTAGCAGTGAACGTGAATCCAGAAATTCTCATTGTTGATGAAGCACTGGCTGTGGGTGATGTTGTGTTTCAGCATCGATGTATGCGGCGGATGCGAGATTTAATGGATTCTGGGGTAACAACTTTATTTGTCTCTCACGATTCCGGAGCCATCAAAAATTTGTGTAATTCAGCAATCATGATTCATGATGGACAAATACACACTTCAGGTTTGCCCAATGCAGTAATAATTGAATATTTAAAACTTGTTACTGATTTAGAATTGAATTTATCGCACACAGATATAGAGCGTCAACTTCAACCACCAACAGATGAAATTAGTAGTGTAAACAATCAATCATCAGAATCACTCGATGTTGATATACTATCAGTTCAGAAATTTTCCGCAAAACTCAAACGCAGGGGAAGTGGTAAAGCTCGGATTGAAAAAATTAGGTTGTTGAACCATTTAGGAGAAGATGCTGGAGAAAGCCCTATTTTTGAATTTAATGAAGAAGTTACTTTAGTTATTCAAGTAAAAGCTGCTGTTGCTATTAAGAGTTGTATTATTGGGTTTTTTGTATGCGACAAAAACGGCAATGAATTGATAGGAACTAATACCTTGGAAGAAAATATTAAAATTGATAACTTAGAGAGCCAAGAAAAATTAGAAATTACATTTAAATTCAAATTACCTTTAAGATCAAACTCTTATAGTGTAACGGTTGCTGGAGCAGAAAACTATGAAGCCGTGACTTTTGATTGGATTGATAATGCAATAGTTTTTCAGGTTTTACCTCCAAACACAGGAAAGCGTATTCATGCTTTAATCGATCAGCCAATGATGGTTGAAATGAAACGAAATCAGTTACCAATAATGACTATATAAAATCAAATAATATGTGATTCCATCCTCAATAGGTACTACAAGAATTGATTAACCACAGATAAAAATTTGCGAGTCTGGGTAAAAGGAACGCAAAATTTTTAAAGATAGATAAACACAGATAAATCCATACCTCATCTGACTAGAAAACGCTATATAAAAATTATGAATAAGGATTGGTCAAAAGATTATCCATCTCCTCAAGGGCTGACAGAAGAAGCTCTAGATGATAATAGCAGTCTTAAAAAAATGTTGGACTTTATTGGCTCCGGGAAAAAAGTTATTGACTTTGGCTGTGCAACAGGTTACTTAGCAAATTTACTTCAACAAAAAGATTGTATAATCACAGGAATTGACATCAATCCAGATGCAGCAAAAGTAGCTGAAAAATACTGTCAAAGCGTAATAGTAGCCGATATAGATTTTGTATCTATTGCCGAAATTTTACATGGTGAGAAGTTTGATGTGGCAATATTTGGAGATGTTTTAGAACATCTGCGAAATCCGTGGAAAGTTTTAGAAGAAACCAAAACTATTTTAAAAGAGCATGGTTTTGTAGTAGCATCTATTCCCAATATCGCTCACGGAGCCATTCGTTTAGCATTACTTGAAGGCAAATTTGAGTATAGGAAGTTAGGAATATTAGATGACACACATTTGCGGTTTTTTACTCGTGATACAACTGAAGAATTATTTAAAAAATCTGGATATTTAATTGATGAAGTAGAGCGAACAAAATTACCAGTATTTTCTGATTCGATTTTAGTTCCAACACTTAATGAAAATGACTTTAGCAAAGACGTTCTTCAATATCTCCAGGAAGATCAAGATATCGATACTCTACAGTTTGTAGTCCGGGCGTTTCCTTTATCTCAAGAGGGTGAGCATAGTTTACTGAATACCAAATATTACAAGGTATTAGCCGAACGCAATTTGGTACAATCACAACTGCAACAAACTCAGACGGAACTAGAACGTTCCCAGTATCAATTACAACAGACACAGGCTGAATTTGAGCGATCGCAATCTCAATTACATCAAACACAGGCTGAATTAGATCGCTACCAATCTCAATTGCAACAGATACAGGCTGAATTTGAGCGATCGCAATCTCAATTACATCAAACACAGGCTGAATTGGAGGAAATTCGTTTGCGATCGCAAAATCTGCAAGCAGAAATAGAACTTCGTTTACAGCCAGACATAACAGAAGTAGAAATATTGAAATCTCAACTTCAAAATACTCAGACAGAATTTGAGCGATCGCAGCACATAATTACAGGAATGGAAAGTAGTAAATTTTGGAAAATTAGGCAAATTTGGTTCCAATTTAAGAAAAATATGGTTTGGCTTTAATGATTAATAAATGATATTATCTATAAAATAGACATAATTTGAAAATGGCATTAAAAAATTCAAATAATTATAAATATGGAGGATTTCAAATATGCTATTTAATCAAAACAAATTACAAGATATAGTTAGCTTATTAAAATGTCCAAAATGCCACAACTATCATTTAGTAATTAAAACGGACTATTTGGAGTGTAGCAATTGTTCAGCACAATACCCAATACTCAATCAAGTCCCAATTTTTATAGAAAATCCAAATACTGTCAAAATCATGCCGATAGAGCATATTAGTAATCAATTACCTATTGAAATATTTAGCTGGCTAGAAAAACTAGATGGTTATAGCTTGAATATAGGCGCAGGTGCAACAAAATCGAACATACCTAAATGTATAGAAATCGAGTATTCAGTATGGAATAATACGGCTGTTGTGGGTGACGCGCATCATCTTCCCTTTCAGAATGAAGTATTTGATGCCATAGTCTGCTTTAATGTATTTGAACATTTGTATAATCCAACTCTAGCAGCTAAAGAAATTTTTCGAGTATTAAAACCCGGTGGAAAAGTAATCATTCGGACAGCATTTTTACAGCCTTTACATGAAGAACCAATACATTTCTACAATGCCACTAAATATGGTTTACTTAATTGGTTTTCCGAATTTAATATAGAAAAGTGTCATGTCTCCAAAAACTTCAATCCAGCTTTGACATTAGGGTGGTTATCCTCCGAGTTAATCTCCTCATTAAATCAAAATTATAATTCCAGTATAAGTGAAAATTTAGCAAAAACAACTCTTGAAGATTGGAGCCAAATTTGGGCTGATCCTACTAAAAGAAATGGGTTACTATGGGATTCATTATTGAACTTACCTCAATCCAATCAAGAAAAATTTAGTGCTGGCTTTGAACTAGAAGCAAGTAAACCTAGTCATAGTCAAATTATTGAAACCACCGAAAATATCCAAAAAACTGACCATGTTTTTCAGAGCCAAATAGTAAACCAAAATACATCAATTGAAATAGAAGAATTAGCAGGTGAATCACTAAGTAAAATTGATGAAAAAAGATTATTAGTGATTTCTAGATTAGAAAGTGCAACTCTCTGTGAGAAGATGGGTAATTATCCGTGGCAAACAATATCTAATGCTGCCTATGAATTATGTAAAAATCCTTGCGTAACCGTAATTATTTCTTTGTATAATTACTCTAGATATATACGTGAATGTATGGATAGTGTGAGTAAATCTGATCTATATGATTTACCAGAAAATATTGAAGTATTAATAATTGATGATTGCTCAACAGATAGTTCAGCAAGCATAGTAGAAGAATACTTAAAAGAGGCTAACATACCTATTGCTTTAATCAAGAAATATTTTAACACAGGTTTAGCTGATGTCAGAAACATAGGATTAAAACTAGCACGTTCTCCTTATGTATTCATATTGGATGCTGACAATTGGATATTTCCCAACTGCTTATCAGTTCTTTATCGGGAAATTAAACTGTCTAATTGTGCAGCAACATACGGAAAAATAAGAAGATTTGATAATCAAACTAATAAAGATATTGATACAGTATCTTCTAAAAATTGGGATATTAGTAACTTAGTAAAAGATCCTTACATAGATGCTATGGCTATGTTTGATAAAGAAATTCTGCTGAAAGTAGGAGGATATTCAACTGAACTAATTGAATATGGTTGGTTTGGATGGGAAGATTATGACCTTTGGTTGAAATTAGCTCAAAATGGTTACTCATGTAAGCTGGTTCCAGAAATTCTCAGTTCCTATAGGTTACATCCATCTTCAATGATCAATATTACTGGCAGATATATCCTGAATATGTCTAGATATTTTCATGATAAATTTTCTGATTTGGCTAAGTTCCACACTCAGTCAGATAGACTATTTGGTTCTTGGCGCAGTGAAGTTTGTTCCGGAAGATACGAAAAAATTAGACCGATGTTAAATGCAGTTCAATCAGATGAATTACAAAAGGCTAATGCGACTATTGAGGCTATCCAGTCTAGTAAATTTTGGAAATTAAGAAACCAGTGGTTTAAAGTTAAAAAGAATTTAGGGTTAACCAAAGATATTGGCGTGAAAATATAATTTCTTTGTTGGCATAAATTCATCAAATTTAGGTTTATGGGTTAAATTCATGGACTATCAAGTAGTAGCCTATATTACTGCTTACAAAGATGTTAAAGCAGTCAAAAAATGTTTAGAATTACTGAAAAATCAGTCATATCCCATAGGGGAAATTTTTGTAGTTGATAATTCTCCGCAGCAAATAATCTTCTCTGAAGATGGACTATTAGTTAAACACTGTCCTGCAAATATAGGAGTTGCAGGAGGATTGAAGCAAGCAGTTATTTGGGCTAAAGAAAAAGGCGCTGATTTTCTGTGGGCTTTTGATCAAGATAGTGAACCAGATGAAAATTTGCTAGAAAAGCTATTATTAAAATATAGTTTATTATCAACAAAGGAATTTCCTATTGGAATAGTTGCTCCTTTGGCAATTGATGTGCAATCTCAAAGCAAAATCCACGGGTTAATATTTGGGGGATATAAATTTGATTTACCATCAGAATTAGAAAGTCTGACAGATTACTATGAATGTGACGCTTTGATTACATCTGGGAGCTTAATTTCTCTAGATGCAGCCAAAAATGTTGAATTACCAAGAGAAGATTTATTTCTAGATGCTGTAGATTACCTGTACTGTATAAATTTTAAAAGAAAGGGATATAAAGTAGTCGTGATCAAGGATGCTATTCTTAAGCATCATTTAGGCACATATCGACAAATTAAGTCACCAAAGACAAAACAAGAAGTTTTCACTTACACTTGCTCACCTCTTCGCTACTATTACAGTTGTAGAAATCATACTTTTCTGGAAACTCGTTTATCAACAAAGTTGATGTTGTCCCAATCTGTAATCCATAGATTAAATATTTTAAGGCATCATTTAACGCATATATTTTCTTATGAACCAGACTTCACTTTGTTAAAAGCTTGGGCTTGTATGAGTGGAACTCTTGAAGGTTTTATCGGGAGACTGGGTAAAACTTGGTAAGTAGAAATGTTAAGTATTTCAGTTGCTTTGCTGAAGTTAACAGGTGGGGAAATATTACGTGCTAAATTATTCTTGCCAATATTTACTAGAATCCACACCCGTGAAACTTATACCCACTGAAATTTCTGAAGTTTTGCTGATCGAACCGCAAATATTCGCCGACTCACGCGGCTTTTTTTTGGAATCCTACAACCAGCAAAAATTCGCAGACAAACTAGGTATTACCGCCAACTTCGTCCAAGATAACCACTCGGCTTCTCAGCAAAACGTCCTTCGGGGACTACACTACCAAATCATCCAACCCCAAGGTAAACTCGTCCGTGCTGTTGTCGGTACAATCTTTGACGTAGCTGTAGACATTAGAAAAAACTCCCCCACCTTCGGAGAATGGGTAGGTTATGAACTCAGCGCCGAGAACAAACGCCAACTGTGGATACCACCAGGCTTTGCTCACGGTTTTCTCGTGGTGTCAGAAGTAGCAGAAGTTATTTATAAAACTACAGATTACTACGCTCCTCAAGGCGATCGCACTATTCTCTGGAATGATCCAGATTTAGCGATAAATTGGCCTATCAAACAACCACCGATATTATCAGATAAAGATACCAACGGTCAAGCATTTAGAACTGCCGAAGTATATGAATGAATCAATCTTACTACTGGGTAGCAACGGTCAAGTAGGACAAGAACTCGAAAACATTCTTGCACCTAACCACAAAATTATCTCACTGGCGCGCCCCAAAATTGATCTAACTCAACCGGATAACCTGCGTCAAATCATTAGAGAAATCCAACCACGAATCATCATTAACGCCGCCGCTTACACTGCTGTAGACAAAGCCGAAACCGAAACCGAACTAGCTACTGCCATCAATGCGACAGCCCCCCAAATTATCGCCGAAGAAAGCCAAAAACTGGGGTCTTTCCTAATTCATTTTTCCACAGATTACGTATTTGATGGACAGCAAACTCACCCATATAAAGAAAGCGATGTAACCAATCCTTTAGGTGTTTATGGTAAAACCAAACGAGCGGGAGAAATAGCAATTGAGCAAACTCATCCCCATCATATTATTCTTCGCACAGCTTGGGTTTACGGAACCTTTGGTAAAGGTAACTTTGTCAAAACAATGCTGCGACTGGGTAAAGAACGTTCAGAAATTGGTGTAGTTACAGATCAAATTGGTAGTCCTACTTGGGCGCAAGATATTGCTGATGCGATCGCCCACATTATACCCCAATTAACACCAGAAATAGCTGGCACTTATCACTATACCAATAGTGGCGTGATTAGCTGGTACGACTTTGCTGTGGCGATTTTTGAAGAAGCCCAACAACTTGGTTTTCCCCTCACACCACCCAAAGTTATCCCCATCACCACCGCCGAATATCCCACCTTAGCCCGTCGCCCTGCTTATCCTGTCCTAGCTTGTGGGAAAATATCACAAGTTCTAGGAACTTATCCCCCCCATTGGCGACAAAGACTGAGACTAATGCTCAAAGACTGGCTCTCCAAATCATAATTATCATGAAAGCACTGATTCTCTCCGGCGGTAAAGGTACACGTCTACGCCCACTCACTTATACAGGCGCAAAACAACTCGTCCCAGTTGCCAATAAACCAATTTTGTGGTATGGGATTGAAGAGATGGTTGCTGCTGGAATTACAGATATTGGGATTATTATCAGCCCAGAAACGGGAGCAGAAGTCCAAAATAAAACCGGAGATGGCAAAGTTTTCGGGGCTAAAATCACGTATATTTTACAAGAACAGCCAGCCGGATTAGCTCATGCGGTAACAGTCGCCCGTTCCTTTTTAGCAGATTCGCCTTTTGTCATGTATTTGGGTGATAATCTAATTCAACAAGGTGACTTAAGTTATTTTCTCAAAGAATTTATCGAACAACAACCAGATGCCTTAATTCTACTACGTGAAGTTGTGAATCCTAGCGCTTTTGGTGTGGCTAGGGTAGACGAAACAGGGCGAGTATTAGAATTAATTGAAAAACCCCAAGTTCCCCCATCAAATTTAGCATTGGTAGGGGTTTATTTCTTTTCCCCGATTATTCATGATGCTATTTCTCGTATCCAACCCTCAACAAGAGGCGAGTTAGAAATCACCGATGCTATTCAATGTTTAATCGACCAGCAAAAACAAGTTCTAGCTTGTAAACTTGATGGTTGGTGGCTAGACACTGGTAAAAAAGATGATTTACTAGAAGCTAACCGTTTGATTCTTGATACTTGCTTAAAAACATCCAATTTAGGCGAAGTTGATAGTAATAGTCAGATTATTGGGCGAGTCCAAATTGGGACTAGTTCTCAAATTATCAATTGTACAATTCGCGGTCCAGTGGTGATTGGTAATGATTGTTATTTAGAAAACTGCTTCATTGGTCCTTACACTAGCATTGCGAATCATACAAAGCTTATTGATACCGATTTAGAACATAGTGTAGTTTTAGAAGGTGCTAAAATTGTGGGAATTAATCAGCGTATTATTGATAGTGTAATTGGACAACGCGCACAATTGACTGTTGCTCCTCGTCGTCCTAAAGCTTTACGGTTTTTGATTGGTGATGATTGTCAAATTGAACTGACATGATTTATTTTTTAACAGTTAACTATTATTCTACGAATCTGTTAACTAAATTAATCAATTCATTCCCCACAGACCAAAATATTGCTTACAAAGTCTTAATTATCAATAATTCTCCTGAAGATACTGATATTAATCAGATCGAAAATAAATGGGTAAAAATTATTAATGCGGCTGAAAATATAGGTTTTGGTAATGCTTGCAACTTAGGAATTGAATATATTTACAATGAAGATCAACAAGCAATTATTTGGATAATTAATCCTGATGCTTATTTGCCAAAAAATTGTTTAGCAGAAGTGAATATTTTTTTTGATTCTCATTCAAAGTTATCAATTCTTGGTACTATTATTTATACACCTCAAGGTGAAGTTTGGTTTGGAGGTGGTCGCTTTATTTCAAGAATTGGTGCAATTCTTATTGAAGATTTGTTAACCCAGACACATAAATCATATGTTATTTGTGACTGGGTTTCCGGCTGTAGTTTAATGATTAATTTACGTAATTTTTCGGAAGCTCCTTTATTTGATCCGGTTTACTTTCTATACTATGAAGATTTTGATTTTTCTCAACGCTATGGGAATCAAGGACATTTAATTGCTGTAACCAAAAACTTTAGTGTAATTCATCAACCATCATCAATTACTAATAGAAATATTTTCCTCAAAATTAAATATAGTACATATAGCTATTTAATCACATTAGAAAAATATACCAATTTAGCGATACGAATAATCAGATTAACTAGGCTGGTTGTCTATGCTCTTGTTTTGATTGCTATCAAACCTCAAGTATCACTAGGAAAAATTCAGGGGATGTTAATGTATTTGAGGCGATGTTTAAATCAGAGAAACTAGTAGCGCTACGCGTTCGTCAAAAGTCAAAGAATGATAAACTCGCCTTTGCCTGATTTTATATTGGCCGTTAACGGGCGATCGCATCTACAATTCATTTAAATTATTTGTTCAACAGCAAAATTCTCACTGTGACTAAAAAAGCCCTCATTACTGGACTAACCGGACAAGACGGTTCCTATCTCGCCGAAATCCTCCTCACCAAAGGTTACGAAGTATTCGGACTAGTCCGCCGTTCCAGCACCAGCAACTTAGAACGTATTAGCCACCTTTCCGGCGATGTTCACATTTTATCTGGTGATCTGCTAGATCAATGTTCTTTAATGGACGTGATTACAGACTCACAACCGGATGAAATCTATAACCTCGCCTCTCAAAGTTACGTTCCCCTTTCTTGGACTCAACCCTCCCTCACAGCAGAATACACAGCCCTCGGTGTTTCCCGTCTCTTAGAATCAATTCGTCGCTGCAAATCGGATGCAAGATTCTATCAAGCTTCCAGTAGTGAAGTTTTTGGTCAACCGGACGAATCACCCCAAACTGAACGTACCGCTTTTCGTCCCCGTAACCCCTACGGTGTTGCTAAAGCTTACGCCCATTGGATGACTGTCAACTACCGCCAAAAATATGACCTCTACAGCTGCTGTGGTATTACGTACACTCATGAATCGCCCCGACGCGGTACGGAATTTGTATTTCGTAAAATCACCCACGCAGCAGCCCAAATTAAACTCGGTTTAGCAAATGAATTAAAATTAGGCAATTTAGATGCTCGTCGTGATTGGTGCTATGCCAAAGATGCTGTTTATGCTATGTGGCTGATGTTACAGCAAGAGCAACCCGAAGACTACATTATTGCCAGTGGTGAAACTCACTCGGTCAGAGAACTTGTTGAGTGTGCTTTTAATTGTGTTGGTCTAAATTGGCAAGATTATGTTTTAGTTGACCCCGAATTTTATCGTCCTGATGAACCAGTGCAGTTAGTTGGTTCCATTAATAAAATTAAAACTGAGTTAGGTTGGCAACCTCAACATAGTTTTGAGCAAATGGTTGAGTTAATGGTGGATTATGACCTTAAACAATTGAGCGATGCCGTAGGGTAAAGATTTGAAATTTAATGAAATTATCTGATCATTCTCACTCTAATCAATTAATTATCAATTTATCTATTCTTTTACCTCAAGCAACAGGCATAAGTAACTATGCTAAAAATATATGCCCTTATTTAAAATCTCTTGAGCCGACTTTATTAAAAGCACAAAAAGCCTCGGAATTAAACTGCTATCCAGTCCCAAATAATCTGACTCCGGCTCAAGGGACAAAAGGGCATTTGCGACGCTTATTGTGGACACAGTTTCAACTACCGCAAATCTATAAAAACCTAAAATCTAGGCTGTTATTTTCCCCGTTACCGGAAGCACCCCTTAATAGTAACTGTCGTTTTGTAGTCATGTCTCATGACTTAATACCGTTGCGCTTTCCCAAACGCTTCTCTCCGTTAACACCTTACCATCGTTACTACATTCCCCAAGTCCTCAAACAAGCGCAACATATAATCTGCAATTCCCAAGCCACAGCGCAGGATATAATCGATTTTTACCAAATTCCCGCCAGCAAAATTACGCCCATTCCTCTGGCTTATGATCGCGAACATTTTCGGCCGATAAAAGAAAAAAAGGGAGATAGTCAGCGTTATTTTCTTTACCTGGGAAGACATGACCCTTATAAAAATTTACATCGACTCATAGCGGCTTTTGCGGCGCTACCAAATAGGGGTAAATACGAATTATGGTTAGCAGGCCCCATTGATGGGCGTTACACTCCCGCCTTAAAAGGGCAGGTTGCAGAATTGGGGATAACTGAGCAAGTAAAGTTCCTTAATTATGTATCTTATCCTGAATTACCAAAGATTATTAATGGTGCGATCGCTCTGGTTTTTCCCAGTCTGTGGGAAGGCTTTGGTTTCCCGGTTCTCGAAGCAATGGCTTGTGGAACTCCGGTAATTACCTCTAATCTTTCCTCCCTCCCAGAAGTTGCAGGGGAAGCAGCGATTTTAATCAATCCCTACAACATAGCAGAAATGACCGAGGCTATGCGAATTATAGCTGAGGATATGGAAGTGCGATCGCACCTCTCAACCCAAGGTATAAATAGAGCCAATCAATTCAGTTGGGAAAAAACCGGACTTGCTACCGCCGAAGTTTTATCACGCTATTTATGAATGCTAGGCTAAACTAATCTGGCTCAAAACCTTACCAAGAAATCCTATGGTTGTACAAACTCCCCCCCGGCAATATTCTATAGAAGAATACCTAGCACAGGAAGAAACTGCTGAGTACCGTAGCGAATACTGTAATGGAGAAATTTTACCAATGGCTGGAGGCTCGATTAATCACAACCGAATTATCCGCAACCTGAGCAGACTTTTAGAATTAAGCTTGCAAGAACAACCTTATGAAGTATTCCTGAGTGACTTGCGCTTATGGATTCCTCATTATCGAGAATACACATATCCTGATATTCTGATTATCAAAGACGAAGCTGTATTCCAAGAAGGACGTACAGATACAGTGCTAAATCCTAGCATCATTTTTGAGGTACTTTCTAAATCTACCAGTAGTAGAGATAGAGGCGATAAATTTACGTATTACCGTTCCATTCCAGAACTCCAAGAATATATATTAATTGACCAATATCAAATTCATATTGAGCAATTTAGCAAAACTCCAGAAGGTAACTGGCTGTTAAGAGAATCTGACAATGAAAACGGAGTTTTAACTTTAGCTTCCGCAAATTGCCAAATTCCCCATCGCCAGATTTACGAGAGAGTTAAATTTGAAAATCAACCAGAGTAGATTTTTTCAGCAATTACGAATTAAGGAGTTCCCACCGCCCCAGAGTAAACCAAACCCCGTTGCAGATCCAAAGTTAGAATTGCTCCATCCCGAATCACTGACGTTGCTTTTTTCACACCCACAATCACAGGTACACCCAGACGCAAAGCAATAACTGCGGCGTGACTGGTGAGACTATCATCTTCAGTAATAATCCCCGCCGCTTTGCGAATCGCCTCGACAAAATCGGCATCGGTGCGGGGTGCAACCAAAATATCTCCAGCATTAAAATTACTCACGTCCATGCCAGTGTGAGCCACTCTAGCACGACCACTGACAGAACCTTGTCCCAAACCAATACCCTGACCTAAAACGGCTGTAACAATTTCAACTTTGACCAAATCCGTTGAGCCTGATACTCCTTGGAGTGTCCCAGCAGTCATCACCACCAAATCACCCTCAGATAGGTAATTACGCTCTTGCGCCACATTGATAGCTGCTTGAAATGTCTGCCCTGTAGAAGGTAAACCCAGCACTAATAAGGGTTTAACTCCCCAAACCATCTGTAACTGTCGTGCCACATTTACATGGGGTGTCACCGCCAAAATAGGTGTCTGAGGACGGAATTTGGAGACATTACGGGCTGTAGCTCCTGTTTGCGTCAGGGTCATAATTGCTGCTGCGCCCAATTGTTCAGCAATTTGTCCCACGGCTTGACTAATGGCGTTGGGAATAGAACGGCGGTCATCGCGCTTGGGGCGGACTACTGGATGCAGTACCTCTTCCTGTTCCATGCGTTCAGCAATCCTGGCCATTGTTGCCACTGCTTCCACAGGAAAGTCACCCACAGCAGTTTCATTAGATAGCATCACGGCATCAGTACCATCTAAAATCGCATTAGCTACGTCTGACACTTCCGCACGAGTGGGACGGGGATTGCTCACCATGCTATCTAACATCTGGGTAGCGGTGATGATGGGAATCCCTAAGCGATTGGCGGCAGCAATGAGCCGCTTTTGCAGTACCGGGACATCCTCAGCCGGGAGTTCTACACCTAAATCACCTCTAGCAACCATTACGCCATCACATAAAGCTAGAACTTCTTCCATTTGTTCAATAGCTTCATGTTTTTCAATTTTGGCAATTACTGGTACGTGCTTGCCGGTGCTAGAAATTAGCTCTTTAATTTCGATCATGTCCTGGGGGTTGCGGACAAAGGAAAGCGCTACCCAGTCTACACCTTGATCTAGACCGAACATCAGATCCTCTCGGTCTTTGTCGGTCATGGCCTTGATTGACAGGTAAACACCGGGAAAGTTGACACCTTTGTTGTTAGACAACTTACCAGGCACTGTGACAGAACAGTGTAAATCGCCTTTTTCACGATTAATTTCTTCTACGAGCATTTCTACTCGTCCATCATCAAGGAGAATTTTTGCACCTACAGGTACTTCTTCTGCTAAATGATCGTAGGTAATACAGCTAATTTCTTGTGAACCGATAACTGGGCGATTTGTCAAGGTGAAGCGATCGCCTTTTGCTAAAATTATTGACCCATTTTCAAACTTACCTAAGCGAATTTTCGGCCCTTGCAAATCTTGGAGAATTGCCACTGGCTGATTTAATTCAAAGGCAGTTTGCCGAATTAAGCGAATACTACGCTGATGGTCGGCATGAGTACCGTGGGAGAAGTTGAGCCGCAGTGTCGTTGCACCCGCTTCAATAATCGCCTTCAGCATTTCTGGGCTGCTAGTGGCAGGCCCAATTGTAGCTACAATTTTTGTCCGGCGTAGAGAGTCTCTTAATTGCATAGGGGCTGATTCTAGGGGGCTATCTCTATCTAGAGATTCATAGTAAGTTAAGGGGCGTTTCGTTTTCAGTCACTGCTATATCCATAACCAACAGAGGCAGAGGATGAATGGGGGTGTGGCAGTAACTTTGAGCAGAAATTATCAATTTTCCCCTGGTTAATATTTCCCAAGTGTTGTGAGATAAAGTAGATATCGTACACCAAACTTGGTCACATCCTGGTTAAGAGAGATTTTTCGATCAACTCTTTGGTGGTTGCCTAGCACATCCTACTACTGATCAGCAAAAACTTATCTCTCGTCTGGAATCATAGCGCTATTCATCTACTCTTCAGCACAGATAAAGTTAAATATTGCTAAATAAAAGCTTACAAAACTTTATTATCTGCTCATCTTTAGCGTATATTTGTAATGTTTGATCAAAGAAGGAGTTAAAAATGCTCACATTGGAGGCACAGAAGTCACTGAAAATCCCGCCCAAGGAATTTTTAGCGCCTCCTGGTGATTTTAATCCCACACTGTTGCTGTTTTTATCCACGGTAACAATGCTGGTGTTATCTAACTTCGGTTACTGGCTATGGCAATGGCCAGACTGGTTGTGTTTTACCATTAACACTCTGGCTTTACATTGTGCTGGTACAGTAATTCACGATGCTTGTCACCAATCTGCCCATCGTAACCGCGTGATTAATGCCATGTTAGGGCATGGTAGCGCTTTAATCTTAGCTTTTGCTTATCCAGTATTTACACGGGTGCATTTACAGCATCACTCCCATGTAAATGACCCCAAAAACGACCCAGATCATTACGTCTCCACAGGGGGTCCGTTGTGGTTGATTGCGGTGCGTTTTTTGTACCATGAGGTGTTTTTCTTTCAACGGCGATTGTGGCGGAAGTATGAACTCTTAGAATGGTTCGTCAGCCGTTTAATTGTCGTGACAATTTTTTATATCTCGATTCAATATCACTTTTTAGGCTATATTCTCAATTTTTGGTTTATCCCGGCGTTTTTAGTGGGGATAGCATTAGGATTATTTTTTGATTATTTACCACATCGTCCGTTTGCAGAGCGCGATCGCTGGAAAAATGCCCGCGTCTATCCTGGTAAACTGCTAAATATCCTGATTTTAGGACAAAATTACCACCTCATACATCATTTATGGCCTTCGATTCCTTGGTATAACTACCAGCCTGCTTATTATGCGATGAAGCCGTTATTGGATGAAAAGGGTAGTCCTCAAACATCAGGCTTATTGCAGAAAAAAGACTTTTGGGAATTTGTTTACGACATCTTTGTAGGAATTAGATTTCATCGTCATCACGAATAGTTCCAGGGTGGCGTTAGCCTGACAACATCCACCCCGAAGGAATTTCTAGACAATCACTACTTCTGAACTGCTGTAAATCCGCCGTCAATGACTAGATTATGCCCAGTCACAAAAGCAGCACCTTCAGAACAAAGCCAAACAGCTGACGCTGCAATATCTTCAGGCGCACCGATACGTTTGAGCGGAATCCCTGCGGCTATTTGATCGAGCATTTCCGGTGGCGCTCCCGCCCAGAGATCAGTTTTTACTGCACCAGGGCTGATACTATTAATCCGAATTCGATCAGCAGAATATTCTGCTGCGGCTGCACGAGTCAAAGCAATCACACCTGCCTTGGCTGCTCCATACGCGCCGTAATTAGCAACACCGAGCAATGCGCCTTGAGATGATACATTAACGATCGCACCACCCCCTGACTGTTGCATAGCTGGGATTTCGTATTTCATACACAGCCAGATGGACTTGAGGTTGATGGTGACTTCAAAATCCCAATCTTCTTCTGACAAATCAACTATCCTACCTGACTTCCCAGAACCCGCATTGTTAAATGCATAGTCTAATCGGCCGTAAGTTTTGACTGCTTGATTTACCAATTCTTCAACTTCAGCAATTTTAGTCACATCAGTCTTGACAAACAAAGCCTCACTACCTAATTCTTTCACTAGGCGCATGGTTTCTTTTCCTTCGGCTTCGCGACGCGCAGCAATCACAACTTTTGCACCTGCTTGACCAAAAGCAACTGCGGCTGCACGACCGATACCAGAACTACCGCCTGTGACAATCGCAACTTTTCCCAACATCGAAGTCATATTTGTTTCTCTTCGGAGAATTTTGCATTTATGTAGCTCATATCTCCAAATTAAAGCAAATAAGCATTAATATGTATAGTTATTCTTGTGTGAGGTTGATGCACTCTGGTTTAGTTCAAATATCGGTGCATAGGCTTTGAGCGTAAATCACTTCAATATTGCTACCAAATTCCAATTTGTCTAAAGATTCGGCAAAAAACACAAAACCTTTGTATGCTGTGACATACTTGTAGATTTTGGTGAAATAGCCTTCACTCGTGAAAATTACTAGTGGCTGCTCCATTTTGGAGAGAATGGTCAAAAAATCCTCTAACTTCACGCAAACACCAGTTCCCCGCTCAGTAAACATTCTTCCACCAATGGCGGTATCTTGAGCAGCATCACCACGGTAATAGCTCATTTCGTACTAATTTTTACATATAATTTACAGCCGTATTTTAAACTTTTGACTTAGCTATGTGCTGTGATGGTTGTAACGGCTGGGATAAACTCCAATCTGGACGTAATTTAGCAGCTTGGCGTAAATAAATATGATTAATTGGTGTAGAGGCTGGGACGTAAGCGTGAATGAGAAACCGAATGCAACGCTGTAAGCTACCTTCGACGTGCATTTGCTGTACATCTAACATAGCCACATTATCCCATCCAGAACGCGATCGCGCGATCGCCGCTGGAAAAATCGCATCCAAATCCCGTGTTACCGAGAAAGTTACACTAATCATCTCCTCTGGCTGGAGTTGATTTCGTTGTTCTAGTTCATCTATGAGTTCTGTAACCGCTTCTGTAATCGCTGCAATCGTGTTTTCTGAAACAGTTGTTGCTCCGCGAATCGCCCGCATTTGCCACTCCACGCCAAATCCTCCTTAATTATTCATGAGTCATGAGTCATGAGTCATTGGTCATTAATCAAAGACTATTAACCAATGACTGTTAATTATTTATGGTCGATATAACCACAGTGGCAGACCACTGGTAGACATTTCAAATTCCAACCAATTAATTCCCGCCCCAAGTCCTGATGAAACCTGACGGCTTCCGGGTAGAAGGCGACTCAATAAAGGTTTTCGTTCTTCTAGGGTATAACAGGGTGTTTTGTCAGGATCAAGACCCACCATTTCTGCTGTCCAGCAACGTGCATCTTCTTCAGTTCCCAGGCGGTCTACAACGCCTAACTCTAAAGCTTGTTCTCCGGTAAAAATTCGACCATCAGCGAAACTTTTGACAGTTTCGACTTCTAAGGAACGCGCCTCGGCGATTGTGTGGACAAACTGCTGATAACTAACGTCAATCAATTCTTGCAGGATGCTTTCTTCTGGTGCAGTCAGTTGGCGGTCAAAGGACAAAATGTCTTTGTAAGGGCCAGATTTGATCACTTTGAAAGAAACACCGACTTTTTCCAGCAAGCGTTCTAAGTTGTTCCCTCGTAAAATTACGCCAATACTCCCCGTGATTGTACCAGGGTTAGCCATGATGTGTTCGGCTCCCATGCCAATGTAGACACCCCCAGAAGCCGAAATATTGCCAAAGCTAGCGACAATTTTAATTTTCTTGCGTAACTTTTTCAGGGCGCTGTAGATTTCTTGTGAATCTCCAACTGTACCCCCAGGACTATCGATGCGTAGGAGTAAAGCGGGAAACTTTTTCTCTTCTACGGTTTTTAGGGCTTCTAACACGCGCTTGCGAGTAGAACCAGCGATCGCACCAGTAATTTCAATCCGGGCAATTTGTTTGCGAAATTTGGACTTGAAAGGCCAGACCATGAGCAGTTAAAAAACCTCTGTAATACACTCAATATAAATTGCCCAGCGCTTAAACGTCGCACTTCGCTCTGTGCAAAAAAACCAGCAGCCATGATCCTATGGAAAATCTTAATTAAATTTTTAGATTTACTGCGTATATTTATTGAAATATAAAGTTACAATTGTAGATAATAATCAAGTGAAAATGCAATAGCATACTTTGTTAGTAGTTAGTAACTATTGATAATTTAATTAATATTTATTAAAAAAAGTTAATGATATCAACCTAGCAACAGTAATGCGTATCTAGGTTACAGATGGCAGGATCTAGATTTGTCTGTGAACACCCAAACAAGTGTTCTGATCATTTAAGAGTCAATGCGTAAAATTTGATAACGGTAATAAGCATAAGTATCAAATAGCGCCCCGACGAAACTACAAGTCAAACTAATGATGACAAGTCCATGAAGGGGATGACCACTGCCAAAGACAGCGAGGAAATGGATGATCCGAGTGGCGCTGGCTTCAGTTGCTCCTTGTAAAGCCCGAAAGTGACCAACGAGGGGTAAAAGGAATAATACGCCCCCCACTAAGGACATGGGAGCAATAAAGCTAAAAAATATAGTCAGCAGTAGGGAGCGGAGAAAGTTGGTGAAAACAGACATTTACAGCAAGCTCCGTTGATAAAGTGAATAGTCGCTGAAAACTGAGATGTCATCTTCCACAATACGGGCGATCGCTCCTCAACAGAAGATATGTCAAAAATCTTAAGTTTCCATTAAAAGAAACAGCGCCCTGTTCAATCAAATAATGTGAGCCTTAAAAAGGCTTAAATTATCTAAAACCCAGATAAAACAAAGCTTTGGCTCGATAATATTTCGTAATAATGCAATAAAAACAGAAATTACGCAACTTTACTTTCTGAGATGAGCTTTAAATTAAGTTAACGTTTCACCCGGCGGAGTGGGGAGTAGGGGGGAAGTTTTTTACTCATTACCAATGACCAATGACCAAAAACAACCGACATCCGCTATTCTTAATGCAGTTACCGGGTTAGCCACAAAACATTGAGTGAAACTAAATCCAAATCCAGTTTAGGAGCATGGAGTCAGCGACTGCTGGCGGCGATTTTCCTGGGTGGACAAGTAATAGTTCACCTTTTGAGAGGAAAAATTAATTGGCGCAACACTTTAGAGCAAATGGCATCTGTTGGGCCAGATTCCTTATTTATTGCCCTGTTAACGGCCGTGTTTGTCGGCGCAGTGTTTACAATTCAGGTAGCACGGGAGTTTATTAACTTTGGGGCTACTAATCTCGTGGGCGGAGTACTGGCGGTAGCATTGACACGAGAACTGTCACCCGTGCTAACCGCAGTGGTTTTGGCGGGAAGAGTTGGTTCTGCCTTTGCAGCCGAAATAGGTACTATGCGGGTAACTGAGCAAATCGATGCTTTATTTATCTTAAAAACTGATCCCATTGATTACCTCGTTATCCCTCGCGTGCTTGCTTGCTGCTTAATGCTGCCGATTTTAACCCTTCTGTCTTTAATCACAGGGATTTTAGGAGGATTAGTTATTGCGACGAATATATATGGTATTGCCGATACCGTATTTCTAGACTCAGCTCGTAACCTTGTCGGCATTTGGGACATTATCAGCGCTTTAATTAAAGCGTGCTGCTTTGGCTTGCTAATCGCCGTAATTGGTTGCAGTTGGGGTTTAACTACGAAGGGAGGAGCTAAAGGCGTGGGACAATCAACCACAACGGCTGTTGTTACTTCCTTGCTGATTATATTTACCAGCAACTTCTTTCTTTCATGGTTAATGTTTCAGGGAAGCGGTGGTGCATTGTTGCAAGGGTTTTAAAACTGGGGAGTAGCGAGTAGCGAGTAGGGAGTGGGGAGTTTTTTACTCAGAACCCTTAACTCTTAAAATAGATAGATGTCCACTAATAAAACAGGATTGGAAACTGTGACAAGTTCATTCGCGCCTAATTCCACCTCAACTGTGGAACTCCAGCCTAGCTACAGCATCCCTATCGTCTTGCTAACTGCTGCTATTCCACTCGTGGTAGTGCAGCTTTGGGTAGGAGTAGTAATCGCATTGTTGGGTTTATTTCTTTTAATTCAAACTCTGACAATACGGTTACAGTTCACTGCTACAGATTTAGATATCTATCGAGGCGAAAAATTACTGCGGCGCTTTCCCTACCAGGAATGGCAAAACTGGCGGATATTTTGGAATCCTATTCCCATCCTGTTTTATTTTAAGGAAGTTAACAGCATTCACTTTTTACCGATTTTGTTTGACCCTAAAACCCTGAAATCTTGCCTAGAAGAACGTTGTCCACGGATCTGAGTGTGGTTTTAAGTTCTGTGAGCGTAGACCATGCTGAATGGTTTTGAATTTAGACTATATTTTGTGAAAGTTATTTATTTGCATCATAGGAATTGCATTATTGTTTATGAACCCAGAGGAATCTCAAACTCCAGAACAGATTGATGAGTGGTTGGAACAAATAGAAGCAGAAAACCCAAAGCCAGAAAAGCCGGAAAATTTATCTCCAGAGTCAGTCCCAGAAGCAGAAGCGCCAACTTCATCACCTGATATTGAGCCAATTCTTTCTAATACAGCAGTGGTGGATTCTGTAATTGAGTCCACAAAAGATTCACCTGTTGAGTTAGACGCAGAAAATCCTGTAATTGAGTCAGACGTAAAATCAGAGTCCCAAGATAATTCACTATACGCCGAGGCTGAGACAAGAGTTGCAGAGTTACAATGCACAGAAGCAGTGTTGAAGGCGGAAATAGCCAGTTTAGAAGTATCTTACAAAACGCTTCAGGAACAATTAAGTGAAACTCAAACTTCTCTGGGACGACTTGTACAAGAGTCGCTGGTGCAGCTAGAACAACGTAAACAAGCACTGCAAATTTCTGTAGAACAGCTAGAACGCCGCCAAGAACGCATTCGGAATGAAATGCGAACTACTTTTGCGGGAACATCCCAAGATTTAGCTATTCGGGTGCAGGGCTTTAAAGACTATCTCACTGGTAGTTTACAGGATTTGGCTATGTCAGCAGAGCAATTGCAACTGACACCACCACAGGTGGTAGAACGAGCCAAACCTGTTGTACAAGAGGTGAAAGCACCCCAAGAACAGCCGGGAACACCGCAATTTGCCCAAAAACAGTTTCAAGATACTACAAGTAAAATTCGCCGTCTGATTGACCAATATCGCAGCAAACCAGATTATTATGGAGCGCCTTGGCAACTACGCCG
The DNA here is from genome assembly GCA_035638855.1 of Nodularia sp. (in: cyanobacteria). Taxonomy (GTDB): domain Bacteria; phylum Cyanobacteriota; class Cyanobacteriia; order Cyanobacteriales; family Nostocaceae; genus Nodularia. The sequence goes on along the minus strand of DASQZD010000043.1, from coordinate 31,477 downwards.
CACTTTTGAACCTGTCCACGCCGAACGAGTATCTGATTGGTTCTTCAACCAAGGTGGACGAGGTGCTTTGCGGAGTATGGGTAGCCGCTTGCAGAATATTCTCATTGCTTCGGCTGTGGCTTCGATATTACACAAGTTATATGGCGATCGCATCCGCACTCTGGTTTTAGCTAATACACCAGAACGTTTGGGTGAATGGCGGCGCGGTTTGCAGGACTGCTTAGGAATTGCTCGCCCTGATTTTGGCCCGGATAGAGGTGTGGCTTTGTTTGAAACGCCTGAAGCTTTGGCTCAAAAAGCTGACCGATTGGTGAAAAGTAATCAATTACCTTTAATTATCATTGATGATTCCTTCGAGCAAATTAGTTTAGCAATGCTGCAATTTCCTTTGTGGTTGGCTTTTGCTCCTGATCCTAAAGCTATGAAAAGTTACAATGATGATTTTTAATTTTTCAATGTTCACTATTAACTGATTTAATTATGGCGATTTGGCTCAGTTTGTGTGGTGTGGCTTTGGTTGTAGCTTATCTGCTGGGTTCTTTTCCCACTGGCTACATTGCGGGGAAGTTGTTGAAGGGTATTGATATTCGGGAGGTTGGTTCGGGTTCAACGGGCGCAACTAATGTATTAAGGACTTTGGGTAAAGGTCCGGGAGTGTTGGTTTTAGTAATTGATTGCTTGAAGGGTGTTTTAGCGATCGCACTTGCCTATTGGTTATTCTCTTTTGCTTCTACTCAAAATTTTATCCCCTTAACGGTAGATATCCCAATTTGGCAACCCTGGATAATTACTTTATCTGGCTTATTGGCTATTTTGGGACACAGTAAATCAATTTTTTTGGGCTTTTCGGGTGGGAAGTCTGTGGCTACCAGTTTAGGAATTTTATTGGCGATGAATTGGCAAGTGGGATTGGCTACAGCAGGAGTTTTTTCTGTGTTTATCGCTATCTCTAGGATTGTATCATTGAGTTCGATTAGCGGTGCGATCGCTGTTCCTATTTTGATGGTAATTCTACAGCAACCGCTACCTTATATCCTGTTTGGTGTTGCTGGGGGATTATATGTGATTTTACGCCACAGGACTAATATTGAGCGGTTGTTTGCAGGGATGGAACCGAAGATTGGTCAGAAGTTAATAACGGAAAAAACTGCTGATGGCTGATTTTTTTGAATATGGAGGAACGAACCGCAGAGGCGCAGAGGTCACGGAGAAATGCGAGTTTGAGAGATATTTTGGGTCAGGATTAATTGATTAAGTGGAAGTTTAGTTTACCCAGCTTCAGAAGTTGCGTCAAATTTTCCCCTCTCCTTAGTAAGGAGAGGGGCTGGGGGTGAGGTTCTTTTATGAAATTCTTTTACCTAATGGCACATCTCTATCTGGTTGAATTAACACAACTTGGCCATTTTCACCAACTACGCCTAAGACTAAAACTTCTGACATGAAATCAGCTATCTGACGAGGTGGGAAGTTCGTAACTGCTAAGATTAATCTGTTTTTTAAATCTTCGGAATTATAAAGTTTAGTAATTTGGGCGCTAGATTTTTTAACGCCCAATTCACCAAGGTCTATCCACAGTTTGTAAGCTGGTTTTCGTGCTTGGGGAAAATCTTTAACTTCGATTATTCTGCCAACACGAATTTCTACTTGCTCAAAGTCATTGTAATTAATTTGTGTCATTTACCTGTGAGTTTCACTAGACCAATACCACCAAAGTACAGTCCTAATACTGCGCCTGCTAACAGACTTTGGGTGAGGGGGTCAGTGGAAGGGGTGAGGACAGCACCAAGAATTACTGCTCCCATAATTACAAAACGCCAGCCAGAAATCATCATTTTAGAGGAAACAATTCCCAAATAACCTAGTAATACTTGGATAATCGGAATTTGAAATGCTAAACCAGTGCTAAATAACAGTAGCAGCACAAATTCAAAGTATTTGTCAATGGACCAAAGTTGGTCTACTACATCTTCACCGTAGCTAATGAAGAAATTCAAAGCGGCGGGGATAAGCAGCAAGTAGGCAAATACTAAACCTGCTCCAAACAGCACACTGGAACCTAAAACGACTGGTCCTAGTAAACGCCGTTCCCGGCGTGTTAGTCCTGGAAGCAGGAACTGGATAATTTGGTACAGAATGAAGGGACTAGAAAGCACCAAGCCACTGTAACCTGCAACTTTGATGGAGACAAAGAAATATTCTCCGGGCGCAAGTTGGAGAAATTTGACTCCCTGGGCTGGAACTTCCAGTAACTTGACAATGGGCTTGACGGCGATGAAACAGCCAATAACACCAACTGCGACAGCAATTAGAGAATAGAAAATCCGTTGTCGTAACTCTTCTAGGTGGTCGAATAGGGACATTTCGACTTCATCTGGTAACTCATTGAGAGGATCAATTACTGAGTTGCCGTATTCCTCTTGGTCGAGATCAGGAGTAGTTACTTCTTGTGATGGTGTCATGAGTCAGCTCAATAGGCAACATTTGTTAACTATTGTATCCGGGGAAGCAGCGACCAAACTATATTTTTAGTCGCATGAAGATTTTTGGACTTTTTTTCAGACATTCTGAAAACTTAGGCAAAAATCTCTCAAACTCTCATAACTCCGTGTCCTCTGTGGTTCGTTTTTCTAATCACCTCTGGGGCAATTTTGGATGTGTATCTGAGTATTTTGCTACTTGAGCCGAAATCTCTGGATTGTAAAGTCGCAGATAATTCCAGTAGTTACCAAATACTTGTCGCACGTAATTTTTCGTTTCATCAAAAGGAATTTCTTCCACAAAATCGTCTGGATCGATTTTACTAATAGTTCGCACCCATTTGGAGACGTTGCCGGGACCGGCATTATAACTGGCGATCGCTAACATGGAGTTATTGTTATACTGCCGATGAGTAAAGTCTAAATACCATGTCCCCAGATTAATATTTTCGTTGGGATCTTCTAAATTAATTGTTTTGCTATCCAAATTAATTTGCGGCGCAATCCATGCTCCTGTACTGGGCATTACCTGCATTAAACCAGTCGCACCGACCACCGACTTAATTTTTGACTCAAACATTGACTCTTGACGCATCAAGGCGGTAACTAGCAAAGGATTTAACTGCCGTTCAGTAGACCATTTTTTGATTTCCTGGCGATAGGGAAAAGGATAACGGGCTTGCCAGTATTTTACCTCTTTGCTCAAAGCCTGATACTCGGCTTGTTCCTCTGGTGTTTCCCGGTCTTCCAATCGAGAAATGAGGCTAATGGCTGAGAGATTGTTTCCCTTAGCTAGCCGCATTAATCCTTCGGTAAATTGTTCTGCTACCGTCGGTTGGAGTTTATTCAGAAATTCTGTTTCCCATTGCAACCAAGCATCATTGTCTTCACCTAACAAATACAGTTCTTTGAAAGTTTCTGAACCTGCGGGAGGTACGGGACGCTGGTGTGGAACTACTTCTGGTTGCAATTGGCGCACGTTGTCAAAGTTGCCCACATTTAGCCCCAGGTTAGCAGCTGATCGCCAAGCATAGTAAGAGTAAGGAAACTGACTCAGTACATACTCGTAAGCGGCTTTGGCTTCTTGTTGCTTTCCTAATGTCAGCGCCCATTTTCCGACCCAAAAGCCTGCTCTGGGAGCTAAAATACTATTAGGATTATTGGTAGCAATTGGTTGCGCCCATTGCCAAGCCCCTGCGTAATTTTTCGCTTTGGCTTGTTCGTTGGCTTTGTTCCAGCGATACTCTGCGGCTTGATCAGAACTGGCGTATTTGCCTAAGAGTAATTCCCAAGTTTGTTGAGCCGATTTTTGATCGTTGAGTCCTTGGTAAATTTTAGCTTTTTCAACGACGGCTGTACTAGCTTGTTCCGGAAAATTCGCAATTATTCGGTCAAAATAGGGTAAAGCATCTTTACGGGTTCTAGCCAATTCTGCCAAACGTAACAAAGCCAGTCCCGTTTCGCTAGCTTCGGGAAATTGTTGTATTACTTGATTGTAAGTGGCGATCGCCTTTTCCCCTTCTTTACCTCCTATCTGTATTCCTCTCGCGGCGCGGTAAAGGTTACGGGCTGTTGGGGGTGCTTTAATATAGGCATCACCCGCTTTAGCAAATTGATTATTTTCCCAGTAGGCTGTGCCGACAATTTCCCATTCTTCGGCTTGGAGATTCGGCTGTTTGACTAGCTGATCTAAAACGCCGACGATTCCGGCTTGATTATAGGCGTATTTTGCCAAAATCAACCGCAACTTTGGCTGATTGGGATTTTCTTGTAAACGCTTATAAATAATTTCCCAGGTGAGGGGATGAGAAGGAAATTGAGCGATCGCTGTATCATGATTCTCCGGTAATGCGATCATATACAGAGCTTTGGCTGTTCCGGCTGCTTCAGGATAATCTCTCAGCACTCTTTGCCTCAGATCCGAAGCCTTACCACTCTCACCCAGTATGTCTTGTGCCTGTGCCTGTTTCAGTAAAATATAGGGACCAAGACTGGGATAGCTTTTTTCTAGTCCTTGGAGAAGAGTTAAAGCCTTTTCCCCATCCTTGGTTTCAATTAAATCACTGGCTAATAAATAACGGGCGCGTTCCCTGTCTGGTGAACTGGAACCATTGGCGATCGCTTCTAGTTTTTCCGCTCGTTCTGTTCGAGACAGTGATTCTAGTGGAAATACGGTTGACTGGGCTTGATTAGCTGGAGAAATTTGCTCAAACTGATTTTTCGCCAGGTTTAACCTTTGTCCTAAGAATTTTCCGATCTCAGGTGCTGATACCATTGCGCCTGCTGAAAAGGCAAACAGTGCCGCAAAAGCAATGAGAGAAATGTGTTTTTTTTGTAGTTTCTTCAGCATGAATATTCGCTGAGAAGTTCCGCTAAATTTCTTGATATTCTAGTATTCTTGGGGGTGGGTGTAATCACTTTTTCCGTTTTAATTGTAAATTGCTTGGAAAATAAAAACTGTCGCCAGTAATGAATTCTACTGCACACCCTTGACCCTCTCACATCTATCTTCAGTAAATAATATGAAAGTTTTTAGCTATTTTAGCTGAAAGTCCCATACATTGCACGCAGCCCCAGCATTTTGAATATTTTGGTGGCGTTGGGTAATTATATTCTGATATATTTTATACCAATTTTTTATGAAGATGCGCCAAATTTTAGGAGAAACCGCATTCGCGTAGCGTCTCCCTTTGGGAGAAGGACACAAAGAATGAAAGAAGGAAAAATGGAAAGAAGGAAGAAAATCCGGCGCATCCTATACCAGTCCCCAATCCCCAATCCCCATTCCCTCATCGTCTAGCTAATTCTGGAGTACGTCCTTTCAAACCAATCATCAATTTGAGCGCAAACACTTTTAACACAGGTATGCGCCGCATCATCCCCAAACCGAGGCGACGAAGTATTACCAGTGGTAAAAAGTTATTAGAAAACATCCGATCTAATAAATCGGTGAAACCTAATATTGTCAGGTTTTCTAGCTTCCGCCAGCGTTCATAGCGTTTGAGGATTTTTACATTACCAATATCTTCACCTGCCTCATGTGCTGTTTGTAACACTTGAGCCAAAGCGGCTGCATCGCGAATCCCCAAGTTTAAACCTTGTCCGCCGACGGGATGACAATTGTGGGCGGCATCACCAATTAAGGCTAATCTGGGAAGAACGTAGCGATCGCTTTGCATGAGTTGCACTGGAAAAATAAAGCGATCGCCTAGCAATTCTAACTTACCCATCTGATCACCATAGCGGCGGCTGAGTTCTGCCAAAAATTCCTCGTCATCTAAAGCACATAAGGCTTTTGCTTCTGCGTGGGGGGCTGTCCAAACAATGCGGCAACGGTTTCCCGGCAGAGGTAAAATCGCAAAGGGTCCGCTCGTCCAAAATCTTTCGTAAGCAGTATTATTGTGATGCTTTTCTGGCTTAACAAATGCTACAATACAAGATTGCCAATACTTCCAGCCGTTCGTTTTAATTCCCGCAGCTTCCCGGATACGCGATCGCGAACCATCAGCAGCTACAACTAACTTACTGCGGACTGTCTGAATTGTATCAGCAATTTTAATCTCTATAGCCACAATATCCTGCTGATATTCTGTTTTTACCACCTCAGCCGGACAGAGATAAGTCACATTCAAACAACTTTTGACAAACTCCTGCAAAGGCTGTAATAGCGCTTGGTGTTCCGCCACATAACCCAACTCTGACGTACCTAGATCATCTGTAGCAAATTCAACCACATCAGGATAATCGGCATCCGAAAGGCGAACTTGGCAATATTTAGCGATTTGAGGCGATATTTCCTCCCAAATTCCAATTCCCTGGTAAATGAGAGCAGAAAGCATATGAATTGCATAGGCTTGTCCTTTAGCAACTGCGGCTGATTCAACTCTAGCCTCAATCAGCAGAACAGTTAAGCCGGAATCCTTCAAAGCCGAAGCTAAAGTTAAACCAATAATTCCACCGCCGACAATTACCAAATCATAATCATATCCCCGATGATCTGGCGGTGTTTGTGCAAGGGGAAAATTTTGATGTAGCTGTGTGAGCGCCATTGTTAAGATAAATTAAGGCATCTTAACTCTTATTGTTACGCAAACTGCCAAATCCGCGCAAGCTATCCGCTAAATCCAACCTCGCCGTTTAAAAAAACTTAAAATTCAGGAAAATTACAGATGAAATTAATTTCTGAACCATCAATTTCCGAGAAAATCCACAAAATGAAGCAAAGAGTGCGGTGGCTTCATCCCCAGATAGTCTCTCAGGGAATCGACCAAACCAGCATGGTGATTGATGATGGTAAAGAGGATAATCCTGAGTTTTCTTTTATGGTAATTGGTGATACTGGTACAAAATCTCTTTACGGTTATCATCCCCAACGCAAAGTTGCAGAATTAATGCTTCCCCACAAAGATGATTGCCGTTTTGTTTTACATACCGGCGATGTAATTTATGCGGTGGGTTCCCATGAGTATTATGAAAAAAACTTTATTCAACCTTATCGGGAATATCTCGTAGGTGGAGACAACCCCGAAAATATTGCTTATGACCGCATGGTGTTTAATCTGCCATTTTTGCCAGTGCTGGGTAATCACGATTACTATGATGTGCCATTGATGTATCGGTTATTTACAGGAAGCACGCGGCGGTTGCGTCGTTTCCTCGGCTACAAAGACATCGAAATTGGTTGGCATGGATCAAATAAAGGTGATGCTTATGCCAGAGCATTTCTTGATTACACAGCAGCGATCGCATCCCCAAAAAAATTACAAAGTCATTTAGATCAACATTACACTGCTATAATTGACGCGGGGCGGTGTTTGCGTTATCAACCTGAAAAATTCACTCGTTTACCCAACCGCTATTACACCTTTCGTTATGGTGGTATCGACTTTTTCGCCCTAGATTCCAACACCTTTAATAGACCATCCCCCTTACCACAAACCCCAGAAGGGGAAATGAATCGCCGGGAATTGCAGCAGCGTCGCCAAGTCATAGACCAAGAAGAAAAGCAGATTTTGGCAACCTGCGACCAACTCAACCCCGAAAAACCCACCGAAGCCGAACAACTCGATTATCTCAATGCCCAGTTAGAGCAAATCAACGAAGTTAAAATTGACATTGAAAAACAACTAGCATCCAACGCCACAGATATTATTGATTTTGAACAACTGAATTGGTTAAAAAACCGACTTATAGAATCTTGGCACACTTCAGAAGTGCGGGGAAGAATTATCTTCTTTCACCATCCGCCCTACGTCACAGAAGCAACAAAATGGAATCAAGCACAAACTTTAGCAGTTCGTCATCGCCTACGCTGGGTATTTGAACAGGTAGCCAAAACCCTTGGTTCCCAGATGAAAGGTCGTTCCATAGTCGATTTAATTCTCAACGGACACGCCCACTGTTTAGAGCATATTCGCACAGGTGACACAGGATATGCCGATTCTCATATTAACTGTATCATCTCTGGTGGCAGTGGTCATTATCCCCGCCGTCAACGTCGAGAAGGCAACGAATTGATAGAAACCTTTACAGAAATTCCTGGACATCCCCAGCGCAAAGTTGCCGAGTCCTTACTATTTGTCGGTCGCAACGAAAAAAAACCCCACAAGCATCTACCTTATTCTTGTGTACGAATTGACGTTCAAGCTGGTACTCCACCGAAATTCATTGTCACACCCTTAGTAGCTGACCGTGTAGGCGAAGAATGGCACACACCTCAAATTCCACCATTTGTAATTTAAAACCTCCGCGTCCCTTTGCGTTGATCAATGAAGAATTTATTGACCACAGATGAACACAGATGAACACAGATAATTTTGGATTTAGAAGATTAGGAAAGATTCTGAGTTAAATTTTTTAAAATTTATCACAATTCTGCTATTACTGTTAAACTTGCTATTTACCCCCATCACCACAGCAAACGCCGCTACTCTCTCCGATAATATTTATGAACAGCGCGCGAATCCCAGTTCAGATGGTATAGGAAAATTCTACATGGGGCGCGAAATTGCCCAAGTCATGGGACACACAGGCGCAGGTTGGTTAGAAAGACCCAGACGCGAGGTAGAAGAACAGCCTAGTAAAATAGTGCGCGCACTGAATTTACAACCCGATGATGTAGTGGCGGATATTGGCGCAGGTACAGGATATCTCAGCTTTCGCATTGCACCGCTATTAACAGAGGGAAAGGTTTTAGCTGTAGATATTCAACCAGAAATGCTAGAGATTATTAACTTTTTCAAACAAGAGAAACATATTACCAACGTTGAACCAATTTTAGCAACTCTCACCAACCCCAACCTCCCATCTCCAAGTGTCGATTTAGCGCTAATGGTGGATGCTTATCACGAGTTAGAATATCCCCAAGAAGTGATGACAGCAATTGTCAAAGCTCTGAAACCAGGAGGTAAAGTTGTGCTGGTGGAATACCGGGGCGAAAATCCGATCCAAAAATGCTAACAATTGCTAACATCTTCTTGCTTCAACCTGGAAGTGTCGGCACTATCCAGTCCACAAGCTGACACGACCGATCTGGCCGCCTTCTCCAAATTCAAGCTCGCATTCAAATCTCTGTCACACTCAAAGCCGCAATGTTCGCAATTAAATATGCGTTCTGAGAGTGATAGAGATTCTTTTTTAATTCCACAACAAGAACAAGTTTTACTACTAGGATAAAATCTATCCACGATTATCAACCTGCTCCCATACAGTTCGGTCTTATATTCCAACTGTCTGCGAAACTCATAAAAACCCATGTCAGCGATCGATGCTGAAAGTTTCCTGTTAGCGATCATGCCGGACACGTTAAGATCCTCAATCCCGATTACAGCGTGGTTTTTGCTGATGTGGGTTGTAATTTTGTGTAACGTGTCTTTACGAACGTTGCCTATTTTTCGGTGAAGTCTTGCGACTTTTAAACTAGCTTTTTTATGATTGGCAGAACCAATTTGTTTATGACGGTTTAGCCACTGCATACGTGCTAGTTTTGATTCAGACAATTTATAGCTCCTAGCGCCATCAAACACTTCTCCAGTAGATAATGTAGCTAGATGGGTAATTCCTAAATCCACACCAACGAAGTCTACAGGCTTGGAAGTGTTAGTAATTTCTACCTCAATTTTGAATGAGATAAACCACCTATCGGCTTGGCGACTAATTGTAACTGACTTGGGTTTTATCCCTTGTGGTAATCGCTCATAAGTTTTTAGCCACCCAATTACAGGGACTTTCGCTTTGCGATGAGCGAGGTGAATTGAACCATCTAATGTAAAGCTATCGTTGCGTCCTTTCTTCTTGAATTTTGGGAAACCTTTTGTCTTTTTAAAAAAACACTTGAATGCATCAGCTAAAGCCCTTAAAGCATACTGCGGAGCGCATTTGCTCACTTCGTAATACCAAGGGAATGTCGGCTTTATGGACGCTACCAACCACTTATGCAAGTCTATCGCCGTTGGAAATTTAATTTTATCTTCAGAATTTGTTCGGTTGTGGTTCATTACTTCTTTGCACAATGCCAAACTTTGATTCCATGCGTGTCTTGCTGTACCTGCGTGCTGTGCTAACAGAGTACGTTGTTTACTGTTTAACTTGAGTTGTGTCTTAAATCCTAGTAGCATATAAGTATTGTATAGCAATATGCTACAAAGTGGAAGACGAAAAGCAACTGAATATAAGGATTCCGGGTCGTGAAATGGATTTACTTGAAGCCTATTGTCAGCAGACTTCAAGAACTAAAACTGATGTACTGCGTGAGTTAATTCGTAGCTTGTCAAAGAAAGTTAGTAAAAGTGAGTAATTGTTAGCTTTTTTGGTGCTGTTTTTCAGCCCTTGATTATGATTAAACGTTTGCACAAAATGACTCAAAAGCAAGTCCGTAAAGAAATGCAAGCCGTGGGTTTAGTTTGGCGAGAAACCAAAAATTTATTACCCCAGCAACACCTAATGATATTTGAAAAGCAAGTCTAGTGGATGGACAGGACTAAAGTCCTCTCTTCGAGACGCTACTCGGTAAGCGCAGCCATACCCGTCAGGGCTTTACACTACGAACTTTTATTCAAGTCGAATCAGGCTAACGCTTTTATTTGCACTATCCCAAACTATCCAGTTAGAAGAATTATCTACATCTTCTGCATTATTGGTAACTTTAAAATATACCTTTTCCTGTCCCTTGGGTTCAATAGCAAAGTCGGCATTTTGAGCATAAACTACTTTAAATCCTTTGTCCCGCAAGCAATACATCGCCCAAGCTTTCAATGATTGCTTGTATGGTTCATGGGGAATTGGTGGTTTAGTGATTGTTTCTTTGATGACTTGAAATATTTCCATTGGTTTTTCGCCGAAAGTCGATATGAATTGATTGCACGCAGAGGCGCAGAGGCGCAGAGAAGGAGAGAGTTAGATTTTTAGGAAAACACCTCTTCCCTCTTCGCTTGCGCTTAGGGTTTTATTCATCATGTTTTGACGAATATATAATTATTCCTCATCTAGTTGCATTTGATGGCGATTTGGTTTGAATAAGCTTTCTGTAGTCATTTTAATTACAATATACAAAATTGGCACTACAAACAAACTCAAAAAGGTGGCGATTAACATCCCGCCAAAGACTGTTGTTCCCAAAGACTGGCGACTTCCCGCACCCGCACCTGTCGCAATAGTTAAGGGGAAAATACCTAGAAGTGTAGAAAATGCCGTCATCAAAATCGGGCGTAAACGTTCTTGTGAAGCTTCAACGGCGGCTTTAGTAATGGAAAGCCCTTGATCCCGCAGTTGGTTAGCAAATTCTACAATTAAGATGGCGTTCTTACTAGCCAAACCAATCAACATTACTAAACCAATTTGACAGTAGACATCGTTAGAAAAACCTCGCATTGATTGAGCTAAAAGTGCGCCAAAAATTGCTAAAGGTACTGATAACAGGATAATTAAGGGGTCTATATAGTTTTCATACTGAGCCGCTAGCACTAAAAAGACGAAGACAATTCCTAAACCAAAGATAATGGGCGCTAAACCCCCAGAATCTATTTCTTCTAATACCGTTCCTGACCACTCATAACCAAAACCCGGTGGTAAAACTTCTTTAGCTAAGGTTTCCATTGCCTGAATAGCGTTTCCAGAACTAGAACCGGGAGCAGGAGAACCATTGATTTCAATGGAGCGAAATAGATTATAGTGATTAATCGTTTGCGCCCCCACAACAGAAGTAGTTGTAATTAAGTTTCTCAAAGGAATCATTTGATTGGTTTGAGAACGCACAGATAGTTGATCTATATCTTTGGGGTTGGAGCGAAACTGTTGGTCTGCTTGGATATAAACTCGATAATTACGCTGCTGGAGGTTGAAATCATTGACATATTGAGAACCCAAAGCAGTTTGCAGAGTCCGGAAGATATCTTCTATGGAAACTTGTAGTGCGTTGGCTCGGTTGCGGTCTACTTCTACGAGCAATTGTGGTGTTTCTGCGGCAAAAGTGCTAAATACAGCTTGTAATCCTGGTGTTTGGTTGGCGCGACCCAGCATTTGACCCATTGATTGCACTAAACTTCCTAAGTCACCACTACCTCTTTGGTCTTGGAGTTGGAAATTGAAACCGCCAAAGTTACCTAATCCTTGAATGGCTGGTGGATTTACGGGGAAGATTCTGGCTTCTGGGATGGCGAATAATTTTCCGCGTAAGTTACCGATAATCGCCTGTACTGTTTGGTCTGGTCGTGAGCGTTCTTTCCAAGGTTTTAAGGTGGTAAAGATAATACCTGTATTGGCAGTATTACCACTGAAACTAAAGCCGCCAATGGCGAAGGTTCCGACGACTTCAGGAATTTGGAGGATTTCTTTTTCTACCTGGGCAATGACATCACTGGTATATTGCAGGGAAACTCCTTGTGGCCCTTGAAGCAGCGTAATGAAATAGCCTTCGTCTTCTTCTGGGAGAAAGGCTGTAGGTACTGTGGTATATAGCCAAGCTGTCATTCCCAAGGAGACGATGAATAGTCCGATAATAATGTTTTTGAAGCGGACTAGGAAATTGAGCGATCGCTGATAGCTGCGTTGTGTTGAGTCGAGCCACTGATTAATGCGGTCAAAACCCCAACCCAGCCAGCCTGTAGCTTTCTGTCCTGGACGTAGCAGTAAGGCACACAAAGAAGGTGTCAGGGTCAAAGCCAGAAAAGTAGAAATTACAATAGAGAAAGCAATAGTCAGAGCAAATTGCCGATAAAGTGTGCCTGTAGTACCGGGAAAAAACGCCACGGGGATAAATACCGCCATCAGCACCAAGGAAGTGGCAATTACTGCACCAAACAGTTCCGCCATTGACTCACTGACCGCCCGGCGAGGACTCATGCCTTTATCCTGGATAAAACGGCTGATCTGTTCAACTACAACGATCGCATCGTCTACCACCATCCCAGATGCTAAAGTCAGACCAAATAAAGTCAAACTATTAATGGAAAAGCCAAAAATTTTGGCAAAAATAAATGTCCCAATCAGAGAGAAAGGAACAGTCAGTCCGGGAATTAAAGTAGTTCGCCAGTCCTGCAAGAACACGAAAATTACAATCATAACTAGTACGACTGATTCAATTAGAGTCTTGATCACTTCTGACATCGACTCTTCGACAAAAAGAGTTGTGTCAAAGGCTACCTCATACCGCAATCCCGGCGGAAAATTGGGAGCCAGTCGCGCCATTTCTTCCCTCACTCCCCGCGCCACATCGAGGGCATTACTTCCAGGAAGCTGATAAATACCCACACCTACAGCATCTTTGGCACGATATCGCAAAAATGAGTTGTAATTTTCGGCTCCCAGTTCGGCTCTACCGACATCTTTAAACTTGATTAAGGTGCCATCTTCGTTCGTTCTCAGGACAATTTCGGCAAACTCCGATGGTTCCGTGAGTCTACTAACAGCACGGACATCAATTTGATATCTTTGCCCTTCAGGAGCAGGTTCTTGACCAATTCTCCCCGCACCGACCTGCAAGTTTTGTGCCGATAGGGCGTTGGCTACATCCCCAGTCGTTAGCCCCCGCCCTGCAAGGCGATTCGGATCTAACCATAGCCGCATTGCATAACGACGTTCGCCAAAGATATTGACATCACCAACACCTTTGACTCTTTTTAAGGCATCTCCTAAGTAAAGGTCAGCATAGTTGCTTAAAAATATATTGTCGTATTCATCATTTTCAGCAAAGAGACCAATTGCTAAGAGTATATTATTAGCCTGCTTCGATACCCTCACACCCGTGCGTTGTACCGATTCCGGCAGTTGTGGTTGGGCGACGGAAACCCGGTTCTGCACATCCACAGCCGCAATATCGGGATTTCGGGATGAATCGAAGGTGGCTGTAATATTAGTAGAACCATCATTACTACTACTGGAAGTAATGTAGCGGATACCTTGAATGCCGTTGATTTGCCTTTCTAAGATGTTTGTCACACTGCTTTCTACGTCTTCAGCACTAGCTCCACTATAGTTAGCGGTGACGTTGATTTGAGTAGGAGCAATATCTGGGAAACGCGCGACAGGCAGTGTCGGAATACAAATCAATCCCAATAATAGGATAATCAACGCACAAACCGTAGCAAAAACTGGTCTCTTGAGAAAAAAATCAATAAACATAGATTTGAGAAATGGGTAAATGGAAATTGGTAATTAGGAATTAGTCAACCAATTTGGGATTTTAGATTGAGGATTGTTTATTTAACATCTAAAATTTCAAATTCTCGGTCTAAAAATTATGCAATTACGAATTAGTATTAGGGTTTCCCATTCCCCATGTCTTCGGGTGCTGGCATGATTGGCGCACCATTGGTTAAATTGAGAATGCCAGCAACAACGATTTTGTCCCCAGCTTTCAGTCCTTCCAGAACTTGATAATTGTTTCCTTCAATGGCTCCCAATTTTACGGATTTTTGTTGAGCTACGAGGTTGGGCATTCCTGGTTTCGATTCTGCGGGCGCTTGGGCTACAAACACAAAAGTCTGTCCACCCATGCGAGATATTGATTCGGTGGGAATTAAGATTCCTGGACGTTCATCCCAGATGACTTGGGCTTGGACGCTCAGGCGATTGAGTATTTGGTTTCTGGCATTGGCAAAGGTGGCTTTTGCTAAAATATTTTGCGTATTAACGCTGATGTTGGGCGAGATAAAACTCACTTTACCTGTGACGGCAGGTTTGCCCTCAGCATCTAGGACTTTTACTGGTAATCCCACACGCAACCTTTCGGCTTCGTTGAAAGGTACAGATAAATTCAATTCCAAAGTGTCATTTTTATTCAGTGTGGTGAGTTCGTCTCCTTGACTGACAAAATCTCCTACCTTTACGGGGATATTACCGAGAATACCAGTCAGAGGCGCAACAACGTTTGTGTATTGCTGTTGGACTTCGACTACTTGGACTTGGGCGGCTGCTTCCATCACTTGAGAACGGGCTTGGGCAATTTCTTCTGGGCGGGAACCGTTTTCTAGTTGTTTGACATTTTGCTTTTCTAGTTCTACGGCCGCAGCTAGTTCATTAATATCTGAGCTTCTGCTTTTGCGGAGTTGGTCGAGCCGTTTTTGGGCTTCTTGCAGCCTAGCTTCAGCGCTTCTTTGTTCTCCCAAAAATCCTTCTAGTTGGTCTTGGGAAACTGCACCGTCTGTTCTTAATTGTTGGTATCGCTGACCTCTTGACTTTGCCAATTCCAGATCAGATTTAGCGACCTCAATTTGAGCTTCAGCCTGAGCTATTTCTTCGGGACGCGCTCCACCTTGGGCATTTTGGAGGCGAGTTTGGGCTTGAGTTAATCTGGCTTTGGCTTGGGCAATTTCTTCGGGACGTGTACCTGCTTTGAGTTCGGCTAGTCGGGCTTGGGTACGGTCTAATGATGCTTTTGCTTGTCGGAGGCGGGCTTGGGTGTCGGCACTTTGCAGGCGAATTATAACTTGTCCTTGTCGGACGCGATCGCCTTCTTTAAATAAAATTTGATTGATCCGCCCGTCAATCTCTGGCTTGATTGCTACTGACCCAGGAGCGTCTAAAAACCCACCAATTACTGAACTGTCTTGTATCGTTCCTGTCTCTACCGTGGCTAACTTCACAGGAATTCCCATCGGTTGACCAGCCGCAGCTCTATCGCCTGGAGGTGCATTACCAGCCAAGCTATTTTGCCACCAGCGCCAACCAAAGCCACCGCCGGCAATTAAGATGATGATGCCTAAAATTAACGCCCATGGACGCTTTTGACTGGGTTTAAATGTTTGCTCTTGCTGTTCAATTTCATCTGAAACTTGAGATTCAGGGTGTTCAGAGTTGAGCATCTTTATTTTCTCATCTTATAAACAGATTGGCAGTTGGTAAACCTGATATGTCAGGTTGTTTGAGCAAGATGTGACTATATCTAAAATTTGTAAAATCTAGTAATTATTTTCCAGCCTGTGGTTGATTTCCCAAAATAAATCAAGAATAAGCCAATTTTCACAACCCAATGTAAGCACTTGCTTGCATTATATACACATGAGGAAAAAATGTGTAGAAATTAGAAGAATTTGATCGCGATCGCGAAAAAATGTACAACTAAACTCCAGTCAATGAAATTTAGGGACAAAATATAAGTTTTGATTATTTAAATTAACTATGTAGAGAGAGGGGGAATGGATAAAAACCCCATTTATAGCTGTTATACAAGGGAGTATGACGTGCAATGACTGTGTTCAGGATATCTGATATTAACTACGAAGTATCAGTATTTATTTTAGTTGCCACTATGCACATAACAGTTAATTAATCAAAGATTATATATGCTACAGAAAAACCACTAAATATCTAACTCCAGTATTAATTGACTATCAAATATATATCATGTTATGTTTAATCAGGCCAATAGGTCTGTTAAATATTTTATGTCTAAAGGCGAAGAAACAAAAGCCAAAATTCTCCAACAAGCAGCCGAACTGTTTAACCAACAGGGATATGCTGGCTCATCGATTTCTGACATCATGCGTGTCACAGGATTACAAAAAGGAGGAATTTACAACCACTTCCAAAGTAAAGATGAGTTAGCGCTACAGGCTTTTGACTATGCGATCGCCTGCGTCAGTAAGCATTATAGAGCTGCATTGCGAAACAAGCGTCATGCCATTGACCGTTTGCAAGCAATTATTGGGGTATTCAGTAATTTTGCCGACAACCCACCCATCCAGGGAGGATGTCCATTGCTGAATACTGCTGTTGAAAGTGATGATGCTCATCCTGCACTCAGGGAACGCACTCAACAGGCGATGAACTCTTGGCTGCATCTAATTCGTCGCATTATTGAAACCGGAATTGCTAAAGGTGAAATTCGCTCTGACGTAAATGCTGAGGAAATCGCCACCATCATCACTGCAACATTAGAGGGAGCGATTATGATGAGCAAACTTTATGGAGATTCCATTTATATGCAGCGAGCAGTTAACCATTTAAATCAGTATATAGAAAGTCACTTTTAAATCTATCTGCCAAATTATCGGCTCATCATATAAAATAACCGACCGAACGGTTTGTAATAGTTAAAAACTCACACAACATCATGCTAGTAACTCATAACCCAAACAGACCATTAGAAGTAAAACTGACAATACCTGTCAGGACATATGATATTGATTTTGCAGGCATTGTCAGCAACATTGTTTATATCAGATGGCTGGAAGATTTACGCTTAAAGTGCTTAGATGAATACTTGCCACTTGGTCAACTAATTGAACAAGGATATGCGCCAATATTAGCTGGAACTGAAATTGAGTATAAACGCCAGATCAAACTTGGTGACAAAGTAGAAGGACGTTTATGGCTGCATAATTTAGGACGTTTAAAGTTGACACTTCAAGCTGAAATTTTTTCTAACAATCAGTTGGCAGCAGTAGCAATACAAAAGGGTGCATTTGTCAATTTACAAAATGGTCGGCCTATTCCTATTCCAGAAAAATTGCAGCAACAATATTTAGATTATCAACAAGTTAATGAAATCATTGAAATTTCCTAACATCAACCATGAATACCTCCCTATTATCTCAAGAAAAACCCTTGCGTCTGATTACTATTCCTGTCAGTCATTATAGTGAAAAGGTACGATGGGCGCTGAAAAAACTGCAAATTAGTTATGTAGAAGAGCCGCATATGCCACCATTTCATCGATTTGCAACTACTCGGGTCGGGGGCAAATCTACTCCAGTTCTGATAACTCCAACAAATGCCTTCACAGATTCAACTGATATTCTCAGATATTTGGATAAAATTGCTCCTAGCAATGCCAAACTTTATCCTAGCGACATTAATTTGCGTCGAGAAGTAGAAAAACTGGAAGATTTATTTAATCAGCATCTCGGACCAGCTACACGTCGTTGGGGTTACTTTTATCTCATGAATAATTACAAAGAAATACAACGTATTTGGTGTCAGGGTGTTCCTTTTATGGAACGGATATTATTTCCAGTAGTTTTTCCGGTGATGCGAAAAGTTGTGCAGCAAACCTTTGACATAACACCAGAAAGTTCTGTACAAGCTTATCAAGAAATCCAAAGAATTTTTGCCAAAATTAGCGAACTTTTAGCCGATGGACGCACTTATTTAGTGGGAAATAATTTTTCTGCTGCTGATATTACTTTTGCCGCACTCGCTGCGCCTGTTTTACAACCCCCACAGCATCCAATAAAGCGTCAAAACTTACAGGAATTACCGCCCAAAATGGTAGCAGAAATTAATTTTTTTCGAGAGACTCTAGCAGGAGCTTTTGCCTTGCGCTTGTACCGCGATAGATAAAATTGATTCGAGGATTTTTACGATGAATTCATTGGCTATTCAATTAACACTACATGGTGCGATAGTTATTCTAGTGGGTTTATTGGCGGGGATACCTTATGGTGTAGCCATTAACAAAAAACAGGATGAAAATGTTATCCGAGCATGGCGTGTGGCACATTCAGGCTTGTCAATGGGTGGAACTACAATGATTGCTGTTTCTGCGGTTTTATCTAATTTGCAATTAGACCTCATATTTACCTCAGCTTTGGTCTGGTCATTTGTCGTTTCTGGCTATGAATTTTGTGTTGCTTTACCTTATGGCGCTTGGGTAGGTTATCGCGGTCTTACACTGGAGGAACCTAAGCAAAACCAGGTTGTCTATGCAGGCAATATGGTAGGTGCTATTGGCTCATTAATTGGAACTTTAGCGCTGATATTTGGCTGTTTGAAAACTCTGTTGTAGAGATAGAGTAAATTTTTTATGGCTGTACAAACCATTCGGTCTTTTTATTAATTTGTGTGGAAAAATTCTATGCTCCAATTCTACTACAATCATCTCTCACCTATTGCTCATCGTGTATGGCTAGCTTTATTAGAAAAAGGTATTCCCTTTGAGTCTGTAATGCTGAAGCTGGATGATGATCAGTTTCAACCAGAGTTTTTGGAGATTAACCCATTTCATCACATCCCAGTCATAGTTGATGACGGATTTCCAGTATTAGAATCTCTAGCAATTTTGGACTATTTAGAAAGTAAATACCCCACACCTCCTTTGTTACCAACTGAACCTCAAGCTTTAGCAAGGGTGCGAATGGTACAAATGGTGGCTATTAATGAATTATTTCCCAAAATGATTTCACTGATTTACGAAAGTCAAAACTCACCAAAATTTACAGAAGCAAAACAGCACGTCGATAAAATACTCAAATTTTTTACAGAAACTTTAGGCGATTATCGCAATTTCTTTGGTGGTGAACAGTTATCTTTAGCAGACATTGTGGCTGGAACTATGGTACCTATATTGCCAAATTTGGGTATTCCTCTGAGCGATTACCCCAAACTCAATCATTGGTCTGAACAGTTAACCCAGCGTCCAGCATGGGAAAAGACTGCACTGAGTGTTGAAGAATTTGAAGACTTTAAGCGGCGAGTTAAAGTTTTGGTGAAGTTGCGTCAGCGTCAAAATAGCTGGGGAAAAGCAGCAAATTAACTAAAATTTATCTTTCATTCCCCGTAAACGAGCAAAGGTTTGTACTGGATCACTACTCTTGACAGCTAACTGTAATGAGGGTTGTTCCCAACGTAAAAAGGGATTTGTGAGCTTCTCCACACCCAATAATGAGGGAACAGTAGCTTCGTGGCGACTACGGTGGTTCTTTACTTCCTCGTAGCGCCTTTGTAATTCTTTATTCTCAGTATCCACAGTCAGCGCAAATTGCAGATTTTTTAAAGTGTATTCGTGGGCGCACCAAACACGGGTATGATCTGGGAGAGAGCGTAGTTTACCCAAAGATTCTACCATTTGGGTGGGTGTGCCTTCAAATAAACGACCGCAACCGCCAGCAAACAGGGTATCACCACAAAATAATTCTCCGGCTTCACGAGATTTTACGGGGAAGAAGTAGTAAGCAATATGAGCGCGGGTGTGTCCAGGAATGAAGAAAACTTCAGCAGTGCGATCGCCAAACTGGACGCGATCGCCTTGTTGCAAAAATACCTGTTGTCCGGGAATTCTTCCTTGATCCTCGGCTCCCCCATACACCGTCAAGTTAGGGAAATGTTGGATTAACTCCTTGTTTCCACCCACATGATCGTTATGGTGGTGAGTATTGAAAATGGCCACCAACTCGGCTTTGAGTTCTGCCAGTTGCTTCAATACCGGTTCAGCCTCTGCTGGATCGACAACAGCAGCAATATTTTGTTGCTCATCGTACAGCAAGAATATGTAATTATCTGAGAGTGCTTCAAGACGAATTACCTGCATTCCTTCTTTCTCCCTGATCATCTGTTTCAGCTATCTTAGAACCCCAGTAAGTGCCTGAGCGACTTGCACAAATTTACTAAAATATCGATATTTCTTTAATTATAGCTCTTATAGTTCATAAATAATGATAATATACAACCGTACTTCCACTTATCTACTACTAAAATTCATCCAAAATTATCTTGATTGATCAGGAAAATTTATTTCGGACTAAAAGCAAATAGGAAGTTAAATTTTTTGATTGTACAAATAACGACAATCCTAAATATGCAAATTTGATGAATTTTCTTTAAATATCAAATTTAAACTTTTTTTTCTCAGGATGAAATTAGCGATAAAAATATTATTCGTCAAATCATCCATGATATTAAACTTTAGTCCAAGTATAAAGATGAATGTAATTCACCAACGATTGATTATTATATTTTAATAGATTTCAGTTAGAGGAATAATTAACACATGGCTCCATTCGTTTCATTTATTGTCCCCTGTTTTAATCGAGCTATCTATCTTGAAAAATGTGTTCAAAGCATTTTAGATCAAACACTTAGTGATTTAGAATGTCTAATTATAGATGATGGTTCCACTGATAATACTCGTCAAGTAGCGGATAGCTTAATCAGCAAAGATGCACGAGTTAAATATTTTTACAAAGATAATGGTGGAGTGTCTTCTGCTAGGAATTTTGGTATTAATCAGGCACAAGGAGATTGGATTGAGTGCTTAGACCCTGATGATTGGATTCATGAAAATAAAACTAAATTTCAATTAAGTCATGTAAATAATTTAACAGAGAAAGAAGTCATATTCTATGGAGATTACGAAAGAGTATACTTAGATGAGCAGCAAAATATTATTAAACGGCAAGTCCATATAGTTTCTTACTTGACACGTGAACAATCAATTAACAGATTGTTGCTTCCTGATTTTTTGGCTAATTCACCATTTCCCTTTATTCATTTACTGATGCATAAAAGCGTTATTCATCAGAAAAGATTTAATGAAAATCTTAAAGCTCTTGAAGATAGGGATTTTATGTTAGACCTTCTCCTTGCAGATGTAACTTTTGTTTATACCCCCATAGTGGGGACATTCTATACCAAACATCAAAGTAATACAACTAATAATTGGTCTTACATGAAAGATTGCTATACAAGATTCTATGAAAATATATCTAGCAAGCACGTTAATTTGTTACCCTTATGCCAAATCGGGATTCATTATTTGCTCAAAGAAGCAATTAAAGAAAAAGACCACAACAATTTTTACAGATTGCTGAAAATGCTGAAAACTCCGTTCTACTTATTAGATAATAAAATACCAATTAATTCTCTTATATTGCTGAAACTTATTTATCTATTCAGATTAGTAATTCCGAATTTTATTCTGTATGAAAAGTATCGTGGTCCCCGTTCAAAAAAAATCATATCTATATTTTCTAAAATGATTAATTTTACCGGCAAGACTCAATAAAATTAAATAAGTAAAATATAATGAAAACAAAAGTTTCCTTAGTTGTAAGTGATTTATCTGGGGGAGGTGCTATCCGAGCATTTATCTTGGGACAAGCGCTAGAAAAACTTAATTATCAAGTAGAAGTTATCGGATTTTTATTCGGTAAGGAACTTTATGCAATTCCTCCTTCTCATATCTCTATTATTTCTATTCCAGGTAAAAATTATCCTGAATTTTTGATTTCATCTCAAAAACTTTTAAAGCAAATAGATGGAGATATTATTTATGCCGTTAAACCTAAACCTACAAGTTTTGGCATATCTTTAATTAAAAAATTCACTAGTGGTCGTCCCTTAATTTTAGATATGGATGACTGGGAACTTAGTTGGTATGGTGGTGATGAATGGAAGTATCGTCCAAGTCTGAAACAATTATATAGAGATATCTTTAAAAAGAATGGTGCATTGAGATTTCCCGATCATCCGCTTTACCTCAAGTGGATAGAAAATTTAGTACCTCGTGCAGATGCAATCACAATAGATACTCAGTTTCTCCAACAGCGTTTTGGCGGTGTTTATGTGCCTAATGGCAAAGATACGGCAATATTTGATCCCCATAAATATAATTCTGAAGTGAGCAGAGAATATTATGGTCTTTCTCAATTTAGAATTCTGATGTTTCCTGGCGCACCCAGACCTCATAAGGGAGTTGAAGATGTTTTAATAGCTTTGGAACAGTTGAATCAGCCAGATTTAAGACTAGTAATTGTGGGTGGTAGTCCTTATGATAATTATGATGAGCAGCTGATTGAAAAGTGGGGACGTTGGATTATTAAGTTACCAAAGTGTCCTATAGACGTTATGCCTCATGTATTAGCTGCTGCTCATATTATAGTTGTTCCTCAGCGAGATACTCTGACTGCTCGCGCCCAGTTTCCTCTGAAGCTGTCAGATGGAATGGCAATGGCTAAACCTGTATTATCGACGAGAGTAGGAGATATTCCCGAAATTTTGGGTGAAACTGGTTATTTAGTTCAAGCTAGTTGTCCTGAACAAATTGTGGAGGAAATTCGATTGATATTTCAGAATTTGGAGTTAGCAAATGAGCGTGGCAAAAGAGCAAGGAAAAGATGTGTAGAAAAGTACAGTATAGAGGCTATGGCTTCTACCCTCAAGTCGGTAATTTCCCAGTTGTAAATGTTTTGACTAATTTTCAATATGCCATAAAATTAACATAAAAATATGTAAATACGGAAAATATAACTGGGTTTATTTAGGATTTAAATCTTCTTCCAAATTTAGAAAAAGATGACATTTCTATTGATGTTTATATATTGGTGATTGCCAAATATCAAATAAATTGATAGATTGTCTTAATAATAGGTAAATGATCATAAAAATAACCGATGTCTACCAGTAAATTACTACTAAGATTTGCCAAACCATATCCAGGTTGGATTGTGCTAACCATATTATTGGGATTTTCTGGAGCCTTATTTAATGGGGTTAGTACAGCGCTGATTGTGCCAGTAATTTTAAAAATGGTAGGGCAAGAAGTAGATTTAACGAATGCTCCCTCTATTCTTAAAATCATCATCAATCCATTTGATAATGTAGCAGAAAATTACCGTGTATGGGTAATGTCTGGGGCAATTTTGTTGACAATTATTTTAAAAAATTTAGCTGCTTATACCAGTGTTTTGTCATCGAGTTTTTTCACGCGATTGATGATATCGGATATACGAGAAGCTGGACTAAAATTATTATTACAGGTAGATATAGATTATTATACCAAAATGAAAGTTGGTGATTTAATCAACAGCCTTGGTGGAGAAGTTAATCGGTCTGCTAGTGCTATAGATAATATAATAAAGTTAATTATTCTCGGAATTACAATTTTAGTTTTTGTTGTAATATTGCTTTCAATTTCTTGGCAATTAACAATTGCTTCGACATTTTTATTATCGTTTGTGACTTTAATAAATCAGTTTGCTATTTACCGATCTAAATACTTTGGTAAGCAGCTCAGTGAAATGTCTAAAGCGTATTCAATTGCTGTGCTAGAAACACTGAATGGGATTCGACTAGTAAAAGCAACCGGAAATGAAGAAAAAGAATATATAAGAATTAAAAAACTTATCTGCGATCGCGAATCAGCCGATTTCCAGTCGCAAGTGAATTCCCAAGCGATCGCACCAATTAGTGAGGTGATGGGAATTACAGCCTTACTGGTGATTATATTTTTGAGCAGAACGTTTTTTTCCGACCAGATTTCTACTCTTTCAACTGTACTATTGACATATTTATTAGTGCTGCTGCGATTATTGCCATTGATTTCTCAATTAAATGGTCTTCGGAGTAACTTTGCCAATACCTCTACAAGTGTAGACATAGTAAGTGAGTTTTTAAATCGAAATAATAAGCCTTTTATGGATCAGGGCCAGATTCCCTACACAAAATTACAGGAGGGAATACATTTTAAATCTCTTACCTTTGCCTACCCTGGTCATGAAAAGCAAGTACTTCAAGATGTAGACTTATTTTTACCCTCTGGCACTACTTTAGCTTTAGTAGGTGGTTCTGGTGCTGGCAAATCAACCTTAGCAGACCTCTTACCAAGATTTTATGACCCCTTATCTGGCAGTATTACCATCGACGGTAGGGATATACGCGACTTTGATCTGATATCCATGCGAAAGAGGATGGGAATTGTCAGTCAGGATACCTTCCTGTTCAATGACACGGTACACAATAACATTGCTTATGGGCGATCTGAAGCCGCCTTAGATGACATTATCACAGCAGCAAAGCAGGCGAATGCCTATGAGTTTATTAGCAAATTGCCCCAGGGATTTGACACTCTGATTGGCGATCGCGGTGTGATGTTGTCTGGTGGACAAAGACAAAGATTAGCGATCGCTCGCGCACTGCTACAAAACCCCGAAATTCTGATTTTAGATGAAGCCACCAGTGCTTTAGATACGGTTTCCGAACGTTTGGTACAGGATGCGCTTGATCATCTCAGTCGCGATCGCACAACCTTGGTAATTGCTCACCGCCTTTCCACAGTGCAGAAAGCTGATCAAATTGCTGTCTTAGAACAAGGACGTGTAGTAGAGGTAGGAACTCATAAACAACTTTTACAAATGGGTGGTTACTACTCTCGTCTATACTCAATGCAATTTAGTGATCATCCGAAAACATCCATCAAAACCAGTCAAAGCTTCATCCGGATGTCTTACGAACTGCGGACACGGCTTAACTCAATGATTGGGTTCTTAAACTTATTAGTTGATGGTCTGGTAGCAAATCCCCAAGAACAGCAGGAATTAATTGACGAATCCTATAAATCAACTTTAAAAACCATAACAACTGTTGATATTTTATCAGATATGATTGACCTGCAAATGCAAGAAAAATTACTATCATCTGCTGGTGAAAACAAAAATATCATTACCATGTATCAAAGCTTTACTCAAATAGCCGAACCAGTTCGCAGCCATCTCAATGCCATACTAAGTTCACTTCGGCTTTTAGATGGGAACTCAACACAAATACCGCCAGCACAAAGTAAAATACTTGTAAAATCTTATGATTCTGCTAAATCTTTAATCGATACTTTAGAAATATTTGATCATAACCAAAAAGCTTTAACTTATGAAAAATACTAATTGACAAAAAAACTATTTTTTCTCTATTCCAGAAGCATTACCCAAGCAACAAGCACAGCTAACACAGTCAAAAGACGGGGCAAAGGGATAAACTAACTCATGAATATAAAAACAATTGGGATGATTAGCAGCTATGGAAATCTTGACAAAAAAGGAGATTGGCTGTGGCAACAAACCCCTGATCAATTCGGTCTGTGGGGTAATATACAAATGCAGGCGCTAGCATCAAAACCAGATTTCCTGGTGATGTATCAGTTTGACTTTCCCCAACCTCCCCAGCCAAAATCTTGGTGGGATAATATTCGCAAAAGAGAACAAAAAACTGAATTAGATATTGATTCTCTGCTACGCGGAGTCAGCAAGGAAAGGATAA
This sequence comes from Nodularia sp. (in: cyanobacteria), assembly GCA_035638855.1. Classification (GTDB taxonomy): domain Bacteria; phylum Cyanobacteriota; class Cyanobacteriia; order Cyanobacteriales; family Nostocaceae; genus Nodularia. Next base: position 5,759 of record DASQZD010000043.1, on the reverse strand, counting down.
TTTATTTGTTGCGGGAACCACCATTAGATGAAGTTATAGAAAATCATCAGAGAGTATACCAGCAAGCTCAGAAGTATTGCGGCTATGTTTCCGGTCCTGATGACTTTGCGCCTCATCCTGATTATATGCCTGCTATTTGGTATCATGGCAACTCGTTTCGGGAATTAGATGAAATGCCACCACCTGAGAAAATGTCTCCTTGCAGTTGGATTACTTCTGGCATTAGTCGCACAGCTAACCATCGTCAAAGATTAAACTTTTTACAGTCTTTACAATCTAGCGACATTAAATTTGATTTGTATGGGCGCGATTTACCGATATGGGCGAATAAATCGGGTGAATTGGGTAACAAATGGCATGGTATGGCTCCTTATTATTACAACCTCGCTATTGAAAATTATGCTGATAACAGTTGGTATGTGAGTGAGAAACTTTGGGATGCTTTGTTAGCATGGTCTTTGCCAATTTACTATGGTGGATGTGCTGCTGATAAATTATTACCTCCTGGTAGTTTTTTAAGGTTGCCAAGTCTAGATGAAAAGGGCATTGCTTACATCCGAGAAGTGACTGCTACACCTGATGCTTGGTATGCTGCTAAAGATGCGATCGCGGAAGCTAGACAAATTATTTTACACAAGTTAAATCTGCTTAACTGGTTATCAGAATTTGTCGGTAAATTTTCTGAATAAATTGAGAATTTTGATATGGATGGTATTTGTACCCTTGCCAACGACCAAGTTTATGATCAAGTCGTTGCTCTACTCAACAGTATAGAGGCAATTTATGGGAAAAATATGCCCGTTTGCATCTATCCTTATGATGATAATACAACACAAATTACTGCGGAAATTGCTCATCGCCCCAATGTGCAACTGTACGATCATCAAAAGTCAATTCAGCAATGGGATGAGTTTGTTAGGAATATTTGGGATGCTCATCCTACCGCCCAAGCACATTGGTTAAAATTAGGTAATGATAAATATCATCGAATTGGTACTCATAGACGTTATGGGGCTTTTGATGGTCCATTTGACCGTTTCGTTTATATGGATGCTGATACTTTATTAATGAGTCCATTAACAGAAATTTTTAACCAGTTAAATAATTATGACTGGGTAGTATATGATTTTCAATATACAGATTTATCTCATGTATATAATCAATTTTCTGCAAAATTAACAGAAATATTTACACCAGAAAAGCTGCAAACAGAAATATTTTGTTCGGGATTTTATGCTTCTAAAAAAGGGATATTTGATGCCCAAATGCAAGAATCATTATTAGCAAAACTTCGCCAAGGAGAAGCCGAAATTCTCTATGATATGGCTCCTGATCAAACTATTCTCAATTATATGGTAATGCGAACAGGTATTTCTAGCTGTAACTTTGCTCACCATCTTTCTGAGAACAAAAGAACAGGCTGTTGCGTGACTTCTACTCATTTTGAAACACAAGAAAATATTTTGTATGACCAAGGTCAACGATTAACTTATATTCACTATATTGGTTTGTCTTCTAAATTATTTAGACAAGTATGTGAGGGGGAAAATATTGATTTTCCCTATCGAGATGTGTTTTTGCATTATCGCTATCTACACGAACCAGATAAGCGACCAAAGTTTACCACTAAAGCGAAGGCTTATAACGCGCCTCCCAATTTAGTGACAAGACTTTTGAAAAACTTAGGATTAACAATTAGAGGTAAATAACATGAGTCGCGGAATTTATATTACTGCTAATGACAAAGTTTTAGATCAGGCGATCGCACTCCTAAATAGTATCAGATTGCATGACGCAGATACACCAATTGTCATAATTCCTTATGATGATAACTATCAGCAGGTAGCCGAAACACTTAACCAACATTATGGAGTCCAAGTTTACGAAGACTTAGATTTTATTGAACGTCTAGCAGGAAAGTTGCATGAAACTTTCGGGGGCAAGTTTTTTGCTCGTCCCAATCAATTTCGGAAGCAGGCTTGTTGGTTTGGTCCTTTTGATGAGTTTTTGTATATTGATACTGATATTGTCGTCTTTGAAAAAATTATTGATAATCTGAATTATCTAGCTACAGCAGATTTTATTTGTTGTGATTATCAGCATTTAGGTGGAATTAAAAATGTTTTTAGTTCCCAAGTATTAGAAGATAAAGTATTTACTCAAGCAGAAGTAAAAGATATTTTTAACGGTGGATTTTGGGGTTCCAAGAAAAACTTAGTCTCGGAAAAAGATTTATATGAAATTTTTGCAGAGTGTGCAGCCCATCCAGAATACTTTGACTTTTCTGAAAAAACTTCTGACCAACCAATTATCAACTATATGTTGCTGAAGCGGATTTGCCGCCGCTTTAATATAGTTAAAAGAGAAGGTAAAGCACCGGGAAATTGGGCAGGAACTTCCCACTTTCAGGGGCAAGGCAATATTCTTTTTGATCCTACAGTCAATCAACCGCTACAATATTTGCACTGGGCGGGGATTCGGATTCAACCCGGTTGTCCCTACTGGGAAATTTGGGAATATTACCGTCATCTAAATCCAGCGTTACCTGCGGCAAATATACCCGCACCGATAGAAAAAAGTCAGTTGCAAGCAACCCTCGAACAGGTTAAAAATAAACTTCGTAAACTCAAAAAAAGCGTTTTATAGTGATTAATTTCAGCCTAGTGCGATGGGCTACGCCCCGCCTTTGGCGATCGCATCGGAATTTTTTGATAACTAAATAGTTGCGATCGCACCCTACGATTCGCTAGGATCTGTAAGCTTTAGGTTATAAGCAAAGCTGCTGGTGATTGTGAGCTATGCTGCTAAAACCCAAGTTAATCAGATTTTACAGGAAAAAAAGAAACCGATGGCGAAACGTGTACAGTTAGTTTTAAATCAAGATATTAGCAAACTCGGAAAATTAGGCGATTTAGTAGACGTAGCTCCCGGCTATGCTCGGAATTATCTCATTCCCCAGAAATTGGCAACTCATGCTACTCCAGGTATTCTCAAACAAGTAGAACGCCGTCGCGAGAAAGAGTTTCAACGCCAATTAGAACTTCGTCAACAAGCTTTAGAGCAAAAAGCAGCTTTAGAAAAAATTGGCAGCTTGCAAATTGCCAAACCCCTCGGTGAAAACGAAGCAATTTTCGGTACAGTCACGACTCAAGATGTAGCAGACGCAATTCAGGCCGCTACCAGTCAAGAAATTGATCGTCGTGGTATTACTATCCCCGATATTAACCATCTGGGAACTTACCAAGCCGAAGTCAAGCTACATTCTGATGTAACCGCTCAAGTTAATATTGAAGTTATAGCCAGCTAAGGGAACACCAGACAATAAATTATCCCATCTTGTGGGATGGGCATCCTGCCCGTCCTTGGTGATGCCTACTCCACAAGAAAAGTTGTCAGATTTTTTATTTGTCAGTGTCTAAATCAGTACTAGACGCGATCAATCGCGTCTGTACAGAAGAATTGCTGAGTGAATCCCATCCAAGTTGAAATCGCTTATGTCTGAAGAACTGAGTTTTCAAGGCGATGGTAGCGATCGCCTACCACCCCAGAATATTGAAGCAGAAGAAGCGATTTTGGGGGGAATTTTACTTGATCCAGAAGCCATTGGGAGAGTGAGCGATCGCCTCTTACCAATAGCATTTTACATCAGCGCCCACAAAGATATCTATCAAGCAGCCCTGCGCCTTCACGCTCAAGGTAAACCCACAGACTTACTCTCAGTCACCAGTTGGCTAGCCGATAACGATATCCTCGCCCGCATTGGTGGGAGAAATAAATTAGCCACCCTCGTAGACCGCACAGTGTCAGCAGTTAACATTGATGCCTTAGCAGGGCTGGTCATGGAAAAGTACCTGCGGCGGCAATTAATTAAAGCTGGTAACGAAATTGTCCATCTTGGTTACGAGACAGAGAAAGAATTACCAATAGTTTTAGATCAAGCAGAACAGAAAGTTTTTGGTGTTACTCAAGATCGTCCCCAATCAGGTCTAACTCACATTTCTGATACCCTGATTAATACCTTTCAAGATATTGAAACTCGTCACCAAGGCATTGCCTTACCTGGTATTCCTTGCGGCTTTTATGATTTAGATTCCTTAACCAGTGGCTTCCAGCGTTCTGATTTGATTATTATCGCCGGCAGACCATCAATGGGGAAAACGGCATTTTGTTTAAATCTGGCTCACAACATCGCAGCTGGTTATAAATTACCGATTGCCTTTTTCAGTTTAGAAATGTCTAAAGAACAGCTAGTGCAGAGACTATTGGCTAGTGAAGCGGGAATTGAAACTGGTTATTTACGGAGTGGGCGCATTAGTCAAACACAATGGGAACCTTTAAGCCGTGCTATTGGTATGCTTTCAGAAATGCCCATTTATATTGATGACACATCCAATATTACTATCACTCAAATGCGTAGTCAAGCCAGGCGACTGCAAGCAGAACAGGGAACTGAATTGGGATTAGTTGTTATAGATTATTTGCAATTAATGGAAGGTGGCGGTGATAACCGCGTCCAAGAACTATCCAAAATTACCCGTTCTCTTAAAGGTTTAGCCCGTGAATTATCTGTACCAGTAATTGCCCTATCACAGTTGAGTCGTGGAGTGGAAGCACGTACTAATAAGCGTCCAATGTTATCGGATTTGAGGGAAAGTGGCAGTATTGAGCAAGACGCGGATTTAGTCGTCATGTTATACCGCGATGATTATTATAATCCTGACAGTCCTGATCGGGGGATTGCAGAAGTAATTATAGCTAAACACCGCAACGGACCCACAGGCACTGTTAAACTTTTATTCGATCCGCAGTTTACAAAGTTTAAAAATTTAGCCAGACAAGGTAATTATTAATAGTTTGTAATTTGTAATTCGTAGTTCGTAATTTGTAAGAGGCTAGTTATAAAGTTATTGTATCACTGCCCGCTTAGACGGATTTTTAGCCTTATGCTGGCTGGTTATAATCTCGTTTCATTAAGAGCGACTCATCGGTTCTACTTACGACCTCAAACCCGAAGCGACTGTAAAGCTTTACTGCTGGATTTTTTGCCGAGACGCTTAATGAGATGGATGATTGTCCACAAACTGACGCAAAAAAATGTGTGAGTAACTGTGTGCCTATACCTTGACCACGGTATTCAGGAAAAACTGCAATGCTTAGTTCAGGTATGTCATCATCCACATAGCCATAACCTTTGTCCTCGCCCAAAAGTAACCTTACCCAAACTGCACCAATAGGCTGATCTCTTACTGCGTCGCTAGCGAGAAAACCGCAATCATCCTCACGCCCCCAACCCTGAACATAGCGCACAAGTTCAGGAAGGTGAATTACCTCGTGTGGCAGAGCAGTTTGACCTTCAGGGACATACAATGCCTGATACAACATTTTCCAAAGAAATGGCTCATCCGTTGAGGCAAGTGGTCGAATAATGTAGTTCATAATTCTCAATTTGTATCAAAATCTTGATAACTCACGATATTCGTAATTCGTAATTCGTAATTCGTAATTGGGGAAGAAAAAATAGCGATCGCCAAGATGATTAAATCAAGTCCGGTTGAATACTTACTAAAACCGGAAGGAAACCCGCCAAACCTGTGCTTTATCCCCCCTCCTCCCTTGCGCTACGGTGTACACACATCCTTACCCATAAAGGTTTTCCCGCCCGAACAACAGGATTTAAGTGTAAATCCAGTTCCCCTCCTCGCTTGCGGGGAGGGGTTAGGGGTGGGGTGCTATGACACAAACGAGAATTTCCCGACTTG
>DASQZD010000042.1:0-40762 GCA_035638855.1 Nodularia sp. (in: cyanobacteria) | reverse complement strand
CCACATCAACCGCAAATTGGGCATAGTATCCATCAGCACGACGCACCAAACGGACACGCTTAATTTGCTTGATATTGTAGTAATTAAGGTCATAAGTCCCTTTTAATTTGAGGGTTCCAATACCTTTTTTGTCAGAGAAAGTTATGGCTTTGCGGGTATCAGAAAGCTTCCATCCAGTAGATTTATATTCAACTGAACGACAATTTTTCTTAAACTTAGGGAAACCCTTTTTGCCCTTAACCTTTTTCTTGCAGTGATCGTAAAACCGAGCTATTGCACTCGAAGAACGTTCAGCAGCCGACTGTCTAGCCATTGAATTAAGTTCATCAGTAAAGGGAAATTCGGCAGCAAGGACAGCACAGTATTTATTTAATGCGTACTTGTCAACTTTTTTGTCTTTGTTGTCCATCCAATGACGTAAACACTTGTTTTGGATGAATTGACTAGTACGAATAGCTTCGTCTATCGCCCTATACTGCTTGTCTTTTCCTTTAAGCTTGAACTCATAAACAATCATGGCTCGACCTAACCAAATACATACTTATGCTATCATGCTTGGTATAAATTAACAACTAAGGTAAAACAAAACCTTACGGAGTCCTAAAGGACTCAATTAGCTTTCTTCCCCTGCCTGTTCGCGCAGCGTCTCCCTTGGGGAGAAGTCCGAAAAACGCAACTGCGTTGCTGTTTCTCAGGGGTTTTCAGCGTTTTCCTGATAACTTAAACAATTGCGTTTCAAGAATCAATGGTGAACTCTACTCTCGTGACCACAATCTATGTCAATCCTGTCCAGGGAAATGATACCAATGCTGGTTCACGGTCGAGTCCGTTTAAAAGTCTCACCCATGCTTTAAAAGCCAGCAAAACACCCGTAGTTATTCAGTTGACATCTGGGACTTATGGCGCTGGTAATGGTGAGGTGTTTCCCATCGTTATTTCTGCGGGGGTGAAAGTCGTAGGTAACGAAACTAACAAAGGTGCGGGGATTGTGATTTCTGGGAGTGGTGAATATCAAAGTCCTAGCTTTGGTATACAAAGTATGACATTACTGTTGCAAGGTAATGCCAGTCTCTTCGGTGTGACGGTCACTAACCCCGTGCCTAGAGGTACTGGAATCTGGATTGAATCGGCAGCAGTCAATGTGGTTAATAATACTTTGATTAACTGTGGTCGAGAAGGTATATTTGTGACTGGAACTGCTAAACCCGCCATTCTGGATAATGTGTTTCGACAAAATTCCTCCAGTGGCTTGATGATGGCGCGTCATAGCAAAGGAGAAGTGCTGCGGAATGTATTTCAACAAAATTCTTTGGCCATAGCCATCAGTGATTTTGCTGCCCCCTTGATTGCAGATAATACAATATCCGATAACCGTTCAGCGATCGCTCTTTCTCGCAATGCTAGACCAGTGCTGCGTCAAAATCGCATTATCAAAAATACCCAAGGCGGAATGTTAGTCAATGGTGACGCTATCCCGGATTTAGGTAACAACCAAGACGCGGCTGGCAATATTTTTGATCAAAATGGCTTATTCGATTTACAGAACACCACATCACAGCCCCTCATTTGTGCAGGTAATCAGTTGAATCCTACCCAAGTTAAAGGCAGGGTAGATTTTATCGCTGTCCGAGAAGATAATCCGCGACGCATCTCAGGTAGCACCAGGATGTTTTCTGATTTAACTGGACATTGGACAGCAGATTTTGTCGAAGAATTGGTGAACAGAGGTGCGATTAGCGGCTTTCCCAATGGCACTTTTGCCCCAGATGCACCCATCAATCGCGCTCAGTATGCGGCGATGATTGCTAACACTTTTCAGTTACCGAGAATAAATACTAATAGTAAATTTACAGATGTCAAACCCAGCTTTTGGGCAGCATCAGCCATTTTGCAAACGGCTGAAATGGGTTTTATGAGTGGCTTTCCCGATGGGACATTTCGAGGCGGACAAAACTTGACAAAAGTACAGGCGATAGTATCTATAGTTAATGGGTTAAAACTAACAGGTGGCAATCCCCAGGTGTTAAATGTGTATCGCGATCGCGCTCAAATTCCCACTTATGCCACTAATGCTGTCGCAGCCGCTACCCAAGCATTGCTAGTGGTTAACTATCCTCAACAGGAACAACTAGAACCTATGCGAGATATAACTCGTGGTGAAGTGGCGACATTAATTTATCAAGCCTTGGTAACCAGCAGTCAGAAAAAAGTGATGCCGATCCGCGAAGCGATCGCCTCCCCCTATATTGTCAGCCCCGATGTGGATTTACCCGGATTTACCGACATTACCGGACATTGGGCCGAACCATTTATTCGGGGGTTAGCCAGCATGAATTTAACTCGTGGTTTTGCTGATGGTAGTTACCACCCAAATAAACTCATGACTCGCGCCGAATATGCGGCTTTAGTCGCGGTGGCCTTTAATCCCCCACCCAAACGCCCCGCAGTTGAATTTACAGACGTAGCCTCAGATTTTTGGGCTTATGAAGCCGTACAAATTGCCAGTAGAGGTGGCTTTGTGAGTGGATTTGGCGAACGCACCTTCCGCCCTGCCGAAAATGTCCAAAGGGTACAGGTAATCGTCTCCCTAGTGAATGGACTTGCCCTCGCAACAAGTAATAACAATGCTTTACTGACTTATACTGATAGTCAAACAATTCCCGATTATGCTCGTCAAGCAGTTGTAACTGCTACACAGCAAAAAATTGTTGTCAATTACCCAAACCCCAAACAACTTGTACCGACGCGGGATGCAACCCGTGCCGAAGTAGCCGCAATGGTTTATCAGGCATTAGTGGCCCTTGTGCGAACGTCAACTATTAATTCAACCTATATTGTTTAGACAGTCAGCAGTTGACCAAGTAAAATGAAAGACACTGTTTATCAGGTTGGAAATTCTTGGTAACAAATCCTATAGCTAAAAACACGATAGGCTATAAAGCATGGGGAGATAATTTATACCCCTCGTCTGAAGCCAATAGTCCCATGTTAACAACAGTGTCACAAACCTCTGCCGAATTGGCAAACGCTCTATTGACTCACTATAGTTTTGACCTCAGTGGCTATACTGCCAGTGAGCTAATTAACCGTTGGCAAAGCCAATACCCAGTCAACTGGCTGCATTTGGCAGTCGTTGAGGCGCTCTATCAAGGTCGCTATAAAGGAATTTCTGTGCAGCAAATCTTAGCATTTTGGCAGAGGCGGGGCCAGGTTATTTATCATTTTAATATGGAATTTGAGCGCCTGATTTGTAGCAAATTTCCGGAAAACTTAACTGAACTGGCTGCACCAGTTCTACCTCAGATCAACCCAAAGGTTCCAGTGGAGTCCGCATCTATTCATCAGCCAGTTACAGCTAATTCCTTACCTGCTACGGTGAGCAATGAGTATAGGCAAACTCAAACTGCAATTCTCAAACCGATGAATGCAGAAGAGGAGGAGAAGCCAGGAAAAAACATATTAGTATCTTCCACTCTCAGCACTGCTGCGGATGCTATTCAGTCGAGGCTGAACTTAGAAGGGAATGTTCAGAAAAATTTCCCATCCGCCAAACCTCAGCAGCAGACAAAACTACTACCACCATCTGCCAATCATCCACCCATTGGACAATTTACTCCATCAACCAGCGATCAATCTGATTCATTCACATCAAAACTGAAAGCAATGTCCGACGACAAGCGATAACGCGTCTATCCCCAGGCAGAACTAGATACTCTCAAAATAGCTTATTATGTATGAACAAATATAGATTTGGTTGATTCTCACGCAGAATTTTAATCATTCTTATATTTAAATTTTGCCATATTTAAAACTAAAATAATTTCACTCTTTCTAATAATACCTATTGGCTAAATATATCAATTGTATTTAAGAGTAAAATACTAGACACATTGTCATGGATACAGACTATGTTACTGTAAGTAAGCATCTTGCGGCAAAATAGCAATTTTCTTGCTATTTTTGTCAAGTTTTGGTTAAAGTTATTGTGTGACAATCATCCATGAATTTGAATACTGATCAGAGATTAATTAACCAGGTAACATACTCGAAAGCATTACGTTCTCAACTTCCGCCTGAAGCATTTGCACCCGATGGCAGTAAGTTAATTATCCTGGTAATTAATCTAGCAATTTTGATACTTGGCTGGATGATAGCAACTCATTTAGATCGTTGGCCAGTCTATCTTTTAGGGTTATATTTACCTCTAACAATTATTATGGGCAATAGTGTGATTGCCTTATTATTTAGCTGCCACGATTTGATGCACGGTAGCGTCATTAGAAACTCACAATTAGCCTATTTTTTCAGCTTTCTAGGGCTAACAATGTTGTGGATGCCGCCAACGTTATGGAAGTCGGTTCATAACCGGGTGCATCATCATCACACGAATGGCTTGGGTGATCCGGATCGCAATTACTTAGATAAACAGCCTAAAACCTGGGGTAAATCGATTCATCATCTATTTGTACCTTCTCCAGAAGTCAATCCCCTTTGGTTCATTGTAGGCATGACTTCGGCGTGGGGAGTACATAATTTTCGCAATCTGACTTCGGTACTATTTTTTAATAGTAAATCTGTGGATTATGTGCCGGCGGCATTTACAGTTAGTGCTAAAGATCGTCGAGCGATCGCCGGGGAAATATTTATGATGTCAATACTGCATCTAGCTATTTTAGCCTATCTAGAATTTCACCCCCTAAAACTCATACTAGGCTACTTTTTACCGATTGCAATTGGCAATGCAGGCTTGATGTTCTATATTTATACGAATCATCTGCTCTGTCCAATGACGAACGTTAATGATCCTCTAGTAAATTCTACCTCTTTACGGGTTTATAAAATATTTGACCTGTTGCATTTGAATTTTTCCCACCATACAGAACATCACATTTTTCCAGGAATGAACTCTAATTATTATGTCATGGTTCGAGAATTGTTAGAAGCTGATTATGCGGATAAATTTAATTTATTAGATGCCCAAGAAGCTTGGCGCTTGTTGATGCAAAGTTATCGGCATTATCAAGATGAAAATACTTTAACAGATTGGTCAGGAAAAACCACTATGCCTTGTCCCCTCAACCAAAAAGTAAAGGTTTAACCTTCGTCAAATTCTCCCCTCTCCTTCTCCCAAAGGGAGACGCTACGCGAAAGTAAGGAGAGGGGTTGGGGGTGAGGTTCTATATTTTAGTAATCCTCTGAGAATCAATTTAACGGCTCAATGGTAGTTCTTAAACCGTTACTATTGAGGACTTTTACTATTTCCTCGGCATTAATGCGATCGCTAAAAACTCCCACTTGCATGACTCTACGACCTTGGCGCATAGTAGGAAATGCACCTGGAGCCAAGTTTCTCACTAGGTCTCGTTGTTGATCAGTGGCGACATTCACTACAACGCGGTAACGTACACCAGTTCTCGTATATGCAGTTGTCTGAGTAGGGCGAGAATTGCTATTGAGAGGTGGTAACAAAGTTGCTCCTCCAAAGGGAGATGGTGGCTGGGGGGCTGCAAATTCCACAACATTGGGATCAATATTCACATAATTTATCTGTGATTGATTAACCTGGTTTGGCTGACTGGGAGCAGAAAAGGTAATTTCTCCACTAGCGGGGATGGGACGATTTGCCAAAGTGGGACGCTGAGGGATCTGAGGGTTGTTAGCTGTGGGTGCTGTTTGAGCGTTGAAATCTACCTTACCAGCAATGCGATTTTGGGACAGGTTATTACCAGCAGCAGGAATCGTCTGCTTAGTCGCACTAGCATTAATGTCATAACGAGTATTATTGCGAAATTCGTTACCACCTGGTTCAGCAATAGTACCCAAGTTTGGTATTGCTAGAGCGATCGCCACTAAACCATCTTCTTTATTACCTTGAATTGAATTATTCCGTAAAATCGGCCGCGCATTAGCTTGGACTATAATCCCAGAGCGGTTGTTTTGAATTTGATTAAGGGTAACTATAGGAGCAGCATTTTGGGTAATATTGATCCCAAATCCTGTTTGATCAAAGACATTTTCCCGCACTTCCGGCTGGGAATTACCGCCAATGGTCATACCATTCGCTCCATTGCGATAAAAGTAATTCTGCCTAATTATCGGCGCACTGTTACCAGCCACGGAAATCCCATCCTGAGTACTACCAGTAAATGTATTGTTTGCGATCACCGGATTGCTGGATTCAATCCACAAACCATAACCACGAGGATTGGGATTTGTTACCGTAACCCCAGTTAACTCGGATTTGTCTGCGCCAACGATTGTGACATTTTGACCGCCAAAGCTGCGACTCAGGAATCCACCACCACCTTGAATCGTAATTCCCTGTCCTTTGTTGCGATTATCCCCTTGAATAGCAACACTCGGTTTGAGCTTCAGGGGAAAAACTTCTCCACTCTCAGCACTATAAGTGCCTGGGGAGAGCATAATCATTGTATTAGGAGTGGCTACTTGCAAAGCTTGAGTAATGGTCTTTAAAGGCGCGCTTTCACTACCATTACCCAAGGAGTTATTTCCCACATTTGGGTTGACAAATAACATTTTCACTTCAGACGTGGTGCTTTCTCCCTGGGACATCGGATTGGCTACAGATGGGATTTGAGCTGCGACTCTGGTCGGGCTGATACCCAGTAAAATTATGCCTGCGACTCCTAAAGACAAGATAGAAGAAATTAAAGGTAAGACTAACTCCAAAGAAGAATTTGATTTGTCAATCGGGGGATTGAGCTTTAATTGCAGGCTCTGTGCTGGAGAATATTTAGAATACATAATCGGATAAATCAATTTTAGAGAAGTCGTAGTAATCAAGTTTTATCCCCCCAGACAGGAGAATGTCGATAATTGTTTCGGCTTTGTGATCTGATTGGAAAAATCTTTATTTTGTCAGATGTAATGACTAATACCATTAAAACCCATGAACACTGGAATTTTAGCGATCGCCTTAGTCACCAGACATTTATTTTCAGGTAAACTACGATTCCTCAAAAATACACTACATAGTCGTTGTTTATCCTTTGAGAAACTAAAACTGCGTAGCTATGCTAAATAAATGTTTAATTATCACTGGTATCTTGAGCTAAAAAATTGATTATAAGCATTTATTAATAATAATTAAACTGAAAATAATTGCATATTGATCAATTGACCTGACACCAAACGAAGACATTTGGTTTGCTATGAAGCTGAGTTATGACATCTCTGGGTTTTTGCACAGTTTAAGATATATTATAAAGTCGTGCCTAAATTTCGTGTGTCAACTATGTAATCAGCTAATTATGTATAAATGTATAGTCAAACTCTACTTGTTTTTCAGATCGCCGTACTAGAAATTTTTAATCAAAATGTCTAAAAGTGTTGATATTACGTCATTTAACGAAAGTCATAATCGGGTTGTTGTCATGGTCGAGCCACACAGCCAAAAAGCGCAAATACAGCAAGTTGTTTACCGCATTTTAGATGCCAATCTAGACCGCGCCCGCGAAGGCTTGCGAATTATCGAAGAATGGTGTCGTTTTGGCTTAAATAATGCTCAATTGCTGGGGGAATGCAAATACCTGCGTCAAGAGTTGGCTCATTGGCATACTGCTGAACTGCGGGCGGCGCGAGATACACCAGGTGATCCCGGTACGGAATTGACTCATCCCCAGGAAGAACAACGCTCTAGTATTAAAGCGTTATTACAAGCAAATTTTTGCCGTGTCCAAGAAGCAATGCGGGTGCTGGAAGAATACGGTAAGCTTTACCATCCCAACATGGGTAAAGCTTTTAAGCAGATGCGCTATCGTGTTTATACCCTAGAGACTAGTTTAATGGGCTACCAGCGCCATCAACTATTGTGGCGATCGCATTTATATCTGGTTACCTCTCCCTCAGAAACTTTGTTAAAAAAGGTCGAAGCTGCGCTGCAAGGGGGATTAACTCTGGTGCAGTACCGTGATAAAACGGCAGATGATACTGTGCGTCTGGAACAGGCAACCAAATTACGGCAACTATGCCATTCTTATGGCGCTTTGTTTATTGTTAATGACCGAGTGGATTTAGCGTTGGCGGTGGATGCAGATGGGGTACATTTGGGACAGCAAGATATGCCCATTGCGATGGCCAGACAATTACTCGGACACCAGCGTTTGATCGGTCGTTCGACTACAAATGCGGAAGAAATGCAAAAAGCAATTGCTGAAGGTGCAGACTATATTGGTGTCGGTCCAGTTTATGAAACTCCCACAAAAGCAGATAAGCCAGCAGCAGGCTTAAGTTATGTCAGCTACGCCGCCCAAAATAGCTCAATTCCTTGGTTTGCGATTGGGGGTATAGATGCAAATAATATCAACGATGTGATCGAGGCGGGTGCGGAACGTGTGGCGATGGTACGAGCTATCATCGAAGCGGAACAGCCTACTCTAGTAACACAATATTTGGTTTCCCAGCTGCATCGCATCAAACCATAACTTTAACTCAGCACTTGAAAATGTCTAATCAGATTAGCCTCCAGGTAAATGGGGAAAGTCGTAGTTGCTTGTCCCAAACTCCTTTACCAGATTTACTCCAACAATTGGGTTTTAATCCCCGTTTAATAGCAGTGGAGTATAACGGTGAAATTTTACACCGTCAGTTTTGGTCACAAACACAAATCCAGCCAGGCGATCGCTTAGAAATTGTTACCATTGTCGGTGGTGGTTAATTCAACAAACCATTAGGGATAGGTTCAGAGAGATACAGCGAACGGTGAAGGGTTTTGCGTCTGGCTAATTCTTTACCTTTGCGACCAAGTTGTTCGCGCAACTGTTGATCCTGACACAATCGTTTGAAAGCTTGAAAAACTTCATATCCAGACTTGGGATTCACCAGAAGACCATTTTCTTCATGACGAACGATATCAATCACCGAGCCTAAGCGAGAAGCAATCACAGGCTTACCGAAGTAACTTGCTTCTAAGTAGACAATCCCAAAACCTTGTATATAGGCTTTGGTATCTAACAAAGTTAACATCGCAAACAGATCACAGGCTGCATAATAGCCAGCTAATTCGCCATCAGGTACATATCCAGTCAAATGTACCCGCTTGTCTACCCGCAAGCGCTGCGCTAAATTTTTTAATGCGGGTTCACATGGCCCTTGTCCGCAAAGTATATAGTGAACATCAACTCCAATATTTAGCAGTAGGGGTAAATTCTCAATCACCCGCTCGAAGCTTTTCTGCTTAATTAGCCTTCCTACAGAAAGAATCACTATTGCTGTTTCGGGAATATTGTAAGCTTTCCGCACGCGTTGACGTAAATTATCCAGATTACCTTGATTTTTTTCTACACCAAATTTTTCTGGCCTGACTATGGGTTGAATGACATGGGTAGGAGTTTGTAAGCGAAAAGTTTTGCGGAGATAATCTTGAGTAACGTAACTGTTGCAAACAATTCCTTCAGCACGCGTTAGGGTCAATTTAAAGAGCGATCGCCATACCGGATTGTGTAAACTAGCAAGAATATCACTACCATGCAGATGAATAAAAAAGCGGATGGGTAGAATATAGCTCAACAGCAACAACGCCGGAAACTCGTAGCTGTGACCCCACTCAATATAACGGTAGTGATAGCGAAAATACAGTTTAATAGCTAGGAAAAACGAGCAAACTAAATCGATAGCAGGTTGCAAGAAACTCCCCAGAAAACCACCAAGCCAGGATCGAGAATTAGTCCAGCGATAGACCGGAAACTGTTGAGCCTGATCAAATACTTGATCGCCAGAACAACCAGCCGCTAAAACAACTACCCGTTCTGGATCTTGAAGACAGCGATTATAGAGATATTCCCCAATAACCGCCTTTTTTGGCAGAAAGAGATGGGATATTACGAGAATGTCAGGGGTTGCAGTTGTATCTCTGATTTTTGTGGGCAGTTGTGAGATATTTTCCATGCTAATCTTGATAAGTTTAATTCAAATAATATGCAAGTGTGCAGTATTGAGTGTTATTTGAGTTTGATATACCCTGATTTTTGGCGATTATTTTTTTCAGTATTGAGTTGGTTGTAGCTTCAGCAAAAAAGTTAACTAAAGACTAAAACGAAATCTGATGCTTTGTTGCGTGAAGATATCTGCTAAGTTGAGATGGGAACTTTCCGGAACTCCCAGTTTTTTGGGTAACGTATTGGCTCAGAAAATCACACTTGCTATGGATGCTGTCTCCACTATATATTGAGCAACAATTCTTTGTCAGAATTGGTTAGCGCTGTATTTAATTTCTCCTGATTTTGTTATTTTAGTTAACAACTATGCGGGACAAACCAGAGATTTACATATTGATTGGCAGAATCTTTTACAACCCTTAATTAATACAGACACAGATGAAATATTTGTATACATGATTGCCACTCTGTCAAATATAGCTTTGAAAAACATAATTTACCATCTTTGTTTGAGTCAATGCATTACAAATATCTCACCCATATTTTAGAACATTACATATGGGTAATTATTTATTATTTGTGTGAAGTGTTGGTTAATTATATTAGTGGTTGATAAATTTCCAGAATTTGATAATTTCAATCCAACCAAAACCAAACAATAAACAACTCAAATTTGCCGAATATAGCCAAACTCATGGCTAATAAACTGCTATCAAAGTTACTAATGCTTGTGAATATTAATAGACTATCCTACATAACCGTTAATGTGATGCCAAAATGCCAAAATCAGCATGAGTTTTTGGGGTCATATATATAGTCACTTTTCTTGATTTTTCTGCAAAAATCAACTGTTTTGCTGATGCTCATCAACTAACTCTCATATCAGCTAGATTGTTAACCATTTTACCAAACATAATGGCGGTCTACTGACTCTCGTGAAGATGACTAAATTGCATAGTTAAAATGTGATTGTGTAAATATGTGCATCAAGTTGCGATTACACAGTATGTATAAATTTTTCAATAAAAATCCGATCACAGAGTTCTGAGCAAAATTATATATATGGGAGGAGCCGTAATTGAACCAGTGGTGGTAAATCGTGGCTATTGTTGATGTACGGTTATCTACTACAGAAATCCCCCCTCCGCATACTGCCTAACCAAGATAATACGCGGTAAATTAGAGATGTAGCCCAAAAAGATGAATATTAAAAAGAGCTACTGTCAATCGAAAACTCACTAGTTCCGATTTGCAATGATTCCAGGAAGCTCAAGATTTCTACCAACCACCGAAAGCAATCATAAGTTATACATTTTCAAATATCTGTGTTATGCGTAACAAACTACAACGAACCATCAAACCCCTGTTCAAAATTTTCTTTGTCTTCAGCCTAGTGTTAACTTTAGCACTTAGCCATGCTGATGGAGCATTAGCCGCGCGCAGTGGTGGTCGCATCGGTGGAGGAAGCTTCGGTGGTGGTGGAGGCTTTAGAGCGCCTTCTAGCCGTACATACACACCTCGTACTTATGCCCCTGGTGGCGGAGGATACTATCCTGGTGGTGGTGGCTTCGGCTTTCCTTTCTTGCTTCCCTTGTGGGGTATTGGCGGAGGATTTGGCGGTATATTTAGCATTTTAATCTTTTTGGCGATCGCCAACTTCCTGATGCAAACCTTCCGCCGTGTCAGCAATGGTGAAGGCGAAGACGTAGGCTATAGCAGCAATCCGGCTGTATCTGTAACTCGTTTGCAAGTTGGTTTGTTAGCACAAGCCCGTGGTTTGCAAGATGAACTCAACAAAATTGCTGAATCTGCTGATACAAATTCCCCAGAGGGAAGAGCAGAAGTTTTGCAAGAAGCGAGTTTAGCCTTACTCCGTCATCCAGAATACTGGGTATATGGAGGTGGTGGTACACAGCAAGTTAAATTAAATGCGGCTGAAGGTCAGTTTAACCGCCTTTCACTAGCAGAACGCAGCAAGTTTAGCGAAGAAACTCTATCTAATGTCAACAACCAGCTAAAAGCAGCCCTAAACAAAGAAGCTTTACCTGCTGCTGACGAACTTGACAACCCGACTCGTCTAATTAGTGAAGGACCTGGGGAATACCTGATTGTCACTTTATTAGCAGCCACATTAGGCAAATTTGAAATCCCAGCAATCAACAGTGCTGATGATTTGCGTCAAGCCTTGCGGCGAATTGGGGGACTTCCCGGTGATCAACTTTTAGCGATTGAAGTGCTTTGGACTCCCCAAGCTGAAGGCGATACCCTGACATCTGATGACATCTTGGCGGAGTACACCGATTTGAAATTGATGTAAAGGTTTTGTAAACTCTACTGGAAATAGAAAAGAGGCTCAGATCCCCGATTTATTGAATAAGTCGGGGATCTTTGTGTTCGTAGAATTGATATAAATAAGAAAACTAAAAGTTTAGAGTATTGGAGTTGATTATGTTGAAACAACTCATCCTGGAGAATTGGAAAAGTTTCCGTTATGCGGAACTTCCACTTGACCCTTTGACTGTTCTGATTGGTACTAACGCCAGTGGGAAGTCTAATGTAGTTGAAGCTTTGGAATTTTTGCAAAGGATAGCGCAAGGTGGAAATATTGAAGCTGCTTTAGCAGGAGATAAAACACTTGCTTCTATTCGAGGTGGTGTAGAGTGGGCTGCACGTAAACCAGGATCTCAATTTACATTAAAGGTGCTAATGAAGGGTGAGGATGAAATAACAGATTATTTATATGTTATTCAAATAGAAACACTACCTAAAGTGAGAGTGATTGAAGAATACATTGAATTTGGAATTTTGGAGAAAAATAAAATATTTACTGTCAAAAATAATAGCTTTCCTACCGAAAGTAGTTTAAAATCAGTTAATTCTAGTGCTGGTATTAACGAGTTAAGGCAATTCCATGAAATTTCTAACCAACACCTGCCATATGAAAATTTGGTGGAAATATTAAAAAATCAGTATTTACCTTTAAAAACCGCTATACAACTTTTTGTAATTTCAAGGTTGGAAAAAATTTTGATTCTAAACCCCATACCTTCTAAAATGCGTGATTATTCCCCACTGTCTGATACGCTCGAAAGTGATGCATCAAATATAGCTGGTGTACTGGCAGCTTTATCTGACCAGCAGAAGGAAGAGGTTGAATTAACATTGTCTAAATACATCAAAGATTTACCAGAAGGCGATATTAAAAAAGTATGGGCTGAGAAAGTGGGTAGATTTGCCACAGATGCCATGATTTACTGTCAGGAAGAATGGAAACCTGGAGAGATCACAGAAATTGATGCGAGGAGTATGTCAGATGGAACTCTACGTTTTATAGCAATTCTTACAGCATTACTCACGCGACCGGAAGGGAGTCAACTAATAATTGAAGAAATAGATAATGGTCTGCATCCTTCCCGTGTAAATTTGATTGTCAAAATACTCAGAGAGATTGGCAGCAAAAGAAATATTGATATTCTAATTACTACCCATAATCCAGCTTTACTAGATGCTTTAAGCCCGGAGATAGTCCCGTTTGTAATTGTCGCACATCGAGATTCAGAAACAGGAGAAAGTAAACTTACTCTTTTAGAAGATATTGATAATTTCTCAAAGTTGTTCGCATCATATTCTTTGGGTGAAATGACAACTAAGGGAGCAATTGAAAGAAGCCTATCTCATGGGGAATAATTACTGATATGAGAAAGGTGCTACTTATTGATACATCGCTGTTATGCGTTTGGTTACAAGTTCCAGGGAAAGAAACTGCTGGTAATAATAAATGGGACTTTGAGCAGGTAAATCAGAAAATACAAACAGAAATCAACAAAGGGACAACCTTAGTATTACCTTTAGCTACCGTGATAGAAACAGGTAATCACATCGCACAAGCTAAAACCAATAAAAACAATAAATATCCCACGGCTAAAAAATTTGCCGAAATTATAACTTTTGCAGCTGATGAAACAAGTCCTTGGGCGGCTTTCAGTGAACAAGTTGTACTTTGGGAGGCGGAAGAATTGAAAAATTTGGCAAAAAAATTTCCTGACCAAGTTAGCCAAGCAACTTCTATGGGTGATGCCAGTATTGTTATATTAGGTTGGCACTATTATTATCAAAAAGGTTACCATGTAGAGTTTCTGACTGATGATGAGCAATTAAAATCACAGGAACCACCCCCACCACAGCCACCCACACGCCGCAGCGATCGCAGGAAAGCATAACAATAGGGGAGCATCTCAAATGTGCAAGTTTAATTTATTTATGGGATTTTGGTTTAGAAGAAACGAACCGCCAAGACGCAAAGAACGCCAAGGGAAGAGGGTTTCATAGGGTAAAAGCAATATAATTCATAAAATTTAAATGATTAAGCAAATAGGAGAATCAAGTGGAAGGTAAAAGGTTTATCCACAAACTACGATTAGAAAATTTTCTTTCCTATGGAAGTGAGGGGGAAGAACTTGAATTACAACCGCTAAATGTCTTAATTGGTGCTAACACTTCTGGTAAATCAAATTTAATTGAATCTTTGGCAATTTTACGGGCTACACCTATAGATTTACCCGCCCCATTTCGTCAAGGTGGAGGAGTAAGTGAGTTTCTTTGGAAAGGGGGACAGGAAAACCCAGTAGCTACAATTGAAGCTACTTTAGATTACCCTCAAAGAACCCAAAATCTACATTATAAGGTTAGCTTGACAGAAGTTGGTCAAAGACTAGAGTTAATTGATGAAGCTGTAGAAAATGAAGAGCGGTATCAAGATGAAAATGATGTTTATTTTTACTATCGTTATCAAGGCGGTCGTCCGGTTTTAAATATTAATAGTATAGATGATGCTAAACAATTTAAACGCTCTCTTAAACGAGAAGATTTAATTCCAGATCAGTCAGTTTTATCTCAGCGAAAAGATCCAGATTTGTATCCAGAACTTTCTTATCTCAGCACTGCATTCTCTAATATAGGTTTATATCGTCATTGGCAGATGGGGCGTTATTCAGAACCAAGAAATGCTCAAAAGACTGACTTGCCAGAACATCCTCTATTAGAAAATGGAAGTAATTTAGGGCTATTTTTAAATAACTTACAACATCAAATAGGTAATAGAATAATTATTGATAATTTAAAAAAGTTTTATGAAGCAGCAGAAGAACTGAGTGTGAGAATATATGGCGGTACAGTACAGATATTTGTTCGTGAAGAGGGTTTTATTCAACCAATTCCTGCAAATCGGTTATCTGATGGTATACTCCGTTATTTATTTTTAATGGCTTTACTGCTTGACCCAACTCCACCACCACTTATTTGTCTTGAAGAACCGGAGATTGGTTTACACCCAGATATTTTATCAACTATTGCAGAAATGCTAATTGAAGCATCACAGAGAACACAATTAATAGTAACAACTCATTCTGATGCTTTAGTTTCTGCTTTGAGTGAATATCCCGAATCAGTGATAGTTTGTGAACGAGATGAAAAAGGCTCTCACCTCCGCCGCCTTGAACCTGATAAACTCAAAGATTGGCTAGAAAATTATACTCTCGGCGACCTCTGGCGGATGGGTGAAATTGGGGGGAACCGATGGTAAAAGAAATTCGGATTTATATAGAGGGTGGTGGTGATGGTAAAAATACGAAGGCTTTGATTAGGAAAGGATTTAGTCAATTTCTCAAACAATTTAAATTGAATATTACTATTTGTGGTTCTCGTAATAATGCTTTACGTGATTTTAGAAATGCTTTAAAATCTTATCCAAATGCTTTTAATATTTTGCTGGTAGACGCAGAAGCACCTGTGACAATAAATTCTCCTTGGGGACATTTGAAGTCTAGGGATAATTGGGATAAACCTTCAGGAGTTGACGATAGTCAGTCTCATTTGATGGTTCAAGCAATGGAGGCTTGGTTTATTGCTGATATTGAAACCCTCAAGAAATTTTATGGTAAGGATTTTCAATACAATGCTATTCCTAGAACTTTAAATGTGGAGACTATTGACAAAATAAATATAGAACGCAGTCTCAAAGCTGCTACGCGTAACACTAGCAAGGGTGAGTATCAAAAAATTAAACACGCCTCTAAGCTTTTGGAATTGCTGGATGTGGCTAAGGTTCGCAAAGCTTCACCATACTGCGATCGCCTGTTCACAACTTTAAGCGATAAGATAAAAAAAGTTTGAGCGATCGCCTCTTAACTCTCCACATCACGCTATCATCAGGTATTGTGGAATCTCCGTGCATCACCCCTAGCATCTATGACTGCTTCTCAATCTGAAACTCAACCAACGGAACCCAACATCCCTGCTGCGCCTCACGTCGATACGCAATTGGTAGACCGCAGCAAGCTGAGTAAGATGTATCAGCATTATGTGGAAGTCAAAGATAAACATCCTCATGCTTTGCTGCTGTATCGGGTCGGAGATTTTTTTGAAACTTTTTTCCAAGACGCTGTAACTGTATCCAGAGAATTGGAACTTGTCCTCACCAGTAAACACGGTGGGGAAGTTGGTCGCGTGGCGATGACTGGTGTACCTCATCACGCTTGGGAACGCTACACAACCCAATTGGTGGAAAAAGGTTACGCAGTGGTCATTTGCGACCAAGTAGAAGACTCATCGGAAGCAGTGGGTTTGGTCAAGCGCGAAGTTACCCGTATCCTCACACCAGGGACTTTGCTGGAAGAGGGAATGTTAAAATCCAGTCGCAATAATTACCTTGCGGCTGTGGTAATTGCGGTGAATCATTGGGGTTTAGCTTATGCAGATATCTCTACAGGGGAATTTCTCACTACTCAAGGAAGTGATTTAGAACACCTGACTCAGGAGTTAATGCGGTTGCAACCTTCTGAGGTGGTGGTTCCCACGAACGCCCCTGATTTAGGTAGCTTGCTGCGTCCGGGAGAAACTTCGCCGCATCTTCCCCAATGTTTACCACCATCATTTTGTTATAGCTTGCGATCGCAGGTTCCCTTTTCCCAAGGCGAAGCTAGATCGAAATTACTCGAAAAATTCAAAGTGCGATCGCTCGAAGGACTCGGTTGTGATCATCTTCCTCTGGCTGTGCGGGCGGCTGGTGGTCTGTTGGAATACGTGGAAGATATGCAAAGAGTCAACCCAGTTTTCCTGCAAAGGTTACGCACCTATACAATTACTGACTATTTAATTGTTGATAATCAAACGCGCCGTAACCTGGAAATTACGCAAACAGTCCGGGATGGCACATTTCACGGTTCCCTGTTGTGGGCATTAGATAGAAGTAGCACAGCGATGGGTGGGCGGGCGTTGCGGCGATGGTTATTACAACCGCTAATTGATCTTAAAGGCATTGGGGCGCGGCAAAATACCATCCAAGAGTTGATGGAAAATACACCCCTGCGTCAAGATTTGCGGCAGTTATTACGGCAAATTTACGATTTGGAACGACTAACGGGAAGGGCTGGTTCTGGGACTGCTAACGCTAAAGATTTAGTCGCTTTGGCAGATTCCCTCTCACGCTTACCGCAATTATCCCACTTGGTGACTGATGCGCGATCGCCTTTTCTGAAAGCTTTGCAGAAAGTCCCGGTAGAATTATCAGAATTGGCAAAAAAGTTACACGCCCATTTAGTAGAATCACCACCCATACATATTAAAGAAGGCGGCTTAATTCGTGCAGGGATGAATCCCCAGTTGGATGAGAGAAAAGCCACTGTAGAATCAGACCAACAATGGATTGCTAATTTAGAAGTTGATGAACGGGCAAAAACCGGAATCCCCGCCCTAAAGGTAGGATTTAATAAAACCTTTGGTTACTACATTAGTATTTCCCGTTCTAAATCTGACCAAGTACCCGATAATTACATCCGTAAGCAAACTTTAACGAATGAAGAACGTTACATCACCCCAGAGTTGAAAGAACGGGAAGCGCGGATTCTCACAGCGCGGGATGATTTAAATCAGTTGGAATATGAGATTTTTGTCGAGTTGCGCGAAGAAGTAGGAGAACAGGCGGAGATTATTCGGAATATTTCCCGTGCTGTGGCTGCGGCTGATGTGTTATGTGGTTTGGCTGAATTGGCTGTACAGCAAGGTTATTGCCGTCCCCAGATGGTTGAGGGACGGGAAATTATGATTGTGGATGGTCGTCATCCGGTGGTGGAACAGTCTTTACCTGCGGGGTTTTTTGTGCCGAATTCTACGCAGTTGGGGAGGGAAGAGACGAACCACAGAGGCGCAGAGGGCGCAGAGGAGGAGAAGCCGGATTTAGTGATTCTGACTGGGCCGAATGCGAGTGGTAAGAGTTGTTATTTGCGTCAGGTGGGGTTGATTCAGTTGATGGCGCAAATTGGTAGTTTTGTACCAGCGCGGTTGGCTAAGTTGGGAGTATGCGATCGCATTTTCACTCGTGTAGGTGCTGTAGATGATTTGGCTACGGGTCAATCTACCTTTATGGTGGAGATGAATGAAACGGCCAATATTCTCAATCATGCTACCGCTAAATCCCTCGTATTATTAGATGAAATTGGCAGAGGAACAGCAACTTTTGATGGTCTTTCCATAGCTTGGGCGGTAGCGGAATATATAGCAGTTGATATTCGGGCGCGGACAATTTTTGCAACTCACTATCACGAGTTAAATGAATTGGCTAGTATTCTCCCAAATGTGGCAAATTATCAGGTGACAGTGAAAGAATTACCCGACAGAATTATTTTTCTGCACCAAGTTCAACCGGGGGGTGCGGATAAATCCTATGGTATTGAAGCCGGAAGGTTAGCCGGTTTACCAGACGTAGTAATTCAACGCGCCAAACAAGTCATGGGACAAATTGAGAAACACAGTAAAATTGCAATGGGGTTACAAAATATGGATTAATACAGCAGATTTCATTTATTTAAACCACACGCTTAATTCTTCTTTACGCCTGGTGGGTGAGGATAATTCATATATAGTGTTTCCTAATCACATGAGGTATATCATAGTCCCCTCCTCGCAAGCGGTGAACCAGCGCTGTAGGCGGGTTTCCCACCGTAGGCGACTGGTGAACCCGAAGGGGGAGGGGGTTGGGGGTGGGGTTTTCTTGTACCTCATTCATACACCACGAAGCTATCATACATATTTTCACTCAGACAGAATCACCATAGGACTGTTCACCACCTCCCTATTTGCAAACCACATCCGCCGACCTGCTGCGGTTAAATTGGCTTCACAAACCTCAGTCAAACATAGCAATTCATCACCTTTGATATGTCCGGGGTTCCTTTCCTGAAAAAATTTAATATGGGGGTCATTTAATCGCTCTTTGGGAATTTCCTTGAGTTTTTCAGATAAAATTTGTGGATGAGGAAACCGCACAACTCCAGCATCTTGAACATAGCGATCGCCAAAGCGTTCTTGTGCTAAAAAATCCATTAAACTAGAGACATCATCAGGAATTTGAGCATCATAACGTGGATAAAATGTTTGCCAAAAAATCGGTAAAAATCGATAAGTGCGATAACCACCGGAAATTAATAACCAATAGAGTTTACCTTGTGCATATATAGAACTCAGTTGATTAATTGCAGCAATCCAACTTCGTGATAATGTTGAACTCGACCAGACACTAGGATCTATAATCGTATCGCCTGAATAAATTACACTAATATTATCACCTTCAAAGTTAGTATTGTATAACAATATAGTTGAAAAACCTTTGATTATATGCGTATTTTCTTCATAGAGGTAAAGCACCCAGTTTTTATTCTTTAAATCTTGATAAAACACATCATATTGAATTCCTGGAAAATGCTGATTCAGTAATTTAAACATAGCATCAATTTCCCCAGGCAATAATTTATCTATAGGCAATAATCGGCTTTTCATAAAATTGAATTATCTAAAAATAAAAATTAAGGCATAATTGAAAATATTAATTTCCAATCATTATTTAAATTTAAAGCAGGTGGTTTAATATCTCCTAGACGTTGCCCTCTTGATAAAGCATAATTAATATAGGTAGCGAGTGGATTTTTAACTCGCACAGTTTCTAATTGTCCTAACTGTCCTAATTGACGTGCATATTCGTATTGAGGATTTGCGGCTAAAGCTAAATCTAATTGTAGTCCTTGAGTTATAGCACTATTGGCATCATATTCGTCTCCATCTAGAAATAATACGTAATGTGGATGAGGTTTTATCTGCGGTACAAGCATCGCAAAACCACGTTGTTTTCCTAAACGCGATAGTACAAAGTCTTCTGTTAACTTCTCGCCGCACAAATCGCTAACTATTCCCCCACGTCCCACAAATTCTAGTAAAGGTGTTGCTTGAAACCAACCCTTGACCAAAACTTTATCGCCTAAATCATAGCGATATAATCCCGAACCAGTTGTGATGACAACTCGATAGATTTCTCCTGTAATTAACTGATGACATAATCTCGGTTGTTCATTGTCATCCACAAACTCATAAAATCCACTATCTATACCTAGAACTGGTGTCTTACAACCCACTAAAGGGATGCTGACAACTCCTTCTGTGGCTAAAAGTCCCTTACCTTGAATCCACACATGGGGAAATAAATCTTGCAGTTGGCTAATAAAAGCTTTCGCTGCTGCATCAGTCCAACAGCTAATTACTGATAATTTTTGCCAGATTTTTTCAAAGTCAATTGTACCATTAAAAACAGCTTGTTTTAAAACTTCGGCTCGTTGTGGTAAAAATATCTTAGATGTACTTTTACCCGTGGCAATATCAGTAATTAAAACATCATATTTTAAGTGAATTTCTTGGATTATTTGCAGTAAAAATGTGGGACTCCAGACCGAAATAAAAGTTAAATCTTCCGCAGCTAGTAAATATAATGCCGTGAGATATCGCCACTCTGAGATATCATCAATCATCGCCACTTCTGGCGGTACAGCTAAAAGGTGAAGAATACAATTTTCTAACTCTTGCCCAAAATAAGCAGCATCGCTTACCATCCCGATAGGAATACCACTGGGAGTGTTATTTGACTGGCGAGTTACTGGACTAATTGCCCAATAGGTTCGCCCTAATTTAATCTCTGGTTTTTGCTGTAATAAATCGGCTATCCAAGGTAATATAGCTTTTTGAAATGCTGCTAAACCTGTGGCGGTGTATGGGATTAATTTCGTACCTTGAGTACTTCCGCCAGTCATTTCAAAAGCTACTATTGGTTCATGGCAAAGGACTTGGGTTTTTCCTTCTGCCATTTGTTGAATATCAGGGGCTAAATCTGCATATTTATGAATAGGAATACGTGCAGCATATTCTGCATAGCTGGTGATGCTGGTAAATTGATATTTTTCACCGAATTTGGTATGGCTATTATTAGAAATAATTTCTTGTAATTTTTCGGTTTGGGTTTGTAGAGGGTTTTGCAGTTTTTGGAGAAATTCTTTCAGGGATGGTGTGACTTGGGTTTGGATTTTTTCCCAATAATTAGAGATATTTGGATTTTCCATATTTAGAGTTTTTTATTATTAATAAATAAGCGACCAAAGATAAACACAGCTAATTTTTGTGGTCATTTACAGGAGATGCACTAGATGATTGAGTTCCGAAATACAGAACCTCACCCCCAGCCCCTCTCCGAGGCGGATAGGGGAGACTTAGAAGGGAGTTAAAGCAAATTTGGATTTTATTTAGTAAATTTGGGCATTATTTCTAAACCAATGGGGGTTTCATTTTGACGCAGACTAGCAATTACAAACTGCCAAAGAAAAGATAAATAGGATTTGCAGGTAACACGTCTATTAATTCGGGGAAGTATGAGTTTGTGTAATTTGGGTAAGTTGTAACTGGGAATACTGGGAAATAAATGATGTTCCAGATGAAAGTTTTCATGAACTAGCAAAAACTGTACAATGGGGTGAGTTTCAATGCTGCGACTTGCTAAGAGTGCATCTGTAGCATCAGTAATACCATGCTGAGTTAAACCCCGAATATTAATAGTAAAATTAGTCAGAATGAATGGTACTACCCAGGTAATGCAAAAGAGTTGTAATGGGACGAATTGCCAGATAATTACATAGGTGACAATTAACAATACATATTCACTCACCATTTTGATGCGTTCTTGGGTGGTGCCATAACGCCAAGCTAAGGAAGGAACAAAAATTAAATATAGTATAGTTGCCCACAGTAATCGGTTGTAGTGCATTAACCAAATCAATTTGGGATTATTTGTGTAATTATGATAGTCATCTGGGTCATTTTCATCGCCTAAATATTCATGATGACGTAAGTGCATTGAGCGATAAGCACTAAAGGATATAAATCCAGCAATTCCCATGACAATAGCTGCTAAATCATTCAGCCATTTTGGGGGAAACAATATACCATGTACCCCTTCATGTATGAGTAAAAACATGGCATTCATGGCTAAAGTTACAAGTATCACTCCAATGCTATATTCTACAGTGGCGAAATTCCAGCTTAAACCTTGAGTATAAGCGTTGACTTCGACAGTTACGCCCACTACTGCTATGAAGGGAAAGATTAAATATAACAAATGATGCCAAAAATTAGTTTTTTGTAAAGTGCTAATTTCTGACTCAATTCCTTCAGATACTGCCTTTCTAGCTTCCAGCGTTGTCAATTTATGCGGGGAGTTGATATTCATAAAGCTATTTTCTCGCCAAAATAATTTACTGCACTGTTAACACTATAATCACTAACTAGGTTATCAGGGGAAGTATGAATTTGTGCAGCTTCGGTAAGTTGTCACTGGGGTGGTACAGTCCAATTTGCTGTGAATAATGACTGATTACTAACTTTGACTACTTTCATGATTTTTTAAAGTGTTCTAAATAAACGGCAAGGTTAATCATAAATTTGGTAGCTTTTTGTTAAGAATAGTTACAAGCCGATTAACACAAGGAAATATTTATTATGGAAGTTTCACTTGAGAAGAATGCACCACATAACGTTGTCATCATTGGTGGTGGCTTTGGTGGACTGTATACAGCAAAGACTCTTGCGAAAGCGAATGTAAATATTACTCTGATCGATAAACGTAACTTTCACCTATTTCAGCCGCTTTTATATCAAGTTGCTACAGGTACGCTATCACCTGCTGATATTTCCTCACCATTGCGATCTGTACTCAGAAAAAGCAAGAATACACAAGTGTTGTTGGGAGAAGTAAATAATATTGATCCCAAAGCGCAAGAAGTTATTTTGGATGATAAAGTCATACCTTACGATACATTAATTGTCGCCACAGGTGCTAACCATTCCTATTTTGGTAAGGATGAATGGAAAGAATATGCTCCTGGTTTGAAAACTGTTGAAGATGCGATAGAAATACGTCGGCGGATATTTTCGGCATTTGAAGCCGCAGAAAAAGAAAATAATCCCGAAAAACGCCGTTCTTTGTTGACTTTTGTGATTGTGGGAGCTGGTCCCACTGGTGTAGAATTAGCAGGTGCGATCGCAGAGTTGGCATACAAAACTCTCCACGAAGATTTCCGTAATATCAGCACCTCAGAAACGAGAATTTTAATCTTGCAAGGGCGCGATCGCATTCTCCCATACATTTCGCCAGACTTATCGCAAGCAGCAGCAGAAGCTTTGGAATCCTTGGGTGTGGAGGTCCACACTAAAGCCAGAGTCACAAATATTGAAAATAACATCGTTACTTTCAAGGAAGACGGTGAAGTCAAAGAAATTGCCTCAAAAACTATATTGTGGGCAGCAGGTGTAAAAGCTTCCACAATGGGTCAAGTCCTACAACACACGACAGATGTAGAATGCGATCATGCCGGACGTGTGATGGTAGAACCGGACTTGACTATCAAGGGTTATAAAAACATTTTCGTAGTGGGAGATTTAGCCAACTTCTCCCATCAAAATGGTCAACCCTTACCTGGTGTTGCACCTGTAGCCAAACAACAAGGAGAGTATGTAGCTAAACTCATTCAAAAACGGGTTAAAGGTCAGACTTTGCCACAATTTCATTACAACGATGTGGGTAGTTTGGCAATGATTGGGCAAAATTTAGCTGTTGTAGATTTAGGCTTAATCAAACTCAAAGGTTTCATTGCTTGGGTATTTTGGCTATTAATTCACATCTACTTCTTAATCGAATTTGACACCAAAGTAGTAGTAGTAATTCAGTGGGCGTGGAATTATATCACTCGTAATCGTCGTTCTAGATTGATTACAGGTCGAGAAGCTTTTGTAGAAGCACAAAGTGTTGAGAATAGCAGTGCTTACCAGACTCCAGAAAAAAAGCAGCCAGTCAATCTCTAGGATTTTTGCTTTGTAGTACCACTGCATTGAACTTATCCACAACAGACCCGCCCTTCCTCTCAATACTCACAAGGTGAGGCTTTTGGCGGGTTTAGCTGAGTCAATTTCTGCGGGGAGTTGATAGTCAAAAAGCCATTTTCTCGCCAAAATGATTTGCTGCACAGTTAATACTATAATTACCAACCAAGTTATCACCATGATGCCTTGATATGCTGGTTTTCCTGGGACAAAGTATACTGCTCCTGTGTCAGAATGCACATTATTTAACATATAATATGCAAAGTACGCTTCAATCAGAAACATGACTCCCATAATGCGGAAGTTCCAGGAAACTGCTTGATCAATATTTGTTTGCGTTGTCGCTGTGAATATTAATCCTAAAATCAAAACTGCGCTGAATAAATCATGGGCAATGCCATAATATGGATGCCAGTTGTGAGCAAAGTACATCATCACTAATTCTACTACTGCTCTTAGTGCCATATTCCACCACGCAATCCAGTATAACTGCCGCCATTTCTGAGATATTCGGCTATCTATTCCAATTAAAAGGGGTAAAAAATACCAAAACCACAAGGCATAACCTAGCCAAAAAACTTTGGGTAAGGCAATTCCACCTCCTAAGCCGTGGTGAGAGTTTTGCAAGTTGTAAAAAATTGTCCCGCTTATTGTTAGGGTAATGACGATTAAAGAGTAGAGCAGTTTGAGCATATTTTGGGTGGAATATATTTTTTATTTTTGAACCACAGAGGACACAGAGAACACAGAGGAAGAGTTTTATAGCATCATATCTATATGATGTTCTATGCCGGCGGGTGGTGGTGGTAAATCGCTGTTTTCGTTACATTTGTCACTTTGTCGCCATTTGAGGATGTAGGGTAAAAGTAAGTCTGCTTGGGTGAATTTGTAGTTGGTTGCGGGGAAGCGGTTGATGTTGGCTTGCTGCATATTCATCATTTTTACGTCTTGTTGAATGATGAAGTGTGATAGTGGTTCAAAAAGAAGTTTGATTAACCATCCTATGAATTGGACTCGAAAGCTAATAACGGTGTGTACTTCGGTTTGGCGATCGCCTATCGGTGTACAAGATGAAGTGATAATATAATGACGTTCATCGGAAAAGATGTAATCAACTCGACTGGTAGCAGGAGCGATGAAACGGTCTGTATGTTGCATTTGGGCGCGTTTTTGACTTAATAGCCACCACACAACGGCGCTTTCTCGCGGTTCTTCTAAATATTCAGCCACAGCACCATCTGCTAAACTTTTGACAATGGCTTTTACAGGTTTGGCTTTGGGAGTCCGAAACCAAAAGCGATGTACAAAAGTTGCATGGGGACAGTCGAGAAAGTTTTCTAAACAAGCATCAACCGGTGCTAAAAACTGCGTTTTCATGCGAAAGCTTGTCCACCCTGGTGCGTCTAAATAGGGAAATTTTACAGGATATGGGGTAGCGGGTGTCTCGGCTAAACATACCCAGACATAGCCATCTTGTTCTAAACAATGATATTTTTTAATACTTAAGTTACTGGCAATTTTACAGTCTGGCGGTAAAGCGGGAATTTTTTTGACTGTACCATCAATATCATATTGCCAGCCATGATAAGGACACTCGATAGATTCTTCACAAACTTTTCCCGCAGAAAGAGGGGCGTGACGGTGGGCGCATCTATCTTCCAGGGCTGCTACTTTACCCGATGCAGTACGGAATATGACAACGGGTATAGATGCAATTGTAGCGCTGAGTGGTTTCTGCTTCAGTTCTGGAGAACGACAGACAATATACCAATAACGATGACCGATAAACATTTTTTTAAGTATGAATTTGTGTCACGCAAAGGCGCAAAGACGCAAAGGGTAAGAGGTTGAGAGATGAAATTTTTAACTACCGATAAATCAAGATATACTAAGTTATTTAGGTTGATTTATTGGGTTGTTCAAGATGATGATATTGATTAATCTGCAATTGCTGATTTTGAATATTTTTATCTCCACACCAATGTATTTCTACTGCTATTGTCTCTTCTTGAGTGTTACCTAAACCAAATAATAAACGTTTATCACCTTGGGCAGAAAATCCATTTGATGCTTGCACTTCACGCAATTGTTTACCACTTGTAGAATTAATAATTACTTGTGTTCCCACAGCATCACGATTACAAGTTTTGCCATTACCAGATAAATCTAACCCTAACCATGATTTAGCTGCGGAATCATTACGATAAATTGATACTGGATGAAATTGATGTGTGACTAACGCATCTAAATCGCCATCATTATCTAAGTCTGTTAATGCAATACCTCTGGAATTTCCTAATTCTTTCCAGCCAACTTGGGAAGCGACATCAAGAAAACGTTTCCCTTGATTGAGATATACTCGGTTTTGTTCATAGGGGAAAATACATCTGTCGCGTAAATCTGCCCATCTGTCTGCATAGCCGTGGATATCTGGCCTTGTTAACGCTATTTGCGAGTTCCAATACCAAAAATCAGCACATTTTCTTTCTGCTGCGACATTTTGGAAATAGTGCGGCGTGGTAATTTTACCTTTTAATCTTTGATTTCGGGTTTCTGGTAGTGGGCGATCATAACTATTATCTACCATGCCGTTGGCTTGGAGTATATCTAATTTGCCATCTCTATCTAAATCACCCATCGCGCCACCCCAACCAAAGCGATTTTCGTTGAGGACGTTGTGTTTCATGGCTGCGTCGGTAAATGCTTTTTCTCCAATTTGGTCTACATTTCCGGCGTTCATCCACAATAAACTACCTTCGGCTTGCAGTTTTTCATGGACGTTGGAAACGTAAATATCTAATTGTCCATTATTATCGATATCTCCCAAAGAAGCATTCATGCCTTTATAGGTATCATGGCTGATTTTACCTACCAATTTACCCCGGATTAGGTCAAATTTTTCACCTTTTTTATTGATATATAATTGGTCGGGACCAAAGTCGTTAGCTAAATATAAATCTGTCCAGCCGTCGCCGTTTAAATCTCCTGTTCCTATATCTAATGTCCAGCGATTTCCATCAAGTCCTAAAGCTTTGATATCTTGTTTTTCGAGTTTTTCCCCTGTGTTGAGATAAAATAAATTTTCTCCCCCATTATCAGCATCATACCAAGTGCGATGCATGACATTTACCATCCGGCGGTCATTGTCATACTCTGCCTGGGGTAATTGAAAAATATTAAAATAAGTTGGTTTTTCATAACCTGGTAGTAATGGATTCATGGCATTACCTACCATTAAATCTAATTTGCCATCTCGATTCATATCTACAGCGTTGGCAGTTAAACTAATTGTATAGTCATCAATGCCTAATTCTGCGGAAACATCAATAAATTTGGGTAGACAATGCTTTTCTTTAGATGAACATTCTTCCTTGAAGCGATTTTGTAATAAGCGTGATTTTCCATAGCCGACTGATAAGAATAAATCAGCATCACCATCGTTATCATAATCCCACCACAAAGCGCCGGAGGGTAAGCCTTCTGTTGTTTGATGATTGACTAATTCATCTAAGACGGGAATGGGTAAACGGGTAAATTTAAAATTACCTTGGTTGAGATATAAAGCGGCGCGATCGCTGTTATCTTTAAGAGGATAAGTTAAAAATATATCCTGTAATCCATCTTGGTTTACATCCGCTACAGCTACCGCATCGCCTACCGATAATAACCATTTTCCGATATGTTGTAATCTGGGATCTATTTGTTCTAAAATATCACTTTTGTGGGTGGAGATTCCGGCTGCATCTGCGGCAATTTCTTGAAAGATAAAATCTGTAGTGATAATATCTTTGGCTGCAACTAATTCCTGATAACCCCAAAATCCACTTGTCCCGATGCAGGCTATTAAAACCCAGCGATAAATAGGATTAAATATTTGCGTAATATTTATCTGTAAATCTTTAATTTCCAGAATTTTAAACCAGAGTAACCGCCCACTAAAATAAATAAATCCTGCGAAAAAGAATGTTGACAAACTCTCGAATTTATGCAGGTATAAATCAAGGAGAACAATAATCAACGACATCCAAATTTGACCTTTTTTGGTCTGGGGTGATGTCGCTGTGTCGGTAATCATAAAGAATGTAAATAGATAAAATGCTGGGGAAGACAACGCCCCCATGACAATGGTTTCTGCTGGAATTAAATCCTGCATTAAATAGGCGCGGATGCCTAATTGGATGGTGTAAAAACCTAAGAAAGATATAATTAAAGCTGTGCGATTAATGCGTAACGCAAATAGTAATAAAGCGGCTGTAATAATAAAGATAATTATGGCTATCGAACCGCCCCATTGATAAGCAGGTGCTGCACTAATTAAGCCATTACCTAATAATAAACTAGCAGTGATGCCAAATAATGCCGGATTGTAAATATGTCTGTTGTTTGCTGTGAATAGATATTTTGAGGAAATGGCAAAGAAAACAGGTACTAATGGTAGCCAAGAAGCATGGGCAAAATTAGTTAAAATACTTAATGAACAACCTGTAATGGCGGCACTTAATGGAAATAGTAACTGGCGTTGTTTAAATAGCCAGTGTAATATCATATCAAATCCACACGCCGCAGTAATAATTAATAAGATTTGCGCGGGAGAACGGTTGAATCCTAATACTGTGATTCCCAGAATAATATAGAAAATTAATATGCTTAAAATTGCTAATCTGGGATCTGATAAACTTGGTTTACGTTCCCATTGCCAATGAAATGGGAAATTTTCTATTTTAATTGTACTTATACTCATACTGCACCTATTTCTACACAAGGTACTCGTCCATCAAGTTGATGAAACGATGCTGCACCATCTGGATAATGAATAGCAAATAGTCTGCCACCTGCGTCAATTCTTCGGTATTCTTTAAGAATTGATGTGAGGGGATCGTTTTCGTGTAATCCGGCAATAAAGTAATGCCAGGGGCCTTGATAGAGATCGCGATATAATTGTCTGAGTAAGGCGCGAAATATCTCTGGGCTATTGTCTGCGATCGCCACAAATGCTAAATAAAAGTACGGTACCATCGCACCCGGAGATGGTAAGGGTTTCAGTGGTGTGACTTGGGAAAGCAGATTGTAAAAAAACCGTATCCTCGCAAATTGGGGACTGTAGGCTTCTATATGAGTTTGGCGGAATGCGTGTTGTTCCCAAGCGGCGAGAGTTCCCACTAACTCGTTATTGCGTATTGCCAGATAAAAATCTTCGGCTTTGAGTCCCCGCAGTCTGTTACTGTGAAAATCGGCAAGATCATAGTATGGTGCAAATTGTTTGTGCGATCGCCATTTTTGCACAAAAGCTAAAATCTCTGGTAACATCTCCGGTTTTCCCCGTTGAAAACTTACCCCAGCCAGCTTAATTTCTGACTTTGGTAAATCTAGATGTATGGCTGGGGAATAAATGCGCCCCATATCTTGATATTGTGGTAAACTAGCCCGCCCACCTGTGAGATTTTTGATAGCTTGTACATTTTCTTCTAAAATTAAAGAAAAGTATAAAGAAACGGGATTTTCTTGATGTAAGTTTTGGAAATATTTGTATCCCCTTGCTAACAGAGTTCCTCGGCGAGAATCTGGGTTTACACGTAAGTCTGATAAATATCCCAATTGTTCTAATTTACCATTAATAAATGCCCGATTAATTAGGCGGCTTCCTAAACCAATAATCTCACCTGTTCGCTTATCAGTACATTTAATAACTTGGATTTTTTCGCCCTGAACTTGACAACCAGCAAAATAATTTGGTTCTCGGCGAAAGCTAACAGAAATATTGCCTTCCATTCTATCCAGCGCCATTCTTTGACGGAGTGCAGGATCATCTTCTGGGGTAGCAAGGGCAAATTCAAATTGACTCATTGAGATATAATCCTGTGTGAGTTTAATGATAAAATGAATCCTGAATAATCAGCTTATTTTAATATAAAAATGAAACGCGACACCATTTATTATCAAATTTTTAAACGCTTTCCGGCTTTAATATTTGAACTCATTGATTACCGAACTGAACAGGCGCATAACTATCGATTTGAATCTGTTGAAGTCAAAGAAACCGCCTTTCGTATTGATGGAGTCTTTTTACCTCCAGAGGATGCAAAACCGAGAATTATTTTATTTGCTGAAGTGCAATTTCAGAGAGATGAAACTTTGTATCATCGTTTCTTTACTGAGTCGCTGATGTATTTGAACCGGAATCAGTCTCAATACGATGACTGGTATTGTGTGGTAATTTTTCCATCACGCAGCTTGGAACCCAGTGATACTAGAACCCATAGAATGTTTTTAAGTAGCAATCAAGTACAGCGAATTTATCTGGAT
This sequence comes from Nodularia sp. (in: cyanobacteria), assembly GCA_035638855.1. GTDB lineage: Bacteria > Cyanobacteriota > Cyanobacteriia > Cyanobacteriales > Nostocaceae > Nodularia. The sequence continues at coordinate 10,319 of DASQZD010000042.1, read as the reverse complement.
GAGTTAGGTACTTCCAATCAGCAGTCAATAGGTATCAATTTAATGCAGTTGACCATTGCCTCAGAAAAAGGCATCGCAGAGCAAGCCAAACAATTAATTGAGCGGGTACAATTAGAGTCAAGGGACGCACTGCTAAAAAACGAAATCATAGATATTATTACCACAATTGCCGTTTATAAGTTTTCTTCGTTGAGTAGAGAGGAAGTGGAAGCCATGCTAGGATTGAGTTTAGAGGAAACAAGAGTTTATCAGGAAGCAAAAGCTGAGGGTCGCGTAGAGAGAGAAACTGAGATATTGAAAGCAACTGTCCCGTTGTTACTAAAAACAGGGATGAGTATAGAACAAATTGCTCAACAACTCAATGTTGATATAGAAGTTGTCCGAATTGCTGCACAGGAGAATACTGAAAACTGACCATTTTACTAATTTTACCTCCCGCGATCGCGTTCTAAATCATCGATGACTTTTTGCAAATACCAATCATCTGACATCCCCGGATTGTATTCTTGTTTTTGATCAATTAATCGTTGGGCGATTTCCCAATATCCCCCTACCATCCGCAAAAGTCGCTGACGCAGCAAACTATAGTTTTGCTGTTTTGACTCAGGGCTAGATGTTTGGATATTTTTCAGGCTATTTAATACTTGATGGTAATTTACCCAATCTTCTTGTTCACAAAAAATACTCGCCGCTTGCTGAAAGTCTGTAACAGCATTTTGCATTTCTTCTAAACAAGTATAGGTAATGCCACGATTGTAATAAGCTTGGGCATGATCAGGATTAATTTGCAATGCTTGGCTGTAGTCTTGAATTGCATCCAAATAATTGCCAGATGTCCTGTAGGCATTACCTCTAGCAACATATACTAAGGCATCCTGGGGTTGAATTTTGATGGCTTGATTAAAATCTGCGATCGCACCTTGATGATCTCCCAACAGTGAACGGGCTTTACCTCGGTTGCGATAGACAACCACATCTGTAAAATTGAGAGATAATGCTTGATTAAAATCTGCGATCGCATCTTGATATTGTCCCATCTTGCAGCGTATCACCCCACGGCAGCAATAAGCTTGGGCATCTTGCGGATCAGCTTGTAATACCCAGTTTACATCCGCGATCGCCTCACGAGTATTTCCTTTTTCCGCCTTTTCTAATAGCTGGGTAAAATATGCATTGGTAGATAAAAACGGCGCATTAGTAGAACTACTTAACTCGGTAACTGGTTTTTGTGATGGCTGTAACTGTTTAATTTTTTCCATACACAGACGACAATTAGCTGTGTCCTTTTGTGCTAAATATAATTCTGCGGCGGTTTTAAAATTAGCGATCGCATCGGAAATAAAAGCCTGTTTCCGCCGGATTATCCCCCGCAGATCATAAGCAGGCGCATAATCGGAATTGAGGCGAATCGCATTGTCCGCATCATTCAACGCCCCCGGTAAATTTTTCAGTTCTACCCTAGCCAAACCCCGACAATAATACGCCTCCATACTCCCAGGATTCAACCTCACAGCTTCGGTATAATCTGAAACAGCTTTATGAATAGCCCCTGAGTGATAATAAGCCAAACCCCGTTGTAAAAAAGCATCAGCAAAATAAGGTGTCATTTCTAAAGAATGGCTAAATTCCTCAATAGCGCCAGCGTAGTCTTTCTCCTTAGCCTTTACCAATCCTTGGTTGTAAAATTCGTCACTCATAGTTAACTCAACCAGATAGACATCCCATTTATATGTTAAATATTTAGCGTAAATTTAGCTAATTCCCGAATTTCAATTTATTTCTTCTCTCTGCGTCTTGGCGTACTACAGCCCTTACGGGCATCGCTGCGCGCGGGCGGTTAAATAAAAAATATTATCCATACATCAGCCAAATGAAAGTTAGAACCATCACCACAGGAATCACACTTACATCTCCCCAAAGCACCGATAAAATCAAACAAGCCCATGAATTTAACCAACAAGCAAAAGAAATCTTTGCACAACAAGGATATGAAGTTCAAACAACCAGAATTACTACTAACTCATGGGAAGAATATTTATCAAACTTATCAAAAATTGATATTCTTCACGAAATTCAAACATTAGAACAAATCTGTCAAAGCCTAAATATCAGCTTTTTCAATATTGGTTATGCCAACCAACCCGAAACCATAGCCTTAATTCCCGATATTAACAAACATACATCAATTATTTACTGTTCCAGCCAATTGGGGAACCGAGAAACAGGCATCAACTTTGAAAATGCCTGGGAATCAGCCAAATCTATTAAACGTATTGCCCAAGAAAGCGAAAATGGCTATGGTAACTTTCGCTATTGTGCATGGGCAAACTGCCAGCCAGGAATCCCATTCTTTCCTACAGCATATCATGTAGGTGATCCAGCTTTTGGTATTGGTTTAGAATTGGGTGAATTAGTAACTCAAGCATTTTCCCAAGCTGATGATCTGCAATCAGCAGAAATAGCACTACAATCAATTTTAGAAATAGAATTAATCAAAATCGCCAAGGTTGCTGAAGAAATATCTACAAAATTTGTGGTGAAATATAACGGTATTGATACATCTCTTGCGCCATCTTTAGATCAAGAAAATAGTATTGCTTTTGCTTATGAAAAAATTATGTCTGGTAAATTTGGACATTCAGGAACTTTAGCTATTTCGGGAATGTTGACTCGTGTTTTAAAAAGCGTTTCTGTAAAAATTTGCGGTTACTCTGGTTTGATGCTTCCAGTATGCGAAGATGTTGGTCTAGCTACTAGGGCTAATGAGCAAACTTATGATATTACTAATTTATTATTATATTCGGCAGTTTGTGGTTGTGGGCTGGATACAGTACCAATTCCCGGTGATATTACAGTTGACAAAATTGCTGCTATATTAACCGATTTGGCAACTTTAGCTATTAAGTTGGATAAGCCTTTATCAGCGAGATTATTTCCAATTACAAATAAAGAAGCTGGGGAAATGACTAGTTTCAATTCCCCTTATCTTGTGGATTGTCAGATTTTCGCTGTGGATTGAATTTTGGATTAACGAACCGCAGAGGCGCAGAGTACACAGAGAGAGAAAGAAAAGAGGATTAGTAATCTATTAATAGGCTGGGCGAGGTTAAGACGAATACATCTCTGGTTCCTTTTGCTTCTATCTGTGGTTTGATGGGTGTGGTAAAGTGGAAGAATTTATGATCGTTGACTAATAATAGTTCTCCGGGATTTAAGATTTTGCTAAATACTGGTTTCTGTTTTTTTTCTGTATATAAGTGGGTTTCTCCACCTTGAATATTTTCTCTATTCACAGAAAAGATACCAATAAAGTCTGTTCCATCCTGATGAATACCTTCAGGTGCTGGATTTCCTAAGTTATTAGGTGAACAAAGAGTTCTAATTTGATGAACTCCTATTTCTGCTTCTGGGTGAAGTTTACAAGCATCACTAAATGCTAAAACCAGAGTTTTAAAACTATCCAGTTCTATAAGTCCATCTTCTAATTCTGCAAACTCTCGTTTAATATCTCCTAATAATGGATTATAATCTTTACCTTGGAAGAGGTAGCCATGAGGTAATTTAATTAATTTATCCCCAGCAGCGATAAACCGAGATAATCTTCTCGAACGATAATTACCTTTGAGATAAGGATCAATAGGTAAATTATTAAAAAATGGCTTGAAACCTTCTGGATTTATGGAATTTACCTTGATGAGAGTAAACAAAAAGGCATATTCTAATTCCGTTGATTCCCATACTTGTTGCATAGGATTTACCTTATTACACATTTCAATCCTCCCCCATGTTCCTTGTGAGAGGCTTATATCACCGAGTATATGCGGCTGTTTATTAAAATGTCGTAAAATTGACTACAAAAATTTAGAAATAGTGATACGTGATTGAAGAATAATGATCCACAGATGAAGACAGTCATTTGGTAACAAATAACGTCTCTACAAGGGTTAACCAAAGACTCATATTTGAATTTGGTCTATGTCTAATCAAAGCTGCTGGATTTACAAATGAAGGTAAATGAGTAAAAAATCAATGTATATTGACTAACAGCACATAGGTTTGATGATGATTGATTGGCTTTATAACTATCCACCTCTATATTCGGGAATATTACTCAAGCGCTACAAGCGCTTTTTTGCTGATATTCAACTTGATTCTGGCGAAATCGTTACAGCACATTGTCCCAACACAGGACCGATGACGGGAGTATCTACTCTTGGTAGTGCAGTACAGCTTTCCAAAAGTGATAACCCCCAGCGCAAATTGGCTTACACTTTAGAATTGATTCAGGTATATGATAACCAACCAACTTGGGTAGGAGTCAATACCATTTTACCCAATCGCATAGTCAAACTAGCTTTAGCAAAATATCTCTTCCCCGAATTGGGAGACTATAGCCAAATTAAAAGTGAAGTAGTTTATGGACAAGATAAAAAAAGTCGGGTAGATTTTTTCTTAACAGGTAGCGAGGAAGAACGCCCCATTTATTTAGAAGTAAAAAATACAACTTGGTCGCAAGGGACTTTAGCCCTATTTCCAGACACGGAAACCACCAGAGGACAAAAGCATTTACGCGAATTAACCGCACTCCTACCCGAAACTCGCGCGGTGATGTTGTACTTCATCAACCGAGGTGATTGTACTGAGTTTGCCCCTGGTGATATTACAGATGCCGTATATGGTAAACTCTTAAGAAGTGCGATCGCTCAAGGCTTAGAAGTCTTACCCTGCCGTTTTGACATCTCACCAGAAGGCATACGCTACCTCGGTTTAGCAAAACTTAAAATCTAACTCTCAGCGTACCTTTGTCTTGAAAAGTTTCCTACAGAGGGAAACCCTCCTTCTCCTGACGGAGATGCTACGCGAACAGAACTTTTCGCTGCGCTTACCTCCGCGTCCCTCTGCGTTAAAAACAATGATAATTATCATCATGGGTGTCTCCGGTTCCGGAAAAACCACCATCGGTAAACTACTCGCCGATGCTTTAAACTGGGAATTCAAAGACGCTGATGATTTTCATTGCATTGATAACATTGAGAAAATGCGCCTGGGTATTCCCCTCAATGACGCTGACAGAAAACCTTGGCTGAAAGATTTGCAAACAGCGATCGCACTGTGGTTAAAAGAAAATGCAAATATAGTCTTAGCCTGTTCCGCCCTCAAAGCTGATTATCGCCAATATTTGGTATTAGATAGCCAACGCATCCAGCTAATTTACCTCCACGGCAGTTTAGATTTGCTCCAACAGCGCCTGATCGGACGGCAAAATCATTTTATGTCAGAAAAACTCCTCAATAGCCAATTAGATGCTCTTGAGGAGCCTGATGACGCTATTTTTGTAGATGTTTCTGAACCACCCCAACTCATTGTGCAGAACCTGAAAAAAGTTTTAGGGATTTAAACCAATACAGTTCAGTATTAGCCTATAGCGATATCACCGTTTCAGCAGACTTATCTGACGCGTGACGAGGGCGAAGATGTAAAGTGATTTCCGTATCCAGTCGCTTGAGGAAAATCAGGAGTTTGCCCTCGCTGAATCGTTGAAACTCTCCTTTCATCAAATGAGATACTTCTGGCTGAGGAATACCAAGAAGTTTGCTAATTTCACGTTGTTTCAGGTTTCGTTGTTTCAAAAAGCGCAGTACCTGAATCCCTATCTTTCCTCGTGTAAAAAGTTCATCCGCATCTGACAAACCGAGGTCAGCGAATACATTGCCACTGCTTTCTTCAAAAACGGGTTCCTGTGTCATTGTTATTTCTCCCTTGCCACTGCGTCCTTATAGCGTTGTTTAATCAGGTCAACATCAGCCTGTGGGGTTTTAATTCCCTGCTTTGATTTCTTCTGAAAAGCGTGCAGGACATAGATTTTTTCACCAATCTTTACTGCATAAACTGCCCTGTAAGTATCAGTATCGTAGCGTTTGACGATTTCATACACCCCACTTCCAACCCCTTTAAAAGGCTTGGCATCCATTGGTGTTTCCCCTGCTTGTACCAATTGCAGTGCATAGCCTACTGATGCACGGACTTGTTCAGGAAATGAGCGAATATTTCTGAGAGAGTCTCCCATCCAAACCAGAGGTCGTAGAGGAATTTCGATAATATCCTCATCATCTTCCATTTTATATGAAATTTACTATAAAACCAATCAAACAATAACATGAAATTTCTACCGCGCCACCTCCGCAGAATGGCATGAGAATTTTTGTCCATTCTCCACCCAGGAGTATCAGCCGATTGTAGCTGATATCCCAACTGGGTGTACTACTCCTTAAACTTGATGACAAGCCAGAAAAGCATCAACTTCAGCCGCAGTCGGTTGAGATGCGATCGCACCTGGTTTAATAGTAGTTAGCGCCCCAACTGCATTAGCATAAGCAACAATGCCTTTAGCCGTTTCGCCATCCTGCAAACCTTGAATCCCATGTATACCTAACTGGTGGGTAAATCCTGCCAAAAAACTATCCCCAGCCCCAGTTGTATCCACAACCTCAATCGGATAAGAAGGTAAATGTCCTTCATTTTCGCCCAAACAATAGGCGCAACCATATTCCCCATCTGTTACCAGCACCCCATCAATAGAAGCCATGCGGTAAGTAATTGCTCCTGGATCTGTGGTATCAAATAGCCATTGAGCTTCTTCTTTAGAGAGTTTAAGAAAATCAACTCGCTTCAATATCTCCTGGATTTTTTGGCGCGCAATATCTGCATCTTGCCAAAATACAGGTCGCCAGTTCACATCCAAAATAATCTTCAGGTCGTATTGTTCTGCTAATTGTAAGGCGCGGTGAATTGCCTTCTCACTTTCAGGGTAGGCTAATTCCAGAGTACCCAATACCAAAAAATCAGCTCCTTGAAACAGTGATTCTGGCAATTGTTTAGCTTGCAAGCGGGTATCAGCAAATTCAGCAGTGTCAAACTTACCAAATCCGGCAAAATTGCGATCGCCAGCCATATCCCGCACCACATAAACTTGCCTCGTTGGTGCTGTAGAATAGCGTTGCACCCCCGTGGTATCTACACCAACTGCTTCTAATAGCTTAACGAGCTGATTCCCTGGTTCATCCTCACCAACAGCCCCAATAAAACCTGCGGAAGTTCCCAGTTTTACCAAAGCACAAGCCACATTAGCAGGCGCACCCCCAGGGTAAGGAGTCCAAGACTTCACCTCTTCTAGCTTTAGCTCCAATTGGTCAGCTAAACAATCGAACAAAATTTCACCAAGGCACAAAACACGGGGATTGCTCATTTCATGAATCCAGAATCTAGGATTTGCGATTTTGAGTTACTACTTCCAGTATAAAATCTACAATACTCTTAACTCATCTGTCGCCAGTCCTAAACTCCACAAAATATCATCTTTTGCTACTCTCATCCCCAATATATCCTCCCCCACTTCAGATTCTATATATGTAATATTACGGTTTTATTTTTAAATTTAGTTTTAAACAATACTTAACTTAGCCACATCTTACCCTCACAGGAAAATCTAAAGAAAATCTAGTCAATTCCATACAGCCATCACTTAAAACCCCTCCGAACAAAAGAATCTTCTAGAATTAAAAGAGGATTAAGTACATATACCAAGGGAGGATAGAAAAAGTTATGGCTGGTGGCGAGTCTCAGACCCCTGTTAGTCTGTCAGACAGAGAACTGCAAATTATCGACCTAGTGGCCGCTGGCTTAACTAACCAAGATATTGCAGTCAAACTGGAGATTAGCAAACGCACAGTTGATAACCATATCAGCAATATTCTCACAAAAACCCAAACCGACAACCGAGTAGCTCTCGTCCGTTGGGCTTTGCAGTGGGGTAAAATTTGCTTAGATGAAGTTAATTGCTGCGTTCTACCCATCAAGAACGATTAAATAATTTGTTGGCGTGTACTAATTGTTCTTCATCTCACGCCTTTGTTTTTTTTGGTGCATCTCTAGCGTAAATTCTGATCCGCATCCAAATCAAGCCATCATCAACAAAAACTAGCAACAATTTCCTGCCTCAAGCGTTACATTTATTAAATCTATTTGCTCCATCAGCGAGGAGAGCAGTGTTTTTATGAATACTTCAGCTTCTGTTCAAAGTAGTTCATCTACCTTTGATTTTCTGAGTTTAGATTTTACCGCACCGCAACCAACACAAGATGCTGATTTACTCAGACAGCTATCATTCATCCCAGGATTGAAAGAAATGATGCTGCTGCGTCAGGTTCACGCCTTAGAACACGCCACTGTTTGGGTTTTGAGTGAAGCCAACAGCGCCTATGCACCCAAAAGCAACCCCACAAAAGTGCAGGTAGATAACGAACTATTAGGCGGCTTGTCCACAGAACAGGGATTTTACCTTTACGGTGAAGTGAACATCAGTGACTTGCGACGGGCGGTAACACTAGGCTTAAATCGTCTCATCAATGGTGAATGGGATCTAGCTGTACATCCTCGCTGTGGCACAAATACATCAGTAGCCATGCTGTTAACCGTCGGACTAGCTGTCGGTGTAAATCTCTTACTACCATTCCGACCAATTGAGCAATTAATTGGTTTAGGACTAGCCGCCACCACAGCCGCAGAACTCGCACCTGATTTAGGTTCCATAGCCCAGCGCTACCTGACCACCGCCATTCCCTTTAACCTCGCAATTGAAAACATTACCCTGACTCGTGACCTTTGGGGACGACAAGGACATTTTGTCAAAGTCAGCTGGCAAGAATGACCAGTTTTCTAGTCATTGCATCGCCTCAGCAACCTTGAATGTGTCGGTATATTGCTGGAATTTAAATATCAGTCCATTTCTTAGCCTATAGACATGAGCAAAAGCTGCCGTTGTAGACTTACCTGTGTTTTTGTAAGTGCCACAGTATTTACCTAAAACAATAATGCTATCTCCAGCATCCAGCCATTCCTCAACAACAGCCTGCCAAATATCCCAGTCTAAACGGAATTTTGCAAACACATCGTTTAATACTGCTTCTGTCCCAATATGCCTACCACCTCCGGGAAATCCCTCATTCTGTATCCACTCAATTTCAGGGTCAAAAATTTCGCGGATAGTATTTGTGTCTCGCTCTTGGAAGGCGGTGTAAAGGCGTTGAATAATTTCCAAATTGCTCATTAGAACTTTGATTACTTGTCAGCACATTTAAAAATTATATGAGAAAGCTTTACTTCTTAGTTCCAGGTACTCATGGCAAATTTGCCTGTGGTGGACTTTGGGCAGAATTAAAAACAGTTAAACTATCGCAGCAAATCTGTAGTGCTGATGTCGTCACTTATCGCCAAAGAGAAACAGACCAACTGTTTATTGATGATTTGCTGACCGAAAAAAATTTAGATCAAGCAATTTTTGTCATCAGCTGGGGATTTGATATCGCCCAACTAGCAGCCAAACTCAAGCAATACAACCTTATTTACCATGCCCATAGCGCAGGTTACAAATTTCGCCTCCCTGCGAGTATTCCCATCATCACCGTTAGCCGCAACACCATGGGATATTGGGGGCAGAAATCTCCTAATTCTTTAATTTATTATTTGCCCAATCAAATTAGTAACGAATTTGAAAATTTACATCTAAAGCGAGATATTGATGTTTTAGTTCAAGCCCGAAAATCTTCTGAATATTTAATCCAAGAATTGATTCCGGCTTTGCAGCAACAGTGTAAAGTAAAATTAGTCGATTCTTATGTAAAAGATTTACCTGGGCTATTTAATCAGGCGAAAATTTACCTGTATGACTCTGCCGAATATTGGGCGCAACAGCCTGTGAGTGAAGGCTTTGGACTACAGCCAATGGAAGCCCTTGCTTGTGGCTGTCAGGTCTTTTCCAGTGTCAACGGTGGACTTTCAGATTATTTAGATCCTGGATTTAATTGCTATAAAATCGCCGGCTACTCAAAACAGTATGATGTTCAACGTGTAGTTAAGGCGCTGAAATCCTCACAAAGTATCGACTTGCCAGAAGAGTTTTTTGCCGAGTATCGAACTGAAAATATTCTCCAGCGATTGCAAGTGATTTTGGATGAAATAAACGAATTTTTTGATCATAAAATCAAATATTCAGGAAATATTCAGGATTTGTCGCCAACTCGTCTGGCTAAACTACGCATTCAGCGCCTATACAAAAAAATTAAGCAAAGACTTTCTTAGAAAGTTTTGCCCTGAACATAATTAATCTCTTCCTCATCATATAAGTAAGTGGGCGTTAAAAAATATAATCTAAACCTAACCCCCCAACCCCCTTCCCTGCTAGGGAAGGGGGAGTCAAAGCCTCTCACCTGGTAGGGGAGAGGAATGGAAGCGAGGTTTTATATTTAATTGTGCCAAGCTAC
>DASQZD010000041.1:0-6338 GCA_035638855.1 Nodularia sp. (in: cyanobacteria) | reverse complement strand
ACTATGAGAATACTTCATGGCACCTGGATACCAAACGAGGAAACTGACTTTATTCAGTCAGGGTCTTTTTACTTGTGGGTAGAAACTCAATTATCCCAAAAAAGTCACACCAATAGTCAACAAATTCATCCTGGACATTTGGTTAAATCCGAATTAATCACCTTTTTAGTACAGGAATTAGGAATTAAAGAAGACAATACTCAATTTGTCCAACGCATATCTCCTAAATACTTTGCCTTACCAACCACCAATAATCAGCCCCTACCTTCACCAGAATTAACCAAGTATTTAGAAATTGAGTTGACTGATAGCTATGAAGAATTTCAATATTGGCAGATTGATTGTTATGAAACAGTAGTGTCTAACAAAAACGGAACTGCACTTAATATTATCAAACTACTTAAAGATATCCATTTTTTAGCAATATATAATGCGGAGAAGTTTCAAATTGGTTCAGATTTATTATTTTGGTATCATTACACTCAAAGTTTTAAACAAGTAATCCTCAAAGACCAATTTATTCCCGCCCTAAAATATCGACAGTTATCATCGGAAAATCCGAAGAAAAAAGGCAAAAGCAATACTGATAAAGTAGCATTTGAAATTTATGCTACCTGGGAAATTATTTCGGAACAATATGAAGCAAATATTCTTAAATATATTGAATATATGCCACTAATATGTGTGGCAGGTAAAGCAACAGTTAGCTATCCTATTGAGTTTTTTGATCGAGAAACACTATTGCGTCACTTTTCCGAATATGTACTTCACGATTTAGTAACTCACACCCCATCTACAGCCGCTTTTGACAAACAAATTGCTGATTCTCTAATTGAATCTTGCTTTTATCCTCGTCAGCATAACCCACTAACAACAAATACTGCCCTTGAGGAATATCAGCAATGGTTGGTATGGAAAACCAAGATTACTCGTACTCAATCTGATTCACCTTTTCATGTGTGCTTCCAGTTACATTCTCCTTCATCGTCACAAATAGACAATTGGCAAATTCAATTTCTAGTAGCCAGTAAACAAGATCCATCCTTGAAGTTAGCGTTAGCAGACTACTGGACAATGAATCAATTTACCAAAACTGGCGTACATAAAGATTTTGGTAAAGATTTTGAAACAAATTTACTGCTGAATCTGGGGTATGCAGCCCGGATGTATCCCAAACTATGGCTTGGGTTGGAAACAGCGAGTCCAATCGCAATGCAAATTACTTTAGAAGAAGCATTTGACTTCCTTCAAGAAAGTGCTTGGGTGTTAGAAGACTCAGGATTCAAAGTAATTGTACCTGCTTGGTATACTCCCACAGGTCGTCGCCGCGCCAAAATTCGCCTCAAAGCATCGGGTAGTAAACTTGCTGCAACGAAAGGGGAAACAAAAAGCTATTTCGGCTTAGACTCACTCGTGGAGTATCAGTATGAGTTAGCGATTGGGGAGCAAACTGTCACACCTATTGAATGGGAACAACTGATTAATGCTAAAACTCCCCTAGTGCATTTTCGCGGTCAATGGATGGAATTAGACCGGGATAAAATGCAGCAGTTACTCGAATTTTGGCAGTCCCACGGCTCAGAACAACCCCAGATGACCTTACTGGAGTTTTTACAACGCAGTGCTAAATTGGGGTCAGAATGGGAAATTGAACATGATGAAGCTTTGTCAGAGATGATAGCAAAGCTACAAGATAAAAGTCGCCTAGAGCCAATTTCTGAACTAGATAATCTGCAAGGCACGCTCCGAGAATATCAAAAACGTGGTGTTTCCTGGCTACAATATCTAGAAAATTTGGGATTAAATGGCTGTTTGGCAGACGATATGGGTTTGGGGAAATCCGTGCAGGTGATTGCCCGATTAGTGCAAGAGAAGGAGTTACATGAAGCTCTGAAAGTAGGAGAAAAGATTACTTCTTTATCTGCCCTGCCCACACTATTAATTGCTCCGACTTCTGTTGTTGGCAACTGGCAGAAGGAAATTGCCAAATTTGCACCTCATTTAAAAACTATGGTGCATCATGGTAGCACTAGGCTGCAAAATCTAGCTGATTTCAAAGCTGCTTGTGAACAAAACGATGTGATAATTAGCTCCTTTACCCTAGTCCGCAAGGATGAAAAGTTATTGAGCGGCATCGAGTGGCAACGTTTAGTACTGGATGAGGCACAAAATATTAAAAATCCGAAAGCTGCCCAAACTAAAGCTATTTTAAAATTAAGAGCTAAACATCGGCTGGCATTAACAGGAACTCCTGTAGAAAACCGCTTACTGGATTTGTGGTCAATTTTTAACTTTCTCAATCCTGGTTACTTGGGTAAAGAAGCCCAGTTTCGGAAAATCTTCGAGATTCCGATTCAAAAAGACAATGACCGTGTGAAATCTGCTACCTTGAAAAAACTGGTAGAGCCTCTAATTCTGCGAAGGTTAAAAACTGACCAATTTATTATTAATGACTTGCCAGATAAAGTGGAACAAAAACTCTACACCAACCTGACCAAAGAGCAAGCATCGCTTTATGAAGTGGTGGTACTAGATGTAGAAAAACAATTGCAATCAGCAGAGGGAATTCAACGCAAAGGATTGATTCTTTCAACCCTGATGAAATTGAAGCAGATTTGTAATCATCCAGCCCAATTTCTGCAAGATGGGAGCGAATTTTCACCACTACGTTCCCACAAACTCAGTCGGTTAGCAGAGATGGTTGAAGAGGCAGTTGATGAAGGAGAAAGTTTACTCATTTTTAGTCAATTTACGGAAGTGGGTGAAAAGATTGAAAAACATCTCAAACACAGTCTGTATTGCAATACTTACTATTTGCATGGTGGCACGAGTCGCCCACGTCGAGAACAAATGATTACCGAATTTCAAGACCCAAATACAGAGCCATCGGTTTTTATCCTTTCTTTGAAAGCAGGGGGTGTAGGTATCACCCTCACGAAAGCCAACCATGTCTTTCACTTTGATCGTTGGTGGAACCCAGCAGTTGAAGATCAAGCAACTGACCGTGCTTTCCGTATTGGTCAGAAAAAGAATGTCTTTGTGCATAAATTTGTTGCTATCGGGACTTTAGAAGAGAGAATTGACCAAATGATTGAAGATAAGAAAAAACTCTCTAATGCTGTTGTTGGTAGTGATGAATCTTGGCTCACCGAATTAGATAATGAAGCCTTTAAGCGGTTGATTTCATTGAATAAGAGTGCAATTTTGGAGTAGATATTATGGCTAAATTTAGTCGAACTTGGTGGGGCGATCGCTTTATTCAAGCACTAGAAGCTTTTACAGATGATAACCGACTCAAAAGAGGACGATCTTATGCTAGCGGTGGTAAAGTTAAAAGCTTTGAGATTGACTTAAATAAAATTACTGCCAAAGTCAGAGGCTCAGTTAATCCCTATTTTGGAGTCTACAAAGAACCAACTTATAATATAGAGATTCAGATTACACCTATTGCTAAAACCCGTTGGGATGAAGCTATCCAAAAGCTTTCTTCTAAAGCCAGCATCATTTCTAGATTGCTGCTAAATGAAGTCCCAGAAAATATTGAAGATACTTTCTCTCATTTTGGACTACATTTATTGCCCCATAGTAGTCAGGATTTCAAAACTAAATGCTCTTGTCCAGATTATGCTAATCCCTGTAAGCACATTGCTGGAGTTTACTATTTAGTGGCTTGTCAATTAGATAATAATCCCTGGTTGTTATTTGAATTACGGGGATTATCGAAAGCAGAACTTCAAGCCAAACTAGCTGATTGTCCTTTAGGAAAAGCTCTATCTGAGGAATTGAATACTAAGGAAATTCCTTTAGAACTTTCTAATTCGCTGTACACTAAGCTAGAAAAGCAATCTCTTAACCAAATGCCAAATGCCAGGGAATTTTGGTTAGGTACAAAGCGATTACCACAAACTATTGAAGTGGCGACTCCAGGTAGTGTCTGTGCAATTTTGATTAAGAAACAAGGGGATTTTCCTGATTTCTGGCACAATGATGCTTCCTTTATTCAAACAATGGAAGAGCTGTATCAGCGAGTCAAAACCAAAAATCATCAGTTCTGATTTCAGCGCTGATAAAAACCCGATAAAACAGGCTTTTGAGTCCCAGTATATTTTCCTAAATCAAATCGGAGTCCTATAGATTAGTGCAGGGAAACTTCTGTTTAATACAGCGATTGCTGCGCCAACGCCTGCCGCCCGGATGCCTGAATGCAAACAGCGCCTCTTGTCTTGAGAAGGGCTGTAAGGGAATGGCACACTTATAAGGGAAAATCGTTGAGGCAGCTCTTGTGCAGAGGAGCAGGTTCGCTAGTGGGAGAAAGAAGAAATTTTAAGCAATTTTAAGCATTGCGTTCAGAAGAGATAGAAATTCCCCTCTGCACAAGAGCACCCCTGCCCCTCTGCAATCCCTACGCCGGCTAACCTTCAGCTTAACAAGCGTGCCATTCGTCTATGGTGTGCGATTGGCTGGTGGGTGTTTAGTCCAGATTAGTTCACCGTTTTCCCATTACTACCATCCGAACTCCACCATTAGGAGCAAGGGTAAATCCCCGTCTTTGCAGTTTAAGAGGTTTATTTTCCACTAATGCAAGTTGATAATTAGATAAAACGGTTGCCAAAACTAACTTCATTTCTAACAAAGCTAGGGCATATCCTAAACATCGCCGACTTCCACCACCAAAAGGAATGAACTCCCAAGGGGAATACTGCCGTCCGAGAAAACGTCCCGGATTAAATTGTTGAGGATTAGGATACAAGTCTTCTCGGTAATGCAGGAGGTAGATACTTGCCATTAGGGTTGTGTCAGGAGGAAACTGGTATCCTGCAATATTTATGGATGATTTGGTAATGCGTGGGAAAAGCCCTGGAAGGACTGGATACATCCGCAGGGTTTCAAGACATACTGCATTTAGGTAAGGAAGTTGGGCAATTTCCATCGGGTTTGGATTTTCTCCTAAGCTGTCAAGTTCCTGCTGCAATTTTTTGAGGACATCTGGATTTTGGTGAATTTGATAGAAAGCCCACGCTAGCGTTGTTGCAGTAGTTTCATGTCCAGCAAATAAAATTGTGAGCAATTCATCTTTTAATTCATCGTCGGTCATTGCTTGCCCAAAATCATCCCGTGCTGCCATCATCAAGCTCAGAACATCGCCCTGGCTCTGATCCTTTTTTGTTCTTTTCTCTTCAATTTCTGCAAGAAGTAGCTGATAAATATAGTTTTGTCTACTTTTCATCTGTCCCCAAGGAGTCCCTAGTCCCCAATCTTGTTGTAAGAATCGGAAAAATAGCATACTGGAGCGCAAAGGAGAATCAGTCATATCCAACCAACTAGTAAGGAGAGGTAAAATTAGTTGATAGCGTTCCCCTTCACTTAAACCAAAGACAATTTGTAAAATTACTTCTAGACTCACTTTCTGCATAGCAGACCGAGCCACAAAAGGTTGCTCGATTTGCCATTGACTGGCGATTTGCTCGGTAATTAAGCAGATTTGTTGACCATAAGCCTGTACCCTTTCTCCATGAAAGGGGGGCATTAATAATTTTCGTTCTCGTCGATGACGGGCACCATCTATTAACATTAGAGAATTTCGCCCAATCAAAGGCTCTGCAATTTTATTACCACGACCAATATCAAATTTAGAATCTTGACTGAAAATTTCTTGAATGGCTTGGGGATGGCTAAGAATTACATAAGAACCCAATCCGCTCAGTCGCATGGAAAAAATGTCTCCATACTTTTGACTATACTTTTGCTGAAATCCAATTGGATCGGCAATCCATTTTATCAGTTGCCACCACGAAGGACTGGTAATGCAATTCGGTAACTGACTAAGCATAATATTTACTTGTGTATTCCACTTCCTAATCTCAAAAAAATACACCCACTTTCGTGCGTTCACATAGAAGTTACGGGACTTGCTGGATCTCAATTGGACTAGTATGTTGATTTGGAACGAGAAAAAACTCAGAGCCGATTCTGACCAACTAAAACTCTTATACCATGTCAAACTAAAAGACAAAGTGTTGACGGAGGTTTTTAAAGATGGATTCTGTAGCCCAACTTGAGTCAGGATGGCACGATAGCGCACTTGAGAGCATTATAAATATAGTCAGAGCGCCTGATGGTGACTTTGAGAGTATTGGCAACCTCGCAAATACTGTTGCTGATTTGCATAGCTTACAAAAAATAATAGAACTTCTTCATAGCACCCCACAAGGAAAACAAGCATTTGAAAGACGCTCAAGATTAGGTGATATCGATCTCCAAAAACTTTATCGCTTACCTCCCAATACATTTGGATATGCCTATGCTGAACATCTGCTCAAAAACAATTTGCAACCTTT
>DASQZD010000040.1:0-5209 GCA_035638855.1 Nodularia sp. (in: cyanobacteria) | reverse complement strand
GTCCAAAGTCAAGCGATCGCCCAATCATTCACCCCGTAGGAGTAAAAGATGATTCTTAATTGTGCCACTTGCCCATTTTTTCAGCAATCGGTCAACATCCAAAAAATTGGATTCTGTCAGCGCCATGAGGAGGTAGTTAGAGGCTGCGATCGCTCGTGCCCCAGTGCCCAAGTTGCCAAAGGATAACTACTAATGCCTTAGTGCTAGGAACAATTGTTCCTAGCATCCAAAGCTAACCAATAACTCACCAAGATGGGGTTTAATAAAACCTGGGTGTTCTCGGAAACGCTGATTATCGCGAACTAATTATGAGTACAAACGAACTATCAAGCGAACTGTCTATTGAAGTTTTACAAGCCTCCCTTGATGCGAAAATTGGAGATAGCTTCTATACCCTCGACACTGACCCCGACGTGCTATCACAACTTTTGGCAGACAAGCGATCTGAGAATACCCGCCTAGCCTATGAAAAAGATATCAATGATTTTCTCAAGGTAATGACGGGCAAGCCTGCCACACCTGATGTTGTGCTGGAGTTTCTCCACCTTGAGCAAAAGCAGGCTATAGCTGTGGTGCTGAAGTACAAAGCACAAATGATCCGCAAGGGGTTAAAGGAAGCCACTGTTAACCGACGACTGGCAGCAATAAAAAGTCTGGTAGTGACCGGGCGTAAGTTGGGTGTGTGCGATTTCAGTCTAGAAGATGTAGAAAGCGAACGGGTGCAAAAGTACCGCGATACATCGGGAATTGACCGAGCAACATTTGAAGTGATTCTCAACCAGTGCAATTTATCCACCGCCAAGGGTAAGCGTGACTATGCCTTACTCCGGCTGCTTTGGGGGAATGCTTTGAGGCGTAACGAGGTCAGCCAGTTGAATATTAGTGATTTTGATCCTGAGACTAAAACACTGCGAATCTTGGGTAAGGGGAGGGGAACCCAGACTGAGGTAATCGACCTGGGAACGGGAACAGTGCAAGCAATTAATGAATGGTTAGCAACTAGAACCAATGTGCTACACGATTCCCCGTTATTCGTGTCACTGGACTATGCCACTGGGGGCCACAGGCTAACCGGGGACGGCATCCGCAAAATGCTAGTGAAACTATGCAACAAAGCAGGCATCAAAAAGCAGATGTCACCTCACCGCATCCGCCATAGTGCAATTACAGCTGCCCTTGATGCTACTGATGGAAACGTGCGGAAAGTGCAAAAACTCAGCCGTCACCGCAAGCTGGACACGCTAATGATTTACGACGATAACCGCCATAAGGATCAGCGCGATATCACACAGCTGCTTGATGAGATGTTTTAGAGATGATAGTTCATAATTTTCTGGATGTCCAGAGAAAGCGATCGCATTCCCCCCATCTGCTAGGGGTAAAAGTAGCGAGCGTGACAGGCGTCACCGTCCCAAAAGAGATAATTTGTACGCTAAGGCTGAAACCAAGATGGAGCAAGCTTTTCAAGACGTGCTTTATACCATCATTTTTGTGAAATAACTATGGTTATGCTGCTAGTTTTGATCTAGTTTGAACGAAAAATCGTCGTTTCAGGCACTTGAAATTTTCTTAACGTACTATTTTCCCGGATTGGCACGGTGACGCCATTCTCGTTCTAAATTTCACCACCTTGAAAGGGCTAGTGCTAAAGTAGTCACACCAATTAAGTAAGTATGCTGTGTATTAAGTATTTTTTATTATAAGTGCTTAAGTACTGTGGTGTGATGGAAGCCTTCCTGTCGTTAGGAAAAATTTTTTTGTTGAATTGTTACAAGTCTCTTTTTTACTTATCAATATTGTGCGATTCTTTACACAGCCTTTGTAAAAGTGGGAAGTTTAAAAATGTCAACTAATGAGCCACATGGTCTTTCATCTGGTAATCCAGAAGATCAAAATGCTGGTAATCCAGAAGCTCCAAATATAGGAGGTGCAGTCAGAATAGTCACAATTGGGGAAGAGTCCATTTTGATCGCTAAACTTCCTCGCAAAGTTCCTGAAGACACAGAACAGTTAATTGGTGAGATTAAGATAGAACCCCCTAAGGGTGGTGGCGGTTGGTGCTGTGATAGTCTTTGCGGTATTGCTGGCAATAGCTAGGCAGTTAATTCCTCCTGCTACAACTGTTTGTAAGCCCCCTTTCCTACAAGAGAAGAGGGGTTTCAAAGCCTCTCTTTGCTTGCCTAACGGCAGGCTGACGCTAAAGGAGAGGAATGGAAGCAGGGTTTCCAGTATACTTTGCGACTTTTCAAACAACCTCTAAGGGCTGTTAGAGATGCAGCCCTTAGTTAAAAGTTTCAATGTATGTATGGCATCTTCTCAACGTTTAGTCACAATTAAAAAACTTTTTCAATTTCTATTCTAGGAGACTTCCAATGAGTAATCATTCAACTCTTCAGCGTTCCCGATACAACTACTTTGTTGATCGTGAAGAAGGTGTCATAGCTTATAACGCACGAACAGGCACATTTGCACTGCTTGCAGAAGATGTTGCTGCTGTTTTGCGCGGGAAAGAACCAATAACGCAATTACGAAATACTAAAAACTTGGTGGATATGGGATTTCTTCATTTTGATAATGAAGTTGAGCAGGTTCTTTCTAAGTTTGATAGCCTCAAAAATCAAAACAGTCTGCTGCATTTGACGCTGGTTCCTACTCTTGCCTGTAATTTTTCTTGTGACTACTGTTTTCAGACAGAGTATCGTAATGCACGATTTATGTCTCCTGAAATACAGGAAGCGACTTTAAGCTATGTTGAGTCGCTAATAGCAAGTGGACGTAATGAAGTTGTTTGCACTTGGTTTGGTGGAGAGCCATTGTTGGCTAAAGATATTGTATTGAATATGTCCCAAAAACTCTGTAGTGCCATCGATACTTTAGGCGCACGACGCTTGCACATGGATATTATTACTAACGGAATTTTGCTGAACCTTGAAACAGCAAAAGAATTAGCCGCAGTTGGTATCAAGTCGGCGCAAGTATCATTTGATGCATTAGTTTTTAAGAATACGAAAAAACGAGGAATTATAGACTCGTCAGGCAATCCCTCCATAATCTTGAGAAATATCAAGCTTGCTCGTGATTATTTGAATATCAAAGTACGCCTCAATGTTTCTGCTGAAAATATGCATGAAGTTCCTCAAATCATTGATCTTCTTAAAGAACATGGTTTTGCTGGTTCATATGGTTTAGCTAGAGTTCATAACCACGAAAATGAATATGAGTTTACTACAGATAGCTTAGGAAAACGTATTACTTCTTGTGGTGAAGGAGGCTGTGGCTCTTGTGGTTCATCAGAGCCGCCAAAAGATTTATCTTCTAAAACACTAAGTCGCTCAGACTATGCTCGTTTTGAGTGGGAAAGCTTTCTCAGTCAACCAGAATCTTTTCAAGAGATAGTAAAGAAACTTCAACCTAAAGCACATTTTTGTTCTGCTACTTCAGGGCGAATGTTTGTTATTGATCCAGCAGGATATGTGAGTCGATGTTGGCATAGTGCTGGTTCGCCCTCTGAATCCATAGATAGTGTTTTGGCTTCTCATACTTCTATGAAAAATTCTGATGTTGAGCAGCGTTGGAAGGACTTTTCCCTTCTTGCCTACCCAGCTTGCAGAAATTGCAAGGTGCTTCCACTGTGTATGGGTGGATGTTCTCATCCTCGAATCTTTACAGAGTCTCCTAAACCTCCTTGTGAATCTATTAAAAATCAGATTCAAACTAGTGTTGACACAATAGGAAAGATAATCGAAATTAAGCCAGAGCAGAAAGAACTAGTATCGACTGGTTGCTAGACTATGCTTACTCGTTTTTATTAAATAATTATTGAACTTGAGGGTTTGTTGTGGCTTTAGGTTTTGAAGATAAGCGAGTAGATGTTAAAAGAGTAGAGCAGCAAAGATCATTTTACTGCGGGCCAGCTAGTAGTGAGATGTTTTTGTCTCACTTTAATGTTCCATCTATTCAGGCAGTGGCTTATGAAGAGATTCAAAAGTTTAATGTAGAACCAAATGATTGGTACTCAGATCCAGATGGTCTTGCAAAATATGTCAGCGCTTCTTTGGCAGACAATATATTTCAAGATATTGATGACTATGTTTCAGGAACTTTTGAGCAAGCTTTAAACAAACTCTACTACACGATTGCTTTCCTTAAAATCCCATGTATTACTCTCGTACTAGAGGGAGGACACTGGGTTGTTGTTGATGGAATTCGATTTAAGCAGGAACCTAATAAAGAGCCTGAGATAGTAGGATTTTATGTAAGAGATCCCTATCCCTCTTCTCCCGATTTTAGCTATGTCAGCTTGTCAGAATTTAGTAAAAGTAAATTCTTACCAAACAAAGTAGGAGATAAATGGAAAGATAAATATGTCATTCTGTCTAAGCAAGCAGATCAAGGACTTTTAGGAATAAAAGGAAAAGACATTATGCCTAAAGCTGGAGGAGGAGCTATGGATGATCCAGTAGAAATTGCTTTACAGAACCTAGAACTTCAAGGGTTTGATAAAGTGGCAAAAGTTAAGGGCGGTGGAGCGGCTGTTCTTAAGCCTGTAGAAGTTGAAGGTCTAGATGGTGCTTCCAGTTATACTATTGTTCTTCTAGATGCTACAGAAACACCAGAATTTCAAGATTACATTTACGTTGCTATTGATAAAAATAAGGCCCTCCTTGAGACAACAACTCAACGAAATGCGTTACAGATATACAATGATGACGAGATGAAAATACACCTAGAGCAACTCTTTCCGGGAAAAACAATTAAAATTATCAAAGGATGCTTTTGGAAGCCAAGCTTTGAATTAAGAAGTCGGTTGGCAGTTGCACGTCGCTTTAACCTTGATGAAAAGGATATGTTTCTACTTCCTAATGGAACTGTTGCTGAAAGCTTAACAGGTTTTACGAAAGGTGGTTAAGGCGTTTTGGTAGCATCCGTGCAAGAACTTACGCTAAGGTCATAAAGCAGGTAGAGAAAGCATTCTAGCAATCGTTAAACATTGCCTAATTTGTCTCCTTTTAGGCAATGTTTTTTAGTTTTGAGACGGATCAATAATACTTTGAAACACATACTTACATGTAGCGACCTGCAATTATAAATCACCAAACCTGCAATCATCGTTGTTCTCAGCCAGGATTATTTGCAACTATAATTTCAGTTGAGCCAGGATTAATTGCAACCAGCCTGCAATCATCCGTTTCGACCAGGATTAATTGCA
>DASQZD010000039.1:0-25120 GCA_035638855.1 Nodularia sp. (in: cyanobacteria) | reverse complement strand
ACCTTGTCCAAAACGACTTGGCGCATTCCTGATGAAGTTCCATTTATGGAATCTGGGCTTGTACCTTTGGGGGCGGGGCAGGAAATGACATGGCAAATGGTATGACATTCGCATTGTGCATCAGCCGTTGTGGAATCTGGCTACTTACAAGAGCTACTCAGTACCCTGACGAGTGATCAAAGGTGGGGGGTGATGGTTGAGTTTGAGGAAGTTTGCCCTCAAAAGTTTGCTCAGTTGGTGACAGATGCGCCCCAGTGGACTGAGTGGATGGCGTGAGAAAGTTGGGTACAGAAAGCGATCGCTAAAAGGTCAGTTCCTCCCAAACAAAAAGACCTAACTCTTATCCAGCATCAAGGGATTATTAACTATGGGGGCTGTCTTCGAGCCTCACCAAAATTTTACTCGCACACCAATGTCCCTCTGTGTGAGCATTAGTTGCAGCTAAAGATTGAATGATTGTGTCAGCACAATTTTCCCAATTGCTTGACCTGACTCAGCATATTGATGGGCAGAAGCAATTTCAGCTATGCTGAAGATTTTATCCAGATGTGGATGTACCTTACCTTCATCCACCAATTGAGCCAACTTTGACAAAATCTCGCCATGATGGGCGCGATCTCTACCAAACAGCATGGGAATCAGCATAAAAACTAGATGCAGCGTTAACCCTTTTACATGCAGTAAAGTTAAGTTTTGATAGGATAGTGAAACAATGGAAACAATTGTTCCGTTAAGTTTTGCTGCTTTGAAAGCATTCTGAACATTGTCGTTGCCAACTGTATCAAACACCACGTCAAAACCCTCTCCATCCGTATGCTCTGCCACAAATTCTTCAACAGGTTGTTGCTGATAGTTGATGATGACATCTGCACCCAACTGACGAGCGATTACCCCTTTCTCATTACTAGAAACCAAGGCGAATACCGTTGCTCCTGCCCACTTTATCAGTTGAACGGCAATATGACCTACACCCCCAGTCGCTCCATAAACTAAAACCTTTTGCCCTGGCTGAATCTTAGCGCGATCAATCATTCCTTCCCAAGCTGTAATTGAAACTAAGGGAAGTGCAGCCGCCTCTGCCATTGTCGTAGACACTGGTTTATGAGCAACCAAGTTAGCATCAGCCAACATATATTCTGCCAAGGCTCCACCCAAACCTTTCACGCCACCGGCACAAGCGTAAACTTCATCCCCAACCTGGAAATCATTAACACCTACTCCTACTGCTTTGACCGTCCCTGCTACATCTCCATGCAAAACAGCTGGGAAGGCAGGCGTAATATCCGCCACAAGCCCTTGTCGGATCTTCAAATCAACTGGATTGATACTTGTCGCAGCCACTTGAATTAGGACATGGTGAGGAACAATCAAAGGAATCGGCAAATCTGCTTCTCTAAAGGTATTTGAACCGCCAAATTGCTCAATGACTAGCGCTTTCATCATTTTGTTTTCCCGCAGTAATCTAGATTTGCAACGTATCATTGCAGTACATCTGTCCGCAAGGATTTACACATTGGTACAATAGTTACTTTTTGGTAAACATGGCTCTAAATCCTGATTTTAATGATTCTCAATTGACTTACTTTCCTCAACCAGCGCTTGAACGGATTGCTAAGATGAATCTGTTTGATACCAGATGCGCTGCTCATCAAATGCTAGAAATCATTGCCAATAAATGGACAGTTTTGATCGTTTATGCGCTGACTCAAGGCAAAAAGCGATATGGCCAACTCAAACAACAGATTGTTGGTGTATCGCCGAAAATGCTGATTCAGAACCTGCGAAATTTAGAACGCTATGGGTTGGTTGAGAGAGAGGTGTATCTATCCGTCCCGCCAAGAGTCGAATATTCACTCACTCCACTGGGGACTTCTCTAGTGGAGCCATTGGCAATATTGGGTGAGTAGGCATATCGACACATTACAGATGTAAAAACGGCGATGGAAGATTACGATAGCAATCCAGAAACCAGCGATTACTGGGAACCAAGGTAGCTTAGACACAGCAGCTTCTGTTTTATCGGCTGAATACTTAGGATGTTGCCTTTGCTCAACAGGTATTGGAGTATCGGCGACGGCAACGGGAAGACAGAGAACGGAAGCGGCAAGAATCACTTGAGCAAGATGCGGCTTATGCAGCTAGAATGCAGTCTCAGTATGGTGTTGAGCAGAGGGGCAGAGGAGCAGATGGGAAAATTAGTGCAAGTATCTCCTCTTCACCTCTGCACCCCTGCCCCCATGCCTTCTTCATCGCCGTCCACACCCCCAATGAAATAGATGGAGATAATAATCGGGGGGGTATGGGCACAGAGGCAGAACTCAGTGATTCTTGGTGGGAGCGGGTCAAATATTACGCTCGGCTGGCGATTGAGCGGTTTGAATCCGGGGTGGAGTCAGTTAAAGAATTACTCAGTACACTAACGATTGATGAGCGGTGGGGCGTGATCTTCAAGTTTGAGGATATTGACCCTCAAAAGTTTGCTCAACTGGTGGCAGATGCCCCCGATTGGGTGGAATGGATGGCGTGATACAGGTATTTCCTGACATCTCACCCACAAATAACAAATCCTAAACAACTACAAAACCAATGGCACTTAATTTAATTAATCCTAAACATCTAAACATCTAAAAACTGGTTTACAGACTGTTGATACTTTACTTCGTGAACTTGCTATCAGCTATCTGGTGTATCACCCAAAAAAAGAGAAAGACTAATAATTGAACAGGTTGTATTAATTATCCTTTTAGGGTAATGTATACACTATTTTCCACAAAGAATATCAAAAGAGTCAGAATAGCTTGACTGAAATTAGCGATCGCTACAGTGTATTTCTGGAAAATAGATTGTGCCGTATGTAGTCTAAGTTGAATATTCCAAGGGAAAGCAATGCTCAATATAGATTTAGAACAACTCCTTTACACGGTACAAATAGATTTTCAAACAGAGATTACTAAGATTGTTGGACAAGTTTTTAGCAACACTGAGTTTCAGTTATCGGCTCGAAAAATCGGTAAGGTTCATGCAGCTTTAGTTGTACCACAAATGTATTTAAAATCATTAGATAAAGACTCTCAAAACATTTTTGACACTAATTTAGCTATTACTTTTAAAAGTAAAAACCGTGCTGTCGGAAATTTTCAAGTCAATTATTTACTTAAAATAAATATCTTAACTATATCTGGGTACTACAAAGATGGCACCGCTTATCTGTGTTATTCTCCAGCGATGAATCCTGATTGGTACAATGGCAAAGGTTATAAAATAGCTCGCCCTGATTGTATTGGAGAAAACTTTGAGTTGTTAGCGAACAAGTTTTATCCATTTTTTGAAGAATGTTTTGCAGTTTAATTTTAATTAAACCTATTGTCAGTATGGCTGTAGAGCGGCAAATTATTTGACCAGAGCGACAGATTACGGTCAAATAATCTGTGCCTCTACAAAATCAACAAACAATTGATGAGCGTTGCGGTGTGATACTGGAGTTTGAGGATCTTGACCGAATGGATGGTTTGATTTATTTGGCACAGAATCAAAATTGGAGATGTCTACACCTTGAATGAGGCGTTGGGGAGAAAGCTACCTTTATCAAAGAAAGTGCCATTCGATTGGCACTATCGTTTACGAGATGCTAAAAATAGCACCTCGCAAACCGTAATGCTTGGATAGCAAAGCACTAATCAAAGGCTAGAATATTTTGAAGCTTTGGGCTATTCATTTGGGTCAGGGTTCACGCATTTCCACGTCTGACTGGGAGCAATGGGAGTGATTGCATCTTTAAAAGATAGATAGGTTTGTGCTTTTACCGTGCCGAAAGGCATCTAGTTTAAACCTTTTTTTCATACTCGAATTACTATAAAAATTATTATACGCATCACTATGTCCCCTTCCATGCTTAAACTTTCACTAATCTCAGCTGCTATGATATGCACGCAATTACAGGGTGCTGCGTCTGCCCAAAGTAACCCACGTTCTGCTTTTCAGGTAATTAAGGTGCAAGAATTTATCTCTTCTAACCGTATTAAAGTTACTATTCCAAAAGCTGTGGCTGTACAATTGTTTAGCAACTTAGAAGAACAAGAAGGAAGAAAGTCTGAGGAGATTTCAGTTGCGTATCCTACACAAAACACATCTGTAATTGTACATACCACAGTAGGTTTGGCTGATGATTCAGTGAGCGGGAGACGAAATCGCATCGAATTGAGACGCAACAAAAATAAATGGGAAATTGTCTGGGTCGGCCGGCAATACAAGTGTCAACTAAATCGAGGTCATCAAGACTGGTCTAGCAGTCTTTGCTCATAATCGGGTTTTTAATCTTCGTCGGTCTGGCTTAATTGCTACTCCAGCCACCGTAATCAAATACATGAAGTAGTATTTTATTCAATGACAAGATGCGTGCAATTTTCACCTTTTTAGTGCAACGCTTCTGGGATGGGGAAATGCGATCACTTTGACAAGATTGCAGGACAAGTTCATGGGGAAAACTAAACTACTTATGGATTCATTATTTAAGTATTTGTTCTCACGACAGGATACAGTTACGTGAGCTTTCTTACTTCTCAGACATTCTCTTAGGATCAACGCTATTTTGTGATTGCAAAATTACAGGCTTCTGGTAATTAGAAGTATAACCTGGTAAAACTTTTACCCCTGGCTGAGTCAACCTTAGCGTTAAAGAAAGTCTGGCTTTACCGCTATTATTACGTACTGAGCGATGTAATAGTGTATTAGTAAATAGTACAAACTCACCAGCACGTAACACTACAGGAATAGCTTTTTTTGCAACTTCATCACTGATTTCAAAAAACTGATTACCGCTAAAAGGATCGGTTCCTTTTATCTGACAATTTTTTAAGTAAATATTAGGTATATACTCAAATCCATTATATTCATTAACTTCTGTCAAAGCTATATAAGCATTGATAGTTTTACCATCTCCTTCCAGGAGTTTAGAATAAGAGTCTTGATGCCAAAAAGGAATTAATTGTTGTGCGGGATAATTTACCCATATTTCTGACCGCCATAATACTAAATTCTCCCCTAAATGAGCATTAAGCCTCTCTAATAAGTTTTGATCTTCACATAATTGCAAAACCATAGGTGAATCTAAATGTCTTTCCATGTAAAAGCATCTGGTAAAGACTTGAAACAATATAATGAATAACGAACCAATATCAAATCTAATAAATGATTTAAATATCTGTTTTAATAATATTTTTATCGGTATTTTTAAAATAATTTTATCAAAAATATATTGGGTAATATCAGCTATTTCATTACTGCTTAAACTTAGAGAATTTGGCCCCCATATTTCATCAGTACCATCATAATTAATTTTCTTTGTATTCTGCTGTTGGTTGCAACCAGCCCATAATAAGCTATATTCCCATAGTTGCTGTGATAATTCTTGATTTTCTACTATCTCAGGTAATATAATTTCTTGAGCGTGACTATTTAAAAATTTTCCACTAATATTCTGATAATCTGGAGAAGTAGCACAAACAAGGGTACTATATGCTCCGGCTTCCGAAGAAATACCTAAACCTAAATATTTACTGAGACGATGCCATATAGTAATATTTGATTGTACGAAGCCTGGATGTATGGCGTTAACAGTGACTTGAGAATTATTTAATCGCTGGGAAAGTTCTCTTGTTAAAAGCAATAGAGAGAGTTTTGAAACGGCATATAATTTTAGGAAATTTAAAGGTGTTCTTTTAACTAATAAATTCCAGTCAATACCACTTGGAGATAATGCCAAATCTGATGCTAACATAAGAATCCGGCTAGGAGCAGATTTTTGCAAATTCTCTAGTAATAAATAAGTCAGCAAAAAATGACCTAAATAGTTCGTTCCCCAAATCAGTTCAAAACCTTCTTTGGTTGTACCTCTGTTGTTGAATATACCCGCATTGTTGACTAATATATGCAATGGCAAATTATAGTCATTAAATAATTTTACACACTTCCGGACTGAATCTAAAGAAGCTAGATCGAGAGGTAAAAATTTCACATTTTCATTTCCGGTGGTTTGGCGGATGTAGTCTATAGCTTTTGCGGCTTTATTTGCCGAACGACAGGCAATAAATACATGATTGCCTAATTTGGCTAAACCTATAGCCGTCATTAAACCTACACCAGAATTACCACCTGTAACCAGACACACTTGCATAATTTCCGCTCTCTTAGTATTTATTTCCAACTAGTTTTTTTTTGGACATACCCCCAATCTTAGCAGCACCAGGCGAAATGATTACTGATGTTTTTGAGTAAGAATTTGTCCCACCGCCTGCTTTTGTTTCACTAATAATATAGAATTACAAACACAAGTCGCTGACACATAGGATATTCCTCGAGCATCATCTCAAGCGTCAAAATAGAAGGATTTTAAAGAAACATGGCAACTGAAAAATATTTTAATCTAAATCACGGATGTGTCCTGAACTCTTCAAATAAAAAGATAGTTGTCAATTTAGCCACAGGTGCGCTCTTAAGCTTAATAACTCAAGAATTAAAAACTCGCTACTCTCCTGAAACTCAAAAACTTGCATTAGAAGGGAGTTCAAAGCTCTTACCTGATTATGTATTTCAAGAATTATTACAACGACATCAGCAGATTGTGAATGTTAACCCTGATAGTTTAATTGTGGTTAATTGTGAAATCAAAAAACCAGACCTTGATGAGTTTGGATTTGAGTTAAATGTCGAAGTATATTTTGTAGTTGGAGATGAAAAAGGTCAAAATCATTTTCGTGCTAATCGGATAGTTCTTTGGTCAGATATTTGGGGCAATGAAGAACAACTTTTCGATTTAGAAGATGAGTTAGGTGAGCAATTCTGGACACATTATCAAATCCAGTTGCTCTTTGATGAAAAAAATCAGCAACCAATCGAGCTAGAAATATCACAAACAGATGATTGTGCGGCAAGATTACAATTTTACCCATCTCTGAAAAAGTTTTTACCATCCATAGTTCCCTTTACTAATAATGACTTTTAAAATCCGCCATTAAACCAAAAATTGCCCAGCATTTATGGCAGTATCATCTCGATAGTCATGAAGAACAGCTTTTCTATTTCTGATTTAACAATTTGATGGAGAATTGAGTTTATTCTTCTTCTTCTTCCTCATAATCCTCATCTTCCTCCTCATAATCTGCGTAATCTGCATAGTCTTTCCCGTGTTGTTCGTACCAGAGGCGTTCTTCTTCTTGAGCCGCTTCTCTCTGTATCCTTTTTCTTTCCGCAATCTCCGCCTCTATTGCTTCTTGCTCTAACTTTGCCTTCTCAAACTTTTCTCGCTCCAGCCTTTCTCGCTCTGGTTGAGTCGATGGGGGATATTATTCCCCGCACCTCTCAGTTAAATCTGGGCGTGCGGCTTTCACCGCACCCAGCTTCCGATGTTCTTAGCTTGCGCTTTTGCTCATGTGTTTGTAATCGTGACAACTCTCATGAATTGCTTCCAGATTATTTTTCTTCCAGTTGGCGTTATTTCTGTCGATGTGATGCAGGTGAACCCGTTCCTCATCGATGAATTTTAAACCGCAGGAAGCACATTTATGGTTTTGCTTCTTAAGAGCAAAAGAAGTTTCGCCGTCGTAGAGCTTACTGTTACGTTCGCTCCAATAGGCTGTATCTCCGTCATAGGGGGATTTTGTTCCTTTGACCATGACGTGTTTATTTTCGGAGTAGGGAACTGCTGGAAATGCTTTATCTAGTAATTTCTTGCTAGAGTAGCGATTTTTCTTGGCTTCCTTGTTAAATACCGTATAAGCTCTTTTTTGGATGTGGAATAACGAGTTTCTAGACCCGTCCATCTTGCAGAACTTATGGTAGTTTCTCCAACCTCTTACTACTGGGGCTAATTTCTCAGCCTTTGTGGTAGCACCATAATTCGAGTTGTTAACAATGTGTTTTACTTTCTTACGGAATGCTTTGAAGTTATCCACAGAGGGAGTGCTTCTAAATTTTCCGTTTTTCTGTACTTTAAAGTGCCAGCCGAGGAAATCAAACCCATCTTTCGCGGCGGTAACTTTGGTCTTCTTTTGGCTTACCTTCATTCCGCGTTTGCGGAGGAACTCGCTGATTCTTTCAAGTATCTCAGTCGCGTCATCTTCAGGTCGGAGTATTATAACCATATCGTCCGCATATCTTATTGATGGCTCAATAATTTTTCCGTATGGTGTTTTGTCTGTTATTCTGTAACCACGTTTGTAATCTTCGTGGTACTTGTGTATACTCTCAATCCCGTTGAGTGCGATGTTGGCTAGTAATGGACTGACCACTCCCCCTTGGGGGGTTCCTTGTTCAGGAAATTCTGGATTTACCCCTGCCTTGAGGCATCGGAAGATACCGAGTTTTAAGCCTTTAGGTGATATGAGTTCATCCATTATTGCTGAGTGATTAATCCTGTCGAAGCATTTTTCGATATCGAGTTCGATGACTCGTTTTTCTATTCCATTTCTGGAAGAGTTGAGGTTGTTGTAGATGTATATTTGTGCATCATGGGCAGAGCGCCCAGTTCTAAACCCGTAACTCCTAGCATGGAAAGTGGCTTCGTGTGCTGGTTCAAGTGCGTATTTTGCTAGGCATTGCCAAGACCTATCCGCAATGGTTGGTATCTTAAGCATTCTGGTTGTCCCATCCTTTTTAGGTATAGGGATTTCCCGTAATCCTTGATGCTTCCAATTTCCACTGTTCATTCTCAGTAGTTCTTCGAGGTTGAAGCGTTCTTCAAATGAGAGGGATTTTTTCCCATCGATACCAGCCGTCTTTTTACCAGCGTTTAGCTGAGATACAAGTCTAATTGCAAGAAATCGAGCCGAGGTAGATTTTAGAATAAGCTTTTGGAGTAACCTAGCTTTCCGCTTGTTTCCAACAAGAACCGCTTTGTACACGCGCTTTTGAAGGCGGAAAAGATTTCGGCGGAATTTCTTCCACGGTAAAGCTTTCCAAGATTCACTAGTTTTATAACTGTGTCTAATCATTTTCTCTTCTAGAGTTTTGTGTATTCTGAACACCTCAGACCAATTACGGTCTGTCCTACCCTAACTGTGGGGATTCCTCCGCTCGTCTGGTCTACCTGAGATTCGACTGTCTCAAGACCCACAATTAGTTTTTATTCGTTCCCTCGGAGAGATTGATGAGCCAGTGCGTTGCCGGGGTTCCCCCGGTTGAAGCATCTGACGTTGTTCCGTTAGATGTAGCCAATTCAACTACTGGATTCCCTGGACTCTTACCGATACCAACCTAAATGTTCGGCGGGAATGAACTCCAGTAGGGTCAGGGATTTTGTGTTTGCGCCCTTGCCCCCAAGAGTAAGTCGTTTTTATAGGCTCTGTTTCATCGTAGGAACTCCCTGTTAGCGCCAGTGTCAACCCGCAACGGTCGTCTGATTGCGCCCTGTTCCCAGCTTCACTCTACAAGAACCGAGCTTGTTCGGTGTGGGCAGATAAGGAGTCAATTCTGAGTCTGAATGGCAAGACTTGCACTTGCATCAAACCGAGAGTTCAGTCTTTAGTGACAGTAATCTGCTGTCGGACTGGTTTAGTTATGTACGGACTGATTACCGCGATTCACTAAACAACGAATCGCACTGGGTTTCTTGGTCTACCCTCTCCTTCTCAATTCTGATTAATCGCTGCTCGATTCGCCAACAGTAAAAATCCAAAGCCTTGCCCGTTGCGGCTCCGGTACAGGTTCCACCCACTAGAAAAATCAGTCCAGTTTTCCAGCCTCGGATAGGGCCACCACTCCACTCCAAACTTTTCTGATTGAACCACACCAGCAAACAATAGACAGAAATCCCAACTACAGTATTAATAAGAGCGAAAATTCTGGGTGTTATCTCAGTCTGTCGCAGTATTAGCCACTGTCCTAGCCAGAGTATTGCACCAAAAATGACAGAGGCGATCGCACTCATAACCAAATGATCTGGATATCTAAATGGATCTAGCGTCATATTAATGATCAGTGGCACAAATATCAGCGCACAGAGGAAAAAGCCGATTAATAAGCCAGCAACACTTATTAGGCTCCAGTAGCGACCGAGATAACCCAGGCGGAATTCCAATATCCATTCTTGTACTGGGAGCATTGTGACGTAAAATGCCATTGCCGCACTGACGTAATCGAGCATTGGGCTAAGTTAACTGTATATTTAGTGTATTTAGCATCACCGTGCCAAAACGGATAAGGCAAGATATTAATAATCTAAGACGAATTGAAGCGATTATTACTGAAAGGTTTCTTACTCCCCGCGATCGCCTCATCTGGGCATGGGGAGTTATAACATCCCACTCTATACAAGGATTCGCCTTTTCACTGGTTATCATGTATCAGAAGCACTAGCACTCCAGACGACTATTCCTAGTGAAATTAGTGTATTGTACTTTTTTGGTATTTGATATTTCTGGTGAGATGTCGGGATTTAAGGTATTGTTGGCGTGGTGGGCATTGAGGGCGTTAGTACTCACAGTTTTCGGAGGACGGCGTTAACCAGGATGAGCGATGCCGGGATACCGTTGCGCCACATACAGGAGATATCGGGGCATCGGACTTTGGCAGCTTTGGAGCGCTATTTGGGGGTAACTGAGAAGCAGAACGCGATCTCTGCCTTGGATTTGTGAGCAATGTAGGTAAATAGTATATTTACTGAGTGTAAAAGAGTATTTAAAAATTAAAATCAGTTAAAAAGGCAGAGGGCAGAAGTGTTTTCAATTGATTGGGAAAAAATTACTTACGCTAACGTTACTGACACGATAAGAACAATTGTTCCTATTTTTGGGGTTTATTTTAAATTTTCAATTTTGAATTGGGTCATCTGGTAGTGGATGCCGCCCAATTTCTCTATCAGCAGCGCGAATATTAATTATTCTAGCCCGGTTGAATGCTAATGCTACGACTGTGGCGCGTCCTGTTGGTGTCAAGCCGATAATCAAGAGTGTATCTGTTGACCAAATAAAGTGTTCTTGCCAACTATTAGTGCGAGGATTAAATAAAGGTACTTCTGATAACGACTGTTCATCAAAGGATTTAAGTTTATCTGATTTTTGGCGATTGCAATGAAAACAAGCCAAAGCTAAATTATCAATTGAATTAGTACCACCTTTGGTAAGAGGAATTACATGGTCTACAGTGAAGGAAACATATTGCCATTGTTCCGATGCGTGACAATATTCGCACAGAAACTTGGCTCGTTGTCGTACTTGATTTTGAGTAGCTTCACTAATGTAACGATTCGCAGACAAATTTCTAGTTTCCTATAATTCACTTTGATTTTGAGTTAGCGATGAATTTCTGATCATCCGATTCACCAAACTCAGATAATCGTCCAATTCCTCATATTCATCTAATTCTTTTTCTTCCTCTGAAGTAAGTGCAGATTCTTTTTGTTTAATTAATAATGCTTCAATTCGCCCCTGTACTAAGCTGGAAGCTCGAAATATCGGCACTCCTTCTACTAGCTCGATGCGGACAGCACCATCTAATGGTAAACTGTTAGGCAAGTGTGACAATTTCATCGGCAAATTGGTTGTCATGGCATCTATCTCAAAATACAGCGCTTCCCGCTATTATATAATACAGTTTTTTTCCTTGCCCCTCTCCTAGCATAGCTTTCAGCTTTAAGGATGGATGTACCTCATAGCTGCCGGAAGTGCTGTATACAGTCTTTATTTTAGTAGAGTAAATGTCAGAAATTACTTTCTTTAAACTGTTGGCATTTCCAAACACATGACCCCTCAAAAAATCCGTCATAGCGGCATTACTGACAGCCTTGAGGTATCAAATGGGGACTACCGCAAAGTGCAAAGCCTGAGCCGTCATGCCGACCCCAGAACTGTGATGATTTACGACGACAACCGCAAACAGTATCAGGCGGAACTTAGCAGCAAGCTGGCTCAACGGGTGGGCAAGCGCAAGTCTTAATGACCCTGTATGTAGATTTCTTAGATTTCTTGCTAAAGCGATAGTACCGATATCAATTCGATAATCTTTCAAATTGTATAGTCTGGTGGATGTATCAAGGAATCTGCGATTTGTTCTGATAGCTTTCTTGCACCTACTGCATCAATTTCCTGTAATTGCCCAAGCAATGTTCTTAAACCCTCACGTTGAGATTGTCTATTTATTAAGCAATTTTTATCTGAATCCCAAAGTTCAGCAATAACTTGAACTAAAAGCTCACTTTCATCATTTCTCCTCTTGGGTAAAAGTTCCTTATATTGAATAATCGCTTTGAACAGTACACGCCGGAACTGTCTGTATTTTGTTGTTTTACCGACTTGGTACAATTTTCTTCTCAGCCACCAATCAGGAAGTAATACATCTTGGAATCGCTTGAAAAACTCGGTAAGCCTTGTATCTAAATTAGTTGCGTTTTCGTTATTCTCTTGAAACTCCTCTAATAAGAGTTTAATTAACTCTTCCCAAACATCCCTAATATTACCAATAATTCGTAAATCTGATTCTTGTTGATTTCTAAGTTCAAACAAGTATTCTGCAATAGTAAACGCTGTATATGTTTGAAGTGATTTGTCAATTAATTTAGGATAATCACCCTCAATAATAGAATTACTTAAATTTGGTAAATTATGTCTTATAAGTGTATGTGCAACATGGTGCAGAATCACACAATCTACAATATCCATAGAATGTAAAAATTCAATAATTATATCAATTGATTTAGCATCACCTCTATAATTCAATATGACAATTAAATCTAAAATTTTTGATTGAGCTTTATAAAGTTTTATCTTTACAGAATTAGAATTATTATTTTTTTTGGAAGCTCGGTCTTTGGTATAAATAATCTTCCTCTCATGAAGCAAAGCAAAAATTACTTG
Source organism: Nodularia sp. (in: cyanobacteria) (assembly GCA_035638855.1). GTDB lineage: Bacteria > Cyanobacteriota > Cyanobacteriia > Cyanobacteriales > Nostocaceae > Nodularia. Next base: position 12,275 of record DASQZD010000039.1, on the reverse strand, counting down.
TTCACGTAATGAATCTACTAAATTCAGAGCTATCTCACTATCTGTTTGTGCTTCTAGTACAGGGATTAGTGCTGCTGCTAAAAACTCCCAATCCAAACCATTATCTAACCAACGGTGTAGTTGTTTAAGAGGTTGATTGAGTATTTCTGGAGTCCATTCAGAAACATCAATTATAGATTTTTCAGAAATTTTTCTTTCAACAAAATCATTTTGTAAGATAGACCAAGCTTCCTCAATTTCACGATAGTCTTGATTACTTATTGCTTGATCAATAACTTCAGGACGTGGCACTATATAAGACCCATCCGGAGCTATAACTTTTTGGATTATATTAGTGTATGAGAACGCATAACTCAGGGCAATAAGGCGGGCTATTAGAGGTATAAGATTAATAAGTTCTCGTGTCAGTGAATTAGCAAACCCATGTTCTTTTATCCATGAACGCATAAAAGCAGATGTACTGCGGTCTCGTACACCGATAAGGCAACGGAAGGCTCCTGCCCGAAGAGAACTTTCAGATTGAAGCCTCCGCAGCAACTTTGGAGCTACATGGGCAATGAAAGCTGCTGCGTCTAAGTCATAATATTGACAACGGCTGAAATGATCTAAACGTATGGGAGTATTTGAAAGATTATCAGCAAGATAATTAAGTTCAGCCTCCAACTCTCCTTCTAAAGTATCGGGTGGTGATTCTAAAATGATTGCGATTGCTGCCCAAATTACATTTAAGAAATCTTTTTCGTCAAGACGCTCTTGTAGAGAATCAAGAACAGCTTGATTTTTTAAAAATGCAATCAATTGCCGATGCAATTCTTGACTTTTTTGTAACTTTCCATCTAATATATGCCGACAATTCATGACAATTTCGAGACGTTTAAGATTCCATAGTGCAGATTCTGCTTGAACGTCAACTTCGGGATTTTTGGGTATATCTCCGATGAGGCGAAAGTTTCGATTTCCATGCACATCATCTTCTAATAACCAATTATTATGGTCAAACCAAGCTCTAATTTTTAATACACGGTAGCGATTTTCATCTGGAATTAAAGCAATTTGCTCATTATCCCAATCTTGCAAAATTTGAGATGTTGTGTCTAGGGAAATTAACCCTTCTAGCCACATTTGAAGCACAACATTAAGAAGAGGTAGTTTTCGATAGGAAAGACGATGAAAGTCCAGAAGTTCCTGGCCTTCTTCTTCTGATAAACTCCGCAAAGCATAAGGAGTACTATCAAAGCCGAAATCTTGACCTTGGTCAATTTGTTCAAACTCTTGCCACAGCAGTAATTGTAATGACGATGCTAGGGGTAACAGTGCATCACTAAGTAGTCTAGGGTCACTTTTTGCAAGTGAAATTAGTACCCCTAGTATTGCAACAGTGTCAGCACGTTCAAAAATAATTGATATAGAGTGGTCAAGTTCTGCTTTAGTTGGACGACTGTAAAGCCAGCCTTCTAAAGTCATTAAAAAACAAGCCACGATTCTTGGCGAAAATGAGTAATTACGATGCCAGTACAAGGTATGACGACCACCTTTGAAGTATTTTCTCTTATTGCTAATAAGCAAAGTTACACCATCAGTATCAGTCTCTGGCATACCCTCTAGTTTATTCTTTGTCCAGCGATGCTCATGCCAATAATCTGTGGCTATATTACAAAGGGTTGCAACTACATCAACTGCTAAAGTTTCGTTAATTTGAAAAAGAGAAAGAAGCGGCAGAAATTTAAATGTACAGACATCAATATCGTCAGAACCTTCTGTTCCTAAATCATCACTGAAAATATCAGAATCGTCATCAAATTCATAACGATAAACAGGCGGTGAGATAGTTAGCGCAAGAAGTAATTCAGCCCCCAGATCCGGATTCACACGAATGACAGCACGCAGATATATACCGCCCTGATTGAGCATAAATTCACGAAATTGATCGTTAACTCGTCCTGATGGCCCTCTTGGATGTGGGTTAGTAAGTACACCTATCCCCGGTCTTGTAAGGAAAGGAGAGGTTTCAGTAGGTTCTAACCTATTAGCTGGAATAATTTCCCTTCCAACTAAAGCCCTTGACAGCCAAGCCGAGCGTTCTGGAATAATTTTTAATCCAAAAACTATACAAGCAAAAGCGGCTGTGGAGGAATCATCTAGAAAGTTCCTTTGCTGTTCATCAGGGTTGGGTAGCAATACCCTCTGAGCCATATCAATAATTAGCTGTGCCACCTGAAGCCGGAGAGGAAATCTTTCTGCAACACCCCAGTTTAACCAAGCTTCTGCTGCTTTAAAAATTAAATCAGATTTTTCTATCAAGGCTTCTTGATTCAGTGCCAACAGCCAACACCAAACAGGTTCCCACAGATGTGCTTTTGGAGTTCCTATTGTACGCTCACGTGAGATAAGCTTTGCACTTGCGGACATTGACTCAAAAACACCGAATAAATCAGGAGTCTGATCGGTTGCGATCGCAAAAAGTCGAGAAAAAAGACGCTCGATAAAAAATGGAAGTTGTTCACCAACACAAGCATTGAGAACAGAACTTGGTTGTCTGCTCAAAATCACTCCATCAAGCAGTAGGTCAACTAGCTGTAAATGTCGTCCTTCTAATGCTTCTTGAAGTAGTTCTTGCCATGTTTCAGTCTCTGCCGATTTCATAGCAAGGTACAAGGCAAACCAACGAAATGGCTGAGACCAAAGCGGATTTCTTAACCTTGTTGCAAGTTCCCCAACTTCTAGTTCTCGAAAATTCCCTAAAAGATAGCGAAATCTTCCACAATCTCCTACAAAACGATGTGTAACAGCTATTCGTTCTTCTGCAACTCGTAGACAGTCCCGCCGCATAAGTGTATTCAAAATTTGGGGAGCGATGGGCAAGTTATGTCTAGGTAAATCAGGCGTAAATTTCTCTGCCAAAGATAAAGATATATTAATTAACGCACTACATTGTTCGCTTACCTCGCTTCCATTCCCTACGTGATAACGCCAAAACCAAGCAAGCAAGTCTAAGTCATTTCTCAAGGAAGATACATTTATTCCATCCTGCTGAACGCTTCTAATCAGCCAATCCAGAAGCTTAAGGTTAAAGGCAGGGCCAAATTCATCAGCACGTTGAACAAGGTGGGCAACTTCGCCGGTTAGAGCATTAGATGATTGAAGTTCATTAATAGGTAACTGCGGAAGCTTAACAATATAATCAGTTGAAATTTGTGTACCAAGTCGAGCAGCAATTTTTTCACAAATACTGCTTTCTGTATCTAAATGAGCTATGAGAACGAAGCGGACATCAGTTGATGTCTCGTTAGCCAAGACATTTTGGATAAGGTTTAATACACAATTAAAGCTTTGATCATCAACCTCATTTAAATCATCTATGATAATGAGGGGTTGATCAATGATTTTTGCGATTATAAGTTCATCAATACGCCTTGTATTTCTTCTCGAAGAAGAGTCTGGTTTTTCTGTAAAGTTAATAACGTCTTGGGGATGAAGAAACAAGGAAGTGTGATGTTGAAAAATAGTTTGCATACTTAGCTTACAAAGTGCTGACTTCCCTGAACCAGAAGGGCCAGTGAGAAGAGTTATTTGCTTCGCAAGTACAGATGCTTGTAGCTGTGATAGTTTATCTGTTCTAGGTAGAGAAAGATTTCTACCTAAAGTATGCCGAACAGCACGAAGTCGATAGCGTGATTGACTAAACAATCTTGCAAGTGTTGCGCGAAAAGCTTCTAAGCTTTTATCATGTCCAAGGTCTCGCCAAATAAGGGAACTTACACGTTCTGGAGAAATACCAGAACCAAGTTGAAGAAAATAACCCAACCATCGGTCGATGGTTGTTGCAGTATCTTCATCCCGTGAAAGATTTTCTAGCTCAGTCGTTAAGTCGGCTCTAGGATCTGATATTAATTCATACTTGACACAATTTTTGAAAGCATCAAGCTTGTGTACTTGATTTTTTTTTGCTCTAATACCCCACCCTCTAATAACGTCTACAGGATGTTTATCACCCTCAAACTTGCCAGAGATTACAAACCTTAAGTTTCCTACTAAGCCAGGTGTACACTCAGAAGCAAGGTTGAAAATTTCCCAAAGTTCTTCAAGAGCTTCGCGAACAAGTGTTTCTGAAAGAGTTCTCTTAACTTGTGTAATGGTAATAACTAAACCTGATTCAGTAATGTCTGAAATCGCCTCAGTGACAATATTATGGGCTGTATCTAATTTGTGACGTTCGGTTTCAGAAGCTTCTTTCCATCGATGAACAATTTTTAGAAGTGTTAAGAGGAACTGGTACTCAAAACCACTTAAAGCGAGTAAACCACCCTTTGCTCGGTTAGGATAATGGTCATGCCAAGCACTTCTTAGATTATCTAATTGAGAAAGCAGGGCAAGTTTATCACTCATTGTAGTTTGGCTAATTGTTTCATCGTCCACCATGCCCGACCGTTCCTCCCATGAGTAGTTCACTTCAATAGTTTTAGCAAAACTTTTTCAGCTAAATCTATGCAGATTCGCTTTGACACTTTCTTTCACAGTCCAGTTTATCTGTGCTTAGTATGCCCAAAAGTTTTTGTAATTATGCTACTGTATTCGGCTTAAAGTTCGTATTTTTTGGACACCCAGCACAGGCAAAATGGCTGTATCCCATTCACCGTAGTAGTTACAGAAAAACGTCGCTGATGCCATCCATTCAAAGCTTATTTAAGTGCGAATTTCTCCATGTTGCCGAATATGTTCAACTAATCGCTTGGTTTCCCCTCCGGCTAATTCTAGTTCCCTGAGATTACCCACCAAAATAAACAATTCTTTTGCCCGACTAACGGCTGTATTCAGTAAATTAGGTTTACGGTTGAGAAACCAAAAACTATGCTCTTGATGGCACTGGTAAGGAGAGAAGATGATCACTGCTTTCTCTCCCCCCTGAAACGTGTAAACTATGCCAGTATCATCTCAAGAAAAGTTTCGCCAACGCTTCGTGAGTCGATATCTGAGTGCGTTGGCTTGCTGTAAAAACGGCGACATTACCCCAATCATCTTTGAGTTGTCGGCAACGCCAAGGTTATAGCCCTGTTTTCCTTCTAAGTCCTGGTTTTGATATGTAAGGTTACTCAACATTTGTCAGCGTCTCTAGTTGTACAAGTAGCTTTTATATTTGCTTGCGCTTCTTCGGATTTGACCAAATATGGGACTTTCTTAGTTTGGTAGTCGCATCGGTAAAGCGCCTTTGTAATCGTTATACTCGGTGTTTGGGCTAGAGGCTAGGCTTTTCTTCTCACTAATGCGCTGTCTGATTTTACTTAAAGACCAGTTTAGGGCAATAGCTTGTTCTAAAAACTCAACACGCTCATTCAACCTGGGAATCTGGGCGAGCGCTTTGCGATGAAGAGAGTGATACTTGTTAGCATCAAGCCAATTATAAAATAGTCCGAGACTTAAGTAGCTCTCCAAATTTTAGTCTCTCGATGGATTTCTTTGAAAATGAAGAAATTCATATTCATTTTTAAAACTTCTTGTATTCGCCTCGTACTTAATTACGAGGCTGTTAGCGCTTCGCGGGACTTTTGTGAACATTACAAAAATTTCGGAGAAATACAATGGATATTCAATCTCTACTCACCCAAGTTATTGAAGTTATTGTTATAAGCTTTGTTGCTCTGATGATTTTCGATTTTATGGATGGACTTTACGTTGTGCCATTACCAGCTATTGCAATTACACAATCCAATGTCAGTTCCAAATCTACAGTAACAGCACCTCTTGAACCACTATCTAACACTGAACGACCAGAAGTCGAACCTCAACAAACCCCCTTCGTCAAATCACAGTTTGAGGAAATTTCTGACCCCTGGACATTAGAATTAGAGCCTCACAACAGTTCTACCGAAACTCAACTAGTTGTACTCCAATTCCCCTCACTAAGACTGCTACCACCAGCAACAGGAGTACAACCGAAATCTAAGGCTAAAACCGTCAAGCCCAAGTCTACCAAAACTACCAACACCAAAACCACTAAACCAACCAAGCAGTCCTTGACCATTTGTTGAATTCAAAATTCAGAATTCAAAATTAAAAATGAATAAGAAGAATAATTTTGAATTAATTAATTCGCTATTTTCTTGCCCTCACTGATAGCGCAGCGTTAGCAAGTCCGCGAGCGTCTTGTAATTTTTAATTGATAATTTTGAATTTTGAATTGTTTTGACCAAACCAACCGTGACTGAACAAAAAATTTTATCTGGTACGCGCTTTAAGGCTGCTTAACCACAATTGAGTTTGAACCAAAGCTTGCGCCTTTGCACTCTTTGTAAAGGCGTAATGTCCCATGCCCGGGCGCAAGCTTAACTTTGTATTGGTGCGTCTAAAAAGGCTTTGTTAGCGAAAAAATCTTGCCCTACGTCATGGTTATTCAAAGTGTCGGCAAGTTATCGCAGTCACATTAAAATTAGAATAGAGGAGTTAGTGCGATGATTTACCGAAGATGGCTACCGAATAAGAGATGGACTTGTTTGACCAACATCTAAAGAAAATAGAAGAAACCCAAGCACCACTGGCAGCGCGGATGCGTCCACGAACCTTGGATGAATTTGTTGGTCAAGATCATATTATTGGTCAAGGCAGGCTTTTACGACGCGCCATTAGTTTAGACCAGTTATCCTCAGTGATTTTTTGTGGCCCGCCAGGGACAGGAAAAACAACACTGGCACGTGTAATAGCGAATACAACTAGCGCTCATTTTATTGCCATCAATGCAGTGCTATCAGGAGTAAAAGAAATTCGCTCGGCAATAGAAACCGCACAGCAACAGCGAAAGTTTCACTCTTGGCGAACGATTCTGTTTGTTGATGAGGTTCATCGGTTTAACAAGTCTCAGCAAGATGCGCTGTTGCCTTGGGTGGAGAACGGAACCGTAATTTTAATCGGTGCAACCACAGAAAATCCGTATTTTGAAGTGAATAAAGCATTAGTGAGCCGTTCGCGGATTTTTCAACTCAAGCAATTAAATACTCAAGATTTATACAAAATTGTTGAGCAAACCCTAGCTGATGCTCAACGCGGTTATGGAAAGTTGTCAATAAAAATTGAGGAGCAAGCTTTAGAACACTTGGTAAATGTTGCCAATGGTGATGCTCGTTCATTATTGAACGCTTTGGAATTAGCAGTAGAGACAACAAGAGCCAACGCTAAAGGAATCATAGAAATTAGTTTGGCAGTAGCAGAAGAATCAATTCAACAGCGTGCAGTTTTATACGACAAAGAAGGCGATGTCCACTTTGATACAATCAGTGCATTTATCAAAAGCTTGCGTGGTTCTGACCCTGATGCTGCACTGTACTGGCTGGCGAAAATGGTTTATGCCGGGGAAGACCCGAGGTTTATATTTCGCCGAATGTTGATTTTAGCAAGTGAAGATGTGGGGTTAGCTGACCCCAACGCCATAGTAGTGGTCAATGCTTGCAATGAAGCCTTTGACCGAGTAGGAATGCCTGAAGGTCGTTATCATTTGGCACAAGCAACACTATATTTAGCAACAGCCTCGAAGTCAAACAGCATTATGGGCTTTTTTGATGCACTAACAGCAGTCGAGCAAGAAAAAGAGGCATCTGTTCCTAATCACTTAAAGGATGCAAATCGAGATAAAAAAGGATTTGGACATGGGCAGGGTTATCTTTATCCTCATGCTTATCGAGACCACTGGGTAGAACAGCAATATTTACCAGCCAGCCTACAAGGGCAAGTATTTTACCAACCATCAGCCCAAGGTCGAGAAAAAGAAATTAGTATACAAGTCTCACGTCGCCGTGAAGCCCAACTTGCTGCATTGATGGAAGGCAGCGCTGTTGCGCCGTTAGAAATATTGACTTATGGAACTGGTGATAGAGCTAGTGAACGTTGGTTGCAGCGTACACTTTCTCAAGTGGGTACACAGTTGGCAACCCTTCGAGAGCGTATTTTTGATTTAGCTCAATTGCAACGTCATTATTTGGTGCTAGATATCAATGCTGGAACTGGTTTATTAACTTGGGAGGCAATAAGACAAGTTCCAGAAGGTGGAGTCTATGCCTGTGTTCGCACCAACACTGATGCTAATGCTTTACACCAACAAGCAGCAGCACTTAAAGAACTAATCCGTCCAATGATTTTGACTGTGCCAATATCTGAACTGCCTGGGATAGTAGCAGACCTTCCACCAGATTTGCAATTTGATTGCATTATTGGACGTAATACCTTAGTGTTGGAACCTGATAAATTAACAGCTGCCCAAAATATAGCCCAACTAATACCCCAACAAGGAAAGCTAGTATTAGCAGAGACTGTACCACGCTACACTCAAAGGTTGTATCGTTTACTTGAGCCATACTCGCTAGATGCCAAGTTGTACAAACGATTAATTGCCGCAGAAGAAGCAATCTACGCTAATCAATTAGACCCCATGCTCAATTGGGATGCTGATGATTTGCGTGATGCTTTTGCATCAACAGGCCTGATAGTAGATGTGGTTGTTGAGCAAAATTCCACCCAAATGTACATCAGTAGTGCTTTTCTGGAGCGTTTGTTTACTACCAATGGTAATCGACTAAGTTACGCAGAACGTCTTGCCCCAAATTTCACCCTAGAAGAATTAGAATATCTCAAAGCGATATTTACCAAGTATTTGCTGAACCAAACAATTAATTGGGAAAGTGCCATTGCTTTTGTCAAGGCTAACAAAACTTAAACATTAGTTCTCTAAAATTTTCTACCTAAAAACTAGTTTAAACCCCACCAATCAATTTTGAATTGATTACTGCTCAAGTGAAATATTGGCAGAGTAGATATGCCAATCTACGCTGTTCTAGCGTAGGTTTTCTCACAGTCTGATTCTCAATAGTTTTAGATTAATGACTAGGAATCACGAGAATATCAGCGCAAAGAAAAACTCAACTTATGCGATCGCCTCCGGCGGGCGGTTACGCCATCGCTAACCGATCAAAGTGACTTTTGCGAATGGTACTAAGAAAAGCTGAAAGCTCGTCTGGGCTGGGTGTTGGGGGTAGGGTGTAGGGGGTAGGGAAAAATCAAGAAAATTTTATATGAGTGGGGATACAAATAAATTTCTGACTCACTACACCCAACACCCCACACCCCACACCCAAAAGCCTTATATATAATGGGTTTGCCGTTATCTTAGTGCCATTCGTGACTTTTGCAGATGGCGTGAAAAGTCAGATCCAAGTACAGGGTAAAGGATCAGGCTACTGTCCAGCGCATTCAGATACTGGATTGTGACAAAGCAGTAAGCCGTGTTTTTTATGGCTTCAATTTATTTTTATGGCAATACGGTTCAGTTAAGCATTTCTTTCTTCTCTCTGCATCCTGTGCGCCAACTCTTAGAGACGCTGTGCGTTGGCGGAAGCCTCTCTAAGAGTTGGCGGTTCGTTAAAAAATTAACTTGGATAACAAGAGTTTTAGCCTTAACTGAACCGTATTGATTTTTATGGATCTGTTCATTGCAATTTATTTGCTGCATCCTGATGGAATATTTCTGGATGCGGTTGTCCTTGGACTATTAGGTAACCGACTAATCCTCGTTCCAAACGCGATAGAGCATGATCTACTAAAATGTACCGCCCCGGTACGTCCAGTTGGAATTCTACAACTGTAGCCCCACCAGGCGGTACTAAGGTCGTCTGCACATTAGTTATTGGTGGGGAACTCAGGGAAGCTTGGTCGTAAACTCGATCCATAATTTCACCAATCACATGGAATGACGAGATATGATTGGGACCACCTACACCAAAATATAGTCGTACTTTTTCTCCAACATTAGCTTGTAATGGGTATTCAGTTGTGAGCGCTCCGACAGCACCATTAAAGACGAAGTATTCGGGTTGTTCAACTAACAGTTTGTCTACACTGAACTCCTTTTTTCCAGGTTTATTTGACGGTTTAACCGTGTAAATTTCCCCTTGCATAAGGTAGAACTCTCGATCAACCGACACAAGACCGCCTAGTGGCTCTACAAGAATTAAGCCATACAAGCCATTGGTAATATGGTGTGACACCATCGGCGTAGCACAGTGGTAGACGAATAATCCTGGATTGAGAGCTTTGAAGGTGAAGACTTTTTCTTGACCAGGCGAAACTTGTGAGAAGATTGCCCCACCACCGGGACCTGTAACTGCATGGAGATCAATCGAGTGAACCATCCGATTATCAGCGCTGTTTTTTAGGTGCAGTTCCACCGTATCGTCCTGACGAACTCGAATAAACGGACCTGGCACTTTGCCGTTGAACGTCCAATAGTTGTATGTCGTTTCTGGTGCTAATTTTCCTTGTAACTCCACTACTTCAAAGTTTACCCGCACCAATTTGGGAGAGCGATCGCTAATAGGTTTGGGTAAGTCTGTTGGATTGCGGACGATGCTTGTTATCAACGAAGTTGCTTTTTGAGTTTCATCCTTACCCATCACAATCAAACGACCTTCCATTCCTGCTTGCCGGTGACCGGGAATTGTACAAAAATAGGGAAATACTCCCTGTTTGTCAGCCCGAAAAACAATCACCGAACTAGCTCCTTTAGCGACTACCGTATCCGAGTTTGTGTTGAAATCGGGCAAAGCAATATCATGTTCCCCACCCTCTCCATTCACCAGAATTAACTGCACTATCTCACCAATTTTTACCTTTAAATCGGGGTTAGCTATACCGTTAATTTTGTTACCAACACCAGAGAAAATAAATTTTCCTTCCCCAATGCTCGTCTCTAGCTTAAATGTGACATCTGGTCGATACGAAGCTGGACTTTTCTGAGTCTCAAGGGATGAAGTTGTGTAAGCACTCGTAGGGCTAACAAAGTTAGTTTGTGTAAGATGTTCCACGTTTGCTGACTTTTGAGTGGGATGTGGTGTAAGTTCAGATGCCAAAGCTAGATTGCTAATCCAGGGAAATCCTAGTTGTCGATCGCCCAAGCAAGGCATCATCAAAAACAGCACAATTACAATCATTAATAAAATGACTGTTTGCGAACGCTTGAGCTTATTCATAGGGGGGGACTCCTTTGCGAAAACTCGCTGAAAATCATGAGTTTATAAATATTGCTGTATTACCTGTTACTATTTTGCGTTGTTTCTGAAAGTGTCAACAGAAATGTTAAATTTTCTTTTGCTTAATTCCCTTTATTGAATGGAGCTTAGGTAACTCGTGGTAAAGAATTTATCACTATCGTTAAATAATTCATCGCTCAACATCTCTACTTCTTAATAACGGAGACTCTAGGCAAAATATTCCAATACCAATACGGTTTAAGGCGTTACATAATAAAGGGATGAATTAAGGCGTTCTACTCGCCCAAGCCGTTGAGTTGTACATAGGCAACTATCGGTTTGATGCCATTAGGATTGTTGAGACGGAAGAGTACCGGATGTCTCAAAATCAAATCCTTTCAACAATTGGTATCAATCGTAACTGGCTAATCACGTTACCTTTTAAAGCACCTAAAGTCTATCAAAAGCTTGTAGGACAAAGACTAAATCATGTTACCCTTTTTGCGGAATATACTGTCAATGGCGTGGGAACCCGTGCTGAAACTATATCAGTAAAGGATGCCAGAATAATCTGGCGCTATTTCGACACAAAAGGAAATGCACAAGCTCAAAGGTTAATTGATGCCTTATCTGAAGACTCACTCATTAGCATATCTACCCGCATTTCTCACAACCTTCAGGCGTTTGATCGAGCAGAGGAGCGGAGGGGCAGAGGGGCAGAGGAGAAAGAACTTAGTATTTGAACTCTCCCCTGCTCCTCTGCTCCCCTGCACAAGCACAGGCTTTGAGAGATGTGGTGAGAAATCCGGTATCTAGCAATAGCTCAACCTACCTCACTATTTTTAGTTAGGAGTAAGTGTTAATTCTTCACACTTGTTATAGTTAACCTTATGTTACAAAACCAAATGTAGTTAATCAAGCTTTCATCGTAGCATGGTTAAAAATAGCGTTAATAAAAAGCCAGATAAAACAATTAAAAAGCGGCATCGCTTTTTTCTCAATCCTTATAGTGATTGTGCGTTCACTAAATGCCCTCAATGCGATACTAAAACTAAGTTACGCAAGTTCCCTTTGGTAATCCACATTGAACCTAAACAGCTATTTTTACTAAATAAACAGTGTAAATATTGCCCAAGCTGCGACTTAATTATTGCTAAAAAACAGGAAATTGAGCCATTGATGGCTGCTACTTTTGTCCAAACAAATCCTCAAATTGTAGGTAATAACTATGTAGTTATGGGAACAGTTGATAAAAAAGATTGGAAGGAA
>DASQZD010000038.1:0-74542 GCA_035638855.1 Nodularia sp. (in: cyanobacteria) | reverse complement strand
CACACATCCTTACCCATAAAGGTTTTCCCGCCCGAACAACAGGATTTAAGTGTAAATCCAGTTCCCCTCCTCGCTTGCGGGGAGGGGTTAGGGGTGGGGTGCTATGACACAAACGAGAATTTCCCGACTTGTGTGTACACCGTAGCCCTTTGGGAGAAGGAGAGGGGCTGGGGGTGAGGTTCTTAAGAAAATATCTCAAAAAAGGTATCATCTAAGTCATAGCCGAGCATTTGCGCCATAGACTTTAACCGCGATTGGCTGGGGATACCTTGTTGCTTTAACCAATCACCTAAGATAAAGATTTTGTGCATCAGAAATATTTCTAAAGCTTCAGGATTATATTGAATACCTTCCTTAGCACTGAATTGGTGTGGTACAAGCATGGCAGTATAACGAGCAAATTCGCCAGATTTCCAATCGAGTAAAAATGGCAACCAGGGATATTTGGCATCCAAACGCACAAACCACAGCCGCAATTCTGGAATTTCCGAAAGTTCGCGGGGGTCTCCAGGTTCTAAAGCATATTGTATATCAAAGCTCAGTTGCTGTTCGTGAGATGCGATGGTCGCCTTTTCTTCCAGCAGTTGCGAAATCACCGTTAAGGCAGGTGAAATATCTAAATTGTTAACGCAGTCAGTATCGAGTGTAATCGTGATAGTCATTGATGCTTAACAGTAGGATCGAGAATACAGACTACCAGCTTTCAGGGTTGGATGCGACATTTGCACCCATTTAACTCTCTAATATATCTGTATCCACCTAATTTTGCAGACATAACACCTGCCTAAAGATGGACATTTGCCACAATTTTAAGTTAAAGTTGTAATGAGTTTGTTTAAGGTTAAACTAAAATCAAACAACTGCTAACAATCACCTAAAAGTGTAAATTACGCAGTCACACAAATAGAGGCAAAATAACTTATGTAGTATCCTTGCATATCAAAACAATCAATAAACATTGAAACGGGAAAAACCCCTCAATAGTTAACAAACTTAACTATGCAAAATCAATCGCTATCTACAAAACCCATTCGTTCCCTAGAAGATGCCCTTGAGAGGTGTCAAATGCTAGGTATGCGCGTCAGCCGCCAGCGTCGCTTTATTTTAGAATTGCTGTGGCAAACTAACGAACATCTTTCTGCTAGAGAAATTTATGATCGCCTCAGTCAACAAGGTAAAGATATTGGACATACTTCTGTTTATCAAAATTTAGAAGCCTTATCAACTCAGGGCATCATTGAGTGTATCGAACGCTGTGACGGGCGTTTATACGGCAATATCAGTGATTCCCACAGTCACGTTAACTGTATTGATACTAATCAACTTTTGGATATTCACATAGAACTGCCAGAAGAATTGCTTCGTCAGGTGGAACAAAAAACAGGAGTACGGATTACAGAATACAGTATTAACTTTTATGGTTATCGCAATTCCCCAGAAAAACCATAAGTCTAAAAGTTTGTAGTGAGGACTAAAGTCCTCATCATCCAGATCAATATTAGTGGTGGGTTATGCTGTCGCTTTAGCGCAGCCATGCCCCTTGGGCTATACCCCGACTACTGGCGTGGCAAGCTTAAAGTAGTGCATAAGCAAAATATTCTGGGGTGGGCTACTGGTCCCCCCAGAACAGGCAAGAGGCCTGTTCCACAACAGAAACATAATGCAACATTTTAGGCTTGTCAGTCCACTACTGGCATGACATAACTAATTTGGTGCATACACATCAATCCCGAATACAGAAATTTTGCAATTGACTAAAACAAGTCACAATGAGGGGGACTAAGTTTAGCATCAAAAGTCTTTGTGACTGTAAAAAAACAGGCATTCTGTATTTTTTAATACCATGAGCAATAGACCCTTAAAATTATTGTTAATTGACCAAGACCCCATATTTCGGCTAGGACTACGGGTAGCATTGTCCGCATCGCCTGACATAGAAGTGGTATCGGAAGCCGAAACCGATACAACGGCTTTGCAGATATTAGCAGAACTGGCTCAACAAGACCCCAATCAAGTAAATTTGGTAGTTTTAGAATTAGGCAATGGGCGCTCAATTTCCAGTCAACAGCAAGGGTTGCAACTTTGTCAACAACTAAAAATCCAATACCCTCAATTACCAGTGTTGCTACTTAGTTCGGTTCAAGAACCAGGATTACTGTTAGCAATTCAGGCTGCTGGTGTTAATGGCTACTGTCCTAAAGGTACTCCCATTTCCCAATTAGTCGCGGCTATGGAAGAAGTCGCAAATAATGGTTTTTGTTGGTTTCCGGAACGGCGAAGCCTAGAACCAACTACCCATAAGCCCATCATTCCACCACATCTTTTAGCCTTGGCTAGGGTGCGAAAAAATTGGTATTTTTCCGGAATTGGTTACATTGAGGCAAGTTTAGCGGAAGTTACGACGCAATTACAAACCCCAGGATTACCATTAATAGATAAAGCTGTTTTCGCTGGACAAGGACGAGAACTGTTAGCATCTCGTTGGTTACTGACTCGGTTATTAGTTTCACCACAGGAAAGACAAGAGGAACAATCAATTTCTGCGCCTCAGAACCGGGCTGTCATGCCATCCTTAAGTAGTGCTATTGTGCCATTAGAGTTACAAAAACTACCAACTTTGCCGCCTCTACTTAGCCCGCAATCGCTTCAATCTGATTTATTTTCATTATGTGTGACCAAATTACAATTATCTTTACAAAATGTCACAGATGTAGCTTTAGAAATTGACATTTTTCGTGAAGATAAAAAACGGGAATTACTCTATTTAACGCTGCAAAAACTGGCTCAAAAACTTGATGAATTGCGTGTCCCTCAAGTGACAATTGCCCAACTAGACACTTTAAAAGAAAGGATATTATATGATTTATGGCAAGCAGTAATTACAGATTTCTTTGGTAAATTTTATCGAGTGCAAGTAAATAATCAGAATATAGAAGTCGTTAATTTACTGCTGCAAAATTATCGAGTTGTCCAAACAGAAATTTTCCATAAAATTCCCTTAGTTGTCGAATTATTTGCTTATTTGGTATTCCAGACAGATTTGCATATTGATAATACCTGTTATTTTGCTGGTAGTTCTGAAGCTAAATCCCAAGCATTAATAATTTTAGAAAATTTATTAATTCAGGTAGCCAATGGTGTAGTGCAACCACTGCTCAACTCTTTAGCAGATGTGGAAGAAATTAAAGAAAATTATTATGACCGCAGATTAATTTCCACAAGAGAAATAGAACGCTTTCGGAATGAGTTGTCATGGAAATACCGTTTAAACAAGTATATTAATGAACCGAAAGCTATGTTTGAAAGTAGCTATGAGCTATTTGTATTAGCACCGCGCGGGATTGCCAAAACTTCACTTTATGCTCCCCGTAGTCAGGAATTAGCTAAACTTTCTGGTATTCCCCTATTAGTCACATTAACACTAGAATTTCGAGATGCGATCGCACCCCGTTTAAAATCTCTATTAGCAGTTGTCGGCAGTGGTATTGTTTTCCTACTCACAAAAATAGTTGGTCGGGGTTTAGGTTTAATCGGTCGTGGTATCCTGCAAGGAATTGGTAGCGTATCGTTAACAGAAAAGAATTTTAAGCGCAATAGTGAGCGACAAAAGTGAGGGGAGTAGGGAGTAGGGAGTAGGGAGTAGGGAGTGGAGAGTATTACATTTTTGTAAATGTATCCTAAAATCCTCCTTGTAAAGCACAGAAAAAAGATTCCGGCTCCCTCTCCTTACCAAGGAGAGAGCTGGGGTGAGGTTTCACGAGGTTTCATAAATTCCAATCACGACGAAAATGAAAGAAGCCTTCCAACAAATCTTGTAACCCAGTATTGCTATTTAACTTTTGCTGACCCCACTCTCTAGCTGTATTTTCGATAATTTCTGAAAAACTGGGATAAACAGAACATAAATTTGCTAATTGTTTAACTGGAATTTTTTCAGACATCGCCAAAGCAATTAAATTAATTAATTCCCCCGCTTCTGCCCCCAATATAGAAGCACCCAAAATTTCCCCATTGCGGAGTACAATTAATTTACATATACCTGTAGTTTCGTCCCGCAGTTGGGCTGCTGTGACTGATTTATAATATTGTCGCAAAACTAAAACTTCATCTGGTTTAAATTGGCCTTTTGCTTGCGCCTCTGTCAAACCCACTTCCGCCAATGTGGGATGAGAATTTAGCGCCCAAGGTATGCACTGATAATTTACCCTTAATCTGGGAAAAAAGAGGGCATTTTTCACCGCAATTTTAGCTTCATAATTAGCAATATTGGGAAAATCATAACCACCAATCACATCCCCACAGGCATAAATGCGGTGGTTTGTGGTTTGTAATTTATCATTTACAACCAAGCGACGCTGCCGCCATTTTACGCCCACAGCCGCCAAATTGAGAAACTCAACGTTTGGTTCCTGGTCTGTTGCTACTAAAATTTCATCAGTTTCAATTGCCTTATCTCCGGCTTGCACCCACTTTTTACCCTCAATTAATTTTACCTGAGTTACTGGTTTCTGAGTGAGAACACGCACACCATCAACTTCTAACTGTGCTTGCAGCAGGTGGGCGATTTCTGGGTCAGCGTAGGGCAGAATAGATGCAGATTTGACTGCCAAAGTTACACTGCAACCCAACCGCGCCAGGGTTTGAGCTACTTCAATGCTTTGGGGAACACCGCCAATAATTACCCAATTTTGGGGTAAAGTTGCTTGGTTGAGCGATCGCCAAATATTAGATAAAGTTAAGTAGCCTGTGGTTTGTAATCCTTCAATGTCTGGAACGCCTCGAACAGAACCACTAGCTAATAAATAGTTACGCCCCCTTAGCAGGCGTTGATTTACAGCAAAGCCTAAATGGGGTAAGGATTGAAATTGACCACTGCCAAGAATTACATCGACACCCAAGGCGGCTAAATTGGCGAGAGAGTTCTGTTCTTGGATATTGGACACAACGCCGTCAGCATACATCTGGGCTTCTGTCCATGTCACGGATGCTTGACATCTGTCGCAAATATCTGTTTGTGTGGTGTGAATTCCCAAACTAGCTACATCATTCATGTTATGAACGATTTTGCCGATTTCGCTCATAGCTTGGTGTTGACTGAATTCATAATTTACTTGCGACTCCACCAAAGCCACAGTAGCCTTGAGTTGGGTTGCAACTAGGGCTGCATAACGTCCGGCTAGAGTACCACCAATAATTACTAAGTCGTAATCAATTGTCATTGGTCGAATTAAAATATGCGTCTTTTTTTAACCTTTGTAGAGAGGTTGCATGGAACGTCTTTACATTATTTATTGGATATCAGTCAACCGTAATTGAAGATAAGGCTGTTAACAAGCGTTGATTATCAGACTCAGAACGGACAGCAACCCGGAAAAAGCGATCGCCTAATTCTTTAAAACTCAAGCAATCACGAATTAAAATTTGGTGATGCTGGAGTAATTTTTTTTGTAACTGCAAAACCGATTGTTGTGATTTCACCAATAAGAAGTTAGCAGCGCCTTCTAGAGGCTGCAAACCTGGAATTAAGGCTAAACCTTGAAAAAGTTGGTTTCGTGTCGGTGTTAGCCATTTCCAGGTCAGATGTTGAAACTCTTGGTCTTGGATTGCTGCAACTGCTGCGGCTGCTGCCAGGGTGTTGACAGGCCAGGGGTCGCGCCATGATTGCCATTGAGAAAGACGGTCAGGGTGTGCGATCGCATATCCTAATCTTAGTCCCGGTAGACTGTAAAATTTGGTGAGCGATCGCAATACTACTAAATTTGGATATTCCTGCACCACCCCAATTAGGCTTTGTTCCGCATCAGGAGGCACAAAATCCATAAACGCCTCATCCACCACCACCAAAGCGTATTCCTCCAAATAAGGCAAAATTGCCTCTCGTGAGAATAACTTCCCCGTCGGGTTGTGGGGATTATTCAGCAATAATCCAGAACTTGCGGATGGGGGAAGAGGCAGGGGGGCAGGGGGCAGGGGGCAGGGGGGAAGAAATTTTTCCATCTCATTTCCCACTCCCCACTCCCCATCCAAAGAAAGGGGAAACTCCAGAATTTTAGCGTTATATGCCGTTAGGGTGCGGTAATAATCGCTAAAGGCTGGAGTAATTAACGTTGTTGCAGATAATGTTGATAATTCTCTACCTACTAAAGTCAGTAATTCTGCTGAACCATTGCCCGGCAGAATCCACTCAGGAGGTATTTGATGAAAGCGACCCAGAGCAAATCTTAGGTCACTGTAATCTGGATCAGGATAGTGTCTAAGATTACCAACTTGAGCATAAATAGCTGCGATCGCACTATTAGGTGGCCCCAATGGACTGATGCTGGCAGAAAAATCCAGAATAGCTTCAGGTGGACAACCAGCTAATGCTGCTGCCCAAACTAAATTTCCGCCGTGAACTGGTTGCCGCATCAAAAAGAGGTTCCCTAAAATGTGATCTATTCTTTGGCTTCTTTTGGTTCTTTTGGGGGTGCAACCTTTTCTCTAAACAGCTTACCAGCAGAGAAAGCTGGAACCCTGGTAGCAGGAATTTCCATCTTTTCATTGGTTTTGGGGTTACGACCTTCACGAGCCTTACGTTCGCGAGATTCAAAGGAGCCAAATCCTACTAGCGTGACCTTATCGCCAGAAGAAACCGCTTCAATAATCGTT
The DNA here is from genome assembly GCA_035638855.1 of Nodularia sp. (in: cyanobacteria). Lineage (GTDB taxonomy): Bacteria > Cyanobacteriota > Cyanobacteriia > Cyanobacteriales > Nostocaceae > Nodularia. Next base: position 67,894 of record DASQZD010000038.1, on the reverse strand, counting down.
TCCAAAGCCGCAGTTAAAACAGCATCGGCTTGTTTTTTGGTAACACTAGCCTTTTCAGACACAGCATCAACTAATTCACCCTTGTTCATATCAAACTCCTTGATGTTTACTTGAGATTCTTTACTGTTGCACCATCTGGCATCTTTAATTAATTCTCCTAACAGAGAATTACAAAAGTCGTCCTTTGGGAATATTTACATAAAAAATGGCTGTACATCCCATCCGCACGACTTTTCAATGAATCATTCTAAGGTGTTGTAGCCTGAAGTGGATAGATGAAACCATTAATTTATATAGATTTCAGGATTTTTCGTAATTTTTCAGTGATTTTTGTCGATAAATTATACATAAAATTAGAAAAATACTGAAAAAATGCCCTGACTGTCAAATTAAAATTTCAAATTTCAAATTTCCAAAAGAAGAAATCAAATCAGTATTGTCAGCAAAATCGGCAAAGAGAAACCGCATCTACACAGACAAAACCCGCCGACGCGGGTTTGTTTGAAATCCTAAATTTTCTATTAGTCCGAGCAGGTGGTGAGACAGCGCTGCAAGAGGGTTTCCCTCTGTAGGCGACTGCGAACCCGGAGGGACTTCGTTTGGGTGGTTCCGCGATTTCTAAGGGTTCCAGGGCTTCTTACTGTCTCGGCGCATTCAACCCACGACGCTCAAGCATTGGCCGCACATCTGGGCTGGGGGTGTAGTTATAGCCATAAGCTGAGTTCTCAGTATCATCCATAATTTGAGGTGTGAGCAACACAATCACCTCCTGACGTTGATTATCTCTGTTTGTTCTTCTAAACAGCGAACCAATCAGAGGAAGATCACCCAAAATAGGAAGCTTAGAAACACTTGTGCGGTCTGACTCTTGAATGATACCTGAGAGAATTAGGGTCTGACCATCTCGCAGCCGAACTACACCAGAAGTAAGGGAACGTGTAGAAACCAAAAATATTCTTTGGCTACCACCACCACCCAAATTAATTTCGGCTGGAGATTGAGGAGATGAAACGGTTGGAGACACAGAAAGCGAGACAAAACCATTATCATCAATTCGATCAACTTTCACAGCCAGCTGTAAACCTACGTCTGTTTTATCTGCTGTAACTGTTTCTGTAGAAGTACCATCACCACGAGTTATTTCTCTTTTGATATTACCCACTACTTCTTGAGTTAATTTAACGTCAGCTGTTTGACCTTCTTGCACAATTAAAGTGGGGTCAGTCAAAATTTTGGCATTGCCATTTTGGACTTGAGCTTGCAAACTCGCGAGAAGTCGTTTAGGGTACTGGAAAAGGGATGGTAGAGCCGATGTTGCTGTTCCCAAAGTCCCTGGAGCAAATGTAACCTCTCTCCTAGCTGGAGTACCAGGAGTACCAGGAGTAAACACACCATTTACAACCCGATCTGGCGTACCAGGAATAGCAGGAGTATCTATAATCCGAGTCACATTTGGTGTTCCCCGTGTAAAATCTGTGAGACCCGCTTCAAATGGATTCGCTGAAATCCCTGCTTCACGGTTGAAGAATGGTTCAGCCCGTCCTGGTATATCTTCTACTAAACGCCCATTATCAATTAATCTGTTGCCTATTCCAGTACCTGGAATAATCGTAGACCTACTTAAATCTATGAAAGTATTAGCACCTGAATAGGGATTAGGGATAACAGTTGGACTTTGTAAACTGTTACGCACATCTCCAGAAGAAGGCGGATTAACACCACCAAAATTCACAGATGCTGCACCACCATCACTGCTAAAGAAGTTATTACCAATACCAAAGGAAAAACTGGCATTTTGGTCTTTAGTATTTAAGAGGTTAACATCGATAATCCTGACGTTAACTGCCACTTGACGACGGCGGAGATCAAGAGGAACAATTTGAGCCATCGCAATTTCAACTAACTTAGGCTGACCAATCAAGGTAATACTATTGGTTCGCAAGTCTCCTGATACTTGTAAACCTCGCAATATGGGAGTTGAGTCAACAAACGTAATTCTTTGAGCTTTAAGTTCTGTATCTTCAGTTGCTTCTTTTTCTTTTTCTGTATTTGTGCCGATTACCTCTGTAGTGATCCTAGTTGTCTTTTCTGCAGCATTGACAGCACTTTCTGCTCCCAAGTTAACTAAAACCCTTAAAATCTCTGGTACTGATGCTTGGTTAAGTCTTAGGTTACGTACCACGACATCACGAGTAGAATTAGGCAGTTTAGTCCCGACAAAAATCGTGCGTCCACTGCGATTAGCTTCTAAACCACTGAGGCGCAAAACGTAGTTAAACACATCTTGCACTGGCTCGTTTTCTATATCTAGGGATATTGTTTGATATGTTGGTGCTGCATCAGTAGCACCAGTATTAACCTGAGTCTTAGAAACTGTCTTATCATCATCTCCTCCTACATAAGCCAAATTCATCCCAGCCGCACGAGCCAGCAATGACAAAACCTCGCGTACTGGTGCATCCCTCAACACCAAACGGGGTACACGTTCCTGAGTGCCTAAATCAATAGTGGTGGGAGACGCATCTGTATTAGAAATAGAGATATCTCCCACTGGTGGGGCGACGGCTCTAGGCAAGAAAGGCGGCGCTTGACTCACAGGTTGACTGGGGCTAGCGGCTGGGGCTGGTTTGCCGTCAATTGAGATTTTGGGGTTAGGAACCAGAACATCTGGGGTAGGTTGGGCTGGAGTCGAAGCCGAGGTTGTTGCTGTTGAGGCTGTGGTTGTTGATGGGGCAAAGCTAAGAGTAATTTCATTGGACTTTCGCACCACAGGTTGATTTGTGGGGATGTTATTACTACCAGTTACTATTACCCGGATGCTATTGCCATCCAGTTGGATAACTTCCACCGCAGCAATTCCCGCAGCCGGGTTATCTTGACGAAAATTATTTCCTTGCGGTAAACGCAATTGAGTGTTAATAATATCTGAGACTAAAGCATTACCTCTTTTGGTTGTGAAAACCTGGGGGCGCGACCCGGAAGAAGTTTGCAAAACAACGTTAACTCCACCATTAGCTGGATTGAGCTTCACCCCTGTTACTTGAGCCATCTGGGCTGAGGCTGGTTGAGCTGCGATAAATACAAAAGCAGCAGCGCCTAATATGACACTATTACCGTGAAACTGTTTCACCGTTCATTCCTCACTATATAAAACACCTGTTCACCAACAATTTTTGAGTATTAGTATTGGTTTTTCTACTCAGCACTTTATTTTGTAGGAGCTGCTGCTGCGGCTGCTGCTTGAGCCTCCTTAGCCTGAGCTGCAACTTCCTCTGGATTCAATGGCATTAATGCCTGTAGTTCAAAAGACGTAGTAATGGGTGCTGGCCCTACGCGAATCACTTCTTCTTCTGATGCATTAGTCGCCGGTTCAGGAGTCAATCTCCCTTCATAATCTTTAACTATTAATAACGGCTGCAAACGCTCAATATTACGCATAATTGATTGCGTTTGTTCAAAAGTTCCCTCAATTTCAACTTTAATACTACTGCGTTTCAATTTGCCATCAACAGTTGGTCCGAAAGAGCCATCATTAATTGGTTGTGATAGCTCTGAATCTGGCACAAATTTTTGGAGTTTAGCCCTGACTGCATTAGCTGGAACTTGAGCATTACCAGATTCCACTAAACGATTTATATCCAGTAATAGGGTATCTAACGTTGTTTCATCAGCAAATAAACTTAAAACCTGGATTGTTTCCCGCTTGGCTTGGGCTAATTCCGCCTTTACTTGGCCAATTTGTTTAACACTAGCTTTTTTTTGCTCAACTTGACTTTGCAAATCATTCGCTTGTCCTTGTCGCTGCTGATAAATTTCCCATGCAGGCATTACCATGTTGAGCAGGATATATGCGCCTCCAGCAAGACCCACTAAACCGACAGCAATGCCAATAATTTTGGGTGTGAAAGTAATCCCAAAGGCCACCGGGTAGGCTGGGGTTTCTGAACCGAATTCCCCGCCTTGATCACCAAAATTAAAATCTTGACTCATTGTCATTTTGAAATGACTCCTATTTGTTGCATACTGCGAATTCTACTGACTAATCCCACTGTGCCTTTTTTCTCTAATTCCCGGATTAACTCAGAAGCTGGAACATCACTCACAGTTGATTTAATCGTATATTTTACTACTTGAGGTAGTTTAATTTCTACATTATTAGCAGATTGATTACTACCTGGTGGTAATGGTGCATCTACTAAGGTGGCTGTGGTAATTTTGCTGGTGGAAGATTGCAAGAATTGAGACTTTTGCAGAGTCAAGAGAAAATCATTGACATCGTTGAAAGAACGAGCAAATCCGGTAATTTCCAAGACTTCAGCCTTACTATCGGCTGGCTGTCCTGCTGCTGGGGCGGTGGGTTCAATTTGCTTAACGGTTTCAATTTGCACTGCTGCTGGTATGCGATCGCGCAAATCTTGTAACATGGCAGACCAAGGACGAATCTGATCAAACACTGTCACTAAACCTTGTGTTTGCGCTTTAACTTGTTTTGTCTCCTCCCGGATTTTGTTAATATTCCCAATCTCAACTTCTAACTGCTTGTTTTGTTGGTCTAATTGTGCTATCTGCTGCTCCAATTCACCATTTTTCGCCTGCAAAAAAAGCCAAGTAGCCCCGAAAAAAGCCGGGAAACACAGACCAATAGCCAATCCCACATATAAGGGCGTAAAATCGTCGATTGGCAGTTTAAATTGGCTGCTTTTTTTCGCCTTTTCTTGGTAAGTTGCGCGATCTTTAAGAAAGTTAACATCTAAGCTGTACATTTTGTCACACCTCCCGCATTCCTAGGCCAAGTATTATCCCTAAGCCAGAACGTTCTGCTAAGGGGTATTTTGCTTCATCAACTTGCAAAGACAAAGATCCAATGGGATCAATTTGGGTAGTTGGTAAACCCAATCTTTGAGTGAAAAACTCATCTAGCTGTTGCAGTCCCCCTCCTGGCCCCGCTAAAAAAATCTGTACGACTTCCAGGTTTTCACTTTGACTGAGGTAAAAATCGATAGAACGGCGCAGCTCATCCGTGAGTTCTCCTAAAACTCTCAATAAAGCTGCCATACTCGGATTGACTTCAGTTACTCCAGTCTGCCCACCATCAAGAGAATTTGCCGGAATCACCATTCCCCGTAACAACGACATATCACGTGATGTAGGTAAACTCATCGCCCTACACATAGCCATTTGCATCTGATAAGTACCAATAGGCACGCTGCGCGAAAATTGCGGTACGCCATTAATCACAATGGCTATCTCTGTACTGTCGAACTCTATATCAACTAATACCGCCGCCTCTTCCAGCCCGAATTGCCGCAGTTGATCACGAATAGTCCGAATCAGAGCAAAACTGTTAATCTCTAAAATATCGACTTCCAATCCTGCCTGTTCAAAAGTATTAAGATAGGTATCGGTGACATCCTTGCGGGTGGCAACTAACAACACCTGTACTTTCTCAATGCCATCGTTATCGACAAAATACCCAAGCTTTTGATAATCTACATCAGCTTCCTCACGGGGATAGGGTAAATACAACCCGGCTTCATGGTTTAAGACCATCTCCCGTAATTCTTTGTCGTCCAACTCAGCCGGTATGGGTATCAGACGAACGATGGAATGTTGTCCTGGTATAGCAGTAGCCACACGAGAAGTTTTGATTTTACTTTCAGCCAGTGCTTGCTGAATTAATTGCGCCATTGTCGAGATGTCGATAATTTGACCATCGATAATTACTCCTTCGGGAACCGGTACCGATGTCAAGGATTGTAATTTCAAGCCTTGGCGCTGCTTGCGTATTTGAACTACATTCACCCGTTCCGGTGCAAGTTCAATGCCCACCCCTTTATAAAATTTAGTCAACAGATTATTAAAGCTTTTCACCACAGTTATGCCAGTAGACTGCTCAATGTAAATTTTAAATGATACTAAAGAATTTTTTCAGGAATAGGTAACTGATTTAGCCTATAATCTCGACAATTCTGCATAATTTTCTCACCCCGAACAAGCGTAATAATACTGTTAAGATGATGCAATTGCAAAAATTCAAACAACTGGCTACTTGGGCATTCATTGGCTTATTAACCAGTTGGATGGTAAGTTGCAGTACGGCAAATGTTAGTACAAACACACAACAACCTGCTTCAGGAGAGGCAACTGTTGAGTTTTGGACAATGCAACTCCAACCTCAATTTACTGAATATTTCCAAAGCCTAATTGGGAAGTTTGAAGCCCAAAATTCAAGTATAAAGGTTAACTGGGTGGATATACCCTGGTCGGCGATGGAGAACAAAATTTTAACAGCTGTTTCAGCAAATACGCCACCCGATGTAGTGAATCTCAATCCAGTTTTTGCTTCCCAACTAGCGGGACGAAATGCGTGGTTAGATTTAGATCCAAAAATCTCTAATGAAGAACGTTCCTCCTATTTACCGAATATCTGGAAAGCCAGCACTCTGAATGGTCAGAGTTTTGGTATTCCCTGGTATCTTACTACACGGTTAACTATTTATAACACTGATTTACTAAAACAGGCAGGTATAAATCAACCACCAGCGACATTCGCAGAATTAGCAGATGTGGCGCAGCAAATGAAAGATAAAACCGGAAAATATGCCTTTTTTGTCACATTTGTACCGCAAGATTCCGGTGAAGTGTTGGAATCATTTGTGCAAATGGGTGTCACCCTAGTAAATACCGAGGGTAAGGCGGCTTTTAATTCTCCACAAGGTAAAGCAGCATTTCAATACTGGGTAGATTTGTATAAAAAAGGGCTACTACCCAAGGAATCCTTAACCCAAGGACATCGCCATGCAATTGATTTATACCAATCTGGACAAACGGCATTTTTAGCTTCTGGGCCAGAGTTTCTCAAAACAATTGCGACTAATGCACCACAAATTTCTGAAGTTTCGGCTATAGCCCCCCAAGTGACTGGTGATACTGGCAAAAAAAATGTGGCTGTGATGAATGTAGTTATCCCCCGCGCCAGTAAACACCCTGACGCTGCTCTGAAATTTGCTTTATTTCTCACGAATGACGAAAATCAGCTAGCCTTTGCGAAAGCTGCTAATGTCTTACCATCTACAATTAAAGCTCTGGGAGATAGTTACTTTAAAGATGTTCCTGATACTGCTTCAACGGTAGAAAAGGCGAGAATTATTAGTGCTGAACAACTGCAAAAAGCAGAGATTTTAACTCCAACTTTGAAAGATTCTAAACGTCTGCAAAAGGCAATTTATGAGAATTTGCAAGCAGCAATGTTAGGACAAAAAACTGTAGATAAAGCTTTGGAAGATGCAGCACAAGAATGGGATAGTCGAGTGTAAGAACCTCACCTCCAGCCCCTCTCCTTAGCAAGGCTACCGTGTACACACAAGTTGGTAAATTCTCGTTTGTGTCATAACACCCCACCCCTAACCCCTCCCCGCAAGCGAGGAGGGGAACCGGATTTACAGTGAAATTCGGTTTTTAGGGCTGGAAACCCTTTCTGGATCAGGATGTGTGTACACCGTAGCCTTGCTAAGGAGAGGGGAGATTTTGAGAATATGTTATTACGGTGAAATGGTGAAAAAATGCCCGATTAAGTAGAGAGAACCACACAAAACAACTTGATGATTGGTGGAGGTGAAAGCTGCTTCTAGGGCTGATGATAAATCAGGGTGAGTTTGACAGATGGATAATTCTGGACAAATTTCACGAGCTATGTTGGCTAATTCAATGGGACTAGCTGAACTATGATCTGGTACTGGGACGAGATATAATTGGTCATGCGATGATGCTCCGCCCGCCTTTGGCGATCGCAGTAAAGCTTGAAAAATATCATGATGCTCTTTAGTCGAAAGCATTCCCATAATCCAAGTTATTTGAGGGATATCTAAGCTATCGACATAATCTCGTAGTGCGTGGGCTGCGGCTGGATTATGAGCGCCATCAATTAATAATTTTTGGTTTTTCCAAGTCATCCATTGCATTCGCCCCGGCCATTGAGTTTGACTCATACCGTTGACAATGGCCTCTGGCGAAATTTCCCAACCTGTGCTTTGGATAATTTCTAAAGCAGCTAAAGCCAAAGCGGAATTATGTAATTGAATTTGCCCATGTAATGGCAAAGGATATTTAATGATTTGGGAATTTTCAATAGTTTGATATTCAGCCCATCCGGTGGCGATTTGACAAGCTGGTTGAGGCGCAATATATGAGCATTGTAATTCTTGAGCGCGCGATCGCACGACTTTTTGAGCCTCTGGGGGCAATTGTCCAACCACAACCGGACATCCTGGTTTAATAATCCCGGCTTTTTCTCTAGCAATATCAGCAACAGTAGGGCCTAATTGCTGCCAGTGTTCCCGGCTAATTGACGTAATTATTGTCACTAATGGCTGGTCACAAACATTAGTCGCATCCAAGCGTCCTCCTAAACCCACCTCTACCACGGCGACATCAACTTTTTCCTGGGCAAAATACAACCAAGCAGCTGCGGTAATCACTTCAAACTGAGTCGGATACTCATCATCAGCTTGAATAGCCTCTTGGACTTGTAGAATTAATTGGCTGAATTTATCAGAGGAAATTGGCTGTTTATTGATGGAAATACGTTCTGTCCAATCGACTAAATGAGGAGAGATATAACATCCTGTACGATAACCAGCCTCAGTAAGTATTGAAGAAAGATAAGCACAAACCGAACCTTTACCGTTAGTACCGGCAACATGAATTACTGGGACTTGGTGGTGAGGGTTGCCGAGATTTGCCAACAGTTTGAGAATGCGCGACAGTCCCAGATGAACGCCGAAACGCGCAAAGGGTTGGAGTAAAGAATTGATATCCACAAGCAGATGAGGAAAATGAGGGAAATGAGGGAAATTAACAAAACCGGCTACCCTGAACTAGGGAAACAGCCGGTTTTATTGATGATTTTGATTAAGTTTAGGCTTCTTTGTTAAAAAAGCCTTGGAATTGTCTTAAAGCTGCGGCACCAATGTTAAATACAGCCCAAGCAGCAGCAATGGCAATTGGTGCTATAACGATCGCAATACGGTAATCGATATCCATTTCTAGAATCCCTCTTTCAAGTGAAAATTAAAGTTTTATCAACTGCGCTCATTTTTATTTTTAGCTGAATTGGTAAATTTTTCCAATCCTATCTGCAAAAAATATGTTCCCTTTTTCTGATGCTGACCGGAAGCTCATGCTTGTATCCCAATCATGCTGGGTATCCGGGCTTTCACCAACATATATTTATATTACAATGTTTTGAGTTATTTCTTTTGGTGAAAGCCGAGATCATTTCCTTTTCCAGCATGAACCAAAGCTAACTTTTTGTAACGTTCAGCGTGTTCAATCAGTTCTGCGGCTTCGTCTGCTGGAATTTGGCGCAATACTTTAGCGGGAACACCGACAACCAGGGACAGGGGGGGGATATTTTTAGTTACTACTGCGCCAGCGCCAATAATGCTACCATGACCCACTCTTACTCCATCTAAAACAATCGCGCCAATGCCAATTAAGCAGCCACTTTCAATGTAGGCTGAATGTATGACGGCACGATGCCCGACGGTGACATGATTTTCTAAGATTGTTGGTAAACCTGGATCACCATGTAAAATTGCTCCATCCTGAATGTTTGTACATTCGCCAATATCAATTCGTTCCACGTCTCCCCTCACGACTGCACCATACCAGATGCTAGCCCCGGCTTGAATGTTTACGGAACCGATGATGACGGCGTTGGCTGCAATGAAGGCGGCTTGAGAAAAATCGGGAGATGGCCAGTAAGAAGCTGTAGACACGATAGAATATGAATATGGTACCCAGGAACACTGGAAAAACTCTCAACTTTGAGGCTGGTTGCACAACCAGGATATCACGGTGTCAAGTCTCTAATCTGAGTTAGATGCTAGTGAAAATTGTTCAGGCTGTACCTCCGTTTCTTTGCAGCCACGACCAAACCTTAAAATATAGAGGAACAGATGTGTAAAATCCAACTCACTGGTGCTGGTGAAGATGAAACTATGTTTGTATGCACTTCATGATGAATCCAGGTTTGCAGTACCCTATATTTGGCTCTGACATTCAGTGTCCCCACTGTCGTCAGACTATTCCGGCGCTAACACTCACAGATACCTATTTGTGTCCGCGTCATGGTGCTTTTGAGGCTGATCCTAAAACAGGAGAATTAGTTCATCTACAGTCGGGTCGTCATTGGCGACGCTGGAATAATGAATGGTATAGACAGCATACCCATCCGGATGGGATTCGCTTTGAAATCCACGAGGCACTGGATAAGCTATACACTCAAGGTTACAGAGCAACACGGGTAATTATTGCGATACGTTATCAGGAATTGATGAGTGGCTATTTAGAACGCAGCACTCCTTGGCGTTCTGGACAACCGGAAGCTAGCTCTGCACGATTATACGGCTTACCTGTGGATTTTAGTCCGGATGCTGCGGAAGACCCTTGTTGGGATGTGATTAATTTTGATTTGGAAAAGGAGCCTGGTGTCCCTGTACGCTATCCTTATTTCCGATTATTTGAGTAGTCAGCAGTTATCAGAAATTTGGTGAGCAAAAATGTAGGGACAATTCATGGATTGTCTCTACAAGGACCGCAAAAGTATATTTAATGACTAATGACCAATGACTAATGACTAATAACTAAATTATGCATCACGCTTCGATTCGGACTGCGAATATTCATCAAGCGATCGCCTTTTATGAGCAGTTGGGGTTTACGGTTTGTGAACGCTTTACTACAGGCTATACTCTGGCTTGCTGGATGGAAGGCTTATCCGGGAGAATTGAATTAATCCAAATTCCTGAACCCAAACCAGCACCGGATGCTTTTGCTGATGAACATTATGTAGGCTACTATCATCTGTCTTTTGATTTAACTGCAATTACATCAGATTTACCCGGCTGGTTGACAAATTTACAATTACGTGTACAGGGGGTGGCAGATTTACCACCCCTGAAAATACTTTTAGAACCGACACAGCAGCAAATAGGCGATCGCATCTGGGAGGTAGCTTTTATAGCCGATACTGATGGCTTACCCCTAGAATTTATCCGGTGTTTAGTATAAAACACAAGGGCGGGCATCTTTGCCCTCCTTACAAGATTTACCAGAGAAATTGAGAGGTTCCTAACCCCCCTCTCCTTAGTAAGGAGAGGGGCTGGGGGTGAGGTTCGGTATTTATCTGCACCCGTTAATAGATAATAATTAATGAGTAACTTTTGTGAAGGCTACTGATAATAATGACTTGGTTATTTAAAATATTTAACAAAATTTTATACGCGTATTTACCTGCTGGACTGCAAATGATTCGGCGGATAACTGTAGTATTTTTGTTGCTGTGTCTGGGTTTTGTGAGTAATGAGCAGGCGATTGCCGCAAATTACACAGATAATTTATTGCAGCAACCAGCAACAGAAATTACAATTAATTTAGGTAATTCTGCTAACGAACTCAAATTTGAACCCGATCATGTAGAATTTGTCCCCGGTAAACGCTATCTACTGCGCCTGAATAATCCCAGCCAATTAAAACATTATTTCACCGCCAAAGACTTTGCAGATGGTATCTGGACACAAAAAGTCCAAGCAGGCAAAGTAGAAGTCAAAGGCGCAATTCATGAACTAGAACTCAAGCCTGGTGGTGAGGCAGAATGGCTATTTGTAGCCATGAAACCAGGAAGCTATAATTTACACTGTTCAATCCCAGGTCATACAGAAGCAGGTATGAGTGGTGAAATTGCGATTCGGTGAGTAGGGAGTAGGGAGTGGGGGAAGAAGCAGGGGAGCAGGGGGGAAGAAAATTCTCCATCTCAATCCCCAATGCCCAGTCCCCAGTCCCCAGAAATAGCAGAGCCTGGAGCGAAAATAAGTTAACTTAAATATAGATATAGTTTTTCAATTAACAAAAAATACTGCGATTGTAGTAGTAAAACGTCGGTAATTATTAATTCCCCATGAACATTCTCACTAACTTGCTCTCTCAAAAAACACAGGCTAAACCTGAAAAAAAACAACGCCGAGGTATTGAAATTAAATCGCCGCGTGAAATTGAAATTATGCGGCAATCAGGAAAAATTGTGGCGACTGTACTCAAAGAAATTTCTGAGATGGTCAAACCAGGAATGACCACAGCAGATTTGGATGCTTATGCCGAAAAACGGATCCGCGAAATGGATGCTACACCAAGTTTTAAGGGATATCACGGTTTTAAAGGTTCTATTTGCTCCAGTATTAATAATGAAGTTGTACATGGCATCCCCAATGCTAAGAAAGTGATTCGGACTGGGGATGTATTAAAAGTAGATACAGGCGCTTATTATCAAGGTTTTCATGGTGATTCCTGCATTACAATTGCCGTCGGTGATGTAACACCAGATGCAGCTAAATTGATTCGTATAGCTGAAGAAGCTCTTTTTAAAGGTATTGAACAAGTCAAAGCCGGAGCATACTTACTTGACCTAGCCGGAGCAATAGAAGACCATGTAAATGCAAATGGTTTCAGTGTAGTTGAAGAATTTACCGGACATGGTGTCGGTCGGAATCTACACGAAGAACCATCAGTTTTCAACTTCCGCACCCGCGAAATGCCCAATGTCAAACTGCGTGCAGGAATGACCTTGGCAATTGAACCAATTTTGAATGCAGGTTCTAAGCACACCAGAATATTATCTGACAGATGGACGGCTGTAACTGTAGATAATTCACTATCAGCGCAGTTTGAGCATACAGTTTTAGTCACAGAAACAGGTTACGAGATTTTGACAGACCGCACAAAAGTTTAATAAAAATCTCCGACAAAGAATGTAGAAACGTTGTATACAACTTCTCTACAAGGGTTTACCGTCGATTTCTGATGATCAAACTGGCAACTCCCGTTATTGTTAACTTAGCGGGAAATATTCACCCAGAAGAGGTTTTATGACTCAAGCCATAACCAAGCCCAAAGTAGTAACTTATGCAGAGTTTTTAGAGTTGAAACCTGAAGGTAGACTTTATGAACTACATGATGGAGTAATTGTTGAAATGCCACAGCCATTAGGAGAACATGAAGAAGTTACAGGGTTTTTAGCAAGAAAACTCACTGTAGAATTTGACAGATTAAATCTTCCCTATACTATCCCTAAACAAGCATTAGTTAAACCACCTGAAAGCGAATCAGCGTATTTGCCAGATGTTTTAATATTGAACCGGGCTAATTTGGCAAATGAACCGTTATGGAAAAAACAATCAACTGTTACTCAAGGTGCATCAGTACCATTGGTGATTGAAGTAGTTAGTACTAACTGGAGAGATGATTATTACAAAAAGTTAGCTGATTATGAGGAAATGGGTATTCCTGAATATTGGCTAGTGGATTATCTAGCTTTAGGAGGAAGAAAATTTATCGGTAATCCGAAACAACCCACTATTTCTGTATACCAACTCATTGAAGGTGAGTATCAAGTTAGTCAGTTTCGAGGAAGCGATCGCATTCAATCCCCAGCTTTCCCAGAGTTAAATTTAACCACAGACCAAATTTTCCAAGCTGGAAATAATTTGTAATTTTTACAGATAAAAAAAAGTCTGGCTATAAGTTATTTCTCGTCTTTGATAATTATATTAATACCTAGATAGCTATTTTTATAACTAGGAAGTATTTCTTGAGCTTGTGGATAAACAGATGTACTTTGAGGAATATTTTCTAATAAATTGATTGCTTGTTTTAATTTGGATTTTGCTTCAGTTAAAGTTAACAGTGATTGTGGTGAATTTTGAATGAAAAAACTAGCTTCTGTGGCTAATTTTTGGGCTGTTTGTAAATTTTCTATGGCTTTTTTTTCACTGATAGCTCTTTGATTGATAGCGATGCGGTTCAGGCGATAGCTAGCCAATCTATAAGTGGCTGGAGTATAAACAGATGTTCCTTCAGGGATACTGGCTAATAAGTTAATGGCTTTTTCCCATTTAATTTCTGCTTGTTCCCACACGATGACAGAATGGGGTGAATTTTTCCCCAGAGAGGATGCTTCTAGACCCAGTTTGAGAGCAGATTTAAAGTTATTAACTGCGGTTTCCTCCTGATTATGAATTGACATCATTTGCTGAACATATGGAATTTTGTTCTTGAACATCAAGCCACTAAACGTTAAGAGGAGGAAACTGGAAGCTACAATAAAAATAGGATGAAAGATTTTGGGAAAATTAAACTTTGATCTGATCTGGGCTTGATGCTTAATAACTAATTTTGGCTGAGTTTCTGGGGAAAAATTTTTCAGCGATGCTTCTGCCTGTTTCCTAAAAGTCTTAATCTTGATAATTAAAGTAGCAACAGTTTCCTGTAATTGGTCATATTCATGGAGAATATCGGTTAATTCTTGAAATTTACCATCACTAGCTATAATTAATTCTTGCTCATCATCCCACCATTCTAAGCTGAAGCCGGATGTACCACAAAAAGATGATACCCCTAGCAGAATTGTGAAAAAAGTAGGACTGCTATTAATAGTATGAAAAATATTATTTAATTTTTCTTTGACTTGCAAAGCCTCTGTTTGAGCATTTTTGAGTTCCTGGAGTTGCTGCTGTAAAATATTACGTTTGGTCAATGATAAGTTAATTTTTAAATTTTCACTAAGTTTTTGAACTTGAGTTGATAAGTTTGAATTATTCCTATGGGAATTTAGTTGATTGACTAATTCAGAGTCACTTAAAATATCTGCGGATATGATATGAAGCAGATCACCCCATTCAATCCAATCATCAATTTTTGATTTTAAGTGATTAAATGATATTTCTATATCTGGATGTCCAAATTTTGCGGCAATATATTTGCCTGTAGCATTAGTCTCTGTCTCTAGTCCAAAAATATGAGGGAGAAACAAAGCGGCTATTGTACCAAGTCGAGGTAAACTATGAATTGCCGAATTGTTAAGTTTGGCAACTGTGAGTTCTTCAATAATGATTTGTTGCAAGTGGCGTAGTTGCTGTTGAATATTATTGATCAGGGCAACTTGTTGGATAATTTCCTGTGAATTACCAAGATTCAACTTCAGACTAAGCACAAGTTGCGGCAGTTCATTAACAATTTTTTCTAAGTTAGCCATAAATATCCCTTGGGGATTTGTCGAAAGTTTATGCGAAACAATTAAAATAACTATCAACGAATTGATGATTGGAGTAAGAGTTTAACCCGTCTAGTGATTGATTGACAAATTTTAGGATATATAAGATTTATGATTCCCGGAAATTAGTTGAAAGTAACAATTTGCGGGGAAAATGTGAGTAACAGAGAAAATAGCCCATCAATTAACATAATGAATGAAATTGATTTAGCTTTTACCCCAGGACTAGAATTGGCGAACTTAATTCGTCGCCGGGAAGTGTCGCCGTTGGAGTTGGTGGAATTATATTTAAGGCGGATTCAAGACTTGAACCCCAAATTGGGAAGTTACTTTACGGTGTCAGCAGAATTGGCGATCGCAGATGCTAAAGTCAAAACAGACACACTGACAACCACCTCAGAACTACCGCCATTTTTTGGTGTACCGATTTCCATTAAAGACCTCAATGCTGTGGCAGGTATACCCTGTAACTACGGTAATCCAGCATTATTACAAAATATCCCTAACTACGACGATGGGGTAGTAACTCGGATTAAGGAAGCTGGATTTATTATTCTCGGTAAAACAGCCACTTCAGAATTAGGTTCCTTTCCTTACACTGAACCTACAGGTTTTCCCCCAGCTAGAAATCCCTGGAATTTAGAATACACTCCTGGCGGTTCCAGTGGTGGCGCAGCAGCAGCAGTCGCAGCCGGATTATGTGCGATCGCACAAGGTTCTGATGGTGGCGGTTCAGTGCGGGGGCCTGCGGCTTGCTGTGGTTTAGTCGGTATCAAACCATCACGGGGTAGAGTGACTCATGCACCCGTAGGAAATCAACTGGCGGGAATTGCTACGAATGGGCCGATTGCGCGGACTGTGGCGGATGCAGCCGCCCTTTTAGATGTCATGTCTGGCTACTTCACGGGTGATCCTTGCTGGTTACCCGATCCTCAACCCTCATTTCTCGCCGCTACCACCGAAAAACTCGGTAATCTCCGAATTGCTTTTAGTACAAATATTTCTCCCTTGGGCGAAGCTGACGCAAATTGTCAGCAAGGGGTACTGCAAACAGTCAAATTATTAGCAGAATGGGGTCACATCATAGAAGAGAAATGCCCTGATTTGACTGCTTTAATCGAACCATTTCAAACCGTGTGGCAAGGTGGGGTGGCGGCTTCAGGACTCCCCATAGAGGCATTACAGCCATTGAATCAGTTACTGTTTTCGCGCACAGGTTCCGTGGGTGAATACCTCCGCGCCGTTTCCCAAATGCAGATTGTCGCCCGGCAAATTGTGGCGTTTTTCGATACCGTAGATGTACTGATATTGCCAGTTTATCTGCATTCACCGATCCGGGTAGGAGAATGGGCTAATTTGAGTCCCGAAGAGACATTCCAAAAAATTATCCACTGGGTAGCACCTTGTCCAGCTTTTAACGCTAGCGGACAACCTGCGATCGCAATTCCTGTAGGTTTTGATAGTAATGGTTTACCCATGAGTGTGCAACTAATTGGCAAACCTGCGGCTGAAGCTACTTTAATCAGCCTAGCGGCGCAACTAGAAGCCGCAAATCCTTGGATTCAAAATCGTCCAGCTTTGGCAACATTAGCCTAATTATGCAGGCATCTTTAGCACAACTCTCCCAAATTATCGTGTTTGCAGGGTTAGAAACCGCAGACAAGGTAAAATTGCAACCTTACACTCAGGTGCAAGGATACAGCAAAGGAGAGATTATTCTGCATGAAGGCGATCGCCTACCAGCGAAGTTATATGCTGTAATCAGTGGTGCAATTCAAGTTACCAAAACAGCAACCACAGGCAAAGAAACCATTTTGCGCGGACTAGCGGCTGGGGAAATTTTCGCCGCGCCTGCACTTTTACTTAACCTAAATATCGAGATTTCAGGCTGTTACTAATAGTCATAATTATTCACCTTAAATTTAGTTTAGTCTTGATGCTCCGGATCATCAAAACTAACTGCTATCCTACTTCAGACAACTGCTAAATTTAACCTATCTTGTTCACGAGATCCGACAACTAGAACTAAACAGAGTGCAGCCACAGCTTTTTGCCATTCTTGCTTGATTTGCTCATCTTCCACACCTGCAAATACTCCTACCAAGCGAGGAACAGCAGCTTCTAAAGCCAGAAGGGGAACTGGACGATGTAACTCCACTAAATGAGTTAAACTTTCTTGATTATTTACAAAATCAATTACCCATTTTGTTGTATGGTCTGGGCTGTCAGGAACGCGCTTCACACCTAACTCGTTTTTCAGCCAGTGGTAAAAAGGCGGTAATTCTTTAGCTAAAACTGCTCCGGCTGTAGGTAAAGTTTCTCTGAGCAAATTTGTATCTAAGCTATTTAGTTTTGCTTGCAGTTCCGGTGAATTGAGTAACTCAATGAGCGATGTTGTGAACATCGCTTCTAATTGAATTTGAGAAATATCTAAATATTGGGTGAAAGTGGAAATTAACATTGACATTAGGTGAAAATCCTATTTATCTACTTTTTCAGAAAGTGTGAGTAAAAAAGCTAAGTTTTCTTCGGCTTTTGCTGTTGTGAAATTGAGGATAGTCTTGGTCATCTTTGTGACCCTCTGAACTGGTTATATCCTCACTTTGCCATAAATTTATAATCCTGTCTCTGAGGTAGCTCAAAGAAGGAAATTAACTTTTACAGTTTGCACCTTGGGGAGTAGCATCGGGGTAGAAGGTAACTATAGCTTTTTGTCTCCGCACAAAAACTTTGGGAAAAGTTGTTCCAGTATCCTGGTCTCGCACATTAAAAATACACGCTCCTTCAGAATTTTGTTGTAGCTTAAAGATTTGGGTCGCATCTACAAGCAATTCTTCAGCATTACTCAGATAGCTGTAGCCTTTGATGACATCTGTAAATGTGCTGTTTCCTTGTTTAATCACCACACCCATTGTATAAATTACACCAGGAACAACTTGCTCTCGCCTCTGATTATTCGGTAAGCGTCCGCCAATTCCTTTATTTTGTAACTGTAAATACCTACCATAAAAATGCAAGCCGCCAATATCATTTGCGCTCTTGAGTTCGCCACAAAAAATATGTTCAAATCCCCGATTTTTAAACCAAATATCAGTTACATCTTCGGTAAATGCGGTTTTATTTCTGCGTCCTGGACGGAGTTCGCCGCCGCTAACTGTCTGAAGTTTCTGTAATACACCTGGGTAAGAAGACAACAATTGTTTAAATTGATTGGGGCTGACTTTTGTACCTATAGGACCGCAGATTTTGAGGACAGCTTTGTCAAAGGAATTTAGCAGTGGTGGGGCTGGCGTAATGTCTAATTTCTGCCCTCTGGGGAAACCTACAGGAACCAGGTTGTTGATATTATCGAAAAATGGCAAAAGTTGAGTTGCTGGCTGAGACTGGGCTGGTGCGGCATTTTGCATCCCCAGAAAGCAAGCGAGGAATAATAAAGTTAATTGACTCCCTAGCCTTTGAAATACCAGCTTTACAGGGTTGCGGTGCATTTTTGACATATTTTGTGATTGGTAAGCTGACTTTGAAGGGAATACTCAAGTTATAAGTTAAGTCTTTTATATACCAAACTGATGAAAATTGTCGAAGAAATGCCTACTAGATTACGGCTCAAGCACCGAAGTGGAACTAATATGAATAAGTCTAATCTAAGTGATGCCAACTTATCAAGAACACAAGTAGTAAATACTAATTTTTATAATGCAACTCTTACAGGTGCTTGTATCAAAGATTGGAATATTAACAGTGGCACTAACTTTGATAAAGTAATTTGTGAATATGTTTATACATACGATTTTATGTTTGATTTGGAGCTTGTTAGTTATCGAATGAGTGATGAAGAAAGTAGAAATTGGATACAAATCAGAAAACACGAAAGCAGAAGACCTATAAATGGTAATTTTGCACCTGGAGAATTTGCCAGTTTATATAAAAAAATTATAGAAACTACAAGTTTAATTTTATGCAAAACTCGTCAAAGTGATACTAATATCAACAACCAAGGAGTTCAATTTTATTCAAACTCAACAATTCACACTTGGGAAAATCTACGCTTTCGCTCAAAAACAGAAATCAAAATTGCTGAAGCATTAGACCGGACTGGAGTTTTATTTGTCCCCAACTCCTTAGCACGACTCAACACAGCCAAAGGTAGAGAAAATAAAGAAGCTGATTTCCTCATTTGTTATAACGGTAAATGGGGAGTTTTAGAAGTTGATGGACCATTTCACACCGCAGAACGCAGAGTTTAAGAACAAGAAAGAGAACACATTTTCAAGAAAAACGGTATCAAAGTTGTAGAAAGATTTGATGCCCAAAGATGTTATAACAATCCTGATGAAGTAGTGCAGGAATTTTTCAAAATGATAGAAATTGGATATTCTTAAAATCAAGTAAGATTAAAATATCCAACCTTTATAGTAATTAATACTTTTCATCACTTGAGGAATTTTACTTACAATCTCTATACCATCTCTTTCTCCGCGCCTCTGCGTCTCTGCGTGCAAAAAAAAGAACTTGGTAAAAGGTAAAAAATTACCAATTACCAATTACCCAAAATTACACTTTCTTTAACCAGCTAAACATGGCGCGTAAATCTTTACCGACTTCCTCAATGGGATGTTCGGCTTCTTGGCGGCGCATGGCGGTAAATCCTGGTTTACCAGATTGATTTTCTAAGACGAATTCCCGTGCAAATTGCCCAGATTGAATTTCGCTGAGAATCTTCTTCATTTCAGCTTTGGTTGTGTCGTTGACGATGCGAGGACCACGGGTGTAATCACCATACTCAGCAGTGTTAGAAATGCTGTCGCGCATTTGGGCTAGTCCGCCTTCTACAACTAAGTCAACTATCAGTTTGACTTCGTGGAGACATTCAAAGTAAGCCAATTCTGGTTGATAACCAGCTTCTACTAAGGTTTCAAAGCCTGCTTTAATTAAGGCGCTTAAACCACCACACAATACTGCTTGTTCGCCAAACAAATCTGTTTCGGTTTCTTCGCGGAATGTGGTTTCGAGAATACCTGCGCGTGTACCACCGATACCTCTAGCGTATGCCATGGCGCGATCGCGTGCCTGACCACTAGCATCTTGATAAACTGCAAACAGCGCTGGTACGCCTTGTCCTTGTTCATAAGTCCGGCGCACCAAGTGTCCTGGTCCTTTGGGTGCTACCATTACTACGTCTACGTTAGCTGGTGGTACGACTTGTCCAAAGTGAATATTAAAGCCGTGGGCGAAGGCGACAACGTTTCCTTCTTGCAGATTTGGTTCAATTTCTTCTTTGTAAATTGTCTTTTGGACTTCATCAGGTAATAAAATCATGATGAAATCAGCAGCTTTGGCAGCATCGCCGACAGATTTCACAGTTAAACCAGCTGCTTCGGCTTTTGCTGCTGACTTACTACCCGGATATAGTCCCACAATCACATTCAAACCACTATCTTTTAGATTAAGGGCGTGAGCATGACCTTGGGAACCATAGCCAATAATGGCAATCGTTTTTCCAGCCAAAAGGTCTAAATTGGCATCTTCGTCATAATACATCCGGGCCATAAGCATCTCCTGTCAGCAGCATTGTCATTAATTAGCAGCTTTAGATTGTACCTTAAAAGGGTGGGGAGTGGGGACAATCACGAAGTGGCTTGATCAATTTTTTGCACTTCTGCTTCTGATAGTTTCACATCCACAGCACGCACTGTGTCTTCGATGCTGGAAATTTTGCTAGCGCCAGGAATGGGCAAAATACAGGGAGATTTGGAACGCAACCATGCTAAGACGATAGAGTATAATGATACGTTTTTTTCTTTAGCTATTTGCGCGATCGCCTGAATATCTGGCAAGTTTGTATGACGACGCATTCCCCCAAAGGGACTCCACGGCAAAAAGGTGATTTTTTCCTGTTCACAATATTCCAGCACGCCATCGGTTTCTGGCTGTCGTTCCCAAGGACTGTATTGATTCTGCACAGAGACAATATCAACTACATCCCGTGCTTGTTTAATTTGTTCTACAGAAAAGTTAGAAACTCCCACAAATCGAATCAAACCGGCTTCTACGGCTTCTTTGGCTGCTGCCAGGGATGCTTCTATGGTGTAATTAGAATCTGGGGAATGGTATTGCCAAAGATCAATGGGTTTCTCTCCCCCTAAAATCTCAAAACTTTCCCGAATTGTTTGGCGTAAATGTTCTGGGTTACCGTTACGTCCCCAACTACCATCAGGACGCATCAAACCGCCTTTGGTAGCGACAAATACTTGGCTAATATCACCTTTGTACGTTGTCAGTGCTTGGTGAATGAGTCGCTCGTTGTGGTGCTTGTCTGATTCATCTTTACAGTAAGAGTCGGCAGTGTCAATAAATGTAATGCCTAAATCTAAAGCCCGATGAATGACTGCGATTGATTGGGATTCCGGAGGGCGATCGTAAATTGACATCGGCATTCCACCCAAGCCAATTGTACTTACGTATACACCTGTGTTTCCTAGCTGTTTGGTTTCCATGCTGATCGTTTTAGTTTGCAATACCATTACTTAATTTAGTAACTGCTCTGGGATTTTTGACAATTCATCTCTGGAGAGGTTTATCTCGCGCTAGGATGACGATGAGAATATGGATTAAACGAACCACAGAGGCACAGAGAACACAGAGAAAGAAGGAAGAGAGTGGGTTTTTTTTGGAAGTTTCTCAAGCTTCTGTTACATAAATCGCAACCATGCCAACTTTGGGTTTTAACTCAGCCATACTGAGATTAATTTCATCTATCTGGGGGTAGGTTATGCGCGTCTTGACGAAATTGCTACAAAAATCGGCTGTGTTGGTGAGTGCTTTACTGGGTGGGATGATATTTAGTAGTTGCGCTTCTTCTGTGCAGCCATCGTTAAATACGACATCATCTTCAAGCGATCGCCTGGAAAATCGAGCCGCAGAAAGTGACAGTATCCCCCAACAGTCGCCGAATGCACCAGTACCCCGCGCCCGTCCCCAACTGATTAAAAAGGCAGCAATGAGTGTGATTGTTAACTCTGTCAGCCAGAGTATCGATGCTGTTTCGCAAATTAGTAATCAACAGCAAGGGGATTTGATCGGTTTAAACGAACGTCAGCCCACACAGGAAAATGCCCGGCATACTGCATCTATGACGCTGCGAGTACCCCAAAACAGCCTAGAATCTACCCTCAAAGAAATAGCTAAATTAGGCACTGTTAGTAGTCGTAATATTACCGCAGAAAATGCAGGCGATCGCTTAGTGGATTTCCAAGCCAGATTAAACAACTTCCGCAAAACTGAAGCCAATTTGCAAAAAATTATGGATCGGGCGGGTTCCATCAGAGATGTGCTAAGTGTTGCTCAAGAACTGAATAACGTCAGACAATCCATAGAACAAATTGATGCCCAATTAAAAAGCTTACAAAATCAAGTTGCATACTCCACCATTACCCTGAACCTAGAAGCAGCCGTATCTAGTAGCAGTCCCCAGGCTACCTTAGCGGCGCAAACTCAGGAAACCTGGAACAAATCCACCAACTCATTAGGTGCATTGAGTGTGCGCTTTTTGAAATTGGGTATTTGGTTCCTAGTTTACAGTCCCGTGTTGTTAATTTTAGCTGCTGGTATCTATAGCTTTACCCGTTGGCGGCGAACCCATACGCCAGTTTTGGCAGAGATACCAGAACCAACTAATTCCGATTAGTGGTTGATTATTTCTTATTGAATTTCTGACAACTCACAGCCAAGTATCTCCGAAGAATTACCAGACATCACATTATGACTTTGCAGATTGTACTAACTAACACGAAACAATGAGGCTGATGAATGCCAAGATCAAAAGCAGGAAGCTAAGAGTATTGAAATTAATATGCCAGAAATTCGCGAATCAATTGCTCAACACTACCACGAACGGACGAAATACGACCCTGAGACTCTGGCCTCTAAATCTCAGGGGTTAGACTGGGCTAAACAGCCAGTACCGTTCAAAGAGTATAAAATTGGGACAACTTTCGATCTCAAACCTTATATCCAAGACACATCAGAGACATTTGCGAATAACCCAGATTCTCAATGGTGGCAAAGACTTTCGCGGTTACTGTTTCGCAGTTATGGACTAACAGCGAGAATGCCTTCAATGGGGAGCGCAGTATATTTACGCGCAGCGCCCAGTGCCGGGGGGTTATATCCGGCGGAAGTGTATCTAGTGTCCCGTGGTACGCCGTTATTACCGCCAGGGTTGTATAACTACCAATGTCGGACTCATTCACTGATGCATTATTGGGAAAATGATGTTTGGCAAGGTTTGCAGGAGGCTTGTTTTTGGCATCCCGTGATTGAAAATACCCAATTAGCAATTATCATAACTGGGGTTTTTTATCGTTCAGCATGGCGATATGAAGATAGAGCCTATCGCCGGATATTTTTAGATGCAGGACATCTGCTGGGCAATATCGAGCTAGCTGGGGCGATGAATGACTATCGCCCGCATTTGATTGGTGGTTTTGTCGATGAAGCAATCAATAATTTACTTTATATAGATTCGCAACAAGAAGGTGCGATCGCTGTTCTGCCTCTGGCAGACTTATTAGATATCCGACAAAATTTACCACTGGGATGTACAGCTTTACCCTCAGCGAGCGAAACTAATTATCCACCAATTCCCGATGGTGAACTGCTCAAATATTTTCATTGTCGTACCCAAATTCAACCAGGTGTAACTGGTAAGCTGAATTTACCAAGGGTGAAGCCAGAGAAAATATTAGAGGATAAATACAATTTTCCTTTCTGTCTGAAAATTGCCACAGATACCACACCGATTTCCTGGGGAGCAAAATTGTCAGAGTTGGAAAACACCATGTACAAGCGACGTTCTACCCGCGCCTACAGTGGTGATGATTTAACCTTCGATGAACTCAAAAGCTTGCTTGATTTCACCTATCAATCACAAAATTACATCGACCAAGGTTTAGATAATTCTCCAGACTACTTTGACGTAAATTTAATTGAAACATTTATTGCTGTCAGTGGGGTGAAAGGTCTGGAGTCAGGCTGTTATTATTACGCACCCAAAGCCCAAGAATTACGACAAATTCGCTTCAAAAACTTTCGGCGGGAGTTACACTTTCTCTGCTTGGGGCAAGATTTAGGGAGAGATGCAGCCGCCGTGCTGTTCCATACGGCTGATCTTAAATCAGCGATCGCACAATATGGCGATCGCGTTTACCGTTATTTACACATGGATGCTGGACATTTAGGACAACGGTTGAACTTAGCCGCAACTAACCTGGGTGTAGGTGTCAGTGGTATTGGTGGTTTCTTTGACGACCAAGTGAATGAGATATTAGGCATTCCCGCAGATGAAGCCGTGATATATGTAACCACACTGGGAAGACCAAGGTAATAGAATTAGAAACCTAACCCCCCAACCCCCTTCCCTACTAGGGAAGCTACGGTGTACACACATCCTGATCCAAAAAGGGTTTCCAGCTCTACAAACCGAATTTCACTGTAAATCCGGTTCCCCTCCTCGCTTGCGGGGAGGGGCTAGGGGTGGGGTCTTATGACACAAACGAGAATTTCCCGACTTGTGTACACGGTAGTACTAGGGAAGGGGGAGAATTCTCCAATATAAAAGTTTTTCTTTTTCCCTCTCCTGCCTTCGGCACGCTACGCGAACGTAGGAGAGGGCAAGGGAGAGGTAGGAGAGAGTAACCTCAGCTTGTAGAAGGAACACAAACGCAATTTTCCAACTGAGATATCAGAGTTTCACGATCCAAATTTTGCCCAATGAACACTAACTGAGTTTTTGGTGTATCCTTCCATTGGTCATCATCCAAAGTAAAACGTTTACCGCAAAGGTGGAAAATATGACGATTCGGACTTTCCTGAAACCAGATAATTCCCTTAGCCCGGAAAATGTTTGCGGGTAATTCATTATCCAAAAAATACTGAAACTTTCTGATATTAAAAGGCTGGTCACTTTGGAAAGAAATGGAAGTAAAACCATCATTTTCTAAATGGTGGGAATGATCATGGTGGTGGTGACCATGATCATCGTGTTCACATTTTGAGTGATCATGATCATGGTGTTCATGGTCATGTTGATTAGCTTCGTTAAAATACTTGTCAGAAGCAAACAGACCCACACTGAGAATTAAAGGCAGTGGAACTTGTGATCGCTCGGTGCGGATAATTCTAGCACCTTCTTTGACTTGATTGATTTTGCGTTCTAAATCCTTCAAAGCCTGCTCATCAACCAAATCTGCCTTATTGAGGATAATGATATCACCATAGGCGATTTGACTATATGCCGCCTCAGAGTTAAATAAATCCAGACTGTAGTTAGCTGCATCGACTACCGTAATAATCGAATCCAGACGAGTTAAATCTCGTAATTCTGTACCAAGAAAAGTTAAAGCAACTGGTAACGGGTCAGCCAGTCCTGTAGTTTCCACCACCAAATAATCGAGATTTTCTTGGCGTTCCAAAACTTGATAAACTGCATCTACCAAATCATTATTAATAGTGCAGCAAATACAACCGTTGCTAAGAGCCACCATATTCTCTTCGGTAGAGACAATTAGCTCATTATCGATGCCAATTTCTCCAAATTCATTCACTAATACAGCAGTTTTTAAACCTTGTTGATTACTGAGGATATGATTTAATAAAGTTGTTTTGCCACTACCAAGAAAACCAGTAATAATGGTAACTGGCAGTCCTTGCTTGGGTGCATCCATTGCTGTAAATTCGGAAGTAACTACTGATTGCATAAGGCTTTGATCAAATATGAAAAAGTGAGAAAATATGAATGTAACGCAGATGGTCTAGAATTCGTAATTGGTAATTACGATAGCGTCAGCGTTTTATTTGTAGGTAAGGGATGGTTTATTTCTGCCGTGCCGTACTAGCATAGGGATGATGGGCTGTGATTGCAGCTGTTTTACCCTATTATTACGTATCTCCAGATTTGATAATTATTCTGTTATGACCCTAACTCTTTACAATACTCTCACCCGTCGTCAAGAAGCATTTGCAACAGTGGAACCAGGCAAGGTGAAGATGTACTATTGCGGTGTGACGGTGTATGATTACTGCCATTTGGGTCATGCCAGAGCTTGTATAGTGTGGGATATAGTGCGTCGATACCTCCAGTTTATCGGTTATGAGGTGCGCTATATCCAAAATTTTACCGATATTGATGACAAAATTCTCAAGCGATCGCGCGAAGAACATTCATCGATGGAAGCTGTGGCGGAACGTTATATCAACGCCTATTTTGAGGATATGGGACGGCTGGGAATTAAAAAAGCCGATGAATATCCCCGTGCGACTCACACCATGAATGGGATTCAGCGATTAATTCATGAGTTGGAAAATAAAGGCTTTGCTTATCCGGCTGATGGTGATGTTTATTATGCAGTCCGGCAGTTTGATGAATATGGTAAGCTTTCTGGGCGCAAATTGTCAGATATGCAAGCCGGAGCTAGCGACCGTGTGCAGATAGCAGATCCAGAATATCAGAAAAAGAAAGACCCCTTTGATTTTGCTTTGTGGAAAGCCGCAAAACCCGGAGAACCTTCCTGGGAATCATCTTGGGGTCCAGGTCGTCCGGGATGGCATATAGAATGCTCGGCAATGGTGCGCGATCGCCTGGGTGATACCATAGACATTCACGCTGGTGGTGCTGACTTAATTTTTCCCCACCATGAAAACGAAATCGCCCAATCCGAAGCCGTTACAGGTAAACCCCTAGCAACTTACTGGCTACATAACGGCATGGTCAAAGTTGATGGTGAGAAAATGTCTAAATCCTTGGGCAACTTTACCACCATTCGCGACCTGCTCAATCGAGGTGTTGAGCCAATGGCACTGCGGTTATTTGTCCTGATGGCACAATATCGCAAACCTATAGATTTTACAGACGAGGCGATCGCAGCTGCAACTAACGGCTGGCACACCCTCAAAGAAGGATTACTATTTGGCTATGAATACGGGGGAGTAGGGAATGGGGAAAAACTAACTTCTGAAATCCACATCCAGCGTTTCCAAGAAGCTGTCAATGATGACTTTAATTTTCCCGGTGGGTTAACAGTATTATTTGAATTAGCCAAGGAACTGCGCCGCGAAGGAAATATTATTGTCCATCAAGGGAAAACCGCAACACCCCCAGAAGAGTTACAAAAACAATGGCAGACACTGGTTATGTTAGCAGAAGTCTTTGGTTTAGTCGCCCAGCCAGAAGCAGAAACTCCGACAATTGCAGGCTTAAGTGATGACGAAATCGACAACTTGATTCAACAACGACAAGCAGCCCGTAAAGCCAAAGATTTTCCCGAAAGCGATCGCATTCGTGACCAATTACAATCAGAAGGTATTACATTAATTGATAGCCGTGATGGCACTCGCTGGCATCGTTAGTTAAGGGAGTGGGGAGTAGGGGTGAAGTTTTTTCCCAATGACTAATGACCAATGACTAATAACTAATGACCAATAACAATGATTAATAACCACCGCAAGTCTATTTCCTTATCTGACCTCTTGCTAATTGTCGCCGTTTTATTTCTCGTAGTATTACTGTGGCAATTACAGAGCTTAATAGTAACTTTAATGATAGCGGTAGTATTGGCAGCTGCGATCGCGCCATTAGTAAACTCCGCCGAAAAATTGCATCTTCCCCGTTGGCTAGGCGTAATTATCGTCTACGTTAGCCTAATTTTTGGTTTAATTGGCGCAGGTTTAATCATCGGGCCATCTGTTTCTGAACAAATTCAGCTATTAGCTAGTAAATTGCCCATTTATTTAGATAATTTGTTGATTGCAGCCGAAAATCTGGCCTTGCGATTGGGAATCACTCAAATAGAATCCGTAAAAGAATTTCTTGACATTCAATCACTGACTAATTGGTTATTTCGTTCCAGTCAGCAGTTACTCGTGCGTTCCTTCGGTTTTACTCGTGGCTTTATTGGCGGCCTAGTCAATCTGATTTTGGCATTGGTAATGTCCGCCTATATGGTAGCTGGAAGCAAAAACTTAATTAAAGGTCTAGTGAGTTTGTTTCCCCAACCGTGGGACAAACGTCTCGCCGACCAAATTATACCTATTTCTCGCCGCATGGGGGGATATATTCAAGGGCGAGTTTTAGTTTCCGCGATTTTAGGTGTTGTCATTACCGTGGGTTTGAGTATTTTGGGACTATCAGAATTTGCCTTAGCCCTGGGTGTAATTGCTGGGTTTACCAACTTAATTCCCTTTGTCGGGCCAGTCTTAGGGGCAATTCCAGCTTTAATTGTCGCAATTCCCCAAAGTGGTTTCACTTTTCTGTGGGTATTGCTATTATTTGTGATCATTCAAAATCTAGAAACCTATGTACTTGACCCCTTGCTAGTAGGTTCATCAGTGCGAGTCCATCCTTTATATCAACTTTTAGCCGTACTTGGAGGAACACAAGTTTTAGGCATTATTGGCGCTGTCATTGTCCCGCCTTGGGTCGCTGGTGTAGGTGTACTGCTGGAAAATCTGTATTTACAGCCTAAATTGTTGAATGAACAAAAATTACCCACTTACAAACTTCCCTTAAGTTCAGATATTCAAGTAACATCAGATTCAGGTAATACATCCGATGGTGTCTCTTAACAGTCGGGAAATTAAGTTAAGTTAATAGCGCTTTCATCTTTTGAGCTATTTCCCCGACACACGGCACTTTCCCAGTAAATGAACTACACATCTATTAATTGAGATTTGTACAGTCATTTGATCTCATTTAGGGAATTTTTTGATTTGAAAATTTTGTGTTAATGTTCTGAATATTACTAACCAATAAATTTATATGCCGCAGCCATCTACTCCTGATGTAGAGTTCGCAATTCATATCTCTCTTAAAAAAATTACACAACGTTTAATTATTATAATTTTATGTCTTACCCTCACTGGCGCTATAAGTGCTTATTTTTGGGTTTCCGAGTTCCCATTTCCCAGTTCAAAATGGTTTCACCAACTTTTTAGCCTTGATGAAGAGTTAAATATTCCTGCTTGGTATTCATCGTTTCTGTTATTATTTTGTTCGGGATTGTTAGCAGTAATTACTTCAATTAAAAAGACAGATAAGTATTTTATTTATTGGAAAAACCTATCTTTAATATTTTTTATATTCAGCCTAGATGAAGCCTTTAGCTTACACGAAATTTTGATTATTCCATCTCTAAGAGAACAATTTAATTTAAGCCCAATATTTTTTCACACCTGGGTTATATTTGGAATTCCTGCCGTTATATTTTTTCTATTTAAATATTTCAAATTTTTCCTGGATTTACCTAAAAAGACACAATATTTATTCCTGGTTGCTGCAACTGTGTATGTAAGCGGAGCGCTGGGTATGGAAATGGTAAGTGGGTTTTTAAGAGAATCTTTCGGTCGGCTTGCCATCGTAACCACAATTGCTATAGTGATTGAAGAAGTTCTGGAAATGATAGGAATTGTAATTTTTATCTATGCGCTGCTAAATTACTTTAGCAGTTTTAAAGAAATGATTAATCTCAAAATTTTTATATCTGAAAAGTAGGCTCAAATCCAGGGGTAATGTATTATTGATAGTTGTTTTATATTCTGTATTTTTTCTGCTGGGAAAATCATTAAATTATAGTAGAATATAGGAATAAATTTATAATGTCAAGAGACTACTATTTAAGAGTAGTCATATTCAAGTTTTGTTATCATGTTTTTCTTATCATCAATTTTAATATAAATATGTGGTCTGAACTCACACAAGCGATCGCTACTTTCGATATTCCGGCTGATTGGATTGGGATTAGAGCCGTCAAGAAAAATACGTCAAGTCGTTATGTTCGGGATGGTTTACCCGAAATCAACGGTAAATCCTCCACAATGGGGGCGATGCTGGAAGTTTTAGTCAATGGCTGTCTTGGTTATGCAGCCACAAACTGCCTAGAATTGCCATCACTACAAGCAGCAGCCCAAACAGCTTATCAACAAGCCCTAGCAGCTAGCAAATGGTGGATATATCCCTTTCAAGAAAGTCAACGCCCCAAAGTCGTAGGCGAATATAAATCTTTCTTTTCACAGCCATTAGATAGTCTCAGCGCTGGAGAAATCAACAATTTGTTGGTGCGTGTCTGCCAAACCCTCAAAGTTGATGACAAAATAGTGCGAACCACAGCCAGCGCCACCACCACCGAAAGAGAAACTTGGTTTGTCAGCAGCAACGGCTCAGAAGTATATCAAAAAATTGTCTCATTAGGAACACATTATGGTGCGATCGCACAAGATGGTGCAATAGTCCAACAACGCAGTAATAATGGTTGGCAAGCAAACTGTTATCAAGGTGGATGGGAACTATTAAAACAAGATGAATTATGGCCGCAAGTACAGCAAGTTGGAGAACAAGCCATAGAACTTTTGACAGCCGCAGAATGTCCCAACACCCGCACAAATTTAGTTCTAGCACCAGACCAAATGATGCTGCAAATTCACGAAAGTGTCGGACATCCCCTCGAAATTGACCGAATATTAGGAGATGAGCGCAACTACGCCGGCGGTAGCTTTGTTAAAAAAAGTGACTTTGGCAACCTAGCATACGGTTCGCCCCTAATGAACATCACCTTTGACCCCACCGTACCAGGTCAATTTGCCAGCTACGGATTTGATGATACAGGGGCAGTAGCGACACGAGAGTATGTCATTAAAGGAGGAGTATTACAAAGAGGATTAGGCAGCTTAGAAAGCCAAGCCAGATCCGGGATATCAGGGGTAGCTTGCGCCCGTGCATCCTCATGGAATCGTCCCCCCATTGACCGCATGGCCAATTTAAACTTAGAACCAGGAAACGCCAGCGTCGAAGAAATGATTGGCGGAATCGAACACGGCGTTTACATGGAATCGAATCGGTCTTGGTCAATAGACGACCGCCGTTATAAATTTCAGTTTGGTTGTGAATACGCCAAATTAATTGAAAACGGTAAACTCACCAAAACCCTGCGAAATCCCAATTATCGAGCCACAACCCCAGAATTTTGGCACAGCCTCAGCCAAGTAGGAAATACAGACAACTGGCAAATGTATGGTACACCCATATGTGGGAAAGGCGAACCCAATCAAGCCATTTGGGTAGGACACGGTTCACCCGTTTGTGTATTTGCTAACGTCGAAGTCTTTGGCGGAGGCTAAATAATGAGTCATTCGACCGAAGCAGAATATCTCTCAAACTCTCATGTCTCTGTGTCCTCTGCGCCTCTGCGGTTTGTTATTTCCTAACTCCCCATTATGAAACTTGCCGAATTATCCACCTTAGAAACCAGCTTTAATCAACTCATAGAAAATCTCCTCATTAAAAAAACCGCAACAGAACAATTCACCGTCAAACTTGGCAGCGAAAAAAGCCAATTTACGCGTTTCAATCATGCGAAAGTGCGACAAACAGGTTTAGTTGCAGATGGTTCCATAGAACTCACCTTAATGGAAAATCAGCGCAGCAGTTTTCGCGCCTTTCCCTTCACTGGAAATTGGGATAAAGATTGGCAAACAGCATACACAGCTTTACTTGAACTGCGCGAAGAACTGACACTATTACCAGTTGACCCCTATTTAGTTTTACCATCAGGAAAAAATACCAGTCGAGAAGTTAATTCAGGGCAATTATTAGCAGCAGAATTAGTAGTACCAACTCTCTTAGAACTGGTAGCTGAATTAGATTTTACTGGGATGTATGCTGGCGGAGTCGTAATTAAAGCTTATGGTGATTCTCAGGGTCAAAAACACTGGTTTGCAACTGATACTTTTACCTTAGATTATTCTCTGTTTGATACCTGTGGGCAAGCAGTTAAAGGTATATTTGCCGGGAGTAATTGGGATGAACCCGCTTACATCGCCAAGATTAACGAAGCTAAAACCCAACTCGAATTACTTTCTCGTCCAGCAAAACAATTAACACGAGGACAGTATAAAACTTATTTTGCGCCGGCGGCGGTTGCCGATTTATTGGGAATGCTTTCTTGGTCTGCTGTGAGTGAAGCTGATTTACAACAAGGAAACAGTGCTTTGGCAATGCTATCGCGCCAAGAAAAACAACTGTCGCCCAAGTTTAGTTTAAAGGAAAACTTTCAACAGGGGTTTGTGCCACGATTTAATCAATTGGGGGAAATGGTAGCCCCGGAATTACCTGTAATTGAACAAGGAATTTTAGTCAATACTCTGGTTAATTCTCGCACAGCCAAGGAATATGGCAAAACTGCTAACGGTGCTAATAGTTCCGAAACTTTACGTGCGCCGGAAGTGAGTCCGGGGAATTTAGGTTTTGACGACATTTTGGAGAGTTTAGATACGGGACTATATGTATCGAACTTGCATTACTTGAACTGGAGCGATCGCCCCACTGGTAGAATTACAGGTATGACCCGTTATGCTTGCTTTTGGGTAGAAAACGGTGAAATCGTCGCCCCCATTGAAAATTTACGCTTTGATGAAAGTCTCTATCGCTTCTGGGGAAATAATCTCGTAGAATTTACCAATTTTCAGGAATTTATCCCCGAAGTCGGAACCTATGAAAGTCGCCAACTGGGAGGTAGTTTGGTTCCTGGGATGTTGGTAGATGATTTCACCTACACCTTGTAGTCTGGTGGTATTTTGCGTCAATGGGTAGGTGTTGGCGAGAGGGGATGCCGAAACCCCACCCTACTTAGTTGAGGGTGGGGTACTTCAAAAATATTGATGAACTAGAAACAGAAGAAGACATTCTAGAGGCAGCCATTAATCTAACAAGTTAACAAATTTCATTGAAACATCCTCTCAAAAGTGACTCAATCAACGAACAACCTACTTTTTCTTAGGAGGGTGTGAATGACGCTGTGGTGGCGCATCTTGTCGTAATTGTTGCCGTCCATTGGTAATAATACGTAACATATCTTTCAGGTCTTGTTCGATACCATCCAGCACACTATCAGCGTATTCATCAGCGCCATTTTCAATATTTTGAGCTTGTGCGATCGCAGTTTGTCGCAGTTCCTCCAACTCTTCTTGACAGCTACGCCGCTTTTGATCAATTTCAGTCAGAGTGGCTTGCATCATTGCCTCACACTCCTGGTGAACTTGTCTTTGCAACTGTTCAGCTTCCATCTCTACCTGTCTGATGATATCGCTCTGGGCTAAAATTTGCGCTCGTTTAGCTTGGGCAGCCTCAATAACTTGCTGTCCATATTCTTCAGCTTCGAGCAAAACCTCATCCTTTTGTTGCAAAACGATGGCTGCTTCCTGAAGAATGGCTGGTAAAGAAATCCGAATAAAATCGATCTGTTCAATTAGCTTGTCTTCATCTACTAGAGTGCGCCCAGTCAGAGGAACACGAAAACCATAGAGAATTAAATCCTCTAAACGATTGAGTTCCTGGAGAATATTTACGCTTCCGGTTCGATTGGGAGACTCTTCACCAGGGGGATAGCTTCCGTTGTCATTGGGTTGGCCGTTGGAGAGGTGTGATTGTAGCATTTGTATATATCTAGGGCAATTTGTTGGGGAACAAGATGATCAACAGATCCACCAAACCTTGCAATCTCTTTTACCACACTACTACTTAAAAAACTATACTCATTCGATGTGGCTAGAAAAACTGTTTCTATTTGAGTTGAAAGAGTGTTATTAGTATGAGCCATTTGCAGCTCCACTTCAAAGTCAGAAATTGCCCGTAAACCCCGCAATAAAACCTGTGCTTGTCTTTGCTGGGCATAATTCACGGTCAGACCGTCAAAACCGTCTACTTCCACATTAGAGAGATGTTTAGTAGTGCGGCGAATCTGATCCAATCTTTCCTGCACAGTAAACAGAGGTATTTTGTGAGGATTTCGCAGTACAGCAACAATCACCTGGTCAAACAGCCGACTACCACGCTGAATGATATCAAGGTGACCTAAAGTGATGGGGTCAAAGCTGCCAGGGTAAATAGCAATCACAAAATTTTATTAAATGCACCAAAGCTACTTCAGTAAGTATAAAGCATTAAGTATCAAGTATTCGTAATTCCACAATCCCCAATCCCCACTCGCAGCAAAACCTGCTTTAATTGCTGTAACGCCTAACAGTGTAGTTAAATAGGTAGTTTTGCATGGTATTGGATATTTCCACTTTGCTTTTAGCGTTTCAATTCACCTCTCCAGGCCCGGTTATCGTCGAGATTGGGCCAATCAGTATCCGTTGGTATGGCTTATTGATTGCTACAGCAGTGTTAATCGGTGTGAGCCTTTCCCAGTATCTGGCAAAGCACCGTCATGTTAACCCAGAGTTGATTAGTGATTTATCAATTTGGCTAGTGATTGGGGCGATTCCCGCAGCGCGGCTTTATTATGTTTTCTTTCAATGGTCAGAATACTCCCAGCGCCCAGAACGCATAATTGCTATTTGGCAAGGAGGTATTGCAATTCACGGGGCGATTATTGGTGGTACTTTAGCGGCATTAATCTTTGCTAAGGTCAATCAGATATCTTTTTGGCAACTGGCTGATTTAATTGCTCCTTCAGCGATTTTAGGGCAAGCAATTGGACGTTGGGGAAATTTCTTTAACTCCGAAGCCTTTGGTCGTCCCACTGATTTACCTTGGAAGCTATATATTCCCATCCAAAATCGTCCTTCAGCCTTAGCTAATTTTGAATACTTCCATCCCACATTCCTCTACGAATCGCTCTGGAATTTAATAGTATTCGCCTTGCTCATCACTTTATTTTTTCGGGGTTTATCTGGTAAGCCGCGCTTGCGCGTAGGGACGCTATTTTTAGCTTATGTGGTAGCTTACAGCTTTGGCCGCCTATGGATTGAAGGTTTTCGCATTGATAGCTTAATGCTGGGGCCGCTTCGCATTGCTCAAGTTGTCAGTTTAACGGGTATTCTTGTGGGATTGGCTGGGTTAGCTTGGCTGTATTTACTTAAACGCTCTTTACCCGATGTGGTTTCGCCACCGAGAGGGGATGAGGGAATGAGCGGATGAAGGGGATAGCTGAAAAATAAAAAATGCCCCAGAGTATTCTCTAGGGCTTAACCAGGGTGCATCTACCATTCATCTCTACGAGAAATAGAGAGTTAATCCGGAAGGTTGCCCAAAAGAATGCCAAAAAACATCTTTTGCTCATTTATATTTATGGGAAATTACTTAAGTAAATTATCAAAATTTGTATGAAAAACAATGTAGATATTATGCCTTCAACAGTTTACATTGTGGGAGCAGGCCCAGGAGACCCGGATTTATTAACGGTCAAAGCCCAGAAACTGCTGGCTGTTGCGGATGTAATTTTATTTGCTGACTCTTTAATCCCAGAGGAGATTTTGGATTTGTGCAGATTAGATGCAGAAATTATTCGCACTGCTAATAAGACTTTAGAGGAAATTATAGGGCTAATGGTGGAACGGGTGCGATCGCATAAATCTGTCGTTCGTCTGCATTCTGGAGACCCCAGTCTTTACAGCGCTATCCATGAGCAAATGCAACTCTTAGCCGAGGCAAACATTCCCTTTGAAGTTATACCCGGTATTAGCGCCTTTCAAGCCGCCGCCGCCAAACTCAAAATAGAATTAACTGTCCCCGGTTTAGTTCAAACCATCATCCTCACCCGCATCAGTGGACGAACACAAGTCCCGGACACAGAAGAATTAGCCACCCTCGCCGCACATCAGGCTAGTCTTTGTTTGTATCTGAGTGCGCGTCACATTGAAAACGCCCAAGCCAAACTTTTAGAACATTACCCAGCCGAAACCCCCATAGCCATTTGTTTTCGCATCGGATGGCCAGATGAAAAAATCATTGTTGTCCCCCTGAACCAAATGGCAGAATGTACCCATAAACAAAACTTAGTTCGTACCACACTTTACCTGATTAGTCCAGCACTTTCAGCAACAGTATCTGGAACGCTCCGCGAAAGGCGATCGCGATTATATGATCCAGAACATAGCCATATATTTCGCTCATCGCATAATTAGGGAGTGAGTTCGATAAACTGAAGAATATCAACAAAAATCAAAATTTTAATTTAATACGATGCCTTTAATTAAAGTCCAAACTTCTGTATCTGCGCCCCAAAAAGCTGATGTTGAGACAATGTTGAAGAACTTATCCAGCAAATTAGCAAAACATTTGGGTAAACCTGAATCTTATGTAATGACGGCTTTTGAGTCAGATATTTCTATGACCTTTGCCGGGACTACAGACCCCGTTTGCTATATTGAAATTAAGAGTATCGGCACAATGAAGGCAGAGCAAACCACATCCATGAGTCAGGACTTTTGTCAAGAGATTAAACAAAGTTTAGGCGTACCAGAAAATCGGATTTATATAGAATTTGCCGATGCTAAAGGTACAATGTGGGGTTGGAATGGCTCAACTTTTGGTTAATTCATCCGGGTGTCATTTCGACTTCACCCCTGCGGCCAAAGGCTTTGGGTTCTCGAATCAATCAAAAATCCTCAACGTATCGACGACCCTCGACGTTGACCCTGAGCGTAGTCGAAGGGTCGAACTAAAATCATCAAGCCCCTAGATTTATCTGTGGGTCGAACTACAATCTAAAATTGTTTGACTTTTCTGACATCCTCTTATGAAAATCCGATTAGTAGAGCTTCGCCAAATAAAAATATTAAATTCAGAAGGCACTGACTGGAGCAAAAAAAACCAATATACTCTAAGCGATCGCATTCTCTATGGATGTAAAGAAACATTAGTCAATCAATTAGTTTAATGGAAATTAAAAATACATTGCATTTAAAAGGAATAATCCTGCTGATCCTTGTGAATGTAATTAGCGCTACAACTTTTCCATTAACTAAAGACCTCGTTACTAGCCTTGCACCAAGCGCATTAATTGCTACACGCTTTGTCATAGCTGCCGGAGTTTTTACCCTAAATTTACGTAAAGTTAACGCACTGTTATTTCGTGATGGTATAGTATTAGGGCTTTTGTTGTTCTTTTTCTTAGCTATAGAAACAATTGCACTCAAAACTATACCAGCAAACCGGGCAGCATTCATTGGCAGTTTGAACGCACTCATCGTCCCTCTACTAGGATGGCTGAGTGGTCAGCGCGTACTGTTGAGAACTTTCCTCGCCTCTGGGGTAGCTGTTCTCGGTATTGGTGTCATGTTTTGGGAAGGGGGCGAACTAGGAATTGGCGATCTGTTAATGTTCATTGATGCTTTTGTCTATGCAGTCTACATACTTTTCCTAGAGCGAGTCGCCTCCCGTCACCCCACGTTAACACTCACCAGCGTTCAACTTATGTTCATTGCGTCACTAGGCGTACTCTGGAATAACACGCAAATTATTGACCAATTTGAGGTAATTCAGCAACACTGGGGAGTGATTCTCTACTTAGGGCTATTGGCGACTGCTGCTGTCATCTGGCTGCAAACATTGGCACAGCAATGGGTTTCATCTGAAGAAACTGCCTTACTTTATACACTTGAGCCATTGTTTGCGACCATTTTCTCCTTTTGGCTACTTGGAGAACATCTAGGAATACGCGGTGTAATTGGCGCGATTCTTGTTTTAGTAGCGCTGTTTCTCAGTCAAAGCTCTGCAAAGATTGAGCCGGAAGTAACAGTTGAGGTACAGAGCAGTTAATGGTTAGCTGTTGAAGCTGGTTCTTCCGTTCACCAAAGTAATAGGTTTAGAGGATGTTTAAAAAGCCGCACAGTATACTAGAAACCTCTCTCCTACAAAGCTACGGTGTACACACATCCTGAACCAAAGAGGGTTTCCATCCCTAAAAACCGAATTTCACTGTAAATCCGGTTCCCCTCTTCGCTTGCGGTGAACCAGCGCTGTAGGCGGGTTTTCCACCGTAGGCGATTGGTGAACCCGAAGGGGTGGGGTGTTATGACACAAACGAGAATTTACCGACTTGTGTGTACACGGTAGCCTACAAAGAGAGAGGCTTTAAAACTCCCATTCCCTTGTAGGGAAGGGGTAGGGGGGTTAGGTTTCCGAGGCTTAGATGTTAGTAATAATACTTTTCAAACAACCTCTGAGAGGAATCTATATATTGGTATAATTTTTATTGATACTGAAAATGCGAATTCTAGTACAGTAAACTGCAACCAAGCCAATGTTAAAACTTTCAAACCGCAATAAATTTTAATCCTGTGCGTCTTTATCTATGAATCCAATACAGTCGATTTCAACTGCAAAGCTGAATTCTCACGTCACTATTGAGCAAACAGCAAAAGGACGAGGAGTGTTTGCTACACAAAAATTTGCCCAAGGGGAAACCGTAGTGGTGGGTATCCCAATTGAAAAAGTTACCGAACGCACAATTTATTCTTTTCAGATAGATTTTGATTTGCATATCAACCTAGATGAGCCTGCTGTTGTCATTAACCATTCTTGTAGTCCAAATACTGGGGTAAGAAACAACCAGTTTGGAGGATATGACTTCGTTGCTTTGGAAGATATCGCAGCAGGGGAGGAGATTACCTGGGACTACGAAACCACTGAATATGAATCAATTGCTGTCCTTCGGTGCTTGTGCGGGTCTCTATCTTGTCGCGGTCAAACATTAGGATTCAAATTCCGGGAACAAATGTTGCGCGATACTTACAAAGAGTACATTGCAGGTTATCTGAAAATCTCAAGCGAAACTCATGAATCAAGACTTTTGTCAAGAGATTAACCCAACATTAGGCGCACCATAAAATCGAATTTATATAGCATTTGCCGATGCTAAAGATAAAATGTGGGGTAGGAATAGCTCAACCTTTGGTTAATGAATCTGGGGGAAATTACGAAAATATCTGGAACCAATCTAATAGAAGTCAGACAGAGATAAAACCCTGAATGATTGATTTATCGCTGTAGGCGGACTGAGTTTTGACCCCCGCAATTTTTCATAGACAGGGATTGAAGCTATTATCGCCATAAAATGATAATAATTCGCCTCCACGGGGAATAATTAAACCATCACCCCCTCCCGCCGTGGAAGAGGGGTTTTTGTAACTTTATAGTCAAAAAGCAGTGCTAAACCTTACTGGATACCAACTAAAGTCCACTCTCCACGAAGGAATTCAGACTATTATCTATCAAACACAAATACCCAACACGCAACAGCCAGTTATTCTCAAAGTTCTCAAAAATGAATACCCTACCCTAGAAGCTTTTACTCGCCTGAAAAATGAGTATCAAATTCAGCAAGGTTTAGACCATCCCAATATAGTTAAAGCCATCAGCCAGGAAACATTCGTCCATCGCATAGGATTGTTGTTAGAAGACTTTGGTGGTCAGTCCTTGGCACAAATCATACAACTAAAAAAACTCAATTTAGTTAACCATTTAAATATTGCTATTCAAATAACTCAGGCTTTAGAGTATTTGCATAAAAATCAGATTATTCATAAAGATATTAAGCCCAGTAATATTATTATAAATCTCCAAACAGGTCTTGTTAAACTCACTGACTTTGGTATAGCTTCCCGACTCAATAAAGAAAATCCTCAATTTACTAACCCCAACTGTGTAGAAGGTACACTTGCTTATATGTCTCCTGAACAAACCGGGAGAATGAACCGAATTCTTGATTATCGGAGTGATTTTTATTCTCTGGGTGTGACTTTATATGAAATGCTGACTGGGAAAATCCCATTTGTTAGCCAAGATCCCTTAGAGATAGTTTACAGTCATATTGCTGTTACACCAGTAAATCCGCAGTCATTAAATCCAGAAATACCTGCCAATATCTCAGATATTGTGATCAAGTTGATGGCGAAAAATGCTGAAGATAGATATCAAAGTGCTAGAGGATTATTAGCAGATTTAGAGTTATGTGTTCACCATTTAGAAAATTATGGTGAAATTACTAACTTTGTTCCTGGAAGCTTAGATGTGTTAAGCCAGCTATTAATCCCGCAAAAATTATATGGACGCGACCAACAAGTTAAAGAACTTTTAGCTGCGTTTGAAAACGTGACATCTGGAACTAGCGAAATTATGCTAGTTTCCGGTTATTCAGGTATTGGTAAATCAGCGTTGGTTAATGAAGTTAATAAACCAATTACTCGCCAACAAGGTTATTTTATTTCCGGAAAATTTGACCAATTAAAAAGAAATATTCCCTATGCTCCTTTAATTAATGCTTTTACTGACTTAATGCGCTGCTTACTAACAGAGAATAATCAGAAGATAGAAGCATGGCGCAATAAAATTTTGGCAGCTTTAGGAAGCAATGCACAAGTTATTATTGATGTGATTCCCGAAGTGGAATTAATTATCGGCAAACAGCCGCAACTTCC
Source organism: Nodularia sp. (in: cyanobacteria) (assembly GCA_035638855.1). Taxonomy (GTDB): domain Bacteria; phylum Cyanobacteriota; class Cyanobacteriia; order Cyanobacteriales; family Nostocaceae; genus Nodularia. The sequence continues at coordinate 27,537 of DASQZD010000038.1, read as the reverse complement.
TCAACTGGGAGCAACGGAATCACAAAATCGTTTCCATCGAGTTTTTGAGCAATTTATTAAAGTCTTCACTGAAAAAGAACACCCTTTAGTGATATTTTTAGATGATTTGCAATGGGCAGATTCGGCAACATTAAATTTAGTCCAAATATTAATGACCGATGTCCACAGCAAATATTTATTATTAATTGGAGCCTATCGGGATAATGAAGTCAGTTCGGCACATCCATTAATTCAAACCATAGCAGAAATTAAAAATGCTGGCGCAGTCGTTAATAATATTGTGCTGCAAGCTTTAGATTTAGATAATGTGACTCAGTTAATTGCTGAAACTCTTCAATCAAGCAACTTTATTGTAAATGCTGCTAAACAAAATCATGAAAAACTGATTGAATTGGCTGAATTAATTTGGAATAAAACAGGCGGTAATCCATTCTTTTTGACACAACTACTTCAGGTACTTTATCAAGAAAATCTCTTAGGTTTTGACTTTAAAGCTGCTCAATGGCAATGGAGTTTAGCAGAAATTCAAGCCATTGGCATTATCGATAAAAATGTAGTTGAACTGGTTGCTAGTCGGTTGGAGAAGCTACCAATAGTCACCCAAGAAGTTTTAAAGCTAGCAGCTTGTGTGGGTGACAGTTTTAGTTTGGATGTTTTATCAATCATTCATGAAAAATCGCCTTGTTTGACTGCACATGATTTATATTCTGCTTTGCAAGCGGGATTAATCTTGCCTTTGAGTGAGGCGTACCGTATTCCTTTAGTCTTTAATCAAGCAGAAGCAGTTAATTTAAATTTTGATAGTTCGCGGGTAGGTTATAAGTTTTTACATGACAGAGTGCAACAAGCGGCTTATTCTTTGATTCCTGAATCTCAGAAAAAGCTGACTCATTTTAAAATAGGTCAGTTACTTTTACAAAATATATCTCAGGAGGAAGTAGAAACTAATATTTTTGATATTGTTAATCAATTAAATATCGGGATTTCTTACTTAGTTGAGCAAGATGAAAAAACTGAATTAGCCAGACTAAATTTAATAGCGGGATGTAAAGCCAAAGCTTCTACAGCTTACGAAGCAGCGCTGAAATACTTGGAAACTGGAATAGAACTTTTAAGTAAAGATGCTTGGCAAACTGAATATAAATTAACCATCAATTTATATAATGGAGTCGCCGAGGTAGCCTATCTGAGTGGTAATTTTGAGCAGATGCAGCAATGGGCTGAAGTGGTGCTGCAAAAAGCAAGAACTTTATTAGATAAAGTCAAAGTTTACGAAGTGAAGATTATAGCTAATATAGTCCAAAGCAAACAATTAGAAGCTATTCAGACTGCACTATCTATTCTGCAATTATTAGGGATAAGTTTTCCCAATCAGCCCACATCTGCTGATATTCAGCAAGCAATGGATGGAATTGTTACTGATTTAGAAGGGAAAGCGATGGGCGTTCGCGTAGCGTGTCCGCAGGACTCAGCCCCGCCTTTGGCGATCGCAGATTTAATTAACTTACCATTAATGACTGACCCTAACAAGATAGCAGCAATGAAAATTTTAATGGGAGTTCTCCCTGCGGCTTTTCAAACTGCTCCGGCAATGATGCCAATGATTGCCTGTAAAATGGTCAATTTATCTTTAAAATATGGTAATACCTCCGTATCTGCTTATGGTTACAGTCTTTATGGTTTAATTCTGTGCGGAGTGCAAGGAGAAATTGATTCTGGCTATGATTTTGGTAAATTGGCTTTCAGTCTGGTATCACAATTTAATGCTACAGAACTCAAGGCGAAGATTCTTACAGTTATTAGCGCCCATGTTCTGCATTGGAAAGAACATATTAGAGAAACATTTTTAACATCTAAAACTGGCTACGCTTGCGGTTTAGAAACCGGAGATTTAGAATACGCTGGCTATTGTGGTTATATTTATCCTTGTCATTCATTTTGGCTAGGTAAAGAAATTGGTGGTTTAGAACAGGAACTGATAGCTTACTGTGATTCACTCAAAAAAATTAAGCAACAAGTAGCTTTAACTTGGAATCAAATATATTTACAAACAGTGATAAATTTGAAGACTAATCCTGAAAATGTCTCATGTTTATTAGGAGAAGCATACAATGAGCAAAGTATGCTGCCAATTCATCAACAATTTAACGACCTTTATACAATTAATCACTTATTTGTTAATAAGCTGATGCTCTCTTATTTGTTTGGAGAGTATTCTCAAGCCGGAGAAAATGCGGTCATGGCAGAAAAATCGTTAGGTGGAGTTACAGGGCTATTTGTTGTACCTCTGTTTTATTTCTATGATTCTTTAGCCCAATTAGCTATTTATTGTAGTGCTGAAGAGTCTGAGCGAGAGTCAATTCTGGAAAAAGTAGCAGCTAATCAGCAAAAAATGAATCTCTGGGCTACTCACGCCCCAATGAACCACTTACACAAATTTTATCTTGTGGAGGCGGAAAGATATCGAGTTTTGGGTGAAAAACTAGCAGCAATGGAATACTATGACAATGCTATTGCTAAATCACAGGAAAATGGTTATCTGCAAGAAGAAGCCTTGGGTTATGAGTTGGCTGGAGTGTTTTATCAAGGTCTAGGTAAAGAATTAATTTATCAAACTTATATAACTAAAGCTTATTATACATATATTCGTTGGGGTGCGATCGCTAAAGTTAAACACTTAGAATCAAAGTATCCTTTCCTAATAAAACAAACTAGCAATAGAGAAACTTCTACCTTCAAATTAGATTTGACTCACATTGAGACTAAAACTACTACCAGCAGTGGTTTTAGCGATGTTCTAGATTCTCATACATTTATCAAGTTTTCCCAAGCGATTACTAATGAAATTATTTTAGAAAATCTCTTGAGTAAGTTAATCAAAATTTTACTCCAAAATGCTGCCGCCCAGAAAGCATTCCTATTGCTAATTAAAGATAATCAACTTTATATAGAAGCTTCTGGAACTGCATTTTATGATCAGGTAAATGTTTTACAATCTGTTCCTGTTGAAACCTCGCAAGATTTACCTATTTCTGTTGTCAACTACGTTTTGAGAACGCAGAAAATTATCGTGTTAAATGATGCGACAGTTGCGGAACCATTTAATATTGATAGCTATATTCAAAAATTTCAATCTAAATCAATCTTGTGTTTACCGATTATTTATCAATCACAGCTTACAGGCATTATTTACTTAGAAAATCAGTTAACAACAGGAGCTTTTATTCCAGAACGGGTAAAAGTATTAAAAGTTTTAGTTTCTCAAATGGCTATCGCCATAGAAAATGCCTGCTTATATTCTAGAGAGCAAGATAAATCTCGACAATTAAAACAATCTTTCAAAGATTTACAAGCAGCACAAATACAACTGATGCAAAGTGAAAAAATGTCTTCTTTGGGAAATTTAATCGCCGGGGTAGCACACGAAATTAATAACCCAGTTGGTTTTATTTCAGGTAGTATCGAACAAGCTAAAGATGCTGTAACTGATTTAATAAAATATTTGGAAATGTACCGAGCAAAATTTCCGAATCCTGGGGAAGAAATTTCCCAAAAAGCGGAAGAAATAGATATAGATTATCTGCTGACAGATTTACCCAAAATCATTGATAGTATGAAACTGAGTACACAACGTATCCGCAACATCAGCACTTCTTTGCGTACTTTTTCACGTGCTGATACTACATCTAAATTATCAGCCAATATCCATGAAGGCATTGATAGCACGTTATTAATCTTACAACATCGCCTCAAAGCTAATCATCATCGTCCCGCTATTCATATTATTAAAAATTATGGGAATATTCCGAAAATCAAATGCTATTTAGGACAATTAAATCAGGTATTTATGAATATATTAGCCAATGCTATTGAGGCTTTAGATGAAGCAGCTACTGGTTTTACTTATGCAGAAAACCAAGCAAAATCTGCTCAATACATCACAATTAATACTAAATTATCTCAAAACGAGCAAAATGTAATTATTGAAATAAAAGATAACGGCAGAGGAATGACAGAAGAAGTTATATCATGTATTTTTGAACATTTATTTACTACTAAAGCTGTGGGACAAGGTACAGGATTAGGATTATCTATTAGTCAAAAAATTATCGAAGAAAAACACGGTGGTAGTTTGATTTGTGAGTCAGTTTTAGGAAAAGGCACGGAATTTATTATTTCTATTCCTGTATAGGTTTATGCTCTACACACAGCAATTTCATAAGTAAGTTGGCGATGAAGATTCAATCTTGATCACAATTTGGGTATATTTAACAGTTACAAATTAACTCTACACTGATTATAAATAATTCAGAATACGATTTTTGTACTATCTATATTATTTTCTGGAAAACTAAAATCCGGGATTGAAGTCAACTAAGATTCATCCATTCTCATGAGCTAAAACTTGCTTTGCTTTAGTTCAAGTCAAAGTGTAAGTTGCAAACATAGTAAAAATCAGGCATTTATTTCATGGAAACAAAAAGAGTAAAGAAAGGAATATTTTCAAAGTTGATCTCAACTTTGTTGCATCGTTTCACTTTAATCGCGCTAGCAATTACTTTTGTATTGCTGATTGGGGGTAAGTTTGAGTTAGCAAATGCAACTCAACCTAATGCAGAATTAGAAATTCAAAAATTAAGCACCTGTTACGCCCTGGGAACTGACGCTATTGGTAGCGGAAACGTTTTAGAAGGAAAGAATATTTATCGAGATTGTTTTACTGAGGGTGCAGTTCTGACAGCAGTTTTTCCTGATGGCGCTAGTGCAACTCAGACAGGAACAGATGCATGGGCGGATTTCGTGGCTTCAGTCTTCCAAAATAATGGCTATCAGGCTACTCAACACCTGATTGGGACGATAAACATTTCAGTTCAAGGAAACGAAGCCAAGATGTCTTCTTACCTCCATGCAACTCACAAACGTTCGGACACGAGTATTGATGTAGCTAATGGCACTTATGAGGATGATCTCGTCAATGTAAATGGGCGTTGGAAAATTCAACGTCGGACTCTCAAATTGATCACTTTCTTGAATCTCAGTTCTGCACCAAATACAATTACAAATCTACGTATACCTCAACCCCGATAAAATACAGAACCTCACCCCCAGCCCCTCTCCTTACCACGGAGAGGGGAGAATTTGGATGTTATTCTGGATTGCAACGAATTTCTAGCATCAAGCCATCGGGATCATAAAAGTATACACCTTTACCTGTAGGACGAGTCACTGGACCATGTGCGATCGCTATCTCATTTTCTTTCAGTACTGCCACTGCTGACTCAAATAATCGCGGATCTATATCAAAGGCGAGATGATATGCTCTGGTAAATGTCTTTTCAGGATTGAGATCTGGTGGTGATAATTTTGGTTCCCAAAATAAATCTAAAATTGTGCCATCTGGGGTGACAAAATTGGCGACTTTCCCTGTCGCCACAAGTTCTACCAAGGTGGCTGGTACTTCATCGCCTGTCAGTTCATGCAAACCTAAAACAGTACCGTAAAAGTACTGAGAAGCTTTCATGTCCTGGACGTTGAGAGCAATATGATGCACACAACGCAGATTTCCGGGTACAAGGCTGGTTTTGGGGGTAGTGCTAGATTCCATACTAGAAACTGCTCCTGTTTGTTTTGGTTATTGCCGATATTCGTCGCCACAGTCGCCTATTGATTGATATAAATTCCGTGACTGGCTTGATATGGAATTAATGCGATCATGTTTTATTTTTAATTATTTAACGCCAACCTGTTTGGGCTTGTTCGAGAACATAACTCGCAACTTCTTGTATTTGCTGTGGAGTCAGGCGGTCTGCGTAGGCTGACATATTATTTTTACCATTGGTAATTATAGCTGTAACTGCCTCTATAGAGTCCATACCATATTTTTTCAGAGCTGGCTTTTTCAAGTTTTTACCCCGGCGAATAATGTTACCACCGTTGATATGACACCCCGCACAATGAACGCTAAAAAGTTCTGCGCCATGATTTGTTTCTGCTGCGATTGCCAAAGGCGGGGCAAAGCCCAGCGCAGGTGAAGTAAAATCATTTATTAATAGGAAGATTGTCAATAATAACAATATTAGTAGTCTTTGCACTCAATTACTCCTGATATAGCAGATAGACATGATATTACACTCCTGTTGCCACAAGTTTCATAATCGCTGCAACTAATTTATCTGTGTTCAGAGGCTTAGATAAGTGCATTTGAAACCCTGCTTGTAGTGCTTGTTGCTGGTCATCATCGGTAGCATGGGCTGTTAAGGCGATCGCCGGAATTTCTCCACCTGCTGCTGCGCTCAAAGTTCTCACGTGACGTATGAGCATATAGCCATCCATATCCGGCATACTAATATCGCAGACTAAAATATCTGGCTTGATCTGTATTAATACCTCCAAAGCTTCAAAAGCCGAAGATACTGCGATCGCCTCAGCCCCCTCTTGTTCTAATACAAAAACCACAAAATCTCGCGCATCAGCATCATCCTCAACAATTAAAACTTTTACACCCGCCAGAAGTAAGGAGTTAACGGCTAAATCTGTGGGGGGATTCGCTGACTCTAGGATACTAGGGCTGTCATCGTGGCGAAGCGGTAAACTGATGGTAAAAGTTGCCCCTTGTTCCTCACCAGGACTTTCGGCTTTAATCATACCGCCATGCATCTCCACAATATTCCGCACAATCGCTAATCCCAGCCCTAATCCGCCAAATCTTCGTACAGAACTGCTATCAGCTTGTTGAAAATAATCAAAAGCATAGGGCAGAAAATCAGCATTAATTCCCTTACCTGTATCACTAACTATAACTTGAGCATAACCATCAGCCTGCCTTAGTTCCACTGCGATTTTGCCCTGATTGGGTGTAAATTTAATCGCATTAGAAAGAAGATTCCAGACAACTTGCTGCAACCGAGTAGAATCACCCAAAATCATGCCTACATTCGGTTCAAAAACTGTAGTCACCTGAATCGATTTGGTTTCTAATGCTAACCGCATGGTATCTAATGCAGACAATATTGCAGATACCAAATTGATATTCGTAATTTGCAGCGTCAATTTGCCCTGTAAAATTCTCGAAGTATCCAACAAATCCTCAATTAATTGAACCAGTAATCTGGCATTGCGCTCGATTGTCGCTAGTGCTTGTAATCGCTTTGCTTGATCAAAACTCCGGGTTTGCAATAACGTAGACCAGCCTAGAATCGCATTAAGTGGGGTGCGTAACTCATGGGAAAGTACCGCCAGAAATTCATCTTTAATTCGATTAGCTGTTTCTGCTTTCCCTCGTGCAATCTGTTCTAATTCCAGCAGCTGCGCCCGTTCTTCTAGTATTTGCTTTTGTTCGTCGATATCCGTACAAGTACCAAACCACTTAACTACACGACCTTGCTCATCTTTTACTGGTAAGCCTCGCCCTAAGTGCCAGCGATAGCAACCATCAGCAGCTCGTTGGAAGCGGTATTCATTTTCATAGAAATTCCCATGAGATAAGGCATTTAACCACACTTGTTCAGCCCTTTCCACATCATCTGGATGCAATGCTGTCAACCAACCAGAACCCACAGACTGCTCAATTGTTAGCCCCGTATATTCACACCAATTAGTGTTAAAATAATTACAATAGCCCTCAGCATCAGATGTCCATACGAGTTGGGGAATTGACTCAGCCAAATAACGGTAGCGCTCTTCACTTTGTTCGAGAACTAAAAGAATGCGCTGGCGTTCAGCAATTTCCAGCTTTAATTTTTCGTTATAATTGCTAATCTCATTGGTACGAACAGCCACCAAATCCTCTAGATGATTTTGGTACTTTCTCAATTCTGCCTCAACCTCTAATCGCTCAACTATTTGTGTTTGTAGTTCTTGGTTTGCGTGTTCTAGTTGAGCCGGACTTGGAAGTGCAAGGGCTTGGGGAAGTAAGGGTATAAGCTCTATGGCTGTAATTAAAGACACGATTGCAGTTATTGCTTTGACTAACCCCGACAGCCAATAAGTTGGATACCAAAGTGTCCAAATTGCCATGAAGTGAGTTGTGCCGCAAGCTAAGATAAATACAATAAACAGGATAAATATCCCATTAAAGGGTAAATCTTCCCGTTTGCGGACAAAGTAGAACAGTGTTGCTGGAATCGAGTAATAAGCTAGTCCTGTTACCCAATCTGATATTAAGTGTAACCAGACTAAATCTGTTTTCCATAAATAGCAGTGTCCGTGCGGTATAAAGGGTCCTGATGAAAATAAATTAGTCCATAATTCTGACATGGCTGTAACTTGTTGTTAATGAAAAATTAATTTTATTAAAAATTTTCTCCTTTCAAATTATTGCTTAACCGAAAAATAATGACTGCTCAAAAAAATACCTCTTACCAAAAAGCGATATTTCAACATAAAATTGAAGCAATCTTCCTGCAAGTACTTAACTAAGGAATGTGTATTTAATAAAATATAGAACCTCACCCCCAACCCCTCTCCTTAGTAAGTAAAGAGAGGGGAGATTTTAAATGTGTAAAAACCACCGGGCTATTTGCAGATAAATCAGGATTCCTGCCACATCTACAAAGGTAGCGCCTAAAGGAGCCGACATTAAAGCCGGATCAAATCCGAGAACCTGAAAGAAAAATGGCAGCATCGCACCACAGAAACTGGCTAAGACGGAAATGATAAACAAGCTCACGCCAATCACCACCGCTATAATTTGATTGTCTTGCAAGAGCATGGCTTCACCTGTTACCAGTATTCCCAAAATTGCTCCCAGGATCACGCCAGAAGCCATCTCTCGGTAAAGAACTTGTAGAATCAGAGTTTTTAACTCAGTCTTCTGGGAATTTAGCGCCCGGACGACAACTGTGGCTGTTTGGGTACTGACGTTTCCGCCGTAAGCAATCAGCAGGGGGATAAAGCTGGCAAGTGCAACTACTTGTTGTAAAATATATTCTTGACTTTTGATCACAGTGGTGGTAGCAGTACTAGCCAGCAGCAGAATACAGAGCCAACCTAACCGCCCTTTGACAATTTCTAGAGGACTATTATCTGAATGGTGATTTTCCTCTGGCTGTCCATCATGTCCGGCGTTGGGTTGATAGAGTAACTCAAATGCTTGTATACGCTCGTCTGCTGATAATTCTTGTGTAAAATCTAAATCATCTTTTTTCTGAAAATCTGCTCTTAGGTGCTTTTGGACACTGGAATTCAGAGAATGGTAAACTGCGATCGCTTGATGTCTTGGGAGCTTATAAAAGGCTTCTGCTTGCCAACCATAGGGAAGCTCGGTAATTTCTGCGGCTATCTCGGCTGGTTGCCAATCACTTAATATGTCTTTAGTCTCCTGCATTTTCACGAATTCTGGCAATGGTAACGGCGGAGGTTCTTCGCCTATTGCAATTGCTTTACAGGAGTCTATCGATGAGTCATACATAGTGTGGGATGATTACTTGCTTTCCTTTTCACTAATATCAATTATAACGAGTATTGTCACTAAATTTGATCGTAGTTATATATTTCCTTCCTCGATGAATAAATTTGTTGGGGACGGTGCAGAGGTTAAATAATTTTACAATCAAGCGATTTCGGTGACCAATTGGAGTTGTTGGCGCAATTTCTGAAGTAAATTTAATGTTTGTTCATGGGCGATGCTTTTTCCTTGGTTTTCAAAGTATTCAGATGCCTTTTTCAGATCAGCGATCGCTCCTTGATGATACCCTAAACGATATTGAGCTATACCCCGATTTAGGTAAGCTGGAGCATTGCTGGGGTTAAGTTTGATAACTTGGGAAAAATTGCTGATAGCAGCCAGGTTATGCCCATTTTTACCATTAGTACAGCCGAGATTAAAGTAAGCTCTGAAATCCTGATCATTAAGGCGAATTGCTCGGTTAAAGTCAAGCATAGCCGCTTGTCCGTCTTGCAAGAGTAAGTGGGCTAAACCTCTATCATTGTAGATATCGGCGAGAAATGAACTTGTGTTTGGGGGAACTTGAGTTAAGGCTAAATTGTAATCAGCGATCGCCTCAGAGTAATTTCCCTCCCCGACACGGGCCAGACCTCGGTTGTAGTAAGCACGAAAATCAATAGGGACTAACAAGATCGCTTGATTATAATCAGCAATTGCGGCCGGATCATCGCCTTGTCTGTAGCGTGCTAGTCCTCGGCTCAAATACGTCTCAAAGTTATCTGGGGCTAAATTTATGGCTTGATTACAATCTGTAACCGCTTGGTGGTAATCGTGTAATTGCAGATGAGCTTGACAGCGATCGCTATAAGCCAAAGCCAAATCGGATTCAAGTTCCAGCGCTTGGTTAAAATTCTCTATCGCCTCTCGATAATTACCACGCTGCATATTAGTTAGACCCAAACTTAAAAAATCACTTGCTGTAACTTGGGTCTTGACAATAGGTAAAGAATATGCACTGTTCGTGGAACAATTGAGCAAAAAAGCCAGCACTAAACTCAGAAATAATCGCCAGAAATAAGTCATAAGCATCCTATTTGACAATTTCAGCCGCAGTAAACATAACGGAACCAAAAGCCCCGCTAACTGTTAACTTTTTAACTAATATTTTGCTTAACCAACATCCTACAAAAGTTAAACAATTTTAGATTGATATTTCTCCCCTCTGTTGCTTGCACCAACACCATAAAAAAGCCAAATAATTTTAGATTTTAGATTGATATTTCTCCTCTGTTGCTTGCACCGGAGGGGTTGGGGGCGTATAACTCATTAATCAAACTCGATTGAACTACCAACCTTGATCAGCTTGTTCCAATACATAAGCAGCTACATTCTCAATCTGCTCTGGTTTTAAACGACCTTTGAAAGCAGGCATAGCATTTTTACCATTTGTAACTTGGTTAATAATTGCCTCTGCTGAGTAAAAATCGTACTTTTCCAAATCACCCTTTTTCAAACTTTTATCAGCTTTAACCAAGTTTTTACCACCTACATGACAAGAAGCACAATTACCACTAAATATTTTGGCTCCATTGACTGTATCTGCTGCTAAAGCTGGACTACTAAAGGCACAGGTGAAGATAGTTATGCCTAAAAGTAGCAGGGAAATAATTTTTTTCATCTCGTGTTCTCTCTGCCAAACGGCTGAAGCGGGACAATACCTTTGATAATTGTCAGTTGAATTCATTGCCTGCGTCAAAAGACAAGCTGTCAAACTTCACTTTTATCAAAGATATTCTAATTTTCAGCTTCAACCTTTATTTGCTAACTCTTGCATCGCCTCTTCTGTAACACGACAAATTCGCCAATCATCTAAAATATCAGCGCCCATACTGCGATAGAATGCTTGTGCAGACTCATTCCAATCCAATACACTCCACTCTAAGCGTCCACAATTGCGCTCAATAGCTATTTGGGCTAATTTAGACAAAAGAGCTTTTCCGATACCTTTACGGCGGTATTCTGGCAATACAAACAAATCTTCCAAATAAATGCCTGGCTTAGTCAGAAAAGTAGAATAATTAGAAAAAAACAGGGCAAAACCAACAGCTTGCCCTGCATATTCTGCTAATATTGCCTCAACATAATTTGGCGAGCCGAATAAATGCTCCTTGAGATCCAAAGCATTCCCAGTTACGGCGTGAGATAATTTTTCGTACTCAGCCAGCCCCTGAATTAAATCAAACAGTACGTTGCTATCAGCTGGTTGAGCAAAACGCAAAATCAAATCGCTAGGAGAAGTCATTAGTCCATAATCCATAATTCATAGTCCATAGTTTATAGTCAATTTTGTCAAAATTTTGACTAATAATTAATAACTACAGACAGAATTCAGGACTTAGGGAACACCAAAAAATAAACTACCCAAAAATCTAGGATCGTTTCGCTTGTGGAACAGACATCTTGCCTGTTCTGGGGGGACCAAAAGCCCACCCCACAATATTTAGTCACCCACCCTCACCATAAATAATTACGAATTACGAATTACGCATGAAGAATTAAATTAACCATCCCTTTAAGCGCTTGGCGATATGAGGACGGCGCAGTTTCCGCATAGCTTTGCTTTGAATTTGTCGGACTCGTTCACGGGACAAATTGAACATATTGCCCACTTCTTCCAAGGTACAAGGTTCGCTGGTGGTCAAACCGTATCGCAAAGAAATCACGTCTTTCTCCCGTGGAGTTAGCACGTCACCCAAGACATCCCAAATCTCCTGACGCATCATGTTTTCATTCATTTTTGCTTCGGGAGATAAGTTATCTTCATCTTCTAGCAAATCCATCAATTCTGTGTCTTCCTCTTTACCTACACGGTGGTTAAGAGAAAGAGCTTGTCGGCGTAGCTGTTGCAATTGGCGCAGTTGTTGGACGCTAATTTCCAAAGCTTCTGCCATTTCCGCTTCGTTGGGGTTGCGACAGAGTTTTTGCTTGAGTTCTCGTTGAGCTTTTTTGAGCTTGTTAAGTTTTTCAACAATGTGGATAGGTAAACGGATGGTTCGCGCATCGTTGGCGATCGCCCGCGTAATTGCTTGTCTGATCCACCAGTAGGCGTAGGTAGAAAACTTATAACCTTTATCGGGATCAAATTTTTCTGTGGCCCGGTTTAAACCCATTGCGCCTTCCTGAATTAAATCCAGAAAAGGTACGCCCCGATTCAGGTAGCGCTTGGCGATTGACACCACCAATCTCAGGTTGGAGCGAATCATTTTGCGTTTCGCCACTCGACCTTGATATAAGCGACTTTCTAGCTGCTTTTCCGTCATTTCCAGCTGTGCGGCTACTTGTACCTTACTGGTTGGCTGTCCCAGTTCTAATTCCAAAGCAGCTTGGACTTCCCTAACTTCCTCTAGAAACCTAACTCGCCGTGCTAACTCTACCTCTTCGTCGGGTTTTAACAACGGATAACGCGCCATTTCTTTAAAAAACGCGCCTACAGCATCATCATGCTCGGTTTTATTGTATCCTGAAGGCCGAGCCGCCGCCATGTTATCCCCATCACGTTCGTCTGATTCCAGATTTTCCATGATTGGGGGTTCTGACTCCACCACTGGTTCTAGAAGTTCGAGTGTGTGATCTTCATCTTCGACAGTAGTTTCGAGTATTTCCATTGTTCCCAATTCAGCAATGTTCATAGTTTCCTTTAGGGATTGTTGCTTTGTTTGGTACATAATTTAGTGACAGCCGCTTGCTTGAAGCTTTGGTAGTTTTCCCTAACAAACAAATGCACCCCTTTGTCAGAAAAATACATCTTCTTGCTAATTGCTTATTCATTAGTGAAAATCAGCCCCTCGCTGTCATTTCTTGGCTCCTGCTAGATAGAACCTCTAACAAATACTGGCTTTTGCACCCAAAAACTATCTTCTCAGGTTCCAACAGAGATATTCCTTATTTTTTTCTTAATACCCAAATCTCTCAAATTCCCCCAACCTTTATCCACCTTAACAAATATAAAAAACTCAAGTAAATACCCCCCTAGCTTAAATCTTTTATAAGTTACATAACTTTTTAAGCTTCATCGGTGAGAAATTATTACAGAAATCACAGTCTTGGTTTGGGTTCGGTGCTTATTTGATCTAGCTTGCTAAAGGATACGGGTTGACTAGTGTAGTTTTCATCAAATAATTTATTTGTATAAAAGCATCTCATATACACAAAGGGTTTAATATCTATCAACGGGCTGAAAAAGGATATGTCCTATTTAGTAGTTAGTCCGACTAGATTCGGAAATCTCAAAGAAAGAGAATTTTATTCTTTATAGCGGACTTTAAATATTTATGGCACAGATTGTTAAGACAAAATTGTCTGGTAAATTACATAAAGGGAAACTTATCAAATATTATGTCGCACAAAAGTATTATGAAATACATTTTACTTCCAATAAATAAAATTTTTTCATAAAGCTAGGTGAACTGTAAAGGACTAAGTAAAAGTAATAGAAACGTTTGTCTATAAAATTGCAAAATCATGTATCAAACTGGCATAAATTTACTGAATTTGGTGGTTGCGGAACCTGGAGAAACTTACCAAGCTGAAAATGTAAATCGATGGATTGAAGTCCTGGTCGACTGTCCAGGAACTACAGGACTATTTACCTATCGATTACCAACGCAGTTAAAAATAAAACTCGGTGATATCTTAAGTGTGCCATTTGGTACTCAAAAAGTGGGGGCGATCGCCATTCGTTTATTGACAGAAGTAAATATCGATCTACCACCAGAAAAAATCAAAGAAGTAGAAGATATTGTTAGCGAAGGCTTCTTCCCCACGACCTATTGGGAATTATTAAATCGAGTAGCTGCATATTACTATACGCCTTTAATTCAAGTGATCCGGGTCGCATTACCGCCGGGGTTACTGGGGCGATCGCAACGTCGTATCCGTTTGCTTCCAGACGCAGAAATCAAAAGACAAAATTCCTCATCTTTAACTTTCCTGACTCCCCCAGCCCAGCAAGTTTTAAACCTTTTACAATCTCAACCAGCCGGAGACTATAGTTTCACCTACCTCCAACAAAAAGTTAAAACAGCCTATAGAGGTGTGCGGGAATTGTTGCGATTTGAGTTAGTAGAAAGTTATTTAGAACCACCGCGACTAAATCGCCCAAAACTACAAAAAGCCGTCACCTTGATTGGTGACATTGATGGTGATTTAACAACTCGCCAACGAGAAATTTTGGAAGTATTGCGGCGACGTGGCGGAGAATTATGGCAAAGCGAACTATTGGAAATTTGTCATGCTAGTTCCTCTACCCTAAAGACGATGGCACAAAAGGGTTACATCGTCATCGAAGACAAAGAAGTGCTGCGAACAGAACAGGGACTAGCATTAGTCCCAGACAGCCCCAAAACTTTAAATCCTCACCAAGCAAATGCCTTAAGGACTATACAACCCCTGAATGGATTTGCTCAAGTCTTGTTACATGGGATTACAGGTTCAGGCAAAACAGAGGTATATTTACAGGCGATCGCACCTTTACTTAATCAAGGAAAATCTGCCCTCGTCTTAGTTCCCGAAATTGGCCTCACACCCCAGCTAACAGACCGTTTCCGCGCTCGTTTCGGCGGTAAAGTCAGCGTTTATCACAGCGCCCTTTCCGAAGGAGAACGGTATGACACTTGGCGACAAATGCTCACTGGAGAACCCCAAATCGTCATCGGGACTCGTAGCGCCATTTTCGCCCCATTACCCAATTTAGGTTTAATCATCTTAGACGAAGAACACGACAGCAGCTTTAAACAAGATTCGCCCATCCCCACCTACCACGCCCGCACCGTCGCCCAATGGCGCGCCGAATTAGAAAATTGTCCCTTAATTCTCGGTTCCGCCACCCCTTCATTAGAAAGTTGGGTAAATCTCACCAACTCCCCAATATCAACGGATACAACAGACCTAACCCCCCTAGCCCCCCTTCCCTACAAGGGAATGGGGGAAACTCAAACTAACTCCCCTCTCCTTGTAGGAGAGGGGTTGGGGGAGAGGTTAACCCACTCCTATTACCTATCCCTCCCCGAACGCATCAACTCCCGGCCATTACCACCAGTGGAATTAGTAGATATGCGGCTTGAGTTACAGCAGGGAAATCGTTCAATATTTAGTAGACCGCTACAAGCAGCATTACAGCAGCTACAAGAAAAGCAACAACAGGGAATTTTATTTATCCATCGCCGGGGACACAGTACTTTTGTCTCTTGTCGCAGTTGCGGATATGTGATGGAATGTCCCCATTGTGATGTGTCGCTATCCTATCACCAGACTGAGGAAGGAGCGCCGCAAATACTACGCTGTCATTATTGCAACTATACGCGATCGCATCCTCCCCACTGTCCCGAATGCAGTTCCCCATACCTCAAATTCTTTGGTAGCGGGACTCAGCGCGTCGCCCAAGAATTAGCAAAACAGTTTCCGCAGTTGAGTTATATTCGTTTTGATAGCGATACCACCCGCAACAAAGGCGCACACCGTACCCTCCTGACTCGATTTGCTAACGGTGAAGCTCATTTATTAGTAGGAACGCAAATGATTACCAAAGGTTTAGATTTACCCCAGGTGACACTTGTCGGCGTTGTTTCTGCTGATGGTTTGCTGCATTTATCAGACTATCGCGCCAGCGAACGAGCTTTTCAAACCCTGACTCAAGTAGCCGGTCGCGCTGGTAGAGGCGATGATCCCGGTCGCGTGATTGTGCAAACTTACACCCCAGAACATCCGGTCATTGGGGCGGTACAACAACATGATTATCAGTCTTTTTCCCAAACAGAATTAGAAGAACGCCAAGCGCTTAATTATCCCCCCTATGGACGGTTAATTTTATTGCGCTTGAGTAGTTTAGATCCCATTCAAGTCCAGAACACAGCACAAATTATCGCCACAGCTTTAAGTTCTAGCGAAGGATTTGATATTCTCGGCCCAGCCCCAGCCAGTGTTGTGCGCGTAGCTAACCGTTATCGTTGGCAAATTATGCTCAAGTTTGATCCCGATGCTTTACCAAATTTACCTGATTGGGAATCAGTGCGATCGCTTTGTCCTGATTCTGTCAGTTTAACTATAGATGTAGATCCCTTAAATATCATGTAACCTGAAAAAGATCTAGTTTGCATATTTAAATTACATTAAACTCTTGTGGGGTAGGCATCCTGCCCGCCCTTGTATACCTCACTCAGATGATATTTGCAGTAATTTGGTGTAGAGAAGTAACATTTCTACATCTCTACAATCGAGGCTTCACAACTGGTGTTTAAATACTAAAATGAATCTTCCCCAGTCCATACATCATTAATGTTAACCATCCAGGGTATACCTTCATTAACTGGAGAACTAACACTAATTTTAGCGTGGTTAGCAAATCGTTTTAATGTATTGGCTAAATAAGGAATAGTCGTCATCAGATGCTGATAGCTTTTGAGATCATGACAGACCAAAATTAAGATCAGAATACCGCTATTGACTTTGAAATACCAGTGACAACTCGATAACAAAATCCTTACTCTCTGCTTACACGCGAAGAAAAAGCTGTTTTTCGTGGCTTCTTCTAATTGGGTTAGCCAAATTACACTCAGTTGCGTTGTTTTATTGGATGGTAAATCATCGGGAGATAAATATGGTTGATACATAGCAACTCTCGGATTATTCAAAAGGGTAAAAAACTAAAGTAAGCTCTATGACATTGAGATAATTACCTAGTCATAAAATTCAGCCTGCAAGTGAAGCAAGACTACATGAAATTTTAATTTCACTTCCGCTCACCCCTTGATAAACTTTATATAATCGACATTCTCTTATTGCTAATTTTCCTCATATTTCTTTCGTAATTAATCCATATAACTTAATATTTTGTCTATCGATACCATTTTTATCTGAAGATGTCTAACTAGCCTGCATAGCTAGTTTTGTTTCTACGCCACTAAACCGCAGTTGCTACTAGTCCCAAAGGTGGCTGGAGACAAGGACGCATGATATCCCTTGCATCTCGAAATCAATATGCAATATAATTCTTTGCTAACTTTCAGTTTAGTTTCCGGCTATAGATAATATTTAGTGTAAATATATACAACCGCTAGGTCTGATGTAATAAATGTATCTGAGATCATAGTGTATTTTAAATTAGCAAATTTCAGTAATTTATTGTATAACCAAGTGAGATTAACAAGGCATATAAGAGTAAAATTACGATATTTTTGCGGAAACTTGCCAAAGAATCTGAAAAATAGTAATAACTGCAAAAAGCCAATCCATTGAGGTTAAATATAAGAGCCATTACCATGCTCGTGATTTAATTACAGAGTAATTCATTTGATCAATATAAATAATTAGCTTTCTATCATTGAACTTGAACTGAGTGCGAAATAAATGGGACAAGGTTTTTTGCAAATCGGCTTAACGCTGTGTATTGTTATAGCAATCGTTAGGGTTTTGGGAAGATACATAGCGCGGGTTTTTCTGGGAGAAAGAACCCTGCTTGATCCTTTAATGAACCCTATAGAGCGCAGCTTCTTCGTTTTAGCAGGTGTTCGGAGTAAAGATGATGCCTACGGCGGCAAGCTACTCACGGGTGGGCAGTATATTCGGGCAGTACTGTATAGTAATTTGGCAATGAGTATTTTAGTATACTCAATAATATTTTCTCAGCGATTACTACCCTGGAATCCCAATAACTTTGATGCGCCTAGCTGGGATACATTGCTACACACAGTTGTTTCATTTGTCACTAATACCGACCAGCAACACTACACAGGCGAAACCACCTTAAGTTATTTTAGCCAGGTAGCAGCTTTAGGCTTTTTGATGTTCACCTCAGCAGCCACAGGTTTAGCGGTAGGAATTGCCTTTATTCGCGGCTTGACAGGCAAAAAACTGGGTAACTTTTACGTTGATCTGACTCGTGCCATTACGAGGATATTACTACCGATCTCAGTCATAGGAGCGATCGCCTTAGTTTTCTTAGGTGTACCGCAAACATTAGATCAAACCCTAGTTGTACAAACCTTGGAGGGCAGAACCCAATATATTGCCAGAGGGCCAGTAGCGTCCTTTGAGATGATTAAAATGTTGGGTGATAACGGCGGCGGTTTTTTTGGCGTTAACTCAGCCCACCCCTTTGAAAATCCGAATGGCGCTACTAATTTAATCGAAATGATCGCCATGATTGCCATTCCAGCATCCTTAATTTACACCTACGGCATATTTGCTAAAAATATCAAACAGGCTACGCTGCTATTCTGGATGGTATTTGTAGTCTTTGTGATTCTCATTTGGATAGCAGTCGGCGGAGAACAACAAGGTAATCCCCTCATCAATGGCACATTGGGATTAGAACAGCCGAATTTAGAAGGCAAGGAAATTCGATTGGGTTTGACACAAACAGCACTCTGGGCAGTCATCACCACCGCCACCATGTGCGGTGCGGTGAATGGGATGCATGATTCGTTGATGCCATCCGGCTTATTTTCCACCTTATTCAACTTATTCCTGCGAATGATTTGGGGAGGACAAGGAACTGGGACAGCTTACCTATTTGTTTACCTAATTTTGACTGTGTTTTTGACCGGATTACTCGTGGGACGCACCCCAGAATTTTTAGGACGCAAAATTGAACGGCGAGAAATCATCCTCGCCACGGTGGTAGTACTGATTCATCCCATTGTGGTTTTAATTCCCAGTGCCATTACATTGGCTTATCCTTTTTCCCTCTCTGGCATTAGTAACCCAGGATTTCACGGCATATCCCAAGTAGTTTATGAATATGCTTCAGCTGGTGCAAATAATGGCTCTAGTTTACAGGGATTGAACAACAACACCCTATGGTGGAATTTAAGTACCTGTGTGACTATGTTTGCCGGGCGTTACATTCCGATGATTGCCCTTTTGCTCTTAGCTGATGGGATGTCTCGTAAACCAACAATACCAGAAACCCCTAATACCCTCAAAACAGATTCGCTCTTATTTACCACTGCCACAGCTGGATTAGTCGTGATTTTGGGAATGTTAGCTTTCTTTCCCATATTAGCTTTAGGCCCCATTGCCGAGGGTTTTAAACTAGCTGCGGGTAGTTAAAAATAAGGGTGCAGAGGAGAAGAGGAAAGGTTGTTAAGCAGCCGAGAGTGTAAGCTAATTTCCAACTCCCCCCTGCTCCCTGCTCCCCTGCCTCTTCAATCCCCACTCCCTACTCCCCAGATAAAATGAACGTTGCACCTACTTCTAAAGCTAAATCATCAGGCTTTGGTTCTGGCGATCGCCGCCAAGCCCTCAAAAAAGCCAAGATAAATCCCAAAAGACTCTATCTCCGAGCCATCAGGGATGCTTTTGTCAAGCTTCATCCCAGGTATGCCATTAAAAATCCCGTCATGTTTTTGGTTTGGCTGGGGACACTTGTCACCCTAGTATTCACCATTGCACCCAACTTAGTTGGACCAGCCCCAGAGAATAACCCACAACTTTTTAATGGCTTATTAACAGCAATATTGTTTCTCACTGTTTGGCTAGCGAATTTTGCCGAAGCATTGGCAGAAGGAGGGGGTAAAGCCCAAGCCGAAGCCTTGCGCGCCAAGAAGTCAGAGACAATCGCCAAAAAACTGGCGAACGATGGCACAATTTCCGAAGTTCCTTCTACTAGTCTCAGAGAAAATGACACCGTTTATTTGGTAGCGGGCGACATGATTCCTGCTGATGGCCAAGTCATCATGGGTGTGGCCTCGGTAGATGAATCAGCAATTACTGGGGAAACAGCCCCAATCCTCAAAGAATCTGGCTCAGATGTTGCCGGTTCGGTCATCGGTAGTACACGGGTTATCTCTGATGAACTGATTGTTCGCATCACATCTGACCCAGATAAAGGGTTTATTGACCATATGATTGCCTTATTAGAAGGAAAAAAACGTAGTCAAACACCGAATGAAATTAACTTGACAATCTTACTAGCCGTTTTGAGCTTAGTCTGTCTGTTGGTTGTGTCCACCTTGCCCGCACTTGCTTACTATATTGAGAGTCCAGTCAGTGTCACAATTTTAATCGCTCTGTTGGTAGCGATGATTCCCACTACCATCGCCGGATTATTAAGTGCCATTGGTATTGCAGGCATGGATCGGGTTGCCCAATTTAACATCATTGCCACCTCTGGACAAGCCGTGGAAGCCTGTGGCGATGTTAACATTCTCATTCTCGACAAAACAGGCACAATCACCCTTGGTAATCGCTTGGCGGAAGAGTTGATCCCGGTGAATGGCCACTCATTAAACGAAATGGCTCATATTGCTTTGGCAGCCAGTGTATTTGATGATACACCTGAAGGAAAATCAATTATCCGACTGGCACAAAGCTTGGGCGCACGATTTGATTTTGATCCCAACCAAGCAGTGGGCGTGGAATTTTCTGAAGCCACCCGCATGAGTGGCACAAACTTGTCTGGGGGACGTGAAGCCCGTAAGGGAGCAGTAGGAGCCATTAAAGAATTTATTCGTCTCCGTAATGGAGAAGTACCCCCAGAACTGAATGCTGTCTACCAAAGGATTTCCCAACAAGGAGGTACACCCGTAGCAGTTTGTCTCGATGCCGAAATTTATGGTGTGATTTATCTTAAAGACATCATTAAACCTGGTATCCGCGAGCGTTTTGGGCAGTTACGCCGGATGGGGATCAATACTATTATGCTGACTGGGGACAACCAGATTACCGCAGCTGTGATAGCCCACGCCGCCGGAGTAAATGAGTTTATTGCTGAAGCTACACCAGAGGAGAAAGTCAGCGTTATTCACAGAGAACAAGCCGCAGGTAAAGTAGTCGCCATGACAGGAGACGGTACTAACGATGCTCCCGCACTAGCAAAGGCAAATGTCGGTGTGGTCATGAATACAGGGACACAAGCTGCTAAAGAAGCAGCGAACATCATAGATTTGGACTCTGATCCCACAAAGCTGATTGATATCGTCAGTATTGGTCAACAATTACAGACTACTCGTGGAATTTTGACTATATTTTCCCTGGCTAATGATATTGGTAAATACTTTGCACTTATCCCATTCATTTTTACCGCCGCTAATCTGCAAAGTTTGAATATTATGAATTTGTCCAGTGCTAATTCTGCTCTATTATCGACACTAATTTATAATGCCTTAATTATTGTGGCTTTCATTCCCTTCGCTTTGCGAGGTGTGCAGTTAAAATACTTGACAGCTAATCAACTGTTACAACGCCATCTCTTAATTTATGGATTAGGTGGGGTACTTGCACCGTTTATCGCGATTAAATTGATAGATATGCTAATTGCGACAACAGGGTGGGTATAGATAATCAAATTGACTTTTAGTTTTTACTCTATTAGACATCTGGTGACAAAGAATGTAGAGACGTTCCATGGAACGTCTCTACAAGGGTTCGGTGATAACGCATATTTTATTTTCACAAGATGTCGTAAATAAGATAAATAACTTGAGTATAGGAAAAGTTTTGATAGATATCATGTCATCTACTGCGGACTTTTTTACTATTAACTATTCCCCAGGGATCAAGTCTAGTTAACAATTGAAAATTATATTGAGCAGCAAGAGGAATTTTTATGAATTTTATTGGAGAAACCATCACAGCTATTCGCATGACTCTGGTGCTTTGGTTACTAACGGCAATTATCTATCCTTTGGCAATCTTGATCATGGGTCAAGCTTTTTTTCCATTTCAAGCTAATGGTAGCGTTATGGTTAATATACAAAAAGAAGCAATTGGTTCTGCTTTAATTGGTCAGAGATTCACCACGGAGGGTTATTTTCACGGTCGTCCCAGTAGTGTGAGATATAGCCAAGGAGAACAGGCCAGTCCAACTGGCATATCTGGTGCTAGTAATCTTGCTCCTAGTAATCCAGCACTGCTAGATCGAATTGTCGAACAAGCAACTCAATTGCAAGAAGAGAATATTCAACCCCTTGCTGATTTAATTTATAGTTCTGGTTCTGGCTTAGATCCACATATTTCTTTGGGTGCAGCAAGGCAGCAGTTGAGCCGAGTTGCTAGCGCCCGTGATATCAAAGAGGATGAAATCTTACCTTTAATTAATCAGTATACTGATGGAAGATTTCTGTGGATTTTTGGTGAGCCGGGAGTCAATGTGCTGCGATTGAATTATGCTCTTGACCTGCAAGATATTAACCGTCCATAAAGAGGATAGGGGGCAGGCGGGGGAAATAAACTGACCTAACTCTTAGCATTTTGCTATATAGCCATCCTATTTGATTTATGAATTTATCGAACCGCCAAGTCGCCTAAAGCCTTCGGCATAGCTTCGCTTACCGCGCAGCGTCTCCCCTTGGGAGAAGGTCGCCAAGTGAAGAGGTTCAGAAATGATTTAGGACTGCTATATGTAGGATAGAAAATAAATGCCAAACCATGAACCAGGTAGACTATCTACGCATTAGCCTCATTGATCGCTGCAATTTTCGTTGTCAGTATTGTATGCCAGAGGGGGCAGAATTAGATTATCTCCTCAAGCAACAATTATTAACTGATGAAGAATTGCTGACGCTGATTCAAGAGGTATTTATTCCTGTGGGTTTTACCCGCTTTCGGTTGACGGGTGGGGAACCGTTGCTGCGCCCCCGTGTAGTGGAGTTGGTTAAGGCGATCGCATCCTTACCCCAAACCCAAGACCTCTCTATGACTACCAACGGGTTTTTATTAGCCTCGCAAGCGCAAAACCTCTATGATGCTGGTCTCCGGCGGATAAATATTAGCCTGGATTCCCTGGACTCAGATACCTTTGATCACATTATCGGCAATCGTGGTCGTTCTCGTTGGCAACAAGTTTGGCGAGGGATTCAAGCTGCCTATGGCGTAGGATTTAACCCTTTGAAGCTGAATGTAGTGGTGATTCCTGGTGTCAATGACCATGAAATTATCGATTTAGCTGCCTTAACCATTGATAAGCAATGGCACGTCAGGTTTATTGAGTTTATGCCTATTGGTAATGGCGATTTATTTGGCGATCGCGGTTGGGTATCTTCGGAAGACTTACGCCAACGCATCCGCCAGCGCTGGGGCTTGACAAAATCCCAAATCTCTGGTGCGGGTCCTGCTGATGTATTTCAAATTCCAGGTGCGAAGGGAACCCTGGGATTTATTAGTCAGATGTCAGAATGTTTTTGCGATCGCTGTAACCGGATGCGCTTTTCTGCCGATGGTTGGCTGCGTCCGTGTCTACTCAATGAAACTGGGCAAATTGATTTAAAAACGGCGCTGCGTGCTGGTACTACCACTGACCAACTACAAGAGCAAGTCAAACAGCTATTAGGAATCAAACCAGAAATTAACTTTAAAGGGCGCGACTCTGGTACTGCTGGTCTTTACAGCCGTACCATGTCGCAAATTGGTGGTTAGTCATTAGTCATTGGTCATTTGTCATTTGTTATTTGTGAATTAAATAACCTACAAATTTGGTTTTTGACCTTACCCCGTCTTTGATTTGAGTCACAAACTCCCCTCTCCTTAATAAGGAGAGGGGCTGGGGGTGAGGTTCTGTACTTGATTAAATCCGCACTCCCATGACCAAAGACTAATAACTACGCTTGACGTGAGTAGTATTCCACAACAAGCAGTTCATTAACTTGTAACGCCACCCATTCTCGCTCAATGACGCTGTTAACTTTACCAGTCAACTTAGCTTTATCAAATTCCAGATGACTGGGGAGATTGGCTAAACCGGGATATTGCAAATTGGCTTCTACCAACTTCCGCGAAGCTTCGCGGTCTCTGATTGCAACTACTTCACCGGGACGGCACTGGTAACTAGCAATATCGACTCGCTTACCGTTAACTGTGACATGACCGTGATTTACCAGCTGGCGAGCGGCTGGAATCGTGGGAGCCATACCCAAACGAAACACGGTATTATCCAAGCGCATTTCTAGCATTTGTAGCAGCACTTGTCCGGTAGAACCAGTTACGCGTCTAGCTTTACGCACATAGCGCAACAGTTGCTTTTCGGTCAAACCGTAGTTCATCCGAATCTTTTGCTTTTCTTGAAGACGGACTCCATACTCAGAAAGTTTTTTGCGGTTCTGACCATGTTGGCCTGGAGGATAGGCGCGTCTAGCAGTTTTACGACTTAATCCTGGCAATTCGCCTAAGCGACGTACAATTCTGAGGCGTGGCCCTCTATATCGGGACATGAGTTTCCTTAATCTAATCCTGTTAACTTTTACCCAGACATTCAATTTTGACACTTCCCTGATTATAAATCAGGAAATTCTTGGTTCTACGAAGCTGCTTGCTTTGACATGACATATCAAAGTAGAGGCATTTTCTCCCCAAGCCTAAAATCCGGACTGTCCTGCCGTACTATAACAAACCGGTTTTGTGTGTTTATTTAGTTGGTAGACTACGAAATCGCTGGATTGGCTGACGCAGTATTTCAACTCGGAAATACTTTTTACGTGGTCTACTTATCTTATATTTTGACTATATTAGCACTATTCGCCTCAGCATCAATCGCAGTGCCAAAAATCATTGGTAATACAGGGTTTGCTCCAGCATCCGTTACTCTTGATGAAGTGAAAACACCTATTGAGGTCTAGAATTATCTTGAGCGAGTCCAACAAGAAGCAGGAGCGCCGGACACAGGGGTGAAAAAACTGGTCATTCCCTACTCCCTACTCTCCACTCCCCACTCCCCACTCCCTTTTACTTATTTTTTTTGAGGTTGGAAAAAATGGTCAAAATAACTGCTCGTAAATTTGTAGGCAGAGAAAATGTCTATGACATTGGGGTTGAGCGTGACCATAATTTTACAATTAAAAATGGTTTAATCGCCTCTAATTGTTTCAATAAATCTCATTCAACTGCCTATGGATATGTCACTTATCAAACTGCATATTTAAAAGCTAATTATCCCTTAGAGTATATGGCGGCGCTGTTGACGGCTAACAGTGGCGATACAGATAAAGTGCAGAAATATATTAATAACTGCGCGAATATGGGGATAATAATAGACCCACCAGACATTAATCGTTCTGGTCTAGATTTTACACCAGCCGCCGGCAAGATTTTATTTGGATTTACAGCAGTGCGGAACGTGGGACAAAATGCGATCGCCTCTATTTTGTTAGCCAGAAATGAGGGCGGCGAATTTCAATCACTCGCTGATTTTTGCGATCGCGTGGATCTGCGTGCTGTTAACCGCCGGACTGTGGAATCTTTAATTTACTGTGGAGCCTTTGACAAAATTGAATCAAACCGTCAACAGTTAATTAATGATTTAGAACTGGTTTACGATTGGGCGCAATCCCGCGATAAAGATCGGGCTAGCGGTCAGGGAAATCTCTTTGATTTATTAAGTGGTAGTTTTACTGATACTAATAATCAAACAGCGAGTAATGCTTTTGAAGCCGTTCCTAAAGCTGAAGCTGTGTCAGATTTTCTCCCACAAGAAAAGTTACGCAAGGAAAAAGAATTGCTGGGTTTTTATGTGTCAGACCATCCATTAAAAGCTTTAAGGCAAGCCGCATCACTGCTGAGTCCTATTAACCTTTCTCAACTGAACGAACAAAGAGAAGATACAAAAATTTGTGCGGTGATCATGCTGAATAATGTCAAAAAAGTAATGACAAAAAAAGGCGATCAAATGGCAATTTTACAAATAGAAGATTTAACTGCACAATCGGAAGCCGTTGTTTTTCCCAAAACTTATGAACGCATCAGTGAGCAACTTATAGTTGATGTCAGGTTAATTCTCTGGGGTAAAGTAGATCGGCGAGATGACCAAACTCAACTGATTGTTGAAGATGTAGAACCAGTCGAGACAGTAAAAATGGTGATGGTTGAACTAAATCCTCAACAAGCAGGTGACATCGAAGAACTACGCCGTTTGCAAACAATTTTACAAGAACAGTCAGGGGATAAAGCAAAGGCAAATATGCCAGTGATTGGAATTGTCCAATCAGAAAATTCTCGCCAATTTGTGCGTTTGGGTTGGCAATTTTGCGTGCAAGATTCTCGGATCACAGTGCAAGCTTTGCAAAATGCCAGATTTACGGCGCATCTCAAATCGCTGGTTGGTAGTTAAATTTTCTCTTGAGGTGGCTTTGCGATCCCCTGCTTAGTTAGATTCGCCTCAAGTTCTCGGATGAATTGCATATCTTCCGGCGACAGAGGCTGGTTTGTGTTTCCAAATAAGTCCTCATTTAAAACGGGTTGCTTTTCTAGAAAATTGAATGCTTGGCGGAATTGAGCGGGACTGACCTGAATAGGCGAATCAAAATGACAGGCGATAATTTGGCGAAAATCCCAAGTTGCAACTTGATCTGCCCAGATCAGGACTTGTCTTGGTGCTTGGGGCAAAATCAGGATTTGTAGGATCGGCGCAACAAATATACGTCCATTACCTCGGAGGATTTGGAATGACCGCCGCCAGTCCTCTCGCCAGCGAAAGGGAAATAAACCAAAATAAGCCTGTGGTGAATGCTGTGGTGCTTTAAAAGCGTCGCCAAACATTTGCCATAATCCAGTCATTTCCAGGGCATGAGGACGAAAATAAACGGCAAACAGTGAAATACGTTGCCATCCCTTGCGGCGATTTTCGGGATGATCTGCGATCGCTTCCCTAGCATGATCTCTAGCATGAAACAGCAAGGGGTATGGGTCTAATTGGGTGATAGTAGGTGGTTCTTCTGGTACGGACAGTATAGAATCAGTCAGCAGCAGAGTGTGCGATCGCCTGTGAAAAAATGCCACTTCTGCAAAAGAACCCCGTCCCAAATCGATATCCAGCACCTGATAATCGAACTCATCAGCAAAAGGACTTTGGCTACTATCGAATGGAAGTACCTGAGTGCGTTTTTGGGGAAAACCCAGCCAACTCAGCGGCAAATTGAGCGGAAAACTCCATTGATGGGGAGCCACAAAAACCTGTGCTTGTGGAAAGCGTCTGGCAAAAGGACCGACAAAAACTTTATGTTCTAGACCAGAACTCGTTGGCAGAATGATGTACTTAACATCACCATGCTTGGTGACTAACTCATTAACTAGACGGACACATTCAACAGTGGGAGCAACTGGCGCATAAACCAAAAGACCTCCAGCTGCGAGTTTAACCACAGTCATCCGAATCGGCACAACAGTGT